>NZ_PDCP01000219.1 GCF_002553505.1 Mycolicibacterium agri | reverse complement strand
TCCTCGGGTGTTCGTTTGGGATGGAGAGGGCGCGGTCGGGCGGTGGCGGGCACGAACACCCGAGCTGACCGCGGCATCCCAGGCGTTCCGGGGCACGGTGGCAGCCAAGGTGGTGATCTGCAAGCCCGCAGACCCCGAAGCCAAGGGGCTGGTGGAACGCTTTCACGACTATCTGGAACGGTCCTTCCTACCGGGTCGGGTGTTCGCGTCACCATCGGACTTCAACGCCCAGCTCGATGACTGGCTGGTCGGTGCTAATCACCGCCAGCATCGGGTGCTGGGATGCCGACCCGCCGATCGCATCGAGGCCGACAGGGCCGCGATGGGGGCGCTGCCCCCGGTGGAACCGGTCACCGGGTGGCGCACCCACGCCCGGCTGCCACGCGATCACTACGTGCGCCTAGACACCAACGACTACTCGGTGCACCCGGCTGCGGTGGGCCGGCGCATCGAAGTCGTCGCCGACCTTGCACAGGTAAGGGTGTGGTGCGGCGGCCGGTTGGTCGCCGAGCACGACCGGATCTGGGCCAAACACCAAACGATCAGCGACCCAGCACACCTGGCGGCGGCCACAGCGATGCGGCGCAACCGGTTCGACGTGCTCACCCTGCCCGCCCAGATCGACGTTGAGCAGCGGCCGTTGACCGACTACGACACCCTGCTCGGCATCGACGGGCCGGTGGCGTGATGGCCACCAGGACCACCGCGGCCGGCCGTGATGTGACCGCCGAGTTGGCCTATCTGACCCGAGCGCTCAAAGCACCCACGTTGCGTCAGGCCGTCGAACGGCTCGCCGAGCGGGCGCGGGCCGAATCCTGGAGTTATGAGGAGTTCCTCGCCGCCTGTCTACAGCGCGAAGTATCCGCCCGTGAGTCCCACGGCGGAGAGGGCAGGATCCGGGCGGCGCGGTTTCCCTCACGGAAGTCGCTGGAAGAGTTCGACTTCGACCACGCCCGCGGTCTCAAACGCGACCTCATCGCACACCTGGGCACCCTGGACTTCGTCACCGCCCGCGACAACATCGTGTTTCTCGGGCCCCAGTTATCAACGGGTAGCAACACGCTCGAATCTATGTATGTGACAAGGGGGTTGGAGCTGGGCAAGTCATCGTTGTTGC
>NZ_PDCP01000218.1 GCF_002553505.1 Mycolicibacterium agri | reverse complement strand
CCCTGCACCCGTCAATCATCCCGAAAACCCCAGCAGAACCACGCCCGCCACGCGGGATTAATTCAGCAGGCTCCTAGCAGTCCCGTCACGGCTGACGATATTTCCCGATCCGGGTGCGCAGGCGATGACTTTCGGGTGCCGGCCGTGTCTAGTTATCAGAAGGCTGGGGACAGCACCGGAAGGAACAAGCATGACTGAGCACATCTCGACGTCGGCGCACGCGAAACCGCCGGTCGTCGATGAGCAGACGTGGCGCGAGGCGCTTGATGAGCTTCGGGTGCGGGAGAAGGCGGCGACGCGCGAACTGGACGCGATCGCCGCGGCACGCAGGCGGCTGCCGATGGTGCGGCTGCCGGACTACACCGTGATCGGCGAAGACGGGCCGGTCCGGCTGGTCGACGTCTTCAAGGGCCGCTCGCAGCTCATCACCTACCACCACATGTGGGAGAACGGCGCGGAGTGGCAGTGCGGCGGGTGCACGGGCTTCACGTCGCAGTTCACCCGGCTGGAGTTTCTCGACAACTACGACGCGCGGTTCGTCATCGTCACCAACGGTCCGATCGAGGAGGCGCTGGCCTACCGCGACAAGGTCGGCAACAAGATGGAGTGGTACTCGTCGTCGGAGAGCTCGTTCAGCGCGGATGTCGACGCGCCGCCGGGAGGCGGCTTTGGGGTCAATGTCTTTATGCGCGACGGGGATACCGTCTACCGCACCTGGCACACCAACGGCCGGGGCACCGAGCAGCTCAGCCACACCTTCGCGCTCATCGACATCCTGCCCTGGGGCCGCCAGGAGGAGTGGCAGGATTCGCCGGACGGTTGGCCCCGCAAGCCGACGTACTCCGGATGGCTGGATTCACCCGACATCGCACGCGCGTACGGGAAGCCCTGAAACCGGCTATCTGACGCAGATATCGACCTCGGGGTTGCACACCGTGGGCTCCGGCGGGATGGACTTGGGCGCCGGGCCGACCGGATCGGGAATCTTCTTGGGAGCGGGGCCAACGGGGTCCGCTTCAGCGGGCGGCGCGGGAGCGGGTGCCTCGTCGGCGGGCGGCGCCGGTGCGGGTGCCTTTTCAACGGGCGGCGCCTTTTCCGCGGGCGGAAGGGGTGCTGGG
>NZ_PDCP01000217.1 GCF_002553505.1 Mycolicibacterium agri | reverse complement strand
GAGCGGGGCCGTTCTCATCATCAGATCGTCGTCCACCCCATTGACGCCATCATCGTCATCCTGAGCGACGCGCAACACCTACGACAGGGTCGTTTCGAGTTTGAGTGGAAAACTCGGCTGTGAGGTGTTCCCCCCTCTCGGTCGTCGGTGCAACTCGGGGTTCAGATGCAGCGGTTCATCAGACCGGTTATGTTGCCACAGTGACAGTTGAGGTGTGTTTGCCAGGAGAGAGCCGGGCGGCTGACGCATCCCAGGCGGCTTATTTCCGGGCCGCCCTTACCGATGAGCGACAGACGGTCACCGCGGCCCTTGATCAGGCCGAAGCACGACTGCGCGCCGGTGTCGAGCGCCAGGAATTGGTCGGGCTACGCGGTATGGCTCGGGCTCGCGTGCAAGTCCGTGAACTCGAGCATCAAGTCCGTGAATTAGATCGGATGATCGCCGCCCTTGACCGGCGCTACTCTGCATCGTGGTCAGACGGGCGCTAACGCTAACCACCGCAGTCGACCTACAAGCGCGCCAAACACTTCTGTCAATGGGGTTCCGGACAATATTGCGCATCAACACAATTCGCCATCGGCATAGATTAGTCCGACCCATTATTGGTCACGGTGGCCGCTGGTAGTCTGTGGGTGTTGGCGGTGTCGATGAAGCTGGCCACCACATCGGGCCGGGTCACTCGGTGGCAGGCAGTGCAGCCCCAATAGAGCGACGTCATCGTCGCCGGTAAGCCCTGGTGAGGTCGCTGCGAGCGCAGTTCCAAGCGCATCGTTGAGGCGCCCGGGGGCGCCGGCGGGCAACGTCAGCCGTCAACTGGCTTGACGGCCGAATTGGCGACCTCGTGGTAGAGCGTGGCGGTCTGCGAGGCGATGCTGGTCCAGTCGAACTCGGAGATGGCGCGTTGCCGGCCGGCGTATCCCATCGCCTCTGCACGCTGCGGATCGCGGGCGAGCGTGTTGAGCGCGTCGGCTAGCGCCTGCGGTTCGTCCGGTTGTACCAGTAGACCGGTCTCGCCGTCTGCGACCACCTCCGGGATGCCGCCCACATTCGAGGCGACTACCGCGGTACCGCACGCCATCGCCTCCAGGTTGACGATGCCGAGCGGCTCGTACAGCGACGGACACACAAA
>NZ_PDCP01000216.1 GCF_002553505.1 Mycolicibacterium agri | reverse complement strand
CGGGGCACTAAGCCCAGCGAAGCCGCAGGTCAGCGCATTACTGATTCAAAAACCGGCCAATGGTGTCCGAAGTCAGGCCTGACACGTCCACCCGTGCCTTTTCCACATCGCTCACCACGATCGCGTTACCACTCCCGCAGCATGTGGCGGTTTGAAGCCTCCCCCCGCAGGGCGACTCCGAAGGGCCAGCAATCCTTCATCTCCTGCACAGCACCGCATCAGAAGCTCTACCTACATCGAACTCCTTCCCACGTTCGGGACACACCAGACGGCGAAACCGGTCTGCTGGTGCAACCTGATGAGCCGCAGGCGCTGGCCGATGCGCTCAACGCGTTGGCCCGCGATCAAGAGCGTGCGGAGGCGATGGGTAAAGCCGGCCGGCAACGCGCTATTTCCGAGTTCGATTGGGCCAGCATCGCCTTGCAGACTGCCAAGCTCTACCACGCGGTCGCCAATTCGGCCGCCAAGCCAGTTGACGGCTGACGCTGCCCGGCGGCGCCCTCGGTCTTCTCAACGATGCGCTTGGGACTGCGCTCGCAGCGACCTCACCAGGGCTTACCGGCGACGATGACGTGGCTCTATTGGGCCGCACTGCCTGCCACCGAGTGACCGGGCCCGATGTGGTGGCCAGCTTCATCGACGCCGCCAACACCCACGGACTACCAGCGGCCACCTTGACCGATATGGGTCGGACTAATCTAAGCCAATGGCGAATTGCGTTGATGCGCAATGTTGTTCGGAACCCTATGACAGAAGCTTTTGGCGCGCTTGTAGGTCGACTGGCAGCGGTTAGCGCCCGTCTGACCACGATGCGGAGTAGCGCCGGTCAAGGGCGGCGATCATCCGATCTAATTGAAGGACTTGATGCTTGAGTTCACGGACTTGCAAGCGAGCCCGAGCCATACCGCGCAGCCCGACCAATTCCTGGCGCTCGACACAGGCGCGGAGTCGTGTTTCGGCTTGATCAAGGGCCGCGGTGACCGTCTGTCGCTCATCGGTAAGGGCGACCCGGAAATAAGCCGCCTGGGACGCGTCAGCCGCCCGGCTCTCTGCTGGCAAACGCACCTCAACTGTCTGGCTGTGACAGGTTGATTTGGCCCCGGTAGGACGGTCTGTTTTGGCCCCGTCCGCCCGACTCGCCGGTGCGGTTGT
>NZ_PDCP01000215.1 GCF_002553505.1 Mycolicibacterium agri | reverse complement strand
GTCGGGATCCCAGACCGGCTCAGCCCGGTGCGCCACATCGTTGACGATGCTGTTGGCGTGCCGCGGAGTGACGGTGTCGATGATCTGCCCGTCTGTGAAAACGTCGCCGTGCCAGTGGAAGTGCGACTCGAGATCGCCGGGCGCTTTCGTCATCCGCGATCCGACGATGAACCCCAACCCGGCCTCATCCAACGCGGCCAGGTTCAATGCGGAGAGCATGCCCGCATCGGCGGCGATCACCATCGGTGTGTTACCAAGTTCATGGCGGGCCGCGAAGCCGGTGATGATCGGCACCAGCGTGGTGGTCTCAGCGGTGTTGCCCTCGAAACAGCCCACCTCCAAGGGGAATCCGCTACGGTCGACCAGCAGGCCGACCACGATTTGAGGGTCGATGCGGCGCTCTTTGGAGTAACCGACCTTGCGCAGGTCGTCTTCATTCTCAGCCTCGAAATACAACGTGGTGACGTCGTAGAGCAGCAAGCTCAACCCACCCCGATCCGTGGCATGCGTGAAGCATTTGGCTGCGATCTGCTCGCGGTAGTTCGCGGTGTTGACTTTGGCGAGGTGACGTTGAATCGTCCTGTATGACACAGTGTCTGCGCCCAGGTCGGCCAGCACGCGGGCGGCATCAACCTTGCTGGTGGGCTCGACGATCCGGGCTATCACCAGATCCCGGAACACCGCATCGGCCACTATGTCGAACCCCAGCCAGTCATAGACCGCGCCGAGCACGTCGTAGAGAAGACGCGAATGCGTCGCCGCGGTACGCCCTGGCGGCGCCGGCGCACCTTTGGGAACACCCGGCGACAACGGTAAGGTGCCGGTTCGCCAGTCGGCGATGCCGTCGATGGACTGGGTCCGCGCGGGCACCTCGATATCAAGAACGCCTTGGTCCTGTGCGGCGATCCGGCGGGCCTGCTCCAGCAGGATCCCGAGCTGCGCATCGGTGTGCGCCGACCCCACGTGCGCCAAGATCGTGCGCTGACCTCGATGTTTCCGAACGACCTGCACAGCCACCGCGCCCGAGGCCGTGCGCACCTTCCGCACGTACGCCACCGCCCGAAACTACCCGCTTAGTGCCCCAAACGGGGCACTAAGCCCAGCGAAGCCGCAGGTCAGCGCATTACTGATTCAAAAACCGGCCAATGGTGTCCGAAGTCAGG
>NZ_PDCP01000214.1 GCF_002553505.1 Mycolicibacterium agri | reverse complement strand
GCTGCGGGGGCGGCGGCCGCGGTGGTGGCGGGTAGCCGGCATCACAGCGACCCGACGCGACGGCCCTGTGGCGCCTATCCCAATCGCGCTCCGCGATCAGGCAAGATGGCGTATATGGACAGTGCAGTTTCACCCCGAGTGCTCGTTGTCGATGATGACGACGACGTCCTCGCGTCCCTGGAGCGCGGCCTGCGGCTGTCCGGATTCGACGTATCCACCGCAAAGGACGGCGCCGAAGCGCTGCGCAGCGCCACCGAGACCCGGCCCGACGCGATCGTGCTCGACATCAACATGCCAGTGCTCGATGGCGTCAGCGTCGTGACCGCCCTGCGCGCGATGGACAACGACGTTCCGGTCTGCGTGCTGTCTGCGCGCAGCTCGGTCGACGACCGGGTCGCCGGTCTGGAGGCCGGTGCCGACGACTACCTGGTGAAGCCGTTCGTGCTGGCCGAGTTGGTGGCGCGGGTAAAGGCGCTGCTGCGGCGCAGGGGCGCCACCGCGACGTTCTCGTCGGAGACCATCACCGTCGGGCCGCTCGAGGTCGACATCCCCGGCCGTCGCGCCCGCGTCAACGGCGTCGACGTCGACCTGACCAAACGCGAGTTCGACCTGCTGGCCGTGCTCGCCGAACACAAGACCGCGGTGCTGTCGCGGGCCCAGCTGCTGGAGTTGGTGTGGGGCTACGACTTCGCCGCCGACACCAACGTCGTCGACGTGTTTATCGGCTATCTGCGCCGGAAGCTGGAGGCCGGCGGTGCGCCGCGGCTGCTGCACACCGTGCGCGGCGTGGGGTTCGTACTCAGGCAGCAGTGATGCGCGCGGTTTTCGAGCTAGATCCCTGAGCCCATGGCACCGCTGTCGCGGTTTCTGCGCCGCACCCCTTCATTGCGCACCCGCGTGGCGTTCGCGACGGCAATCGCCGCGGCCATCGTCGTCGGCATCGTCGGCACCGTGGTGTGGATCGGCATCACCAACGACCGCAAGGAACGCCTGGACCGCAGGCTCGACGAGGCCGCCGGCTTCGCGATCCCGTTCCTGCCGCGCGGGCTCGACGAGATCCCGAAGTCGCCGAACGACCAGGACGCCATCATCACCGGCGTTAGCGACTGGTGGCGTTAGCAGAAGCTGATTCCAGCAGCTAGATGTGTCGCGAACGCGTCCGCGACACGTTGTCG
>NZ_PDCP01000213.1 GCF_002553505.1 Mycolicibacterium agri | reverse complement strand
GGTCTGACTGAACACACGCGCCACAGAGCGCTTTGAGGCACCCCGCCCCCAAAGCCACTAATTCAGCAGGCTCCTAGGCCGTTGTGGGCGCTGGTGGGTCCGCCGCGGTGGTGGGGTTGGGCGTGGTCGGTGTGGCGGATGGGGGCGTCGCAGTAGGGGGTGCGGCAGGTGTGGTCGCGCAGCGCAATGAATGTCGCTAGCCCTCTGGGGAAGTGGCGGGCGCGGGTTTCCATGGCGATCAGCCCGCCGGGTCGGCGGTAAAGCCGCCGCAGGGTGGCCTTGGAGCGCGTGTCGGTGGCGGCGTCGGCGATCAGGTGGCGGGCGATGGCGGCGGGGATGGGGCCGTAGCCGTCGAGGTGGGCGGGTTCGGTATCGCCGGCGAGCAGGGTGTCGTCGGTGAGAACGAGATTGACGTTGACCGGGACCGGGACGTCGGCGGGGCGGCCGGTGACCCGTTCGACGAGGGTGTCGGCCATGATCTGCCCGCGGGTGCGCCCGTCGAAGGTGGTGTCGGCGGCGCGCTTGCAGGCCGCATACACCGCCACGCCTTGGGCGACCGGCAGCAGCACCGATACGTAGGCCATGGCGTCGGGGGCGGGGCGGATCGTCAGGGTGCGTTCGGCGGCGGCTTTGGCAGCGCGGTCGACCACGGCCTGCGGGTCGAGCCGGTAGGCGATGTTCTTGGCGGCGGCGGTGATGCGTTTGTCGCCCATGCCGGCCAGCGCGGCGATGTCGGCGCACAGTTTGGCGTCCAACGCCCGGCGGTCTTCGACCGACAGGCAGGCCGATTCGCGCACGATAAGGGTGGCCCGCCATTCTGAGAGCGCGCCGGATTCCAGTGCGGCCAATGTGTAGGGCATTTCGAAGACCAGCGCGGTGGCGAATCCCAGGTGCCGCCCGCCGCGGTGCGGGGAGTCGCGCCGGGCCAGTCCGACCTCGCTGGCCAGCCCGCGCAGCTGCTTGGCCCGTGGCACACCCTTGGCGGCCTCGGCGGCGCGGCGGCGTTCGACCAGGGCCGCGGTCACCCTGGCCTGGGCAGCGGCTGCCGCGGCCTTGACCCGCTCCAGCCTGGCGATCTCATCGACCAACCCGGTTTCGTCCGCCTCCAGCAAATCGAACATGTGTTCGAGTATAAGGAGGTCCACTGACTCAAACTTTTTGACAGGGTCGCGTTATCCACAACGCGGCCGATGTTGAGGAGGTTGAGTGAGGGATG
>NZ_PDCP01000212.1 GCF_002553505.1 Mycolicibacterium agri | reverse complement strand
CCGATGACGATCGTGTAGGGCGGTGTTCCGCCGAGGGCGTTGAGGCTGGCGAACACCGCAGCCGGGTCCATCGCGTGCGCGTCGAGACCCACTGTCGCGGTGAGGCTTTCGTGGTCGGCCTCGAAAACGTGGATGGTCCCCGGCGCCCCCCTGCTGGGGATCGCGTCGATGAGGATGAGCGCCTCGCACCCGTCGAGCAGGTCATACGCCAGGTGCATGCCCTTGATGCCGTAGTCCACCAGTTGAACTCGCGAGCCGGCGAGCCGTTGCGGGACGTGGCGGATCACCTCGGGGCCGAATCCGTCGTCGCCGAGGAAGATGTTGCCGATCCCGGCTACCAGAATTCGGGACGTGATTGCACCTCGCTCACGGTTACATCTTGCGGATCTTCATGTAGCGGCGTGCGTCGGGAATGCTGACGAGGCCTACGATCACGCCGCCGACCACAACGGCCGCGACGACGCCGACAGCCACCCATCCCACTACGTCCACTTCGAACTCCTTTCGGTGAGTGGTTCAACTTCATCGGGGGCGAAGTACAGGTATCGGCCGTACCAGTCGTGCAAGTCGGCGGCGGGGTCGTCTTCGAGGACGACGCCGATGTGCTGGTCGCCGTCGACGTCCTCGTGTACCGATGTGACGCGCGCGATCTTGTCGGCGTAGAAGAGATCCTGCGCGTCGGCCCGCCGCGACGGGCGCAGCCGCACCCTGCTGCCGCGTGCCACCGGCCGGCCGTTGACCAGTACCGCGTCCAGGTCTGGGCGCACCGCAGTGTCGGCCGACGGATCCCACCAATCGACGTCGGCGGGGACTTCGGGGATCAGTCGTGCTCCCTCGTTCACCGCGTGCGGGTTGCGCAGCACACCATGCAGTTCCAGCATGGCCTCCGGTGACATGGTGTCGCAGCGGTCGACGATCTGGGCGGCCAGCGGATCGGTGGCGCGTGCCTGTGTCTTCTCCTCGTCGGTCATCGTCATGATACGCAGCGTGAGGATCTCGTCGATCTCGGTGGAGTCGTAGAGCGCGCCCTTGCTCTGGTCGGCGATCTCGGGGTGGTCGTAGAGGATGATCGGCGACGCCAGCACCAGGTCCAGACTGCCTGTGGGTCCCGCGAGAACCGGGAAGCAGCGGTGTTGCCGGCACCGTGCCACCGCGGCGGCCGCCGAATCCGGCGGATCCAGCAGTGATACGAACTCGGCGTCGGTGACGCTGAGCAAGATG
>NZ_PDCP01000211.1 GCF_002553505.1 Mycolicibacterium agri | reverse complement strand
TGAAAGCTGTCACCCTCCACGTAGGCGACGTTGATGCCCTCGCGGCGGAAGATCTGCTGAAACGTGCGCATGACCGATGTGGTCCCGGCTCCCGACGACCCCGCGATCGACACGATGGGATGCTTGCGTGACACGTGAGCGCCCCTCTCAGCTCGCCGGAGCCCTGAATAAGCCGCGTGTTCCATACAGCGGCCAGGGGTCCAGATTTTCGTGGATCTCGTTGTGGTAGCTCTCGATGAGCTCGACTTCTTCGCGCACCCCGAAGATGAATGGAACACGCTGATGCACCTTTTCGGGTTCTACCTCCAGCATTCGGCGTCGACCCGTGGTGGCCGCACCACCGGCCTGCTCGATCAGGAACGCCATCGGGTTGGTTTCATACAGCAGCCGCAACTTGCCAGGCTTGGCTGGATCCCGCGAATCTTGGGGATACAGGAATACTCCGCCACGGGTGAGGATTCGGTGGGTTTCGGCCACCAGCGAGGCGACCCAGCGCATGTTGAAATCCCGGCCGCGTGGACCCGATTTGCCCGCTAAGCATTCCTGCACGTAGCGCTGCACAGCCGGCTCCCAGAAGCGCTGGTTGGACGCGTTGATCGCGAACTCGCCGGTCGTCGCAGGGATCTGAATGTTCTCCCGGGTCAGGAAGAACTCACCCAGCGTCGGATCAAGCGTGAAGGCATGGACGCCAGTGCCAACCGTCAGCACCAGGATGGTGGAAGGACCGTAGATGGCATAGCCGCCGCACACCTGTTCGGTACCGGGCTGAAGAAAATCCTCGGGTGCCGGATCGGCGCCCGGGTTGGGGGCACGAAGAATGGAGAAGATACTTCCCACCGAAACGTTGACATCGATATTCGACGAACCATCGAGTGGGTCGAACACCAACAAATACTTGCCTCGGGGGAACTCGGCAGGCAGCAGGTACGGCTCGTCGAGTTCCTCGGAGACCATGCCCGCGACGTGCCCGCTCCACTCGGTCGCATGAAGGAAGTAGTCGTTGGCCAGCAGGTCAAGCTTCTGCTGCGTTTCGCCCTGCACGTTAGTGTGTCCGGCCGATCCCAGCACCCCGGCCAAGGCGCCGCAGGCCACGCGGTTGGCGATCGCCTTGCAGGCCAGCGCGACATCGAGGATCAACGCGTTCAGGTCACCGGAAGCACCGGGGTGGCGGCGGCGCTCCTCGATCAGAAACTGCACCAGCGTGGTGTGGTCGGCAAGCATG
>NZ_PDCP01000210.1 GCF_002553505.1 Mycolicibacterium agri | reverse complement strand
TCCACTACGCTACAAACGCGGCCCACTCAGAGGCTGCACACCCATAAACCGGTGTGCATCAAACCCGGGGTGGTTCACCCAGCTCTTCGCGCAGCGTGCGGACCATCCGCACCGCAGCAGCCTTCTCCTCCGAGCTGTAACGGCGCGTCGTGGGCTTCCCAGGCGACTGTTCCTTCGGCATACCTGCATCCTCGTTTCCAAGGTCAGGAGCCTCCAGCATTTCCAGGGCGATTCAAATCTGCAACGGACTTTGGAGGCGCGGCGGATCGCCAACGCTGAGCGGGAGGCGCGGGAACAGGCGATTGTGCGGTCGCTCAGTGAGTTCCTCGGTGAGCTGGACAAGCTCGACCATGCCGAGCAGTCGGCCGCCAGGAGCGAAGAGACGGCGCGGGCCAAGGCCGCCGAGCAGATTGCGCGGATCGAGCGGGAGCTGAACGAGCGGGTGGAACGGATTCGGCAGGCCTCCGAGGACAAGGCCGCGGTGATCCGGCGGGCGGCCGGCGCGGCGGCTCAGGTGATGCGGGCCAACGGCGAGACGGTCGCGAGCATCGCGGCCCAGAGCGGCCAGACGCAGGCACGCGTACGAGAACTGTTGCGCCTGGCCGACAGTGAGGACCACAACAGCGCGGCCGGCGACCAGGAGCCGGGGCAGCCGTCCAGACCTGCCGAGCAGGACGGGCAGCCGAGCGGCGGCGTCGCGACTGCGGATGGGCACCAGGCGGCCGTGAGCGTGGAGGCGGGGCCGGTCGCTGAGGCGTTGAGCGCCTGAGACCGCCGTGGCGAGCTACACCCACTCCCGAATGCGACAGGGCCGCGATCTGGTGGTGGATCCGCAGTCTCATGCCGGTGAGGTCGCCCGGTTCCTCAACCACGTGGTGCGCGGGCCGGGGCGCCAGGACTGCTGGCTGTGGACTGGGGCCATCGGTTCGGATGGCTACGGGCGCTTCGCGTTGCGGCGCGGTGGGTGGCGGCAGGTCGGAATGGTGCGGCCGTCGCGTTATGCGCTGGCGCTCGCCCTGGCGGGGCAACCGCTACCGGGTGAGGTGCGGGCACTGCACGAATGTGATGTGACGCTGTGCGTGCGGGTCGTGACGGAACAGGAACTGGTTGCCGGTGTGCGGCCGCACGTGACCGCGGGCACGCAGCGGGAGAACATGGAGCAGATGGTCGCGCGGGGCCGGGGTGGGGGCCCGGCGGGGGGGGGGCGGGGCCGGGGGGGGCGCGGGGGGCGCCGGGGGCGGCGGCGCGCCCCGGGCCGCGGGGGGGTTGGGGGGTTGGGGCGGGGGGGCGGG
>NZ_PDCP01000020.1 GCF_002553505.1 Mycolicibacterium agri | reverse complement strand
CATAATCCAGGGATAAGCCTTCAGATACACAACAACCTCCAACAAGGTGGCTGTTGCAATCACCCCCAGAAATCGCCGCGCCATTTTGTGCGAGTCTGCGACTGCTCGGCCATGAAAGTCAGCGTTTAAAGTCAGCGCTTGAGAACGCGCAGACCCTCGGCGATCAGCGGACCGACCGCCTGGTCCACCTCGTCGGTGTCGGCGGCGACGCCGCCACCCATTCTGGCGCGAAATGCGATGCCCGCGGCGATGATCGCCACCTTGAAATAGCCGAGCGCGGTGTAGAAGTCCCAGTTGTCCAACGACTGCCCCGCCGCAACCGAATAGCGTTGCGCCAGTTCGTCGGCCTCGGGCATGAGCGGTGAGGCCCACGCTGAACTCGCGTGGATCACGTTGAACAACGGGTGGCGGTAGACGCACATCAACGCGGCATCGCTGATCGGATCGCCCAGCGTCGACATCTCCCAGTCCAGCACCGCGAGCACTTTCGTGGGGTCGCCGGAGTCGAGCATCGTGTTGTCGATGCGGTAGTCGCCGTGCACGATCGAGGCTCGGCCCTGAGCCGGAATCGCTTCGGAAAGAGCCGAATGCAGCCGCCGCACGTCGGCGTCGAAGCGGTCATTCTCCCGCTTCACCAGCTCCCACTGCGAGCCCCAGCGCCGCACCTGCCGTTCCAGATATCCGGTCGGCTTGCCGAAGTCGGCCAGCCCGACGGCGTTCGGGTCGACCGCATGCAGATCGGCCAGCACCTTGATCAGCGCGTCGACGCAGGCGCTGATGGTGTCCTTGTCGCCAAGCGCCTCGAGCTCTTCGGCGTGCCGAACGACGCGGCCCTCGACGTACTCCACCATCTGGAAGGGTGCGCCGCCCACGGCGTCGTCGTTGCGCATGGTCACCGCGCGGGCGACCGGAACGGGTGTGTCACGCAGCGCGGCGACGACGCGGTACTCGCGCGCCATGTCGTGCGCCGACGGGGTCAGCCCGTGCAGCGGCGGCCTGCGCAGCACCCACTTCGCCGCGTCGTCGGACACCAGGAAGGTCAGGTTGGAACGGCCGCCGGAGATCAGCTGCCCGCGCAGTTCGCCGCTGCGCGGCACCTCCACTTCCCGCAGGTGCCGGTCCAGGGCGACGAGGTCGAGGCCGTCGAGCGAAGTTGACGAGCTGGTCATCGGACTTGTTTACCACCGTTGATTTCTCGGGAGCAGATCCCATACGTGTTCGGTGCCGTTGACCGAGGCGACGTAGAGGTCGCCTTTGCGGGAACGCAGCACCCGGGTGATGCCCGCGTAGTCGACGTTCACGCACAGGATCCTCTCGGTGCGCAGGATGACGTGCAGCAGCGCGTTGATCACCCCGCCGTGGGTGAACACCGCGACAGTGTCCTGGTGATCGCTTGCGGCGGCGATGTCGTTGATCCCCTCGGTGACGCGCCGCAGGAACGCGGCCTCGTCCACGGCGCTGGGGAGGTGGCCGCTGGCCAGCCGGGCCAACTCCTCGGGGTACTCCGCGGCGATCTGCTCGATCGGGATGTAGTGCGCGAGGTCGCGGTCGTACTCGGCGATGCGGTCGTCGATGTCGATGCCGAGCCCTAGCGCATCGGCTACCGGCGCCGCCGTCTGGATGGAGCGCTTCTGCGGGCTGCTGACCAGCCGGGTGATGGGAAACCGCGCCAACGCGTCGGGGAGCCGTTTGGCCTGCGCGACGCCGTCTGCGGATAGGTCTGGATCCGAGCCCTCGCCTGGCTCGCTGCGCAGCGGTAACGCGTGCCGGACCAGTAGGAGTTGCACCGTGACACCATAAGGCCATGGGTTACGCCGACGAGCTGTTCGACCTCACCGACCGGGTCGTGCTGGTGACCGGTGGCAGCCGTGGCCTCGGCCGGGAGATGGCGTTCGCCGCGGCGAAGTGCGGCGCCGACGTCATCATCGCCAGCCGCAAACTGGAGGTGTGTGAGGCCACGGCCGCAGAGATCTCGCAGGCCACCGGCCGCGCCGCGATGCCGTATCAGGTGCATGTAGGCCGCTGGGATCAGCTCGACGGCCTCGTCGAGGCCGCCTACGACCGGTTCGGCAAGGTGGACGTGCTGATCAACAACGCCGGGATGTCGCCGCTCTACGAGTCGCTGGGTTCGGTGACCGAGAAGATGTTCGACGCCGTCGTCAACCTCAACCTCAAGGGCCCGTTTCGCCTGTCGACGTTGGTGGGCGAGCGGATGGTCGCCGACGGTGGCGGGTCGATCATCAACGTCAGTTCCAGCGGGTCGCGACGTCCCCAGCCGGCGCAGTTGCCGTATTCGGCCGCCAAGGCCGGGCTCAACGCGCTGACCGAAGGGCTCGCGCTGGCGTTCGGCCCGACGGTGCGGGTCAACACGTTGATGCCCGGCCCCTTCCTCACCGACATCAGCAAGGCGTGGGACATTCCGGCGACGACGAAGGGTGCGCAGTCCTTCGCGCTCAAGCGGCTCGGCTATCCGCCCGAAATCATCGGTGCCGCTTTGTATCTGGCGTCCGACGCGTCCACCTACACCAGCGGGTCAATCCTGCGCGTGGACGGCGGCATCCCGTAGCTCGCCGACCTCGCTGATCCCGATGCGGTCATGCAGGCGTCTCAACGGCTTGGGCGCCCACCAGTTCCAGCGGCCGAGGACATGCATGAATGCGGGCAACAGCATCATCCTGACCAGCGTGGCGTCCACGAGAACGGCCAGCGCGAGGCCGAGACCGAACATCCGCATGATCGAAACCTGCGCGACCATCAACGATGCGAACAAAATCGACATCACCAGTGCGGCAGCGGTGACAACCCGTCCGGTGCGGGCGATGCCCAGCGCGACGCTCTCGTCGTTGTCGGCATGAGTCTGGTCCGATTCCAGCCAGAATTCGCGGATGCGGGCCACCAGGAACACCTCGGTTCCGGCCTTTGTCCCGTCGTTGCGGTCGCTGCGGATCAGGGCTCGATGATGTTGAAGTTCGGATCCGGCCGGTCGACGACGGCCATGATCGACGGTAGTGCGTCGGCGTCGCCGATGATCTCCAGTCCGGGTGAATCCGCATCGCCTGCGGCGAACGTCAACAGCCGCACCTTGTTTGCGAGTTTGATCGTGGCCTGTGCGGTCGATTCGTCGGTGGGTGCCTTGCGGTAGACCAGCACGCCGTTGCGCAGCGTCAACCGGTAGTTGGTCGCCGTGTCGAGGAACGTGACGTCGACGGCGACATCCAGATCCCATGCCCGCGGGCCGTTGATGTTGATCGCCAACGTGTCGAACATCTGCTCCGGTGTCAGCTGCGCCAGCAGCGTCGGCGACACCGCCTGGGTCGGCGTCCCGAAGTTGCCTTCCCGCAGCTCCGTCGCGCCGCCGAGGAAGAAGTTGCGCCAGACGCCGTTCTCCGCGCCGTACGCCAGCTGCTCCAACGTGTCGGCGTACAGTTCGCGAGCCCCCACGTGGTTGCGGTCGGTGAAAATCGTGTGATCGAGAAGCGTTGCCGCCCAGCGAAAGTCTCCGTCTTCGTAGGCCTTGCGGGCGATGGCCACCACGTTGTCGATACCGCCCATCGCCTCGACATAGCGAGGGCCGATCGCCTCCGGTGGATGCGCCCACAGCCTGGCTGGGTTGCCGTCGAACCATCCCATATAACGCTGGTAGACGGCCTTGACGTTGTGGCTCACCGAACCGTAGTAGCCGCGGGTGTGCCACGCCTTCTCCAGCGCGGGCGGCATCTGGAAGTTCTCGGCGATCTCGATTCCGGTGTAGCCCTGATTCAACAGTCGCAACGTCTGGTCGTGGAGGTAGGAGTAGAGATCACGTTGCAGCGACAGGAATTCCACGATCCGGTCCTTGCCCCACGTCGGCCAGTGATGCGACGCGAACACCACGTCGGCGCGGTCGGCGAACGTGTCGATGGCCTCGGTCAGATAGCCGGCCCATCCGTGCGGGTCGCGCACCAATGCGCCCCGCAGCGTGAGCAGATTGTGCAGGTTGTGCGTGGCGTTCTCGGCCATGCACAGCGCGCGAAATTTCGGGAAATAGAAGTGCATTTCGGCGGGTGCCTCGGTGCCGGGCGCCATCTGGAATTCGATCTCGACTCCGTCGATGGTGTGGGTCTGGCCCGTCTCGCAAATGTCGAGCGTCGGCACGATCAGCGCCACTTCCCCGGTGGAGGGAGTCTGGCCGAGGCCGCACCCCACCTGCCCCTGCGGCCCCCGCGCCAACGCGGCGCCGTACATGTAGCCGGCGCGGCGCGCCATCGCGGTGCCTGCGTACACGTTCTCCTGCACGGCGTGCTCGGTGAAGTGCTCGGGCGCGATCACCACGACCTTGCCTGCGTCGACGTCGGCCTGCGTCGTCACCCCGAGCACCCCGCCGAAGTGGTCGACGTGGCTGTGGGTGTAGATGACCGCGACGACCGGGCGGTCCCCGCGATGGGTCCGGTACAGCGCCAGCGCAGCCGCCGCCGTCTCGGTCGACACCAGTGGGTCGATGACGATGATGCCGGTGTCGCCCTCGACGAAGCTGATGTTGGACAGGTCGAGGCCGCGGACCTGGTAAATGCCCTCCACCACTTCGTACAGACCCTGCTTTGCGCAGAGTTGACTCTGCCGCCACAGGCTGGGATGCACGCTCGTCGGCTCATCACCGGTCAGAAAGCCGTAGAGGTCGTTGTCCCACACGACACGACCGTCCGCGGCCTTGATGACACACGGTTCCAGCGCGGCGATGAATCCCCTGTCGGCGTCGGCGAAATCGGCGGTGTCGGCGAACGGCAAGCTGCTGCGCTGCTCGCGGTGGGCGGCTTCGATGACGGCGGTGGGCGGCTTCTGGTCCATGCGCCGACCCTGCCACCAAATCGGCTCAGGCGGGCTTGGTTGGCGCGAAAACTTGGATCATACCGTCGATTTCGCGCACCTGCAGTTTCGGGAGAGGCGCTGGCGCGGTCGGCAGCTGATGCGTCATCGTCTCACCTTGCAGCGAGAACGACGTCGAGTGGCACGGGCAACGTAGCCTGCCCTCGGCCGAGTCGAGCCAGAGCTTGCAGCCCTGATGCGTGCAGACGCCGGACACGGCTTCCAATTGCGCGTCGCTGCGATGCACGAATCCGTTCACCGCTCCGACGTCGAAAGCCAGCGCCCCGCCGTCGGGCAGTTCGGCGCTCCTGCCGACGGCATACCACGCTCCCGCGTTGGGTTCCAGTTCCGTCTGCGGCGGGGGAGCCCCTTGCGATGGAGAGCGATTGGGTGTCAACAGGTTGCGGCCGATGACGATGCCGCCGGCCGCCGACGCGGCGGCGAGCCCGGTGCCGACGAGCACCGCCCGTCGGGTTCCGGTGCCCGCACGTCGGATGTCGCCCCCCTCCTCCAGATGCGCGGTCAGCCGGCGGTGCAGTTCAGTGACGAACTCCTCGCGCGGCGCGTCGCTGCCGGCCCTGGCGGCACGCAACTGGATCGCCGTCTTCATTTCGCGCGCCTCGATGTCGTCAGGGTGCGCACGCTCGCTACGGCGGTTGTTCAGCAGGTTGTCGACGAAGCGACGCACTGTTCGCCCGCTCACGGTGCCTCCCCGCCCAGGCGTGCCGCCATCTTCAGTGCCCGGTGCTGCAACACCTTTGCATTGGCGACGCTTACCCCCATCTGCTTGGCGGCATCACGCGCCGAGAACGCTTGCAGGAAGCGCAGTTCCAGGATCTGTCGGTAGTTGTCCGGCAGTTTGGCCAGCAGCCAACGCACTCGGTCCCCCGTGCCGGATTCGGCGGTCGGCTGGCCGCCATCGTCGGCGGGACCCTCCTGGATGTCTTCCTCGATCCGCGTCACTTCGCGTCCCATCCGGTCTCGCCAGTGTGAGGCGAGCACTGTCCGTGCCGTCATCTTCAGGTACTTGCGCACTTCCGGCACGGTGGCCGAGACCCGCAACGGCTTGAGCGCCGTCATGAACACCTCGGCGGTGAGGTCCTCGGCGTCGGGCTGATTGCCCACCTTTGAATACATCAACCGGTACACCCAGCCGATGTTGTCGCGGTAGACCGCATCCCAGTCCGGATACGCCGGACCTGTCACCGATCGCAGCCCTCCCTCCAGGCGCGACGTGCGCGCATGCCCTCGCCTTAGCGGGCGCGCCTCATTCTCGGTGCTCAGCCGGCTAGTGCGCGGCATCTTTGACACGCGCTGACACGCCGGTGTGGCTCAAGCGCGCGTCCAGCGCATATGCCCCCGAGCCGACGACGAGCAGGAAGAGGCTGCCGCAGAGCATCGCGACCTCCAACCGGCCCTCGTGGAAGAAGTCCCAGAATCCGTGTTCCTTCGGGTACAGCGGCGCGCTGCCCCACAGGATGGGCAGCTTGGTGATGGCCAACGCGCCGATCATGTCGACGACCATCGGCACCGCGGCCAGCCTGGTGAGCAGCCCGATCAGGATCAAGGCGCCGCAAATGACTTCGAACGTGCCGTCGAAGTAGGCGAAGAACGAGCCGGCGGGGATGCCGGCCTTCTCGAATCGGCCGGGCCCGAGGGCGTCGGCCCGGGTGAACTTCAGAATTCCCTCCCCGACGAAGATGAGCCCGACGTACAGCCGGATCAAAGCGACCGCACCGACGGGGCGGGTTGCGCACAGCTGGGCAAGCGAGAGTTCACGCTGCGACATGGGTTGGCCTTTCGTTTGAGTACCCCCAACACAGATAGGCCGCCGGGTTACACCCGCGATCTCGATCCGGTTGAACGGGGCAAACCCCGGCGACACCGTCGTGCAGCACGGCACGCGCCACGCCAAAGCGGCTGCCGCAGACTAGAGATCGCGCTCGGCCAGCCAGCGCTCGGCGCGCCGCTTGGACGCCCTCGACAGCCAGGCGTCCTGGATAAGCTCGGTGAGCTCCTGTTTGCCGATCCGGCTCAGGTCGCTGGCGCGCACCAACACCGACGGGTGGCCGTCGAAGCGGTCGGTGGTGAAGAACGGCGACGACGGGTCCTGGATGAGCGCCAGCTTGTCGGCTTCGGACTCCACCCAGATCATGATCACGTCGGTGTAGCGCTCGCCGGTATCGGGATCCTCGGCGTCGGGTTGCGGGGTCCGGAAGAACACGAACGACTTGCCGCCGACCTGATAGATCGGGTTGCCCTTCGGCCCCTCGATCCGCTTGACATGCGGCATCCCCGAGGCGATCTGGTGGACATCGCCGACCTTGGCGGGCCGGTCACGCATCGCGGCGCTCCAGCCGGTGCAGCCTGACGTCGGACAGCACGCCGTTATGGACGGTGGCCGTCATGTAGGTGCAGAACGGTTGCCTGCGCCTGTCGGTCGGCGAGCCGGGGTTGAGCAGCCGCAGACCGGTGCTCGCGGTGGTGTCCCACGGGATGTGGCTGTGCCCGAACACCAGCACGTCGGTGTCCGGATAGGCCTTGGCCATGCGGGCGTCGCGGCCGGTGGCCGCGCCGGTTTCGTGTACAATGGTGAACTTCAGCCCGCCGAGGACGACGTCGGCGCGTTCGGGCAGCCGCGCACGCAGTTCGGCGCCGTCGTTGTTGCCCCAGCACGCGACGAGCCGTTTGGACCGTGCGTGCAGCGTGTCGAGCAGCGACGGTTCGACCCAGTCGCCTGCGTGCACGACGACGTCGGCGCGGGCGACCTCGTCCCACACCTGTTGCGGCAGGTCGCGGGCGCGTTTGGGAACGTGGGTGTCGGAGATCAGCAGCAACCGCACGATCTGACTAGTGGGTGAGTAGTTCGGCCATCTTCGGCACCACCGCCTGCAGTCCCTGCAGCGGGCGCATCATCACCTTGATCGAGGTGATCTCCTCGGCGTCGTTCCAGTGGATCATGTCGATTCCGTTGACGTGCTTGCCGTCGATCGTGGCCGCGAACTCGAGGATCGCCGAGCGATCGCCGTACCACTTCTCGACGTATCCGAAGTCGGTGTCGGCGAACATCTTTCCCGCCGCGGTCAGATACGCGAGGGTCTTGTCGCGGCCCTCCTGCGGCGTGAACACGGCCGGCGAATAGAACACCGCGTCGGCGGCGAGCAGCTCTTCGAGTTGGGTGAAGTCGCCGTTTTCGACGATGTCGATCCAGCGTGCAATCACGGGTGGCGGCGTCATGAGTTCGACCCTAACTCCAAAAAAAGATTGTAACCACTTACTATCTTTGGTAGCGTCCTCGCATGACCTACGACGTGATCGTGCGCAACGGTCTGTGGTTCGACGGAAGCGGCGCCCGCCCGCAGCGGCGCACGCTGGGCATTCGCGACGGCGTCGTCGCCGCGGTTTCGGCGGAGCCGCTCGACGAGTCGGGCTGCCCCGACGTCATCGACGCCGACGGCAAGTGGGTGGTGCCCGGCTTCATCGACGTGCACACGCACTACGACGCCGAGGTGCTGCTCGACCCCGGTCTGCGCGAGTCGGTCCGACACGGCGTGACGACGCTGCTGCTCGGTAACTGCTCGCTGTCCACCGTCTACGCCGACTCCGAAGACGCCGCCGACCTGTTCAGCCGCGTCGAAGCGGTGCCACGCGAATTCGTGCTCGGCGCCCTCGAAGCCAAGAAGACCTGGTCGACGCCCGCCGAGTACGTGCAGACGCTCGACGACCTGCCGCTTGGCCCCAACGTCAGCTCCATGCTCGGCCACTCGGACCTGCGCACATCGGTGCTCGGCCTCGACCGTGCCACCACCGACGGCGTGACGCCGACCGACGCCGAACTGGAGAAGATGGCCAAGCTGCTCGACGAGGCGCTCGACGCCGGGCTGCTGGGGATGTCGGGCATGGACGCCCCGATCGACAAGCTCGACGGCGACCGCTTCCGGTCGCGGGCCCTGCCGTCGACGTTCGCCACCTGGCGGGAGCGTCGCAGGCTGATCACCGTGCTGCGCAAGCGCGGTCGCGTCCTGCAGAGCGCGCCCAACACCAAGAACCCGATCGAGGCGCTGAACTTCTTCACCTCCAGCAGCAAGATGTTCGGCCGTCGGCCCGGCGTGCGCGTCAGCCTGCTGGTGTCTGCCGATGCCAAGTCCGCTCCGGGCGCGGTGCGTGTACTCGGCCCCGGCACAAGGCTTCTCAACAGGGTGCTCGACTCGCTCGTGCGCTTCCAACACCTGCCGGTGCCGTTCGAGCTGTACTCCGATGGGATCGACCTGCCGGTGTTCGAGGAGTTCGGGGCGGGCACGGCCGCGCTGCATCTGCGTGACCAGATCGAGCGCAACGAACTACTCGCCGACCTCGAGTACCGCCGCCGGTTCCGCAAGTCGTTCGACCGCAAGAAGCTGGGTCCGTCGCTATGGCATCGGGACTTCCACGACGCCACGATCGTCGCATGCCCGGACGAATCGCTGATCGGCAAGAGCTTCGGGCAGATCGCCGACGAGCGCGGCCTGCATCCGCTGGACGCCTTCCTCGACGTGCTCGTCGAGAACGGCGAACGCAACGTGCGATGGACGACGATCGTCGCCAACCACCGCCCGAAGCAGCTCAACGCGCTCGCCGTCGATCCCTCGGTGCACATGGGCTTCTCCGACGCCGGCGCCCATCTGCGCAACATGGCGTTCTACAACTTCGGACTGAAGCTGCTGCGCCGAGTCCGCGACGCCGAGCTGGCCGGAAGGCCGTTCATGACGGTCGAGCACGCGGTACACCGGCTCACCGCCGAGGTCGCCGACTGGTTCGGGCTGCCCGCGGGCACCTTGCGCGAAGGCGACCGCGCCGACTTCGTCGTCATCGACCCGGCGGGCCTCGACGACGAGGTCGACGCCTACCACGAGGAGAAGGCGCCGTTCTACGGCAACCTGTCCCGCATGGTGAACCGCAACGACCGCGCCGTCGTCGCGACCGGTGTGAACGGCGTCGTCGTGTTCCGCAACGGCAGGTTCCGCGACGGCTACGGCGAGACGGTCAAATCCGGGCGATTCCTCAAGGCCCGGCCGGCCGGGCGATTATCAAAGGCCGGGCAACGCCACCGCCAGCCCGTCTCCGCCTGACATGGCCCGCACCCAGCAGCAGCGCCGCGAGGACACCATCGCCCGGCTGCTCGACGCCAGCATCGCCACGATCATCGAGGTCGGCTATGCGCGTGCGTCGGCCAAGGTCATCGCGCAGCGCGCCGAGGTCTCCGACGGCGCCCTGTTCCGGCACTTCCCCACCATGAGTGACTTCATGGCGGCGACGGCCGAGGAAGCAGGCCGTCGGCTGATCGAACTGGGCCTGAGGAAAGTCGCCGAGATCCCCGGCGGCAAGCCCACACTCGAGCAGGCGTTGACGATCCTGCGCGACGTCACCGTCGACCCGACCAACACCGTCATGTACGAATTGGCCGTCGCGGCCCGCACCGACGAGAAGCTGCGGGACACCCTGCGCGACGTGATGACGCTCTACATCAAGACGATTCAGGAGACAGTGCGGCCGTCGCTGCCCGAGGAATTCGAGGCGGCGGGGGACGCCGAGTTCCTCGCGCGACTCGCTCTGGTGCTCAGCTCGTTCAACGGCGCAGCGCTGTTCGGCCATGTGCTGACTGAACCCGGCTTCGGCGAGGCGCAGATTCCACTGCTGATGAGGCTGCTGAACGCGGCCCGTCCGTAGGCCCGACGAGTGTATGGCCTGTGGACGTGATGTGGGCCGTCGGTATACATAGCCCATACAGTCGACGCGGCGCCGCGGCCGAGTAGCCCTCGGCAAATTTCGATTTACGCAAATTGCTACGATTTAGCAAACTTTATTGTCTTCGGATGGCATACTTCCGTCACCACGGCGGATGCGGGGATCGACGCCGGGTCGGCCCCCAATGTGCGTGCCGCCCGACCACCAAGCAGGGGAATGCGTGAGCGGCAGTTTCATCGTCGACAGTCGTGACATCGGCGAAGCCGAAGCACTGCTGACCAAGACGTACACCCGCGTCAAGTTGTCCAACACGTCACGGTCGGCGTGCACTCGTACTCGGGTGTGGCGAACCCCTGCCACGTCATTGAATGTCGACGACATCGAGTACAGCTACGATGTGACGTTCGAGGCGGATCCGTCCGACAACATACTGCTCTGCCGAATGCTCAAAGGCGTCTTCGAGGCTCGCCAGCCGGGACGCGAACCCGTGCCGTTCGGCCGCGGCGAGTGTGCGGCGATGGGCGCGGTGGTCAACACGCCCTTCGGCGGGTTCATCAGAAACGGCTATTTCACACTGATCTCTGTACCCAGAAGCCTGTTGAGCGAAGTTGCCGGCGCGAGCGGCAAGGGCGACGAGCCGGTTCGGCTGACCTCGTCGACGCCGGTATCGACCGCGGCGGGTCGACATCTGGTCGACGTCATCGACCACGTCCGCCACAGCGTCGTCAACTCGCCCGCGGCACACGAACCGATCCTGGCCGGGGCGGTTGCCCGTTACCTTGCGGCGAGCATGCTGACGACGTTCCCCAACACCGCGACGAGCGAACCGACGACGCGGGACCGCAATGACAGCTGCAACGCCGAATTGCTGCGCCGCGCGGTCACCTATATCCACGACCACGCCCACACCGACATCTCGCCCGCCGACATCGCCGCCGCGGCCGGCGTCACGCCGCTCGCGCTGCTGAACCTGTTCCGCAAGCATCGCGACTGCACCCCGATGGAATACGTCCGCAAGGTTCGCCTCGACCACGCGCACAACGACCTCGCCGACTGCGACCCTGCGACCACCACAGTCAGCGACATCGCGCACCGCTGGGGCTTCCACCAGATGGAGGCGTTTCGTTTGCCAATACGTGCGGGCCTTCGGCGCCGAACCCGCGCTACGAGGCTGAAAACGGCGCCTAGCTCCGAGCCGGCGTATCGCATCGCGTCGTCAACGCCAGAACAAGTGGTGGGTGACGCCGCTGGGGCTCGGCACCACCTCGTGCTCGAACCGGTCCTCCAGTTCCTCCGGCGACTCCCATAACCGCGAGCCGCGGCCGAGTTCCAGCGGCGAGACCGCGACGTGCAGGGTGTCGATCAGGTCGGCGTCGAGAAACTGCCGGACGATAGTCGCACCGCCACCGAGCCGCACGTCCTTGCCGTCGGCGACCGCACGCGCCTGGTCCAACACGTCGGCCGGGTCGCCGCTGACGAAGTGGAAGGTGGTGTCCGACAGTATGAACGACGGGCGCAGATGGTGCGTCACGACGAACACCGGCGTGTGAAACGGCGGCTCCTCGCCCCACCAGCCGCGCCAGTCGTGGTCGCGCCACGGGCCCCGCTGCGGGCCGAACTTGTTGCGGCCCATGATCTCCGCGCCGATGTTGTTGTGAAAGTCGCGCGTGAAGTAGTCGTCGAGGCCGCGTGTGCCGCCCGGCTCGGTCCGGTTGGGCCAACTGGCCGTGGCACCGGCCCACGCGAACATTTCGGCGGGATCGGCGTGCCCGAACGGCCGCTCCAGACTCTGGTTCTCCCCAGCGCCGAAACCGTCCCGCGAGACGTTGAAGTTCTGCACCCGCAGCAGCTGGCCCACGCCCAACCTCCTATGTCGATCGTCGACAGGGCTGACCCGCCGACGGCCGAAATCTCATCGCGTCAGTAGAAGACCGATGTGTTGGTGCTGGTGCCGTTGTCGCAAGTGATCGTGCCGGTCCTGGTCTTGAACAACCTGACGGCCGGAACGAACAGGTCGAAAGTGCCGTTGGCCGGCAGGCCGAAACTCTGGGTGAACCCCTCCGACGAGTACGTGCACTGCGACGCGACGCCGCTGCGGTCAGTGACATGGAACGTGACGCCGGAGAGCCCGGGTGACGCGGTGACCAACGGTCCCTGCTTGGGGGCGGGAGCCTGCTGAGCAGGCGGTGGCGCGGCTTGCACGTCCTCCCAAATCGTCAGGCGTGCCGTGTAGTCGCCCGCATCGCCTGACGGGCAGTCGCTTTGGTTCAGGATTCGCACGCCGAGTGCATGTTTCCCCGGCGCGGCGTTCATGGTGAACGGCGGTTGCTCCCAGCCGGGTCCGACATAGCGGCTCAGCAGACGCTGGCCGCCGAGGAAGAATTCCGCGACCGCCCTGGCGCACTTGTTACCCGGATTGTTCGGGACGTTGCTCAGCAGGACGGTCTGCGTACCCGTCTCGACTTCGAAAGGGACCTGGACCATGTCGCAGTCATCGGCGGCTCGACAGTGGGAGAACACCCAGTCGTAGACCACCGTCTTCCGTTCCGCGGACGCCGGACCGGCCGACATGAGCGCTGCAGCGCAGGCAGCCGCCGCGACCACCGCGGTATGGGCAATGTGTGTACCGGTGTCGTCGGTGCTCATCGGAGCTCCTTTGGGGCCGTCCCCCCAAAAAGAAGAGTAGATTTGCGCGACCGCGCAGATACAAAATTGGCAAACCCGTACCGCTTGCTTGTGCAAGCGGTGATCGAGCCGCAACAATGTGCGCGCCCGAAGGGATTCGAACCCCTAACCTTCTGATCCGTAGTCAGATGCTCTATCCGTTGAGCTACGGGCGCATGTGTTCAGTTGTACGTGGCTTGGTCAGCCGCGGCGGAGGCGAGAGGATTTGAACCTCCGGTCGCCTTTTAGGGCGACAACTCATTAGCAGTGAGCCCCATTCGGCCGCTCTGGCACGCCTCCTGTGACGGTCTTACCGCCGATCCGACAGCGTACACATGGTCGGCGGCAGCAGGCAAAGCGCATATCCCCCACCCATAGACTGGTCGGGTGCCTGCCCGTTTACGCCCTGAACTGGCCGATCTGCCCGCCTACACACCGGGCAGGACCGTCCCCGGTGCGATCAAGATCGCCAGCAACGAGACTGTGCACGGCCCGCTGCCCAGCGTCCGGGCGGCGATCGCCAAGGCCACCGACACCATCAACCGCTATCCCGACAACGGGTATGTCGAGCTCAAGGAGCGGCTGGCCAAACACGTCAACTTCGCTCCCGAGCACATCGCGGTCGGCTGCGGCTCGGTGAGCCTGTGCCAACAGTTGATCCAGATCACGTCGACCGTCGGCGACGAGATCCTCTACGGCTGGCGCAGCTTCGAGATCTACCCGCTGCAGACCCGCACCGCCGGTGCCACCCCGGTCCAGGTGCCGCTGACCGACCACACCTACGACCTCGACGCGATGCTGGCGGCCATCACGGACCGCACGCGGCTGATCTTCGTCTGCAATCCCAACAACCCCACGAGCACCGTCGTTAATCCCGACGCGCTGGCCCGCTTCGTCGAGGCGGTGCCGTCGGACATCCTGATCGCCCTCGACGAGGCTTACGTCGAGTACATCACCGACGACATGTGCCCCGACAGCTTCGGCCTGGTGCGCGCCCATAGCAATGTCGTTGTGCTGCGCACGTTTTCGAAGGCCTACGGATTGGCCGGGCTGCGCGTCGGCTACGCCGTCGGCGATCCGGACATCATCACCGCGCTCGGCAAGGTGTACGTGCCGTTCAGCGCGACCAGCATCTCGCAGGCCGCGGCCATCGCCTGCCTGGACGCCGCGGACGAACTGCTGGCCCGCACCGAGGCCGTCATCGCCGAACGCAATCGGGTCACCAAGGCCCTGCGCGACGCCGACTACACCGTGCCGCCGTCACAGGCCAACTTCGTCTGGCTGCCCCTTCCCGGGCGTGCCCAGGAGTTCGCCGCCGACTCGGCCAACAACCGCATCATCGTGCGGCCCTACGGCGACGACGGCGTCCGGGTGACGGTGGCTTCGCCACAAGAGAACGACGCGTTCCTGGAGTTCGCGACGCGCTGGAAGTGACGCCAACCGCCAAGCGCCGACCGATCGCTACTGCGGGCTTCGTCCGGTGTAGGCGACGAGCTTGTCCAACGCGTCCGCGTCGGCGGGCACCGGGATCGGGTCGTCGAACCCGGCCCTCTTCCTGCCCTCCGGCGTGATGATCCGCTGCGCGAGCCCCATCACATACTCCGACAACGAGTTCGGCGCCGCCACGTCGCGGCCCATGGCCTTCGCGTAGTCCCACGCGTGGACGAGGAACTCGAGCGACAGCACGCCGGCCATCATCCGGGCAGGCGCCTCGTTGTCGCCGAAGGGCACCGTGCCGTCGAGGCCGCGGCGGTGCCACGCATCCAGCGCAGGGCGTGCCGCGGCGATGACCTGACGCTCGACCGAATCGGACGGGTCGCGCGCGGGCAACTCGGCACCGGCGGCCCCGCCGATGATCGTGATCGAGTTCATCAGGTGGTCGGTCAGCTTCTCGACGTCGAACTCCCGACACGGCGTCGGCCTGCCCCAGTCGTCGTTGGCGATGGGATGCACCACGGTCTGAAGCACGCGCAGGCTGGCTTCGGCGCTGTCCAGTTCGTCGTTCGGCGGCGAATTCGGACCAGAGGGTAAATCGGTGGGCATGGAGCCCACGCTACGTCGCTGGTGCGCCTATCGTTGCGCAGATGAGAACCGATCTGCGGGTAGCGGCCGCGGCGCTGATTTTCGTCGGGCTGGCCGCCGGATGCTCACGCACCACCGAGGGCACCGTCGCGATGACCACCGAGCCGGGCCCGCCGATCAACTCGCCGACGCGCGCGCCGTCCGCCGATCCCGACTTCCCGGGCATCCCCGGCCTGCCCGGCATCCCGGGCCTACCCCAGATCCCCGGGCTGCCGTTGCCGGGCGGCACAGACGTTCCCGAGGTTCCGGCGCCAGCCAACGCGACGACGATGAAGTGCAGCGAGTACACCAAGCTCGACGAGGCCACGCAGCGGGCTGTCATCAGAGCGATTCTGGAGGAACAGGGCGGCGCCAATCAGGGACCCGAGTCGGAGATGATCGCCTCCATCATGGCCACGGCCATGTGCGGCTTTCTGCCCAGCGCCGTCGTGAAAGAGGTAGTGGTCGGCGGGTCGCCGCCGTGACTGGCTAGCCTGTCGGTCCATGGGCGATACCTACGAATCCGTCACCGTCGACATCGACAATCACGTCGCCAGGGTGACGCTGATCGGCCCCGGCAAGGGCAACGCGATGGGGCCCGCGTTCTGGGCCGAGATGCCCGAGGTCTTCGCCCGCCTCGACGCCGACCGCGACGTGCGCGCGATCGTGCTGACCGGCTCGGGAAAGAACTTCAGCTACGGCCTCGACCTGCCTGCGATGGGCGGCTCGCTGTCGGACGTGCTCAGCGGCGGCGCGTCGGCCCGGCCGCGCGCTGACTTCCACGCCACCGTGCTGCGGATGCAGGGCGCGATCAACGCCGTCGCCGACTGCCGCACGCCGACCATCGCGTCGGTGCACGGCTGGTGCATCGGCGGCGGCGTCGACCTGATCTCGGCGGTCGACATCCGCTACGCCAGCGCCGACGCGAAGTTCTCGGTGCGCGAGGTGAAGCTGGCCATGGTCGCCGACGTCGGCAGCCTGGCCCGGCTGCCGCTGATCCTGTCCGACGGGCACCTGCGCGAGCTGGCGTTGACGGGCAAGGACATCGACGCGGCGCGCGCCGAGAAGATCGGTCTGGTCAACATTGTCTTCGACGACGCCGACGCGTCGTTGGCCGCCGCGCACGACACCGCCGCCGAGATCGCGGCCAACCCGCCGCTGACCGTCGCAGGCATCAAGGACGTTCTCGATCAGCAGCGGGTCGCCCAGGTCTCGGCGAGCCTACGGTATGTGGCCGCGTGGAACGCGGCATTCCTGCCGTCGAAGGACCTCACCGAAGGCATCTCCGCGACCTTCGAGAAGCGCCCGCCGAACTTCACCGGGGAATAGGCGTCCAGTCCAGTTCGCCCTTGGCTTTCGCGTTGGACAGCGGCAGCCACGTCGTGCCGAACGCCGTCGCGGCATAGGGCGCCAGCAGGCCGACCAGCCGGGGCGGCAGCGTGATCGGCCGCGGCCGATGCAGTTTCGCCGACAGCTCCCGCACGAAGTCCGCGAACGACTGCGGCCGGTCGTCGACGATGTTGTATATCTGCCCGCCGCGGCCGTGGTCCAGCGCGTTGGCGGTGGCCTTGGCCACGTCGTCGATGTGAACCCACGAGACGATGCCGCCACCGCCGATCGCGGGCATCGCCCACCACTTCGCGAGGCGGACGAACATCTCGTAGTGCGGCACGCCTGGGCCGTAGAAAGCGCCGTAGCGCAACACAATTCCCTCAGTGGCGCTGTGTTGCCCGGACGACAGCACCCTCTGCTCCATGCCCCGCAGCGCGGCGAGCATGGCATCGCCGCCCTTCGGCGGCGGCCCCGGATACGGGTCCGACTCGTCCATGACCGCGGGCCCGGACGACTGGTACCCGTAGGCGAAGATCACCGACTCCGCGACGATCCGCCGCACGCCGGCCTTTTGCGCCGCATCCACCAGATTGGAACCGGCTGCGGTCCACAGCTTTCGGGCCGGCTCGAAGTCCTTGACGCGCAACGGGCCGGTCTTCGGCAGGGTGGTCAGCAGCGAGACGACCACCTCCGGTCCGATGTCCTGCACCGTCGCGGCGATCTCGGCGGCGTTGAACACATCGGCCACCACCGGCTTGCCGCCCGCCGCCTCGATGTCGGAGGCCTTCGCCGACGAGCGGGTCAGGCCGACGACTTCGTGTCCGCGCGAATTGAGCTCACGGAGCAGGGGCAGACCGGGCACGCTCGTCGCACCCGCAACCAGCACTCGCATCAGGCTTTCCTTTCACCGACCAGGCTGGCGCGCAGGGCGAGCGCCAGGATGACCGTGGTGATCACCAGGCCGCCGGCCTCCAGCCAGCCGTACAGATCGCCCGCGCCGTGGTGCGGGTCGACGATGTGGCTGAGGGCATGCAGCGCCCAGTGCACTGTGGCGAACGCCAGCGCGGGCACCCGCCACGACTTCAGGCGGACCGCGGCCAGCAGCATCAGGCCCTGCGGCACCTCGAACGTCGCGTTGTCGAAGATGTAGTGGTCGTTGCGCACCCCGAAAGCGCCGAGGGTGTCGTAGAAGGTGCCCGGCATGAACATCATGAGCAGGCCGATGCCGAGGGCGTACACCCCGAACACGATCAGGGTCACCTCGACTAACCCCGCTCTTGTGCGCGTCCCTGTCGTTGTCATACGTTCACGCTAGAACCATATTGGCCTCAAGATAGGCACCACTTTGACGGCAATTGTGGGTACCACTTCTCAAACCCGCGCACGCAGCGGCCCGGAGCTCCTCGTCGAACTCGACCGCAACTCACCCGAGCCGCTGCACCGCCAGCTGGCGGAGGGACTGCGCACCGCGATCCGCACCGGCCGGCTCGCACCGTACTCCCGGATGCCGTCGACGCGCGTGCTCGCGGCGGATCTCGGCGTATCCCGGCGGCTCGTCGTCGACACATACAGCCAGCTGGTCGCCGAGGGCTTTCTGATCAGCAGGCACGGTTCGGGCACCCGGGTGGCCACCGTCGAGCCGGCCAGCGCGCCGCGCGATGTCCCCTCGGGTCGGCGCTACGACGTCGACTTCCTGCCCGGCTCACCGGATCTCAGCAGTTTCCCGCGCACCGCATGGCTGCGCGCGCTGCGGCAGGCCCTCGCCCAGACCGACTCGGAATCGTTCGGATACGTCAACCCGCAGGGGCTGCACGCCGCCCGCGCCGCCATCGCGGACTACCTCCGTCGCACCCGCGGCGTACAGGCCGATGCGCGCCACATCGTGCTGTGTTCCGGTGCCACACAAGCGATCGCGCTGCTGGCCCGCATGCTTCGCGACGACGGACTGCCGCTGGCCATGGAGGATCCCGGCTTCTGGCTGCATCGGATGGTGCTGCGCCACAACGGGATCGAACCGCACCCCGTCCGCGTCGACGACGAAGGACTCGATGTGGCGGCGCTGGCCGACAGCGGCGCCAAAGCCGTGCTGACCACACCGGCGCATCAGTCACCGACCGGAGTCGTGCTTTCGGCGACGAGGCGAACCGGGCTCGTCGAATGGGCGCGCGCCGGGCACCTCGTCATCGAGGACGACTACGACGCCGAGTACCGCTACGACCGCGCGCCGGTCGGCGCCCTGCAGGGCATCGCGCCGGATCGGGTCATCTACATCGGGTCGACCAGCAAGACGCTGGCGCCCGGGCTGCGCATCGGATGGCTGGTGGTGCCGCCGCAACTGGTCGGTGCGATCCGGTTGACCAAGAGCCTCGCCGATACCGGTAGCTCGGTGATGGACCAGCTCGCCTTCACCCAGTTTCTGTCCTCCGGCGGTTACGACCGGCATCTGCGCCAGATGCGCAGGCGCTACGTCGCCCGCCGCAACGCACTGCTTGACGCGTTGGCGCGCCATCTGCCGCAGGCCACCGTGCTGGGCGCGGCCGCCGGTGTGCACCTGACGGTCCGCTTCCCCGACTGGTATCCGATCGCCGATCTGGTGCGGCGGGCGGCGGCCATGCGGGTCAACGTCGAGCCGCTGGCCGCCTGCTACGCCGACCCCGCGACCGCGCCGCCGGGTCTGCTGCTCGGCTACGCCAACCTCACCGAGTCGCAGATCGAAGCCGGTGTGGCGACGCTGGCACGGGCCGCGCGATGACCATCGACGTCGAGGTACACACCACGATCGAGCGGGCCCGCCCGCAGGTCGCGCGGTACTGCTGCGATCCGGACAACATCACCGCGTGGTGCGCCAATATCCAAGCGGTGCACTGGGAAACGCCGCCGCCGCTCGACGTCGGTACGCGCATCCGGCTCACCAGCGGCTTCCTCGGCCGCACCGTCGAGCACACCTCCGAGGTGGCCGAGCTGGTGGCCGGCGAGTTGCTGGTGATGCGGTCGCTCCTCACCGAGACCACCTACCGCTGGACCGATTCCGACGAGGGCGGCACGTGGATGACGGTGCGCAACCGCGGCGAGCCGACGGCGTATCCGGGGCTGGCCGCGCCGATCATCGCGACGGCCATCAGGCGGGCCACGGCTAACGATCTTGATCGCCTGAAGTCGATCCTGGAAGCCCGCTGAACAGCGGATTCAAACAAGTGCCTCTGACCTGCGCGCGGCCAACTTGTCTTCGAACGGCAGCTTGTTACGCTCCCCCGGGGACCTTGGCAAGAGCTGAGTGGCTCACCTGGAATTTCACGGTGTAGGAGCAGCATGACCGAGCGCGGGGCGCTCATCGAGCACGCCGCCCCCGAGCGGCTGGTAGTGGCGCGTGGCCTGTTCACCGGGCCGAGCGCCCAGGTGCCCGACGAGATGTACGCCCGCATCGTCAGGGGCAAGGCCCACCGCGAACGCAACGCCCTGCATCTGGAAAAGGGTGCGACCGTCGACACCAACACCTACTTCGGCCGCTTGCCTGCCAGCTACTTCCAGCGCTGGACCACCGCGCCCGAGATCCAGCTGAAGCTGGTGTTCGACGCGGCAGGGCCCGCCACGGTTCTCTTGCGCGCATCCGACGCAGGCGGTACCGAACGCACCGTCACCAGCACCGAGGTCGACGGCACCGGAACCGCGGTGCTGTCGGCTCGGCTCAACGAATTCGTCGACGGCGGTGCCCTGTGGATGGAGTGCCGCGCGGTGGGCGGCCCGCTGCGGGTCACCGACCTGGAGTGGATGGTGCCGGGACCCGAGAAGATCCGGCCCGCCGCGATCGCCATCTGCACGTTCAACCGCGCCGACGACTGCGCGACGAACCTGGCGACGATCGCAGGCGACAAAAGCCTGCTGGCCGGCATCGACGCGATATATGTCGCCGACCAGGGTAACGATGCCGTCGAGACGCGTCAGCTGTTCCGCGACGTCGCCGCGCAACTCGGCGACAAACTGGTGTACCTGCGGCAGGACAACCTCGGCGGCGCAGGCGGTTTCGCGCGCGGCCTCTACGAGATCTCCGGCATCTCCGACCACGCCAACGTCATCCTGATGGACGACGACATTCTGCTTGAGCCGGACACGGTGTTGCGGCTCAATGCTTTTGCCAACCTGACGCCGCACCCGACGATCGTCGGCGCGCAGATGCTGTACCTGAAGAACACCAAGCAGCTGCACGTCAGCGCCGAACAGACGGAAATGCATCGGCTGCGGGCGGGCCGGTGGGCACCGAACGCGTTGCACAACGCGAACATGCTCAAGCACCGCCAGGATCAACGCGTCGACGCCGAGTACAACGCGTGGTGGTCGTGCCTGATCCCGTCGGAGGTCATCTCCGCGATCGGTCTGCCCATCCCGATGTTCTTCCAGTGGGACGACATCGAATACGGTCTGCGCGCGGCGGAAGCGGGCTTTCCCACCACGACGCTGCCGAACGCGGGTGTGTGGCATGCCGACTTCCACTGGAAGGACCGCGACGAGTTCATCCGGTACTTCAGCGTGCGCAACGCCCTGATCACCTACGCCGCACACGGCAACATCGACGGCAAGACGACCAGCAGGTGGCTGGCCCGCGAGATCACCGAGTGCCTTGTGGCGATGCAGTATGGCTTGGCCTACACCATGATTCGCGGTATCGAGGACTTCCTCAAAGGTCCCGAGGTGTTGCACGACGGCGGTCCCGCCGCGCTGGCGGCGATCCGCGCCGAGCGGTCCGAGTTCCCCGAAACCAAGGTGCATCCGGCGGTGAAGATCGACGAGCTGACCGGCGGCGTCGTGCCGCGCATCGTCCCGATCGGACATCGGCCGCGCAAGGACCGCATCAACCTCGTGTTGGCCAAACGCATTATCTATCAATGGCTTGGGCGCGCCATTCCCGGTCCTGTGGCGATCACCGCCGCGCACAACGAGTGGTGGCATGTGTCGCTGTTCGACTGCGCTGTTGTCACCGACGCGTCGCAGACCGGCGTGCGGATTCGTCGCCGAGACAAGAAGAAGCTCAAGATGCTGGCGCTGCGCGCCGCAAAGGTGTTGCGGCAGTTGAGTAAAGAAGCGCCTGACGTTCAGGAGAAGTGGCGTGCCGCGCTTCCCGAGCTGACCAATCGAGACAACTGGGGACGGTTGTTCTCCGCCTGACAGAGGCCCAACCGCCCGCACTTCAGTGCAGCCGCACCACGACCTGTTCGTTGTTGCCGGTGAAGCCGAGGTATTCGAACGTGCGGCCGGTGCGCTCGACGAACTCGGTCCACGCCCGGAATTCGTGGCGCCGCCAACCGGGATAGTTGAAGAACTCGTCGAACACCAGCACCGCATCCGGGGCCAGCCGATCCCCGACCAGATCCAGCACCGTCTTGCTCGACGAATACAGGTCGCAGTCCACATGCAGGAACGCCACCGGTTCGTCGTTGCGCGCCAGGAACTTCGGCAGTTCGTCCTCGAACAGGCCGACGATGATCTCGGCGCCCTCCACGGTCGGGATGTCGGTCTGCGCGAATTCGCCGACGGGAAAGCCGCTGCGCCAGGCCTCGGGTAGGCCGGTGAAGGAATCGAACCCGACCACGGTCCGGTCGGCGGCGACCCCGTCGGCGATGATCTTCAGCGTCGTGCCCGTGGCCACCCCGAATTCCAGCGCCAGGCCCGGACCTTTGATGAGCCCCAAGGCGAACCGAAGGGTGTCGTGCGGATACCAGAACACCGCCGCGTTGGGCATGTGTTCGAGGACGAAGGCCGCGGTCTCTCGGGCCGCGGTGATGTCTTGCGAGTTGAGGATGTCGCGCCGGGCGATCTGTTCGAGGTCGTACAGCCGGCGGTGCAGCCGCTCGTCGGCCTCGGCGAACCGATCGGCCAGCCGGTCCAGCACGGCCCGGTTCTCGGCCTGGGCATCCCGCAGCTGTCGGTGCTGCTCGTCGAGCTGCTGCTGCCGTCGCGCCAACTCGGCGTCGACCACCTCGGCCACCGCGCGTTGCAGCTTTTCCCGCGCGGAGCGCTTCAGCCGCTCCAACATGCGAACACCGTAGCTCAGGGCCTCAGCGCCGCCGCCGCGAAGTGTCAGCCGACGGTCGATCTGCCGGCGGAAAGCGGTGGCGGAGGGATTTGAACCCCCGGACGGTTTTAGCCGTCTCTCGCTTTCAAGGCGAGTGCATTAGGCCGCTCTGCCACGCCACCGCCGACAAGACTAACGGGGGCCGTTTCGGGTCGGTGCGCGCAGCAGGTCAGAACCGGCCGATCCGGCCCGCCGACCCGGTTTTCAGGCCCGCGCTGATGCGACGGCAGTTCTCGCCCATCGCGGCGATCTGGGGCCGCGACAGCTTGCCGAGGAAGTGCTCGCGGACGCCCTGCCCATAGGTGACCATCGCCTGGCGCACCAGCACGCGGCCGTCGTCGGTGATGCTGGCCAGAACCCCCCGGCCGTCGTCGGGGCTGGCGCCGCGGCGTACCAGGCTCTGCCCCTCCAACCGGCGGATCTGTCGCGTCACCCGGCTCGGCAGCGACATCAGGTTCTCGGCGAGATCGCCCATGCGGGCCGCGCCGGTCGGGGACTTGTCCAGGATGTCAAGCAGGCGAACGTCATTGAGCGTCAGGCCGTGCGACTCGACCAGCATCCGGTTCAAAGTCGCGTACATCCGCAGCGCAGAGTCGAGGAAGTTTTGCCACGACCTCTGTTCTGCGATGTCAAGGCCAGGCATATCACCAGCCGTACGCCCAGCAATCATCCCGTCCATCCTGGGCATGGTAAACGACTTGCGCATTGCTAAGGGTCAATTCTCTCAGGTAGTAGGCTGATCAAAATGCATGCAATCGTCGCCGAATCCGCCGACCGCCTGACCTGGCACGAAGTTCCCGATATCAGTCCCGACAAGCGGGAAGTACTGATAAAAGTCACCGCAGCGGGCATCAACCGCGCCGACCTGCTCCAGGCCGCAGGCAAATACCCGCCGCCCCCTGGGGCCAGTGAAATCCTGGGCCTCGAGGTGTCCGGCACCGTCGCCGAGGTCGGTGAACTTGTCGACGACTTACAGATCGGGCAACCGGTCTGCGCTTTGCTAGCGGGCGGCGGTTACGCCGAATACGTCGCGGTGCCGCGCGGTCAGGTCATGCCCGTGCCCGACACCGTCGAATTGGTCCACGCCGCAGCGCTTCCCGAGGTGGCCTGCACGGTGTGGTCGAATCTGGTGATGACGGCGGGGCTGTCGGCGGGCAAGGTGGTGCTGCTGCACGGCGGCGCGAGCGGCATCGGCACCCACGCCATCCAGGTGGCGCGCGCACTGGACGCCCGCGTCGCCGTGACCGCCGGCTCGAAGGCGAAGCTCGACCTCTGCGAAGAGCTCGGCGCCGAGATCCTCATCAACTACCGCGAGGAAGACTTCGTCGAGCGGCTGCGGGAGGCGACCGACGGCGCCGGCGCCGACGTCATTCTCGACATCATCGGCGCGGCCTATCTGGACCGCAATCTCGATGCGCTCGCCAATGACGGCCGGCTCGTCATCATCGGCATGCAGGGCGGCGCGAAGGCCGAGTTGAACATCGCCAAGCTGCTGGGCAAGCGGGGCGGCGTGATCGCCACCGCGCTTCGCGGCCGGCCGGTCGACGGGCCGAACAGCAAGAGCGAGGTCGTCTCCGAGGTCATCGCCAACGTGTGGCCGATGATCGCCGACGGCCGGGTGCGCCCCATCATCGGCGCGGAGTTCCCCATCGAACAGGCCTCAGCCGCCCACGAACTGCTCAACTCGGGCGACGTGTCGGGGAAAGTGCTTCTGCGCGTAACAGATTAGATACGCCGTCTAGCCCAGCGAGGCCAGCGTGCGGATCAGCTGGTCGACCTCTGCTGTCGTCGTGTAGTGCGCGAGGCCGATGGTGACGGCGCCGCCGATGTCGTTGACGCCGATGACGTCGAGCACCCGCGAACTCGCGTTCGCGATCGCCAACACGCCGTTGTCGGCCAGCCGCTGCACCACCTGCTCGGCGGGCACCTCTTTGACCACGAAGCTCAGCACCGGGATGGAGACCTCGGGCCTGCCGATGACCATGATCAGTGGCAGCGAGCGCAGCGAGAGCAACAGGTAGTCGAACAGCCGCGACATGTAGGCCGCCGCGGACTCCATCGAGAGCGCGAGCCGTTCGCGTCGTGTCCCGCGCGCTGTTTCGTCAAGCGAGGCAAGGTATTCGATGCTCGCGACGAGGCCGGCCAGCAGCGGGTACTGATGCGCGCCGAGCTCGAGCCGCTCGGGCCCAACCGCATACGGGTTCAACGCAACCGAGCCGAACGACCGGATCAGGTCCGGATCGCGGAACACCAACGCGCCGACGGGAGGCCCGCCCCACGCCAGCGCATTGACCGCGACGGCGTCGGCGTCGATCTCGTCGATGTCGATGAGCCGGTACGGCGCGGCGGCCGAGTGATCGACGATCACCAACCCGCCGTCGACATGCACCAGCTTGGTCGCGGCGCGCAGATCCGTCACCGTGCCCAGCGTCGCCGAGGCCGATGTGACGGCCACCAGACGCGTCGCCTCGGTGATCAGGTTCTCCCACTGCCATGTCGGCAGCTCGCCGGTTTCGATGTCGACCTCGGCCCATTTCACCTTGGCGCCATAGCGATTCGCGGCGCGCAGCCACGGCGCGATGTTTGCCTCGTCGTCGAGCCGGGTGACAACCGTTTCATAGCCCAGGCCCACGCGCGAGGATGACGCGTCGGCCAGCGAATTCAGCAGGATGGCGCGGTCGGCGCCGAGGACGACACCGCGCGGGTCCGCGTTGACCAGGTCGGCGACCGCCTGGCGCGCCGCTTCCAAGACTCCGACGCTGCGCCGGGCCGAGGGATGGGCACCGGCCGTCGTCGTCATCGAGTTCCGGAACGCCGTCGACACCGTGGTGGCCACGGAGTCCGGCAGCAGCATGCCGTTCTGAGCGTCGAAGTGCACCCACCCGTCGCCCAGAGACGGGTGCAGTCCGCGCACCCGGGCGACGTCGTATGCCATGCCAGCCACCTTAGAGAGTTCGTGAAGTGCACAAACCGACAGCAATTGTGGGTGCCCAACCCCACGTGGGCAGTGCCGGACCGGGTCACCTGGCCAGCCATACTAGTCCAGCGAGCTTGGGCTTCGGAGTGCTACTGGCTCTGTTGCTGCTGGTAGCCCTGGAAGCCATAGTTGCCCGCGCTGCTCGCGTGCCCGCTGCGGCGGCGGTGACGGTCGGTCCCACACTCGCCGACGGCGTTGTCGCGCTGGCGATCGGGCCGTTCGGCGCCATGAGCACCGCGTGGAACGCCTGGGCGGCCTTCTTTGCTCGCGCGATTGTGACAGCGCCCGCCGCGAGTTTGCCGTGGCTGCCGCTACCCTGTGCAGCAGGGCCCGGGCTGTTACCGCTTCGCGTTCTGGGTCTAGACCGACGACGCCGACACCGACCCTCCATAGCCGAAGCTGTGAAGACATTCAACATCCGCTATGTGCTGACCAGCACCCCGGTGGTGTTGAAGTTCGCGATGCCCGACGGGCTAGTGTCGCTAGATAAGTCACGATCGTGGGAGAAGATCTACGACAACGGCGAAGCCCGTACCTATGAACGGCGGGGCAAGGTTAAGGAAGGGAAAACAGGGTTTCCTAGACCAATGACTACCAACAGCGACGACGACAACATCGAAATCATCGGCCGCGAACAACAGGCCGACTCCGAGCAGCAGCAGCAGGAGGAGTCCCAGAGCAAGTCGCTGACCGATCTCGTCGAGCAGCCGGCCAAGGTCATGCGGATCGGCACCATGATCAAGCAACTGCTCGACGAGGTGCGGGCCGCACCGCTGGACGACGCCAGCCGCAACCGGCTGCGCGAGATCCACAGGACCAGCATCACCGAGCTGGAGGACGGGCTCGCGCCTGAGCTGCGTGAGGAACTCGAGCGGCTGACGTTGCCGTTCACCGAGGAGGGGGTCCCGTCCGACGCGGAGCTGCGGATCGCCCAGGCGCAGTTGGTGGGCTGGCTGGAGGGGCTGTTCCACGGCATCCAGACCGCGTTGTTCGCCCAGCAGATGGCCGCGCGCCAGCAGCTGGAGCAGATGCGCCAGGGCGCCCTGCCTCAGGGCATGGGCGGTCCCGGCCAACGTCCGTCGGCCAGCGGCACCGGGCAGTACCTGTAAATCACGAGGATTTCGGGTGACTCGCCCTTCGGCACCGCATATCGAGACGCGCAACGCGTGGGTGGAGTTCCCCATCTTCGACGCGAAGTCGCGCTCACTGAAGAAAGCCTTCCTCGGCAAGGCCGGCGGCGCGATCGGCCGCAACGAGTCCAACGTCGTGGTGATCGAGGCGCTGCGCGACATCACGATGAAGCTCGAGCTCGGCGACCGCGTCGGCCTCGTCGGGCACAACGGCGCGGGCAAGTCGACGCTGCTGCGGCTGCTGTCGGGCATCTACGAGCCGACCCGCGGGGTGGCCACCGTGACGGGCCGGGTGGCGCCGGTGTTCGATCTCGGCGTCGGCATGGACCCCGAGATCTCCGGTTTCGAGAACATCATCATCCGCGGCCTGTTCCTGGGCCAGACCCGCAAGCAGATGCTGGCCAAGGTGGACGAGATCGCCGAATTCACCGAGCTGGGCGACTACCTGTCGATGCCGCTGCGGACGTATTCGACGGGCATGCGGGTGCGGTTGGCGATGGGCGTCGTCACCAGCATCGACCCCGAGATCCTGCTGCTCGACGAGGGCATCGGCGCCGTCGACGCCGAATTTCTGAAGAAGGCCCAGGCGCGGCTGCAGGGCCTGGTCGAGCGCTCCGGCATCCTCGTCTTCGCCAGCCACTCGAACGAATTCCTGGCCCGGCTGTGCAAGAACGCGATGTGGATCGACCACGGCACCATCAAGATGACGGGCGGCATCGAGGAGGTCGTGCGGGCATACGAGGGCGAAGAAGCCGCACGCCACGTGCGTGAGGTGCTCGAGGAGCATCGCGCCGACTGGCCTGCGACGGTGCCCGATGACTGATTCGGTGTGCGCGGTACTGGTCACCCACCGACGCCCCGACGAGTTGACCAAGTCGCTGGGTGTGCTGACCACCCAGAGCCGCGCGTTGGACCACATCGTCGTCGTGGACAACGACAACGACGACCGGGTGCGCGACCTGGTCGCCGGCCAGCCCGTGCCCTCCACCTACATCGGCTCGCGCCGAAACCTCGGCGGCGCAGGCGGATTCGCGCTGGGCATGCTGTACGCTCTGGCACTGGGCGCCGACTGGATCTGGCTGGCCGACGACGACGGCCGCCCGCAGGACGGCGAAGTTCTGGCCACGCTGTTGGCGTGCGCTGAGAAGCACGGCCTCGCCGAGGTTTCCCCGATGGTGTGCAACCTCGACGACCCCGACCGGCTGGCGTTCCCGCTGCGCCGCGGACTGGTGTGGCGCCGACTGGTCAGCGAACTACGCGCCGACGGGGCTTCGGACGTGTTGCCGGGCATCGCGTCGCTGTTCAACGGTGCACTGTTTCACGCGTCGACGATCGAGGCCGTCGGCGTGCCCGACATCCGGCTGTTCGTGCGCGGCGACGAGGTGGAACTGCACCGCAGGCTGGTCCGCTCCGGCCTGCCGTTTGGAACCTGTTTGACCACAAGCTATTTGCACCCGTGCGGCACCGACGAGTTCAAACCGATCCTCGGCGGCCGCATGCATACTCAGTATCCGGACAATCCGACGAAGCGGTTCTACACCTACCGCAACAGAGGGTATCTGCTGTCGCAGCCGGGCCTGCGAAAGCTGTTGCCGCAGGAGTGGTTGCGGTTCGGCTGGTACTTCTTGGTGTCCCGGCGGGATCCACGGGGGCTGGCCGAATGGGTTCGGCTGCGCAGGCACGGCCGCCGCGAAAGGTTCCAACGCCACCGCGGACGCGAGGAGCGAAAAGAGCCAAGCGCACGCGAGGAGCGAAAAGAGCCAAGCGCACGCGAGGAGCGAAAAGAGCCGCGCGCACGCGAGGAGCGAAAAGAGCCAAGCGCACGCGAGGAGCGAAAAGAGCCATGACGTTCACCGACGCCGCCGCTCAGTCCAGGACGATGTCGCGCGCCTGGGGCGACCTCGTCGACGGTTTCGCCCGCCGCGAACTGTGGCTGCACCTGGGTTGGCAGGACATCAAGCAGCGCTACCGCCGGTCGGTGCTCGGACCGTTCTGGATCACGATCGCCACGGGTGTCACTGCCATCGCCATGGGCGGGCTGTACTCGAAGCTGTTCAAACTCGAACTGTCCGAGCATCTTCCGTATGTCACGCTCGGGCTGATCATCTGGAACCTGATCAACGCGTCGATCCTCGAAGGGGCCGACGTGTTCATCGCCAACGAGGGTTTGATCAAGCAGTTGCCGACGCCGCTGTCGGTGCACGTCTACCGGCTGGTGTGGCGGCAGATGATTTTGTTCGCGCACAACATCGTGATCTTCGTGATCATCGCGATCATCTTCCCGAAGCACTGGACGTGGCCCGACCTGGCCGTCATTCCCGCGTTCGCGCTGATCGTGCTGAACTCCGTGTGGGTGGCCATCTGCTTCGGCATCCTGGCGACCCGTTACCGCGACATCGGCCCGCTGCTGTTCAGCCTTGTGCAGCTGCTGTTCTTCATGACACCGATCATCTGGAACGAGGCCACACTCGAGCACCAGGGCGCCGGGTCGTGGGCCAAGATCGTCGAGCTCAACCCGCTGCTGCACTACCTCGACATCGTGCGCGCGCCGCTGCTCGGCGCCGACCAGGAGCTGCGGCACTGGGTGGTGGTGCTGGTGCTGACCGTCGTCGGCTGGACCGTGGCGGCTTTTGCGATGCGGCAGTACCGGGCACGCGTGCCGTACTGGGTCTGAGCGTTTTCAGGCACTCCACAGCGCGCACGGGCGTTAATGAACCATGAGCATCCCGCCATACGAACCGCCGAAGTCCCCGCCGCCTGCAGGCGCAGGCAAGACGCTGCTGTGCCCGAAGTGCGCCGGGGTGATGCATACCTACGAGCGCAACGGCATTCACCTGGAGCAGTGCGACACGTGCAAGGGCATCTTCCTCGACTTCGGTGAACTCGAAGCGCTCACTCAGATGGAGAACAGGTTCATGCAGGCCGCTCCGCCGCCACCGCCTCCGCAGCAGGGTTACGGCTACAACTACGGCCCGGGCTGGGGCCACCGCGGCAACAAGCACTACCGCAAGCAGGGCTTCGGCCGGCTGTTCTTCTCGAGCTAGCCCATGCGGGCGCACGCCGCGATCAACAGCGCGTCGTCGGGCTGACTGGCCGCCGCCTGCACGACGGCTGCCCGGGCGAACGGCTCGAGCGTCGGCCACGGGTCACCGGGCGGCAGCGCCGGTCCGGCGGACCCGCGGTAGGCCGACAGAAAGGCCTGCCAGTCGTCGTCGGGAATCAGCCCGGCCGCCCAGAATCCGGCCGGCCGCGCCAGATCCCACGCCGGGTCGCCGACGCCGAGGTCGTCGACGTCGATGAGAAGCCACGGACCGTCCGCGCGCCTGCCCAGTTGGCCGAGATGCCAGTCGCCGTGAACGAGGGCGCACGGGCGATCCGGTGAGCCGGCCCGCCACGCCTGGGCGGGCAGGGCCGCGGCGGCGCGACGCACGGCGCCGTATGCGGTGTCGGTGTCGCGTGTCCGGTCGACGGTGCGTCGCATCCTTTGCGGCCAACCGTGGGCCGGCGTCCGCGGTGCGGCGGGTTCGGTGTGCAGCCGGGCCAGCAGCTGCGCGGCCTGCTCCCACGGCAGGTTGTCCGGTTGCGGGGCAACGGTTTCCACGCGCGGCCAGATGGTGCGCCACCGCCCATCCACCTGCTGCGGAATCGTGTCGATTGGTGAGACGAAAGAACCCGACGCCGCGGCGATGCGGAGCCGGGTTCTCAGCGCCCTCGGGTCGGTGCCCGGCCGGTGCAGCTTGTAGACCACGTCGCCGTCGACGACGATCTCCGCACCGGATCGGGTCTGCACCCTTGCGAGTATCAGCGCCTCGGCACGTGTTGGTGAACGGTCACGTTGATGCGGTTCCACGCGTTGATGGTCACGGCCATGGCGATCACCTGAGCGAGCTCCCGTTCGGTGAAGACCGCGGCGGCCCGGTCGTAGACGTCGTCGGGCACGCCGTGGCTGACGTGGGTGATCGCCTCGGTGAGCGCAAGCGCCGCCCGCTCCCGTTCGGTGAAGATGTCGCCGGCCTCTTCCCAGGCGGCGAGCACGTCGAGCTTCTGCTCGCTGACCCCGTGCTTGCGGGCGTCGACGAGGTGCATGTTCAGGCAGAAGCCGCAGCGGTTGATCTGGGATGCGCGGATCTTGATGAGCTCGCCGAGTTCCGGCTCGACGTCCTTGGCCGACGCGGCGCTGAGGTTCATCATCGCGTCGAGCAGTTCCGGTGCCGCCTTGTAGATCTTGAGGCGGTCGCTGGCGTGGATTGCAGTGTCGAGTGTCGTTGTCATGGCTTTGACGCTAGTGCGCAAAGAACCATCAGCATGGTTCAATTGATCTGTGAGTTCATGGGCCAATTCCGGCGGCCGCGACCTGCATCTCGACCTACAGAAGGTCATCACGCCGGGCGCGAGGGGTGCCCGCGAACTGCTGCTCAGCGCGCTGCGCGACGCCGTGCGATCGGGCCGGCTGGCGCCCGGGTCGATGCTGCCGCCATCGCGCAGCCTCGCCGCCGATCTGGGATTGGCGCGCAACACCGTCGCCGAGGCCTACGCCGAACTGGTCAACGAGGGCTGGCTGGCGTCGCGGCAGGGCGCGGGCACCTGGGTGCTCAACACCGGTGGCGCCGACGCCCCACCGCGACCCCGGGGCAGTCGGACCACGCCGGTCCACAACCTGATGCCGGGCACACCGGACGTGTCGGAGTTCCCGCGCACGGAGTGGGCGGCGTCGACGCGGCGGGCGCTTTCGTCGGCGCCGACGGAGGCCTTCCGGTTGGGCGACGCACGGGGCAGGCCCGAACTGCGCGAGGCGCTCGCGGAGTACCTGACGCGGGCGCGCGGCGTGCGGACGACGGCGGACTCGATCGTGGTGTGCGCGGGCATGCGCCATGCGGTCGAGTTGCTCGGCCGGGTATTCCGCGAGCGGGGCCCGATCGCGGTGGAAGCGTATGGGCTCTTCATCTTTCGCGATCTCTTCGCCGAGCTCGGTGTGCCGACGGTGCCGATCGGGGTCGACTCGCGGGGCGCGGTCGTCGACGAGCTCGACTCGCATTCGGCGGCCGCGGTGATGTTGACGCCCGCGCATCACAGCCCGTTCGGGATGCCGCTGCACCCGGTGCGTCGCACCGCGGCGGTGAACTGGGCGCAGCGCACCGGCGGGTACATCTTCGACGACGACTACGACGGCGAGTTCCGCTACGACCGCCAGCCGATAGGGGCGTTGCAGCCGCTGTGCCCGGAGCGTGTGGTGTATCTGGGTTCGGCCAGTAAGAGCCTGTCACAGGCGCTGCGGCTGGGCTGGATGGTGGTGCCCGACAGTCTGATTGACGCGGTGACCGAAGCCGCTGGGGGACAGCAGTTTTACGTCGACGTGATCACGCAGCTGACGATGGCGGACTTCATCAGCACCGGCGGATACGACAAGCACATTCGCCGCATGCGCATGCGCTACCGCCGGCGTCGCGACACGTTGGTGGAGGCTTTGTCGTCATTCAACGTCTCGATCAGCGGCCTGGCGGCCGGGGTGAACCTGGTATTGACCCTGCCGCAGGACACCGAGCATGAGGTGTTGCGCCGAGCAGGCGAGGCCGGAATCGCGTTGCAGGGCTTGGCGATCATGCGCCACCCGCTCGCAGGCCCATCGGTGCCCGATTACGACGGAATCATCATCGGCTTCGCCGCGCCGGCCGACCACGCGTTCGCACCCGCAGTCGAAGCATTTCTGGGTGTGCTGACGGCGTGCGGGCTGGCAAAGTAGTGCTGCGTGAGCCGCCTCCGAGATCACCGACCCACAGGAGCGCGACCGGGCCTGGGACCTGGCGCTGGACTTCTATGCCGGCTACCGCTGGTGCGCCTCACGCGCAAATCCTGAACCGAAGTCGCCGCGTCTCCGTGGCGTTGCCGCGAGACGGAACCTACGCAGGCGTCCACTCGCACTTTCGCCGCGAGGATTCCGTCTCGCGGGAAGAGGTGTGGCGGAACGGATCAGCCCGTTGGTGTGACGGCTCTGGTCGAACCTCTGGTCGCGGTCAGCACCTCCAGGGTGACGGGTTCGGTGAAGTGTCCGGAGGGTTCGATGTCGAGCAGGGTCGAAATGACCGTGTCCTCGAAGTCTGACTGCTGGTCACCCAGCAGTGTTCGAAGAGGCAGCGACGTCGAGTAGAGATAGCCGATGGCTTGCTCGATGTTCCACGAACGCCGGAACTCTTAGACGCGGCGAGCGGTGATGCTGTCGGCCCACTGCTCCAGGGTCGGAAACTCGCCCGGCGCTAAGGGATCGGACGCACCCGAGCCCGGCTGATCGAAGAAGATCAGCCGACCCAGCGACGTCATCGCCTCGATCCACCCCTGCAGCGACGGCAGTACCGGAAGCACCTCGCAGTTGGTGAGCCAATTCGGCACGAACACGATGTCGCGTCGCCCCTCCGCCGACGCGCGATAGGCCACCCGCATACCCGAGTTCCACGCATACCGCGTCGGAGAACATGGCCGGAGTGTAAGTCGGGAATAGGGCCGAAATTCGATGTCGAGCAATCGGCCCACGCGACCGTTCTAATAGGCTGCCCGGGTGACCGAGCCCCCCGTGCAGCCTCGTCTGGGTCTGATGACCCAGGTGTGGCGCTTCGTCGTCACAGGTGGGTTCGCCGCCATCGTCGACTTCGGTCTGTACGTGCTGCTGTACCGCGTTGGAGGCATGCAACCCGACCTGGCCAAGATCATCGGCTGGATCGCCGGGACGACGACGGCATACCTGTTCAACCGCAGATGGACCTTCCAAGCGCCGCCGAGCAACGCGCGATTGGCCGCGGTCTGGGCGCTCTACATCACGACCTTCGTCGTCCAGGTCGGGCTGAACCACCTCTTCCTGCGCTGGGGCGGCTACACGCCCGTGGCGGTGGTCGTCGCGTTCGTCATCGCCCAAGGCACCGCCACCGTCATCAACTTCGTGGTCCAGCGAGCAGTCATTTTCCGGCTGCGCTGAGCCGACCGCACCGCACGGTACCCTCGTCACGATGTTCTCGACCACGCCGCGACGCCTGACCGGCTGGGGCCGCACCGCTCCATCGGTGGCCCAAGTGCTGTCGACCCGCGACACCGAAGCCATCGCCAAGGCGGTCGCGCAAGCCGCCGACGGGTCCCGCGGCGTCATCGCCAGGGGCCTCGGCCGCTCCTACGGCGACAACGCGCAGAACGGCGGCGGCCTCGTCATCGACATGACGCCGCTGAACCGCATCCACTCGATCGACGGCGAAAGCCACCTCGTCGACGTCGACGCCGGCGTCAACCTCGACCAGCTGATGCGGGCCGCACTTCCGCTCGGCCTCTGGGTTCCCGTGCTGCCCGGCACCCGTCAGGTCACCGTCGGCGGCGCCATCGCCTGCGACATCCACGGCAAGAACCACCACAGCGCGGGCAGCTTCGGCAACCACGTGCGGTCGATGGAACTGCTCACCGCCGACGGCCAGATCCGCCACCTGACTCCGGACGGCGACGACGCCGAATTGTTCTGGGCGACAGTGGGCGGCAACGGCCTGACCGGAATCATCCTGCGCGCCACCATCGCGATGACCCCCACCGAAACCGCCTACTTCATCGCCGACGGCGACGTCACCTCGAGCCTGGACGAGACCATCGCCTTCCACAGCGACGGCTCCGAAGCCAACTACACCTACTCAAGCGCCTGGTTCGACGCCATCAGCCCGCCACCGAAACTGGGCCGCGCCGTGATTTCCCGCGGCTCGCTGGCCACCGTCGACCAGCTGCCGAAGAAGCTGCAGGCCGACCCGCTGAAATTCGATGCGCCGCAGTACTTCACCACGCCCGACATCTTCCCGAACGGGCTGGGCAACAAGCTGATCTTCGGCGCGATGACCGAACTGTGGTACCGCACCGGCAAGACCTACCGCGGCAAGGCGCAGAACCTCACGCAGTTCTACCACCCGCTCGACATGGTCGGTGAGTGGAACCGCGCCTACGGCAAAGTCGGCTTCGCGCAATACCAATTCGTGGTGCCCACCGAAGCGGTCGAGCCGTTCAAGGAGATCATGTACGACATCCAACGCTCGGGGCACTACTCGTTCCTCAACGTGTTCAAGCTGTTCGGGCCCGGCAACAAGGCGCCGTTGAGTTTCCCGATCCCCGGCTGGAACGTCTGCGTCGACTTCCAGATCAAGCCGGGCCTCAACGAATTCCTCAGGGATCTGGACCGCCGCGTGCTCGAATTCGGCGGCAGGCTCTACACCGCCAAGGACTCCCGCACCACCGCTGAGATATTCCATGCCATGTACCCGCGGATCGACGAATGGATCGCCGTGCGGCGCAAGGTCGATCCCGCCGGCGTGTTCGCCTCGGACATGGCCCGACGTTTGGAGCTGCTGTAGATGGTGTTCGACGCGACGGGCAATCCTCAGGCCATCCTCCTGCTCGGCGGCACGTCCGAGATCGGTCTGGCCATCTGCGAGCGCTACCTGCGCAACGCGGCCGCGCGCGTCGTGCTGGCCGACCTGCCCAACCACCCGAAGCGCGACGACGCGATTGCCCAGATGAAGGCCGCAGGCGCCAAATCCGTGGACTGGATCGACTTCGACGGCCTCGACACCGACAGCCATCCGAAGGTGATCGATCAGGCCTTCGCCGACGGCGACATCGATGTCGCGATCGTCGCGTTCGGCTTGCTCGGTGACGCCGAGGAGTTGTGGCAGAACCAGCGCAAGGCGGTGCAGATCGCTCAAATCAATTACACCGCAGCCGTTTCCGTTGGCGTACTGCTCGGCGAGAAGATGCGCGCGCAGGGCTACGGGCAGATCATCGCGATGAGCTCGGCCGCCGGCGAGCGCGTCCGGCGCTCCAACTTCGTGTACGGCTCCACCAAGGCGGGCCTCGACGGCTTCTACCTCGGCCTGGGAGAAGCGTTGCGCGAACACGGTGTTCGCGTCCTGGTCATCCGCCCCGGCCAGGTACGCACCTCGACCACCATCGATCACTGGAAGGCCACGGGCACCAAGGAAGCGCCGTTCACCGTGGACAAGGAGGACGTGGCCGAACTCGCGGTCACGGCCGCGGCCAAGGGCAAGGAACTGGTATGGGCGCCGGGAGCGTTCAGGTACGTGATGATGGTGCTGCGACACATCCCGCGGGCCATCTTCCGCAAGCTGCCCATCTGAGCACCGCCGGGTCGATGATGCGTGGCGCGCTGGCGGTGCTCGGCCATATGGCGGTGGCGACTGTCGTCGCGGTCGTCGTCTCCGCGGTCTCGCTCGCAGCGATCGCCCGGGTCGAATGGCCCGCCTACAACTCGTCCAACCAGTTACACGCGCTCACCACCGTCGGCCAATTCGGTTGTCTGGCAGGAATCCTCGCGGCCGGCTGGCTGTGGCGGCGCGGCCGCAGGATCGTCGCGCACACCGCCGCGCTGCTGTTCCTGTCGGCGTTCTCGGTCGTCACACTGGCCATGCCGCTCGGCGCGACCAAGCTCTACCTCTTCGGCATCTCGGTCGACCAGCAGTTCCGCACCGAGTATCTGACCCGGCTGACCGACACGGCGGCGCTGCGCGACATGACCTACTTCGGGCTGCCGCCGTTCTACCCCGCCGGCTGGTTCTGGCTCGGCGGCCGCGCGGCCGCGCTGACCGGCACGCCCGCATGGGAGATGTTCAAACCGTGGGCGATCACCTCGATCGCCATCGCGGTCGTGCTGGCATTCGTGCTGTGGGCCAGTATGATTCGGTTCGAGTACGCGCTGATCGTCAGCACCGCAACGGCCGCGGCCGCCCTGGCTTACTCGCCCGCCGAGCCGTACGCCGCCGTGATCACCGTGCTGCTGCCACCGGTGTTCGTGCTGGCGTGGTCGGGGTTGCGCGGCCGACACCGGGCGGGCGGCTGGGCCGCGGTCGTCGGCGTCGGCCTGTTTCTCGGTGTCGCCGCGCTGTTCTACACCTTGCTGCTGGCGTACGGCGCGTTCACCGTCACCCTCATGGCGGTGGCGCTCGCGCTGGCCCGCCGCAGCGCAGAACCGCTGCTGCGGCTCGTCGTCATCGCGGTGATCTCCGGCGCCATCGCGCTGATCGGTTGGCTGCCTTACCTTTTGGCGGCCATCGGCGGGTCGCCCGCGGATTCCGGCACCGCACAGCACTACCTGCCACCCGACGGCGCAGAACTGCACTTCCCGATGCTGGACTTCACGCTGCTCGGCGCGCTGTGCATGGTCGGCACGCTGTGGCTGGTCGTTCGCGCCCGCACGTCGACCCGCGCCGCAGGGCTGGCCTTCGGCGTCGTCGCGGTCTACGCCTGGTCACTGCTGTCGATGCTGACCACACTGTTGGGCACCACGCTGCTGTCCTTCCGGCTGCAGTCCACGCTGACGGTTCTGTTGTCGTCGGCGGGTGCATTCGGGTTCATCGAGACCGCGCTGGCGTTGGCCCGCCGCTACAGCCCGCAGACCGGCCGCCGCATCGTGGTGGCCGCCGGCGCGGTCGGGGCCATCGGTGCGATGACGTTCGCGCAGGACATTCCCGACGTGCTGCGCTCCGACATCGTGGTCGCTTACACCGACACCGACGGCGACGGGCAGCGCGCCGACCGCCGCCCACCGGGCGCCGAGAAGTACTACAAGGAGATCGACGCCAAGATCCAGGAGGTCACCGGCAGGCCTCGCGACGAGACCATCGTGATGACCGCCGACTACAGCTTCCTGTCCTACTACCCCTATTACGGCTTCCAAGGGTTGACGTCGCACTACGCCAATCCGCTCGCGCAGTTCGAGGAGCGGGCGGCCGCGATCGAGCGCTGGGCCACTCTCGACAGCGCCGACGAGTTCATCGCCGACTTGGACTCGCTGCCCTGGGAGCCACCGACGGTGTTTTTGATGCGGCGCGGCGGCGCGGGCGACTCGTCGGACACCTATACCCTTCGGCTGGCCGCCGACGTCTACCCCAACCAGCCCAACGTCCGGCGCTACCACGTCAACCTCGACGCCAAGCTGTTCGACGAGGCCCACTTCACCGTTTCCGAGATCGGACCGTTCGTGTTGGCCATCCGTAACCCCGAGGGCCGCTGATGGCCGTCGAGACGTCGCCGCAGCCCGGCCAATTACCATCGAACCCCGTGGTCCACGACCGGCCGCTGGCCAGCAATCACCGCACCGCGCGGTTGATCGCCATCATCGCCGGGTTGCTGGGCGCCGCGCTGGCGGCCGCCACCCCGTTTCTGCCCGTCAAGCAGACCACCGCCCAACTGAACTGGCCGCAGAACGACGTGCTGCAAAGCGTCGACGCCCCGCTGATCGGCTACGTCGCCACCGACCTGACCATCGACGTGCCGTGCAGCGTGGCCGCCGGGCTGGTCGGGCCGGAGAACGCCAACCGCACCGTTCTGCTGTCGACGGTGCCGAAGCAGGCGCCCAAGGCCATCGACCGCGGGCTGCTGATCGAGCGCGTCAACAGCGACCTGCTCGTCATCGTCCGCAACACCCCGGTGGTCAGCGCGCCGCTGTCGCAGGTGCTCAGCCCGGAATGCGAAAAGCTGACCTTCACCGCCCACGCCGACAAGGTCACCGGCGAATTCGTCGGGTTGACCAAGGGACCCGACAGCGACGACCCCGGCGCACCCCTGCGCGGCGAGCGCAGCGGCTACGACTTCCGCCCCCAGATCGTCGGCGTCTTCACCGACCTGGCCGGCCCCGCCCCGCCGGGCCTGCAGTTCTCGGCGACCGTCGACACCCGCTACAGCACCTCCCCGACGCTGCTGAAGCTGATCGTGATGATCGTCGGCGTCGCAATGACGATCATCGCGCTGGGCGCACTGCACGTGCTCGACGCCGCCGACGGGATCCGGCACCGGCGGTTCCTGCCGCCGCGCTGGTGGACGGTGACCCCGCTGGACGGTGTCGTGACCGCGGTGCTGGTGTGGTGGCATTTCGTCGGCGCCAACACCGCCGACGACGGCTACATCCTGACCATGGCCCGTGTCTCCGAACACGCCGGCTACATGGCCAACTACTACCGCTGGTTCGGCACGCCGGAGGCGCCGTTCGGCTGGTATTACGACCTTTTGGCGCTTTGGTCCCACGTCAGCACCCACAGCGTCTGGGTGCGGCTGCCGACCCTGGTGATGGCGCTGACGTGCTGGTGGGTGATCAGCCGCGAAGTCATCCCACGCCTGGGCCACGCCGTCAAAACCAACCCGGCGGCCAAGTGGACCGCCGCCGCGATGTTCCTCGCGTTCTGGCTGCCGCTGAACAACGGGCTGCGGCCCGAACCGATCATCGCGCTGGGCATCCTGCTGACGTGGTGCTCGGTCGAGCGCGGCGTGGCCACCAGCCGGGTGCTTCCGGTGGCGATCGCGATCATCATCGGCGCCCTGACGCTGTTCTCCGGGCCCACCGGCATCGCCGCCGTCGGCGCGCTGCTGGTCGCGGTGGGCCCGCTGAAAACCATTGTGGCCAGCCACACGTCGCGGTTCGGCTACCTCGCGCTGCTCGCGCCCGTGCTGGCGGCCTGCACCGTCACCATCATCTTGATCTTCCGCGACCAGACCTTCGCCGCGGAGATCCAAGCCAGCACCTTCAAGTCCGCCGTCGGCCCGAGCCTGGCCTGGTTCGACGAGCACATCCGCTACGAGCGGTTGTTCATGGCCACGCCCGACGGTTCCATCGCGCGCCGGTTCGGTGTGCTGACGGTGTTGCTCGCGCTGGCCGTGTCGGTGGCAATGTCGTTGCGCAAGGGCAAGATTCCCGGCACCGCCGCTGGACCGAGCCGACGCATCATCGGCATCACCATCATCTCGTTCCTGGCGATGATGTTCACCCCGACCAAATGGACGCACCACTTCGGCGTGTTCGCCGGACTGGCCGGATCGCTCGGGGCGCTCGCCGCGGTCGCCGTCACCGCCGCGGCCATGAAGTCGCGGCGCAACCGGATGATCTTCGCTGCCGCGACGCTGTTCGTGATGGCGCTGTCGTTCGCCAGCGTCAACGGCTGGTGGTACGTCTCCAACTTCGGTGTGCCGTGGTCAAACGAGTTCCCGCAGTGGAAGTTCGGCTTCACCACCATCCTGCTGGGGCTCGCGGTGCTGGCGCTTCTGGTGGCCGCGTGGTTCCACTTCTACGGCCACGACCGGTCGCCGCCGGACGGGCACGGCGGCCGACTGTCGCGAATCCTGCAGTCGCCCTTGGCGATCGCCGCATGGCTGATCGTCATCTTCGAAGTGCTGTCCCTGACGCTGGCCATGGTCGATCTCTATCCGGGCTGGACGGTTGGGCGCTCCAACTTCGGCGCGCTCGTCGGCAAGCGCTGCGGGCTGGCCGATTTCGTGATGGTCGAACGCGACCCCAATGTCGGCATGCTCACCCCCAACGGGGCGCCCGTTGGCGAGGCTCTCGGCGCGGACACTGCAGAAGGCTTCGGCCCCAACAACATCCCGAGCAACCTCTCCCGCGACGAGGTGATGGGCGGACCGGGAACATCGAGCAACTTCGCCGACACCGATCAGAACGACGACGACGCCAGCGGCCAGTCAGGCACCGAGGGCGGCACCACGCCGCAGGCCGGTGTCAACGGCTCCCGCGCGCGGCTGCCGTTCAACCTCAACCCGGCCACCACCCCGGTGATGGGCAGCTGGCGCAGCGGCACCCAACAGCCTGCGCTGCTGCGGTCGGCGTGGTACCGGCTGCCCGACGACTGGGCCGAGCGCGAACGGTCGTCGAACATCCTGGTCGTCTCGGCCGCCGGGCGCTTCGACCGCGAAGACATCGCCGTGCAGTGGGCAGGCGACGACGGCGAGCCGAAGGGCTCGGTCGAGTTCGACGACGTCGGCGCGCCGCCGGCCTGGCGAAACCTGCGGGTGCCGCTGAGCGCGATCCCCGCCGACGCCACCCAGGTGCGGCTCGTCGTCAACGACGACGACCTCGCGCCGCAGCACTGGATGGCCGTCACACCGCCGCGCATCCCGCAGCTGCAGACCCTGCAGGAGGTCGTCGGGTCCCAGGACCCCGTGCTGCTTGACTGGCTGGTCGGCCTGGCCTTCCCGTGCCAGCGGCCGTTCGGCCACCAGAACGGCGTCATCGAGGTGCCGAAGTGGCGCATCCTGCCGGACCGATTCGGCGCCGAGGCGAACTCGCCGGTGATGGACAACGTTGGCGGCGGCCCGCTCGGCATCAGCGAGTTGCTGCTGCGCGCGACCACCGTGCCCTCCTATCTGAAGGACGACTGGTCACGCGACTGGGGCGAGCTGCAGCAGTTCACGCCGTACTACCGCAACGCCGAGCCCGCGCGGCTAGATCTCGGTTCGGTGACGCGTAGCGGCCTGTGGAGCCCGGCGCCGCTGCGTCATTAGGTCTGTCGCATACCATCGACCCTCGTGCCACGCGACGTATCCGAGCGGACCCGGCTGTCCGCCATCGCCCGGGTCGTCGCTGTCGTCGCGGGCATCGCGGGTGTGGTGCTGTGCGCATTGGTGCCGTTGCTTCCGGTCAAAGAGACCACCGCCACCATCAATTGGCCGCAGGCGCCGGGCCCCGACGGGACCGGAGCCGCGTCGGCGGCGACATCGGGCACCGGAGCCGCGTCGGCGGCGACATCGGGCACCGGAGCCGCGTCGGCGGCGACATCGGGCACCGGAGCCGCGCCGGGCCCCGACGGCACCGTCTCCGACATCACCGCCCCGCTGGTGTCGGGGGCTCCGCTGGCGCTCGACATCTCTATCCCGTGTCAGGCCATCGGCACGCTGCCCGAGGACGGCGGGCTGGTGCTGTCGACGATTCCGCCGCAGGCCAGTGACGTCACCAAGGCAGGCCTGTTCGTGCGAGCCACCTCGGATGTGGTGTTCGTCGCGTTCCGCGACTCCGTGGCCGCGGCCGCACCGCGCGCCGCCGTCAACGCGGGCAACTGCAGCACGCTGCACATCTGGGCCAACGTCGGGCAGGTCGGCGCAGACTTTGTCGGCATCCCCGGCGCCGCGGGCACGCTCGAGCCGGAGAACAAGCCTCAGGTCGCGGGCATCTTCACCGAATTGAAGGTGCCGCCCGGGCCGGGGTTGTCCGCGCGCATCGACGTCGACACCCGCTTCATCACCTCGCCCACCCCGCTGAAGCTGGCCGTCATGGTGCTCGGCGTCGCGTCGGTGCTGGCCTCGATCATCGCGCTGGCGGTGCTGGACACCAGATCCGGCCGCAAGTTGGCGCACGCCTGGCGGCGCTTCATGCGGGTCGGGGTCGTCACCTGGATCACCGACATCGGTGTGGTCGGCACGCTGCTGCTGTGGCACGTCATCGGCGCCATCTCCTCCGACGACGGCTACAACCTGACGATCGCGCGGGTGTCCGCAGAGGCCGGCTACACCGCGAACTACTACCGCTTCTTCGGCGCCAGCGAAGCGCCGTTCGACTGGTATCAGAGCGTGCTGGCCCAGCTGGCGTCGATCAGCACCGCTGGGGTGTGGATGCGGCTGCCCGCGACCGCGGCGGCGATCGGCACCTGGCTGATCATCAGCCGCTGCATTCTGCCCAGGCTCGGCCGCCGCATCGCCGCCAACCGCGTCTCGGTGCTGACCGCGGGCGCGGTGTTTCTGGCCGCGTGGCTGCCCTTCAACAACGGCCTGCGCCCCGAACCGATCATCGCGTTCGGCACCGTCGCCGCCTGGGTGCTGGTCGAGAACGCCATCGGGACCCGCCGGATGTGGCCGGCCGCGGTCGCGATCGTCGTCGCGATGTTCAGCGTCACCACCGCACCGCAGGGCCTCATCGCGTTGGCGCCGCTGATCGTCGGCGCCCGCGCCATCGCCCGCAACATCCGGCAGCGCCGCCCGGTCGACGGCCTGCTCGCCCAGATCGCGCCGCTGGCGGCCGCGTTCTCGCTGATCTTCGTGATCGTGTTCCGCGACCAGACGTTGGCCACCGTCGCCGAATCGGCCCGCATCAAGTACAAGGTCGGCCCGACGATCGCGTGGTACCAGGAGTTCCTGCGCTACTACTTCCTCACCGTCGAGGACAGCGCCGACTCGTCGGTCACCCGCCGCTTCGCCGTGCTGGTGATGATGCTGTGTCTGTTCGGCATGATCGCGGTGCTGCTGCGCCGCAAGCACGTGCCCGGCGTCGCGTCCAAGCCGGTGTGGCGGCTGATCGGCGCTACCGCCATCGGGCTTCTGCTCTTGACGTTCACGCCGACGAAGTGGGCCGTGCAGTTCGGCGCGTTCGCCGGGCTGGCCGGCGCGCTCGGCGCGGTCACCGCGTTCGCGTTCGGCAGGGTCGGCCTGCACACCCGGCGCAACCTGGTGCTGTACATCACCGCGCTGCTGTTCATATTGGCCTGGGCCACATCGGGTATCAACGCGTGGTTCTACGTCGGCAACTACGGGGTGCCGTGGTTCGACAAGCAGCCGGTGATCTTCGGCGTGCCCGTCACGTTCATCTTCCTGGTGCTGGCGATCGCGACCGGCCTGCTCGCCGGCTGGCTGCACTTCCGGATGGACTACGCCGGACACACCGAGGTCGCCAACACCGGCCGCAACCGCGCACTGGCTTCGACGCCCCTGCTGGTGGTTGCGGTGATCATGGTGATCCTCGAGGTGGGCTCGATGGCCAAGGGCGCCGTGCAGCGCTACCCCGTCTACACCACGGCCAAGGCCAATGCGCTTGCGCTGGCCTCGGGCCTGCGCAAGGACAGCTGCGCGATGGCCGACGACGTGCTGGTGGAGCCGGACCCCAATGCCGGTATGTTGCAACCGGTTCCGGGCCAGCGCTTCGGCCGGTACGGCCCGCTCGGCGGCGAGAACCCGATCGGCTTCAACCCCAACGGCGTCAGCGACACGCTGGAACCCGCCGAACCCGTCACGGCCAATCCGGGAACGGTGAACTCCGACGGGTCACCCAACGAGCCCAACGTCGGCGTCGGCTATGCCGCGGGCACCAGCGGCGGCTACGGGCCAGAGGGCATCAACGGGTCGCGCGTGTTCCTGCCGTTCGGCCTCGACCCGCAGCGCACGCCGGTGATGGGCAGCTACGACGAGAACACCGTCGCCGCCAAGGCCACCTCGGCCTGGTATCAGCTGCCGCCCCGCAGCCCGGACCGCCCGCTGGTGACCGTCGCTGCGGCGGGGGCGATTTGGTACTACGAGGAGGACGGCTCGTTCAACTACGGGCAGTCGCTGAAGCTGCAGTGGGGCGTGCACCGGCCGGACGGCTCGTTTGAGGCACTCAACCAGGTGCAGCCGATCGACATCTTCATGCAGAAGGCATGGCGCAACCTGCGTTTCCCGCTGGCGTGGGCGCCGCCGGAGGCCAACGTGGTGCGCATCGTCGCCGACGACCCGAACCTGTCCGACGACCAGTGGTTCGCGTTCACCCCGCCGCGGGTGCCGGTGCTTGAGACCGCGCAGCAGATGATGGGCTCGGACACGCCGGTGTTGATGGACATCGCGACCGCCGCCAATTTCCCGTGCCAGCGTCCGTTCTCCGAACACCTTGGCGTGGCTGAACTTCCTGGGTACCGCATTCTTCCCAACCTCAAGCAGACCGTGGTGTCGTCGAACCAGTGGCAGTCGCTGGAGGACGGCGGCCCGCTGTTGGTCACGCGGGCGCTGTTGCGGTCCGACTCGGTGCCGTCGTACCTGCGCGACGACTGGTATCGCGACTGGGGAGCCATCGAGCGCTACCACCGGCTGGTGCCGGAGTCAGAGGCACCCGACGCCGTCATCGACCAAGGCTCGACGACGGTCAACGGGTGGGTTCGCAACGGACCGATCAGGGCGCTGCCATGAGTGACATCCGGGTGACGCGCTTGGTCGCGACGATCGCGGGCCTGATCGGGTTCGTGCTGTCGGTCGCCACCCCGCTGCTGCCGGTGGTGCAGACCACCGCGACGCTGAACTGGCCGCAGGGCGGTCAGCTCAATGACGTTACGGCGCCGCTCATCTCGCAGGTGCCGGTGTCGATGACGGTGACGGTGCCGTGCGACGTGATCCGCTCGTTGCCGCCGGACGGCGGCACGGTGCTCTCCACCGCCCCCAAGGAGGGCAAGGAGGCCACGCTCAACGCGCTGTTCGTCAACGTCAACGAGGAGCGGGTGGACATCACCGACCGCAACGTCGTGATCGCGAGCGTGCCGCGGGAGCGTGTGGTCGGCACCGGCGGCGCGCCAGGCTGCGAGCGCATCGAGATCACCTCGACCGACGAAGGAACGTTCGCCACATTCGTCGGGCTCACCGACGAGGACACGGGTGAGGAACTGCGCAGCGGGTTCGCCGACCCGAACCTGCGCCCGCAGATCGTCGGCGTGTTCACCGACCTGACAGGGCCCGCGCCGCCCGGCCTGTCGCTGTCGGCCACCATCGACACCCGGTTCTCCACCAAGCCAACGGTTTTGAAGCTGGCCGCCATGCTGGGCGCGATCGCGGCCACCGTCGTCGCGCTGGTCGCGTTGTGGCGCCTGGACCGGCTCGACGGCAGGCGCATGCACAGCCTCATTCCGGCACGCTGGCGCACGTTCACCGCCGCCGACGTCGTCGTCGTCGGCTCCTTCCTGTTCTGGCATGTGGCGGGCGCCAACTCATCCGACGACGGCTACATCCTCGGCATGGCCCGGGTCGCCGACCACGCCGGCTACATGTCCAACTACTTCCGGTGGTTCGGCAGTCCCGAGGACCCGTTCGGCTGGTATTACAACCTGCTGGCGCTGATGACCCATGTCAGCGACGCCAGCATCTGGATCCGGTTGCCGGATCTCGTTTCCGCACTGGTGTGTTGGCTGCTGCTGTCGCGTGAGGTGCTGCCGCGGCTGGGTCCGGCGGTGGCGTCGTCGAAGGCGGCGGTGTGGGCGGCCGGGCTGGTGTTGCTGGCGGCGTGGATGCCGTTCAACAACGGGCTGCGGCCCGAGGGTCAGATCGCCGTCGGCGCGCTGATCACCTACGTGCTCATCGAGCGGGCCATCATCTCGGGCCGCATGACGCCCGCAGCGCTGGCGGTGGTCGCCGCGGCGTTCACGCTCGGCATCCAGCCGACAGGGTTGATCGCGGTGGCGGCGCTGGTCGCCGGCGGTCGCCCGCTGCTGCGGATTCTGGTGCGCAGGCACCGCGTCGTCGGCACGTGGCCGCTGGTGGCGCCGCTGCTTGCGGCGGGCACCGTGGTGCTGACCGTGGTGTTCGCCGACCAGACACTGGCAACGGTGTTGGAAGCGACCAGGATTCGCACTGATATCGGCCCGAGCCAGGCCTGGTACACGGAGAACCTGCGTTACTACTACCTGATCCTGCCGACGGTGGACGGCTCGCTGTCGCGCCGGTTCGGCTTCCTCATCACGGCGCTGAGCCTGTTCGTGTCGATGTTCATCATGTTGCGCCGCAAGCGGGTTCCCGGCGTCGCGCGCGGCCCGGCGTGGCGGCTGATGGGAATCATCTTCGGCACCATGTTCTTCCTGATGTTCACCCCGACCAAGTGGGTGCATCACTTCGGGTTGTTCGCCGCCGTCGGCGCGGCGATGGCGGCGTTGGCCACCGTGCTGGTGTCGCCGAAGGTGCTGCGCTGGTCGCGCAACCGGATGGCGGTGGTGGCGGCCGTGCTGTTTCTGCTGGCGCTGTGCTTCGCCACCACCAACGGCTGGTGGTATGTGTCCAGCTTCGGCGTTCCGTTCAACAACGCGATGCCGAAGATCGCTGGAATCACGGTCAGCACAATCTTTTTCGCCTTGTTCGCCGTCGCCGCCGTCTATGCGGTGTGGCTGCATTTCGCCGCCCGCGACCGCGGCGAGGGCCGCTTCGCGCGTGCGCTGACCTCGGCGCCGATCCCCATCGCGGCGGGCTTCATGGTGGTGGTGTTCGTCGCGTCGATGATCGTCGGCGTGGTGCGGCAATACCCGACCTACTCGAACGGCTGGGCCAACCTGCGCGCCTTCGTCGGCGGCTGCGGGCTTGCCGACGACGTGCTCGTCGAACCCGACCCCAACGACGGCTTCCTGAATGCGCTGCCGGGCGATTACGGTCCGCTGGGCCCGCTCGGCGGCGAGAACCCCGTCGGCTTCACACCGAACGGTGTGCCGAATCGCATTGTGGCAGAAGCGATCCGGATGACGCTGCCGATGCCCGGCACCGACTACGACTGGGATCACCCGGCCAAGCTGGAGACGCCCGGTGTCAACGGGTCGACGGTGCCGCTGCCCTACGGGCTCGATCCTGCGCGGGTGCCCGTCGCCGGCACCTACGTCGAGGGCCCGCAGCAGCAGAGCACGCTGGCCTCGGCGTGGTACGAACTGCCGCCGCCCGACGACGCGCACCCGCTGGTGGTGATCACCGCGGCGGGCACGATCACCGGCAACAGCGTGCTCAACGGCCGCACCGAGGCCGAGACCGTCGAGTTGGAGTACGCGCTGCCAGGCCCCGACGGCGCGCCGGTGCCTGCGGGCCGTCTGGTGCCCGACGACCTCGGCCCCGCGCCGTCGTGGCGCAATCTGCGGTTCGCCCGCTCCGACATTCCGGCCGACGCCATCGCGGTCCGTGTCGTCGCCGAGGACCGGTCGCTGACGCCGGGCGACTGGATCGCCGTCACGCCGCCGCGCGTGCCGGAACTGCGTTCGCTGCAGGAATACGTCGGCTCCGACCAGCCCGTGCTGATGGACTGGGCGGTGGGCCTGGCGTTCCCGTGCCAGCAGCCGATGCTGCACGCCAACGGCGTCACGGAGGTGCCGAAGTTCCGCATCACGCCGGACTACAACGCCAAGCGCAAGGACACCGACACGTGGCAGGACGGCGTCAACGGCGGCCTGCTGGGCATCTCCGACCTGCTGCTGCGCGCGCACGTGATGGCGACCTACCTGTCGCGGGACTGGGGCCGCGACTGGGGTTCGCTGCGCAAGTTCGACACGATCGTCAACGCCGAGCCCGCCGAGATCGAACTCGGCACCGCCACACGCAGCGGCCTGTGGAAGCCCAACAAGATTCGCGTCGGCCCCTAGGATGATCGCCGTGCCCGATCGCGTGCGACTGGGTGCCGCGAGCGTCACCCGCATACTCGAGTTGCGGCTCGGCCTGCCGCTGTCCATGTTCCCCAACACGCCGCAGGAGGCGTGGCAGGAACTGGCGCCCGAGCTGAGCCCCACGTTCTGGGACACCGTCAATTGGCATGCGGCGGTGCAGACGTGGGTGATCGAGGTGGACGGCCTCACGGTGCTGGTCGACACCGGCGTCGGCAACGGCCGCGACCGCCCGGCGATGCCGTACCTCGCCAACCTCGACACCGATTTCCTGGAATCACTCAACGCCGCGGGCATCAGTCCTGAGTCGGTCGACGTCGTGGTCAACACCCACATCCACACCGACCACGTCGGATGGAACACCCGACGCGACAACGACGAATGGGTGCCGACGTTCCCGAACGCGCGCTACCTCATGCCGGAAGCCGACTACCGCTACTACCACCCCGAAAACGCCGAAGCGCGGGGACCCGGCCGCTCCGAGGAGCATCAGGCGCGGCTGGATGCGAGCCGAATCATGTTCTGCGACAGTATCCTTCCGGTCGACAAGGCGGGCCAGATCGAACTGTGGTCCGACGATTATCAGATCAGCGACTCGTTGCGGCTGCGGCCGGCGCCGGGCCACACCCCCGGCTCGTCGGTGCTCTGGCTCGATGCGGGCAAGCCGGCGGTGTTCGTCGGCGACCTCACCCACAGCCCGATGCAGTTGCACAGGCCCACCGACTCGTGCGTGCTCGACGAGGACTTCGCCGAGGCCGCGACGACGCGTCGGCGGGTGCTCACCGAGGCGTCGCGGCGGCGTGCCGCCGTCATCCCCGCGCACTATCCCGGCCACGGCGGGATGTCGGTGGTGGCCCGTGGCGACGCGTTTCAAGTCGACGACTGGCTCGAAATAAGCGCTCTGTAGAAATCTTGACTTATTCCAGAAAAGGGGCAAGACTCTTGGCGTGCCCACGGGGGAAGACTTTCAGCAGATGCTGCGGGGAGCCGCCCTTCGCGTGACGCGACCGCGCATTGCGGTGCTGACCGCGGTGCACGCTCACCCGCACGCCGACACGGATTCGATCATCCGCGCCGTCCGCGCGGATCTTCCCGACGTGTCTCACCAGGCGGTCTACGACTCGCTGAGCACGCTGACGGCGGCCGGCCTTGTGCGCAAGATTCAGCCGTCCGGTTCGGTGGCCCGCTATGAGTCACGCGTCGGCGACAACCACCACCACGTCGTCTGCCGGTCCTGCGGCGCCATCGCCGATGTGGATTGCGCCGTCGGCGAGGCACCGTGCCTGACCGCTTCCGACGATGTCGGCTTCGCCATCGACGAGGCCGAGGTCATCTACTGGGGCCAATGCCCTGACTGTGCGACAGCACTGAACGTGCGATCACAACCGTGATCACAGCCCGAAAATCACAATCCCGGAAGGAACGCTGTGTCATCTGATACATCTGACGCTCGCCCGCCACAGGCCGACACGAAAACGGCCAGCCACAGCGAGAGCGAGAATCCGGCGATCGACTCGCCGAAGCCGAAGTCACACGCTCCGCTGACCAACAGGGACTGGTGGCCCGACCAGGTCGACGTCTCGGTGCTGCACCGGCAGAACGAAAAGGGCAACCCGCTCGGCGCGGACTTCAACTACGCCGACGAGTTCGCCAAGCTCGACCTCGAAGCGTTCAAGCGCGACGTCATCGAGCTGATCAACACATCGCAGGACTGGTGGCCTGCCGACTACGGCAGCTACGCGGGCCTGTTCATCCGCATGAGCTGGCACGCCGCGGGCACGTACCGCATCTTCGACGGCCGCGGCGGCGCCGGGCAGGGTGCGCAGCGCTTCGCCCCGCTCAACAGCTGGCCCGACAACGCCAACCTGGACAAGGCGCGCCGGCTGCTGTGGCCCATCAAGCAGAAGTACGGCAACAAGATCTCCTGGGCCGACCTGATCGCCTACGCCGGCAATGCCGCGCTGGAGGCGTCGGGCTTCAAGACGATGGGATTCGCGTTCGGCCGTGAGGACATCTGGGAGCCGGAGGAGATGCTGTGGGGCCAGGAGGACACCTGGCTGGGCACTGATGCGCGCTACGGCGGAACCAACGACAGCGACCGCAAGCTGGCGGAGCCGTTCGGCGCCACCACCATGGGCCTGATCTACGTCAATCCCGAAGGCCCGGAAGGCAAGCCGGACCCGGTCAAAGCCGCCCACGACATCCGCGAGACGTTCGGCCGGATGGCCATGAACGACGAGGAGACCGCGGCACTGATCGTCGGCGGGCACACCCTCGGCAAGACGCACGGCGCCCATGACGGCGACATGGTGGGCCCGGAGCCCGAGGGCGCGCCTATCGAGCAGCAGCAGCTGGGCTGGAAGTGCCCGTTCGGCCAGGGCAACGGGCCGGACACGGTCACCAGCGGTCTCGAGGTGGTCTGGACGCCCACGCCGACGAAGTGGGACAACAGCTTCCTCGAGACGCTGTACGGCCACGAGTGGGAGCTGACCAAGAGCCCCGGCGGCGCATGGCAGTTCGAGGCCAAGGACGCCGAGGCGATCATCCCGGATCCGTTCGGTGGTCCGCCGCGCAAGCCGACGATGCTGGTGACCGACCTCTCGATGCGCGAAGACCCGATCTACGGCCAGATCACGCGCCGCTGGCTCGAGCATCCCGAGGAGCTCGACGAGGCCTTCGCCAAGGCGTGGTACAAGCTGATGCACCGCGACATGGGGCCGATCAGCCGCTACCTCGGCCCGTGGATCCCCGAGCCGCAGCTGTGGCAGGACCCGGTGCCCGAGGTCGACCACGAGCTGATCGACGAGGCCGACATCGCGTCGCTGAAGAGCAAGCTGCTCGACTCCGGCCTGACCGTGCAGCAGCTGATCAAGACGGCGTGGGCGTCGGCGGGCAGCTTCCGCGGCACCGACAAGCGCGGCGGCGCCAACGGTGCGCGGATTCGCCTTGAGCCGCAGAAGAATTGGGAGGCCAACGAGCCGACCGAGCTGGCTCAGGTGCTTCCGGTGCTCGAGCGGATCCAGCAGGAGTTCAACGCCTCGGCCACCGGCGGCAAGAAGGTGTCGCTGGCGGACATCATCGTGCTCGGCGGTTCCGCCGCGGTCGAAAAGGCCGCCCGGGACGCCGGATACGAGATCGACGTCTACTTCGCACCTGGTCGCACCGACGCCACACAGGAGCAGACCGACGTCGAGTCCTTCGCGGTGCTCGAGCCGCGGGCCGACGGGTTGCGCAACTTCTTCCGTCCGGGTGAGAAGGCGCCGCTGGAGCAACTGCTCGTGGAGCGGGCCTACATGCTCAACCTGACGGCGCCGGAGTTGGCGGTGACCGTCGCCGGTCTGCGGGCGCTCAACGTGAACCACGGCGGCAGCAAGCACGGTGTCTTCACCGACCGGCCGGGCGTGCTGTCCAACGACTTCTTCGTCAACCTGCTCGACATGAGCACGGAGTGGAAGCCGTCGGAGACCGCCGAGAACGTCTACGAGGGCCGCGACCGCAAGACGGGCCAGCTCAAGTGGACCGCCACCGCCAACGACCTGGTGTTCGGTTCGAACTCGGTGCTGCGCGGCATCGCCGAGGTCTACGCCCAGGAAGACAGCAAGGCGAAGTTCATCGAGGACTTCGTCGCGGCGTGGGTGAAGGTCATGAACAACGACCGGTTCGACCTGGCCAAGTAGTCACCAGATATGCGACACCCCGCGAGTCGAAAGGCTCGCGGGGTGTCTGTTTTTCAGGCTTTCAGCCGCTCGTCTGTGAATCTGGCGACGCTTTAGGGGCGAATACCGTCGCCAGATACACAATCCGGCACAACTAGATGGGCAGCAGGCCGTGCTTGCGCTGCACGCGGCCGTGCTTCTGCTTGTCGCGCAACAGGTGCAGCGACTTGCGCAGCAGCAGCCGGGTCTCGTGCGGCTGGATCACCGCGTCGATGAAGCCGCGCTCGGCGGCGATCCACGGCGTGGCCATGTTGAGGTTGTAGCCCTCGATGAACTGCCGCTTGACCTCTTGCGCCTCAGGCGAATTCGGGTCGGGAAACCGCTTCATCAGCAGCTGGGCGGCACCGTCGGCGCCAATCACCGCGATGCGCGCGGTGGGCCAGGCGAAGTTCAGGTCGGCCGACAGCTGCTTGGAGCCCATCACCGCATACGCGCCGCCGTAGGACTTGCGGATGGTGATCGTCACCTTCGGCACGTCGGCCTCGACGACCGCGTTGAGGAACCGGCCGCCGCGCTTGATGATGCCGCCCTTCTCCTGCTCGACACCCGGCAGGAAGCCCGGGGTGTCGACGACGAAAACCAGTGGCAGGTTGAAGGAGTCGCAGAACCGTACGAACCGCGCCGCCTTGTCCGAGGCCTCGTTGTCGATCGAGCCGGACAGATACATCGGCTGGTTGGCCAGCACGCCCACCGGGTGGCCGTCGACGCGGGCGAACGCGGTGATCATCGCCTGGCCCTGCTGCGCGGCGACATCGAAGACGTCGCCGTCGTCGAAGATGCGTAACAGGATCTCGTGCATGTCGTAGGCGGTGTTGTCGGAGTCCGGCACGATCGAGTCCAGCTCGAGGTCGTGCGGGGTGATCTCCGGCTCGAGCCCGGGATTGACGATCGGCGGATCGTCGAATGTGTTGGGCGGCAGGAAGCTCAGATAGTCGCGGACATACTGGAACGCCGCCGCCTCGTCCTCGACGACCTGGTGGATGTTGCCGTAGCGGGCCTGCGCGTCGGCGCCGCCGAGCTCGTCGAGCGTGACTTCCTCACCGGTGACGTCCTTGATCACGTCGGGGCCGGTGACGAACATGTAGCCCTGATCGCGCACGGCCACGATGAGGTCGGTCTGGATCGGCGAATACACCGCTCCGCCAGCGCATTTGCCCAGGATGATGGAGATCTCCGGCACCATACCGCGCAGCAACTCGTGGCGGCGGCCCAGTTCGGCGTACCACGCCAGCGACGTCACAGCGTCCTGGATGCGGGCGCCGCCGGAGTCGTTGATGCCGATGATCGGGCAGCCGACCATCGCCACCCATTCCATCAGGCGGGCCACCTTGCGGCCGAACATCTCGCCGACCGTGCCCTGAAACACCGTCTGGTCGTGGCTGAAAACCCCGACCGGGCGGCCGTTGATGGTGCCGTGACCGGTGACCACGCCGTCGCCGTAGAGCGCGTTGGGGTCGCCCGGCGTCTTGCACAGCGCGCCGACTTCGAGGAACGAGCCGGGGTCGAGCAGCGCGTGAATCCGGGCGCGGGCACTCGGGATGCCCTTCTTCTCCCGCTTGGCGACGGCCTTCTCGCCACCGGGTTCCTTGGCTATCTCGAGCTTCTCGCGAAGTTCGGCCAGCAGTTCCGCGGTGGTCTTGGTGGTCACTTCGCCTGCTTCTCCTCAGACTCGATGCGTGCGATCGCCTCGCTCATGTGCGCGCCGACCTTCGCAATGTACGGCTCGTCGATCGCCTGGATGTGCTCGCCCCCGATGTGGACGACCTCCAGGTCCGAGACGTATTGCCCCCAGCCGCCGTCGGGCTGGCGCTTGGCATAGCGCGGCTCGAAGAAGATCGCATCGTCGTGGTAGCGGTCGGCCATGTACAGCGTGACGTGCCCGTCGTACGGCTTGATCTCGGCCGTTTCGAGCAGCCGGTTGTCCAGATACGACGTGCGCTGGTGCTCGATCACGCCGCCGGGGATCTGCACGCCGCTGGCCTTGACCGCGTCAAGCACGAACTGCACCTGACCCTCGTCGTCGAGCTCCTCGAGTTGCTCGTACGGGATCGCCGGGATCTGCACGTTGAAGGTGCGTTCGGCGAAGCGGGCATAGCGATCCCAGCGGGCGCGGGTCTCCTCCTTGGTCTGCGGGACCTCTTCGCCCGGGCGCACGGTGTCGATCAGCCCGACGAACCGCACGTCGGCGCCGGCCTGCTTGAGCCCGATCGCGCACGCGTACGCCATCGCGCCACCGAGCGACCAGCCGGCCAGGATGAATGGGCCGTCGTGCATTTCCATCAGCTTCGGCACGTACTGCGCGGCGCGCTCCTCGACGGACCCCTCGACGCGCTCGATGCCGTACACCGGGGTGTCGGCGGGCAGCCGCTTCACCAATGGCTCGTACACCACCGTCGAGCCACCGGCGGGGTGGAACACGAAGACCGGGATCCGCTTCGAGCCCTCCTTCGGTGCACGCAGCGTGCGGACGAACCCGTCGAGCTCACCGGCCTCGAGGTGCTCGCGCACGATGGTCGCCAGCGCCTCGATCGTCGGCGAGTTCTTCACGTCGTCGACGGTGATGGGGCCCTCGGCGCGCTCCGAAAGCCGTTGCGCGATCTTCTCGGCCGTCTCGTCGTCGACCTCGGGCAGCGCGTTGAAGATGCCGCCGGGCGACTTGCCGGTGACGATGGCCCACGTCGCGAACGTGACACGCTCGGCGGCCTCGCGCGGCGGCACATCGGCGCCCAACGCCTCGGTGACCGCCTCCTGCGTCAGCACCTGCGCGGCCAGGGCGGCCGGGCTCTGCTGATCCTGATCCGGGCCTGCCGGGTTGGTCGGCGGCGGCGGAATCGACGGCCCAGACGGACCCGACGGGTCGGTGGGCGGCGGCGGTATCGGCATGTCGGAAGCCGGTGCCTCGGCCTGCGTCTGCGGCTCGGCCTGCGTTTGCGGCTCGGCCTGCGGGTCGGGCGCGGGCGCCTGCACCGTCGTCGGGTTGGCGCCGCTGAGCAACGCGGCCTGCTCGGCGGCGATCTCCTCGGGCGTCTGCGTCTTCTGGTGCTCGTGGATGCGCTCCACCTCGTCGCGGTGCTCGATCGCGTACTCGATGAGCTTCTCGACGTTGTAGAGGTTGGCGTCGCGCACCGCCGTCAACTGGATCGGCGGCAGGTCGAAGTCGTACTCGACGCGGTTCTTGATCCGCACCGCCATCAGCGAGTCGAGGCCGAGCTCGATCAGCGGCACCTCCCACGGGAGATCCTCGGGCTCGTAACCCATTGCGGCGCCGACGATCGTGGCGAGCCGGTCGTGCACGGTCTCACCGGAGTCCGGCGACCACTTCTCGAAGGTGGCGCCCATGCCGACGCCTGCGGTCAGGTTGTCGGAGAGGATCTCCGCGTCCTCGGCGGGCTGCTCCTCGGTTGCGGGCGAGGCCGAAACCTGGCCCGCGACGGCGGTTCCGGTGGCGACGGCGGCGGGTAGTGCTGCGGCCTGACCGGCGCGGCTGACGATCGCGTCGTACACCAGAGTGAACGACTCCTCGATGCGCGCATGCACCTGCACACTGGCGCCGCCGGGGTGGCGCGTCAGCGTCGTCACCAGCCGCGCACCTTCGCCCGGCACCGCGCGCTGCTCGGATGCCGTCAGCTGGGCATCCGGAAGAACCTGTGCCGCAGCGGCTTTCACCAGCGCAGCGAGATCGGTCTGACCCTTCGGCGCGTACTCCCACACGTGCCTGCCGTCGGGCATGGCGACGTGGTTGCCCGGCATCACCGTCGAGCTGTCACCGGTGAAGCGCGCCTCCAGCCAGTACGGCTTGCGACGGAACCGGGTCGGCGGGATGTCGGCGTACTCGCCGCGCGGGAACAGCGTGCGGAAGTCCAGATCGTGGCCGTGCACATAGAGCTGTGCCATCGCCGCGGTCATCGACTCGACTTCGTCCTGCTTGCGCGCGAGCGTGGCGATCAGCTGGGCGTCGTGCAGACCCGCGGCGGCGGTGGTCAGGCCAACCTGCATGAGCGCCACCGGATTCGGTGCCAGCTCAAGGAATGTGGTGTGGCCGTTGTCGACGGCGTTGCGGATGCCCTGCGTGAAGTAGACGCTGTGGCGCAGGCCCTTCTTCCAGTACTCCACGTCGTGGATCGGTCCACCGCCCGGCCGGATGTAGCTGCCCTCGTGCACGGTGGAGAAGTAACCGGTCGTCAGCGGACGCGGCTGGATGCCCTGCAATTCGGCGGCCAACTCGCCGAGCAGCGGATCCATCTGCTGGGTGTGGCTGGCGCCCTTGGTCTGGAACTTGCGGGCGAACTTGCCCTCTTTCTCAGCCCGCTCGATGATCGCGTCGACCTGCTCTGGCGGACCGCCGATCACCGTCTGGGTCGGCGCGGCGTACACGCACACCTCGAGATCGGGATAGTCGGAGAACACCGTCTTGATCTCATCGGCGGAGTACTCGACGAGCGCCATCAGGCGGATGTACTCGCCGAACAGCATCGCCTCGCCCTCGCCCATCAGGTGCGAACGCGAGCAGATGGTGCGCGTGGCGTCTTCCAGCGACAGACCGCCGGAGAAGTAGGCGGCCGCGGCCTCACCGAGCGACTGGCCCACCACCGCAGCGGGTTTCGCGCCGTGGTGCTTCAACAACTCACCGAGTGCGACCTGAATCGCGAAGATCGTGACCTGAGTGGTCTCGATGCCGTAGTCCTTGGAGTCGTCGAGGATCAGTTCGACGATCGAGTAGCCGAGCTCGTCCTGGACGAGCGCGTCGACCTTGTTGATCCACTCGGCGAACACCTCGTTGCGCAGATAGAGGTTCTTGCCCATCTTGCGGTGCTGGGCGCCGAAACCGGCCAGCACCCACACCGGGCCGTTGGTGACCGGGCCGTCGGCGCTGTAGGTGTTGGGGCTCTGCTTGCCGTCGGCCAGCGCGCGCAGCGCCTTGATCGCCTCGTCGTGGTCGTGCGCCATGACCACCGCGCGCGAGCGGCCGTGGTTGCGCCGCGACAGGGAGCGGCCGATCGACTCCAGCGAGGAGGCGCGGCCCTCGGGGCTGTCCATCCAGTCGGCCAGCTCCGCGGCGGCCTGCCGCTTGCGCGACGTCAGGAACGCCGAAACAGCCAGCGGCACAACTGGAGTGGGCTGCTCGCCGGCTTCCAGCTCTTCACGGGCGACCTCGAGCAGGCGCTTGGCCTCGTCGGTCAGGCCGGGCAGGTCCGGCTCGGCGTCCTCGGTGGCGTGCGCCGGGCGGTCAAGCGCATCGTCGTCGTCATCGTGGATGAACTCGCCGTACTCGTCCATCCGCACACCGCCGACGTACACGGCGTCGGCTTCCGACGCGGCGTGTTTGCCTTCCGAAACCTCTTCCGGCTCTTCTGGTTCGGGCTCCTCCAGGTCCGACGGCAGCACCTCGCGCAGGACCATGTGCGCGTTCGCGCCGCCGAAGCCGAAGCCCGAGACGCCGGTGATGGCGTGGCCGCTGTAGCGGGGCCAGTCGGTGACGGTGTCGGCGACCTTGAGCCGGATCGCCTCGAAGTCGATATAGGGGTTGGGCCCGCTGTAGTTGATCGACGGCGGGATCTTGCCGTGCTTGAGCGCCAGCGCCATCTTCGCCAGGCTCGCCGCGCCCGCGGCCGACTCCAGGTGTCCCACATTGGATTTCACAGCACCCAGCAACGCGGGCTTATCGGCGGGGCGGCCCTTGCCGACGACGCGGCCCAGCGCGTCGGCCTCGATCGGGTCACCGAGGATGGTGCCGGTGCCGTGCGCCTCGATGTGGTCGACGGTGCGCGGGTCGATGCCTGCATCCTTGTACGCCTTGCGCAGCACATCGGCCTGCGCGTCGGGATTCGGCGCCAGCAGGCCGTTGGATCGGCCGTCATGGTTGACCGCGCTGCCCGCGATGATCGCGTAGATCTCGTCGCCGTCGCGGCGAGCGTCGGAGAGGCGCTTGAGCACCAGCATGCCGCCGCCCTCGGACCGGGCGTAGCCGTCGGCGTCGGCGGAGAACGACTTGATCCGGCCGTCGGAGGCCAGCACACCGCCGACCTCGTCGAAACCGACCGTCACCAGCGGGGTGATCAACGCGTTCACGCCACCGACGATCGCGACGTCGGCCTCGCCCGAGCGCAGCGCCTGCACACCCTGGTGCGCGGCGACCAGCGAGCTGGAGCAGGCGGTGTCGACCGCCACCGACGGGCCGCGGAAGTCGTAGAAGTACGACACCCGGTTGGCGATGATCGAACTGGCCGTGCCGGTGATCGCATACGGGTGTGCCACCGATGGATCCGACATCGCCAGGAAGCTGTAGTCGTTGGTGGAGCTGCCGATGTAGACCCCGACGCTCTGGCCGCGCAGCGACGACGCCGGAATTCGGGCGTTCTCCAACGCTTCCCACGTCAGCTCGAGCGCCATCCGCTGCTGCGGATCGATGTTGTCGGCCTCCATCTTCGACAGCGCGAAGAATTCGGCGTCAAAACCCTTGATGTCCTTCAGGTATCCGCCCCGGGTGCGGGCCTTGGCGACCCGCTCGGCGATCCGCGGCTCGGACAGGAACTCCTCCCACCGGCCTTCGGGCAGATCGGTGATGGCGTCGCGGCCCTCGAGCAGCGCCTGCCACGTCTCGTCGGGAGAGTTCATGTCGCCGGGGAAGCGGGTGGCCAGACCGACGATCGCGATGTCCTCGACGTCGCGGTCGCGCGACCAGTCGAAGTCGGGACCCTCGTCGCCCTCCGGCTCCGGCTCGCCCTCGATGATCACCGTGGCCAGCGATTCGATGGTCGGATGGCGGAACGCGACGGTGGCCGTCAACGTCACACCGGTGAGGTCTTCGATGTCGCTTGCCATCGCCACGGCGTCGCGGGACGACAGCCCCAGCTCGACCATCGGCGTTGAGTCGTCGATCGAGTCGGCGGGTTGCCCGGTGGCATTGGCGATCCAATTGCGCAGCCATTCGCGCATCTCGGCGACGGTCATGTCGGTGCGTGCCGGGGTGACCGGGCGTTCGGGCGCCAGCTTGAAGCCTTCGTCGTCCGCTCCGGGCGCGTGCTGCGAATCCGGTTGGTTTTCAGTCATTTTTGAATATCAGCCTGGGTTCTAGTCAGTTTCGTCCGGGAAGGCATTGGCCACCTTCCCGCTGCGCAGGCTGCCGTCCAGATACGCAGCGCGGCAGGCACGCCGGCCGATCTTGCCGCTCGAGGTGCGCGGGATCGCGCCTGCCGGGGTCAGCAGCACGTCACGCACCGTGACACCGTGGCGCACCGCGATCGCTGCGCGGATGTCGTCGGCAATCGGCGCCATGTCCATCCTGTGAGCGCCGGGGGCGCGTTCGCCGACGATCACAAGTTGTTCGGAGGTGTCCTCAGGATCGCGCTTGAGACCCGAGTGCGCGTTCTCGAACACCTCGTCGGGCAGTTGGTTGGCCTGCACCGAGAACGCCGCGACGAAGCCGGGGCGCAGCGCCTTGGTCGCCTCCTGCGCCGTGTACTCGAGGTCTTGCGGGTAGTGGTTGCGGCCGTCGATGATCACCAGATCCTTGACGCGGCCGGTGATGTAGAGGTCGCCCTGGTAGTAGGCGCCGTAGTCGCCGGTGCGCACCCACGTCGCGTCGTCTTTGGCGCCTTCGGCGTGGCTCGGGTTGGTCCGCGATTTGAGGATGTTCTGGAACGTCTCGCGGGTCGCTTCCTCTTTACCCCAGTAGCCGGTGCCCATGTTCTGGCCGCTGATCCAGATCTCCCCGATCTGGCCGTCGGGCAGCTCGGTGGCCGTCTCGTGGTCGACGATCACGGCCCACTCCGCGACACCGACCTTGCCTGCGGACGCCTGCGGGACCGCCTTCGGCGAGTCGGCGGGCACCTCGACGAAGCGGTGGTTGTTGAGCTCGTCGCGATCGACGTTGATGATCTTGGGCGGTTCGTGCATCGGCGTGGTGGAGACGAACAGCGTCGCCTCGGCCAGGCCGTAGGACGGCTTGATCGCTTCGGGCTTGAAACCGAACGGCCCGAACGCCTCGTTGAACTTGCGCACGGTCGCCGCCGAGATCGGCTCGCTGCCGTTGAGGATGGCCTTGACGTTGGACAGATCCAGCGGCGGCTCCCCCTCCTTGGGCACCGCGCGCGCCGCGGCGTGGTCGAACGCGAAGTTCGGCGCCACCGAATAGCTCTGCCCGGTGTCGCCTTCCTTGCGGGCCAGCTCGCGGATCCAGCGGCCGGGCCTGCGCACGAATGCGGCCGGCGTCATGAAGGTGACGTAGTGGCCGATCATCGGCGACAGCATCACGGTGATCAGGCCCATGTCGTGGAAGAACGGCAACCACGAGACACCGCGGTCGCCCTCCTCGCCCTGCAGGGCCTCCATCACCTGCACCACGTTGGTGGCCAGATTCAGGTGGGTGATCTGCACGCCGGTGGGGACCCGGGTGGATCCGGAGGTGTACTGCAGGTAGGCGATCGTGTCGGGCTGCACGTCCATCGGCTCCCACGTGGCGCCGACCTCGTCGGGCACCGCGTCGACCGCGATGACGCGGGGCCGCTCCTTGGCGGGACGGCTGCGGAAGAACTTCCGCACCCCTTCGGCCGAGTCGGTGGTGGTCAGGATCGCGGTGGGATGGCAGTCGTCGACCACGGCGTGCAACCGGCCGACGTGGCCGGGCTCGCTCGGATCGAACAGCGGCACCGCGATGCGGCCCGAATAGAGAGTGCCGAAGAAAGCGATGAGGTATTCGAGGTTCTGCGGGCACAGGATGGCCACCCGGTCGCCGGGCTCGGTCACCTGCTGCAGGCGCGCGCCGACGGCACGGTTGCGGGTGCCGAAGTCGGCCCACGTCAGGTCCTTGTTGACCCCGTCGCGCTCGGTGGAGAAGTCCAGGAATCGGTAGGCGAGCTTGTCTCCACGAACCTTGGTCCACCGTTCGACGTGACGAACCAGGCTTCCGTTGTCGGGGAACCTGATCTGTCCGTCCTTGATGAACGGGTTATGGAACGGCATCGCACTCTCCTGTCAGAACCGCACTCGTCGCAACGCGTGTTCTCGCGTGGACCGTCGGGCCGCTGCGGGCGTCGTTGAGGACTCCGTTGTCCTCTCGGATCGAAAAACCCCGCGTGATGTTACCGAGGGGTTAGCATCCGCTGCCGGGTCACGAGGCGCCCGTCGGCTAGCACGTGATGGTACGCCTGTGACCAGGTTTTTCCGCCCAGCCGTAAGTCGTCAGTCTTAGTTTTTTCTTAATGTTATTCGACCGCTAGCCGCACGCCAAATCCCGTCTGATCACGTGTCAGCCATGTTTTGGATGCGGCGCGGCATCGATGATCTGCTTGGCCCAATCCAGCGTCCACGCCGTGGCGGGCGCTCCGCCCAGATTCCAGAACTGCGTGGTGTTGTACATCGCGTGCACGGGTTGGCCCGCCCCGCCGCCGAGGATCTCCATCGTTCTTGGCAGGTTGGCGATCGAGAACGCCTCCTGCGGCGCAGAGCAGATCAGGTCGCCGGCCGCGCAGATCTCGTTGGTGCGGTCGTTGAGCACACCGAATCCGCCGGGCCGCGGGCCGGTCATGGTCAGCCCCATCTGCGACAGCATCGGCACCTCGTGCAGCGTGATCTCGGCGCCCTGGCCGGGCGGGTTCGGGCCGACGTCCACACCGACGCCTGCCTGCCTGCGGCCGTCGGCGATGAGCGTCACGCCCAGCACAAGGTCGGCGTCGACGGGACCGCGCCCGTTGCCGATGTCGCTGGCGATGTCGCCGGCGATCACGGCGCCCTGTGAGAAGCCGATCAGCACATAGCTGGTCAGCGGGCAGCGGTTGTTCATGTCCGTGATGGCCTTGACGGCGTTGCGCGTGCCTTCGGCGCGGCTGTCGTTGTAGGACATCTGCTTGTCGGCCGACAGCGGATTGTGGAACTGCGCGGTGTAGGGGACGGTGTAGATCTCGAGCCGGTCGGTGCCGTACTGCTCACGCAGCGGGTTGGTGACGTTGAGCAGCAACGCTATCGGGAACTGGACCGGGTTGAACGGGTCGAGTGTCGGCGACGACTCCCAGGTGCCGGGGATCGAAACCAGTTGCACGTCGGGGCAGCTGGCGTCCTGGAACTCCGGGCGCGGCTTCTTCGTCGGCGACGCCCCGGTGGGCGGCACCGCGCTGGGCGGCACGGCGGTCTCGGTCTTCTCGGGCTGGCGGATGACCACGATCACCACCACGACGACCAGCACCACGACGAGCGCCATCGCGCCCGCCGCGATCAGGGCGAGCAGCCGGTGACGCTTGCGGCGACTATTGGTGGCCATTTAGTTGTCGTGCTCCTTATGTGCCTATGTGCGCGGTAGTGGTCAGCAGAGTCGCTCGGTGGCGATCCGAATGTAGTCGGCGGTCGCGGCGTTCACCTGTGCCGGTGACGGCGCCACCGCGTTGAGTTGTGTCTTGCGCACGTCGTTGCGGACCAACGGCTTCACGTAATCCCACACAGCCTGATCCGATTGCTTGGCCGCCCGCGCCTGACACACATACGACCCGATGCTCAACGCCAGAAGTTCGCTCGACGGCCGGATGCCTGCGGCTTTCAACGCGTCGAGATACGCACGCTGCTGCGCGGTCACCGTGAAGGTGTTCGGCGCGGCGTCCTCCGGCGGCAGCGCGCCGCCCTTGGCCTGAGCACGCGAGTGCACCACCGACGGCGAAGGTACCGCCATCGTCGGCAGCATCGCGTCACCTGCCGAGCAGCCGGTCAGCACCGCGGTGAGCGGTGCGACCAGAGAGGACGTGACGGCGAAGCTCGTCGACCATTTCGGCCGTCGCCGAACCGTGTGCAGCACGACTCCAAGGTACCGGCGCTTTAAGTTACTTGATCGTGGCGACGAGTTCGCCCGACATGGCCGCCAGCTGCGGTCCCCACGTCGACCAGTCGTGCTGGCCGTCGGGCGGGAAGTCGAAGTGCCCGTTGTGCCCGCCGACGACGCGATAGTGCTGGTAGAAGCTGCGCGCGCTGCCCTGCGCCTGCTCGCAGTAGCCGATCATCGCGGCGGGATCGCTACAGGTCAGCGTGCCGGGGCTGAACACCCACAGCCGCGTGTTGTTGTCCGCCAGCAACTGAATGTGCACGTCGGGGTCGTGCCACTTCCAGCGGCCCAACTGTGGCAAACCCCACATGTTGCGAATGTCCAGGCCGCCGAAGCGCAGCAGGCCGTCGGTGATGGCGCCGTTCATGTAGGTGTTCGACGGGGTGAGGAAGCCCGACAGCGAGCCGGCGTAGCGATAGCGGTCGGGGTGGAACGTGGCCATGGCCATCGCGCCGTAGCCGCCCTGCGCGGCGCCGACGATGCCGTGCCCGTTAGGCGCGAGCCCCTTGTTGGCGGCCAGCCAGTTGGGCAGCTCGTCGGCGAGGAACGTCTCCCACTGCTTGCTGCCGTCCTGCTCCCAATTGGTGTACATGCTCCACGCGCCGCCCGCGGGTGCGGCCACCGAGATGCCTTTGCCGGCGAGCGTGTTCATGGCGTTGCCCGCGGTGACCCAGTTGCTCACGTCCGGCGCGGCGTTGAACGCGTCGAGCAACACCACGGCGTGCGGTCCGCCGGCCTGGAATGCGACGGGGATGTCACGGCCCATGGCGGCCGACGGCACCATCAGGTACTCGACGCCATCGGCCTTGGCGACCGGCGTGGTGGCTGACCAGAGGCCCGCAGCCAGCATCACGCTCAAGATCGCTCTGACAAAGACACGCATCTGCCCCACCTCACGTCGTTGGCCGATCCCCCGCGCAATGCAGTGAACCACATCACCGCGCGCCGCGGAAACGACTGACGGCGGCGACTCCCCGTGGGAAATCGCCGCCGTCCGTCGCTAATCGGTTGCGGGAGCCGCTCAGCCGCCCGTGGTGGCCGACGCGTTCTCCGTCTCCGCCGCCGGCGCCTCGTCCGTGGCGATCGGAGTGCTCGGCTGCGGGGTGGCACCCAACACCCGCTGGATGTCGGGCTTCATCTGCTGCAGCTGCTGGCCCCAGTACTCCCAGCTGTGCGTGCCGGCCGACGGGAAGTTGAACACGCCGTTCTTGCCGCCTGCCGCGATGTACTTCTCCTGGAACGTCTTGTTCGTGCGGAGCGTGAAGCCCTCCAGGAACTTGGCGTTGAAGTTGTCGCCTGCGATCTGACCGTTGATGTCACCCGGCTTGCCGTTACCGCAGAACACCCAGACGCGGGTGCCGTTGGCGACCAGCTTGCTGATGTTGACCATCGGGTCGTTGCGCTTCCAGGCCGGGTCGCTGGACGGACCCCACATGTCCTCGGACTTGTAGCCGCCCGCGTCACCCATCGACAGACCGACCAGCATCGGCCACCAGCCCTCGGAGAGGTTCAGGAAGCCGGACAGCGACGCCGCGTACTGGAACTGCTGCGGGTAGTAGATCGCCAGCGTCAGCGCGGACGAACCGGCCATCGACAGACCCACCGCCGCGTTGCGGTTCGGGTTCACGCCCTTGTTGGCAGCCAGGTAGGCGGGCAGCTCCTGGGTCAGGAACGTCTCCCACTTGTAGGTCTGGCAACCCGCCTTGCCGCACGCCGGCTCGTACCAGTCGCTGTAGAAGCTGGACTGGCCGCCGACCGGCATGATCGTGGCGAGACCGGAGTCGACGTACCACTCGAACGCCGCGGTGTTGATGTCCCAGCCGTTGAAGTCATCCTGCGCCCGGAGCCCGTCGAGCAGATACACGCCCGGTGCGTTGGGGCCGCCGTTCTGGAACTGAACCTTGATGTCACGTCCCATCGCCGCTGACGGAACCATCAGATACTCGACCGGCAGACCCGGCCGTGAGAACGCCCCCGCAGTCGCCGAGCCCCCGACGGCACTGACCAGGCCGGACAGCACGGCGGCCACGACGGCCGCAATCGTGAGCCGGCGCGTCCAGGCGCCGCGCATCTTCCCAACGAACTTCATGCTTCATTCATCCCATCTGTCGTATGCCGCACCCGTGATTCGAGGTCCACTCGGCACGGGTGCCCGTGTAGTCAACCACACCTCGGTGTGATATCTCTCCTCAGCTTGTGTCGTCCCTGGTCACTCCTCAGCCGTTGAGGGTCGTGATCAGGTCTGGTTTGAGGGCCTGCAACTGCGCGCCCCAGTACGGCCAGGCGTGGTTTCCCGCGGCCGGAAACTCGAAGGTCGCGTTGCGTCCACCGGCCTTTTTGTAGGCCGCCTCGAACTCTTTGTTGCTCTGCAGGGCCAGTCCCTCGAGGCTGCTGGCGTTGAGCGCCTGACCGGGATCGGCGCCCAGGTCGAGCTCGGTGGCGCCGCCCGGTGCGCAGTAAATCCACAGCCGGGTGCCGTTGGCCACGATGCGCGAGACCTGCTTGACGGGGTCGTTGCGTTTCCAGGCGCCGTCCCACGGCGGACCCCACATGTTGTCGACGTTGTAGCCGCCCGCGTCGAGCATCGCGACGCGAATCGCCTGCTGCATGAACACCGCCGACGGGTTCAGGAAGCCGGACAACGATGCGGCATAACGGAATTGGTCGGGGTGATACGCCGAAAGGATCAGCGCGGCACCGCCCGACATCGACAACCCGACCACGCCGTTGCCGGTCGGCGAGACCTGCTTGTGCTCGGCCAGCCATGCGGGCAGCTCCGAGGTGAGGAAGGTCTCCCACTTATATGTATAGGGCTGGTTGTTGAAGCTCGACGGCGAATACCAGTCGGTGTAGAAGCTCGACTGCCCGCCGACCGGCATCACCACGGCGACGCCGGAGTCGTGAAACCACTCGAACGCCGCGGTGTTGATGTCCCAGCCGTTGTAGTCGTCCTGCGCGCGCAGCCCGTCGAGCAGGTAGACCGCCTTGCCCTGGCCGCCTTGACCGCCCGGCTGGAACTGCACGTGGATGTTGCGGCCCATCGCCGTGGAGTACACGTCGACGTACTCCACCGGCAGGCCCTCGCGCGAGAACGCCTGGGCCGCAGGCGGGCCCGCCACGGTGATCAGGGCGGCCGACGTCAACAGCGCGGCCAGCGCGACGAGAAGGCGACGCATCTGTTCGTCTAACCGTCCATTTCGTGGTTCATCGCCGCGTGGCAGCGGTCGAGGTGGCGGGTGTTCGTCCGCTTATCGCCCTTGAGGGCCGTGGCGTTACGAAAGCGGCGTTCGGCAGGCATTCCGAAAGCAGAAGAAAAGCAGAACAACCCTCGTGCTGACAAATCGGCGAGGTCAGGGCCCCGCGGCGGGCATCCCGGTGTACGGCGGATTGCGCGGCGGCGGGACCTCCAAACCGCATCGAAGGAGCTCGTAGAGCGGCACGCGGTCGATGCGGTACCTGGTGAATTCATACGCGTGAACCAGATTCGACAGGAACCGGCGCGGCCCCATCGGCGCACGGATCGCGGTGAGCATGGCCTCGGTGGCCGGACACTTCAGCGCGGCCTCGGCTTGCGCCACCCAATCCTCGTCGAGGTATCGCGGGATGTAGGGATAGGTCTTCAAGAACGGGCCTTCGGCGACGGCCCAGTCCGGGAACAGGTTCTTGTCGTGCCCGATGCGCCCGTCCTCCAACCGCGCGGTGTGCGCGGCAAGCGGATTGGCGAGGCCGATCTGGTCGATGACACGGACATCGAGGCCGACGTTCATGCCGGTCATGCCGAGATTGGTGAAAAACACTGTGTGCGGGCCGATATAGGCCTTGCGCTCCTCGGGCGGCATGTCCGGCGGCGGCGGTATGGCGGGCACCACGTCCCACTGGTCGTAGTTGCCCGACGGCAACAACAGCGCGCCGTCTGGGGTGTTCTCGATTGCCTCAAGCACCGCGCGCATCCGCGGGTAGTCGAGGTAGTCGGCGGCGGTGAGAGGGTGCGGATGGCCGGTGGCCTGCGAGTAGAAGCGCCGTTCGTCGACGATGCCGCTGTAGGTGACACGGGTGGCGTCATAGCCCATGCCGGGGGAGTTCGCGGCCCACAACGACCAGCCGACGACGGCGAGCCACAGCACCGTCGTCACGCCGGCGAGCTGATATCCCAAGGCGCGGCTGAACTTTGTGCCGTCGGGCAGCACGATCGGAATCACCGCCAAGGGTGCGAGCAGAAGGAACATCGGCGTCAACAGCACCCGGCCGTGCATGAAGTCGCCACCCTGTCGGATCCAGTACAGGCCCTGAAGCAGCCCGCTGACGAGGATGAACAGCACCACCGCGGGCGGACTCTGCACCGCACGGGCCAGCCGGCTGTAGTTGTACGGCACCGTCCTGCGGATCCACCACGGGCGGCTGCGGGTGGTCAGCAACAACGCACCGAGCGCCGCAAGCAACAGCACCGGAATCCACAGCATGTAGGGGGCGTCGAAGTTGGTCAGATACACCCAGCCCTGCGCCCACTTGGTGCCCGACGCGTCCTTCGCCAAAGCCGTTCCGGGAAACAGCAAACCGTAGTAGCCCATCCGGAAGATCTGGTAGGCGACGGGCAGCAGACCGCCCGCGACCACGATCAGCACACGCCTGCGCCAACCCCGCGCCGCGATGAGCATCATGATCAGCGCCAGCCCGCCGATCAGTGCGAGCTCCGGCCGCACCAGCACCGAGAGGCCGGCGAGAAACGCCAGCCAGCCGTCGAAGACTCTGCTCACCGCGTTGTCGTCGGTGCTGTTCTCCGGATTGCTGCGCAACGCCTGCGACCAGCACACCATCATCCACCACAGCAGGCCGAGATAGGCCAGCACCAAACCGTTTTCCAGCCCGGAGGTGGCGAAGTCGCGGGCGGGCGGCACCGCGATATAGACCAACGCACCCGCGGGCAGCAGCAGCACGCGGCGGCCCTGCAGGCTCGGCGCGTACAGCCGCGCGGCGCCCAGCATCAGGAACACGACACCCGCGACGCTGAGCGGGAGGGCCAACCACAACGCCACGTACTCGATCTGGGTGGGCCCGCCGATGAGGGCGCCCAGATAGTTCATGTAGGTCCACAGCGTGGACGTGTTCGCCTCGATGCGCTCGCCCTTGTTGAACACCGGACCGTTGCCCGCCAACAGGTTTCGCACCGTGCGCAACACGATCAGGCCGTCGTCGGCGATCCAGCGGCGCTGCCACGCCCCCCACGCGAACAACGCGGCGGTCACCACGACCGAAAAGCCGAGGCTGATTCGTGCGGTGATGTCGAACGGGAACGCGGGGCCGCGCTGAAGCCTGCTGATGACAGGCCCCGGCGCTACGTCAGCCGAAGAAGACAGCGGCACCGATGGTTCCGATCCACGCAACCGCAAGAAGCTGAAGAACCCGGTCCTTCAACGCGATCTCCTCCGGTTCCCCGGCCAGGCCGCCGTCGACGTCGACAGCGTAGCGCAGGATCGCGATCGTGAACGGGATCATCGTGATGGCGTACCAGGATGCGCCTGCGCCATCGCGCTCAAAAGCCCACAGGCCGTAGCAGACCACCATCGCCGTGGCCGACAAGGTCCACACGAAACGCAGATAAGTCGAGGTGTACGACTCCAGCGACTTGCGGATCTTGGCGCCTGTCTTCTCGGCCAGTTGCAGTTCGGCGTAGCGCTTGCCCGCCACCATGAACAGCGAGCCGAACGTCATCACCAGCAGGAACCACTGCGACAGCGGGATCGCCGCCGCCACACCGCCCGCGATCGCCCTGATCAGGTACGCCGAGGAGACGATGCAGATATCAAGGACGGCTTGATGTTTCAGGCCGAAGCAGTACGCCAGCTGCATCGCGATGTAGACCGCGATCACGGCGGCCAGGTTCGGCGTCGCCAGAAACGACACGGCCAGCGCCGCCGCCGCGAGCACCACCGCACCGCTGTAGGCCAGCCACTCCGGCACCACGCCGGCGGCGATCGGCCGGAATCGTTTGGTCGGGTGCGCGCGGTCGGCCTCGACGTCGCGGGCGTCGTTGACCAGATACACCGCCGACGCCGCCAGCGAGAACGCCACGAACGCGATGGATACGTTGACCGCGACATCGCGGAAGTCGTAGGACACGTCGCTGCCGAAGGCCGCGACCGGCGCGATCAGCACGAGCAGGTTCTTCACCCACTGGCGGGGACGGGCCGCCTTGATCAGGCCGGTGACCACGTTGCTCGGTGGGCCCTTGACCGGTGGTTCGCTCATCTTCGCCGCCCTGGATGCACTGCTGTCACTTGAGATGCTCATGAGTCTCCCTCGGCCCGGTCGGCAAACACACCCACGGCCTTGGCTACGGCCGCGCCGACCACCACGCCGGTCACCACGTCGCTGGGATAGTGCACGCCGAGGACCAGGCGAGACAACGCCATCGGTGGCACCAGCAGAACGGGCAGCGGCAGCCCCGTCGTCCGCGCCATCAGCATCGACGCCGCCGTTGTGGAGGTGGCGTGCGCGGACGGGAAGCTGAGCCGGCTCGGGGTGCCGACGTTGACGACGACACTCGGATGATGCGGGCGCTCCCGCCGCACCACTCGCTTGATGACGACCGCGGCGGCATGTGCGATGAACGCACCGAGCCCCGCGGTGATCCATGCGCGACGCTTGGCGGGTTGCGCCAGTGCCCCGAGGCCCGCGAGTGCGACCCATCCGAGGCTGTGCTCACCGAAATGCGAAAGGGCGCGGGCGGTTTGAAGCACACCGGGCCGGTCGGCCAATGCCGACTGCACCGCGACGAGCGCGGCTTCCTCACCGCGCAACCCCTCAGCCATGAGCGTTTTCCGAGAAGACGGCCTCCCACTGCTGCACGCCGGACAGCATCGGGAGCGCATCGCGGTAGACCTTGCGCATCTCGTCGAAGCGTCGCAGCAGCTTGCGCTGCCTGCGCAGCGACTCACGCAGCAACGCAAACATTTTCGCCCGGTCGCGCTGCCGGTACACCACACCGCGGCTGTCGGCGGTGGTGACCGTCACGCCGTCGACGGTGCACAGCAGGAACCAGCGGGAGTCCTGGGTCGGCACATTCAGCTGAGGCCGCTGATGATGAGCGGGGTCTTCCTTCTTCAGGTTGTGCAGCACCCCGCGCATCAGCCGAATCACCTTGCCTGGCGCGGTCCTCGGCTCGCCGACCCGGCCGACCATTCCCGACGGCTGCGGCAGCTCGGTGGCCGACGGCAGGATCACCGCGTCGGGATAGTTGCGGCGCAACTCGTGCACCTCGGGCAGCGCGGAACCCAGGATGGAGAAAATGTGCTCAGGCCCGGCCAGAAAGTCGTCCATCGCCTTGTTCTGCACGGCGACGGTCGAATACTCAAGGCAGAGAAGGTGTTTCAGTGTAGCCTTGAGATGGCTGCGGACCAGCCCTCGCACGTCGCCGTCCCAGTGCAGTGCGGCGACGATCAACCTGTTGCGCAGGTGGAAGTAGGCCTGCCAGTCGATGGCGTCGTCCTTGTCACTCCACGCCATGTGCCAGATCGCCGCACCCGGCAGGGTTGCCGTCGGATAGCCGTGTTCGGCGGCGCGCAGCCCGTAGTCGGCGTCGTCCCACTTGATGAACAGCGGCAACGGCTGGCCGAGTTCGTCGGCCACCGCACGCGGGATCATGCACATCCACCAGCCGTTGTAGTCGACGTCGATGCGGCGGTGCAGCAGCTTGGAGTCCGAATAGCGGTCGTAGAGCGGATGGCGGGCGAAGTCGTGGTCGTACTTGGTGTGCGGCGCGTTGGTCCACATGAAGTCGTGCCTGCCGACCACCTCGCCCATCACGTGCAGATGCGCCGGGTCCTGCAGGTTGAGCATCTGCCCGCCGACCAGCATCGGCGTCTTGGCGAACCGGTTCAGCGCCAGCATCCGCAGGATCGAGTCGGGCTCGATGCGGATGTCGTCGTCCATGAACAGGATCTGTTGGCAGTCGGTGTTTTTCAGCGCTTCGTACATCGCGCGGCTGTAGCCGCCCGAGCCGCCGAGGTTGGGCTGGTCGTGGATGGACAGCCGGTTCCCCAGACGCTCGGCCGCCTCGGCGAACTCGGGATGGTCGCGGACCTTGGCGGTGCCCTGGTCCGGCACGATCACCGCGCCGATCACCTCGTCCACCAACGGATCCGACGTCAGAGCGCGCAGTGCGCTGACGCAGTCACCGGGCCGGTTGTACGTGGTGATGCCCACCGCGATGTTGGCCGTACCCGGCGCGGGCACCGGCGCATACCACCCGGCGTTGTGCAGCGTGACCGGGCTGTCGGTGGTGATGTCGAACCAGATCCAGCCGCCGTCTTCGAAGGGCTCGAGCCCGATCTCGAACTCGGTGGCCTTGAGCTCGTCGCCCTCGTGTTGGAAAGGCTTGCCCTCGACGAAGATCCGCGCGCCGTCGGCCTTGCTGCGATACACGTCGACGCGGCCCGTGCCGGTCAACTCCGCGCGCAGCACCACCGATTTGAGCGTCGACCACCGCCGCCAGTAGCTGGCCGGGAAGGCGTTGAAGTACGTCGCGAAGGACACCTCCGACTCGCCGCCGATCTGCAGCGCGGTCCGCGACGCGGCATGTGCGCGGCGGGCGTTGGTGCTCGATTCCTCTATATAGAGCTTGCGGACGTCGAGCGGTTCGCCGGGGCGCGGGAGGATGATGCGGGCGAGCAGGCTGACCGCATTGCCGCTCATTCCGCGCCGCTTTCGGTGAGCGGGGTCCCGTCGCGCAGGTGCGGGGCCAGCACGTTGTCGTACATGTTCAGCGCGCTGGCGATGGCCATGTGCATGTCCAGGTACTGGTAGGTGCCCAGCCGTCCACCGAATAGCACCTTGGCGTCCGCGGTTTCGGCTTTGGCGCGGGCGCGGTAGGCGGTCAGCACCGCGCGGTCGGCTTCGGTGTTGATCGGGTAGTACGGCTCGTCGTCTGCGTCGGCGAATCGCGAATATTCCCGCATGATCACCGTCTTGTCGGTGGGATAGTCCCGTTCGGGGTGGAAGTGGCGGAACTCGTGAATGCGGGTATAAGCCGCGTCCAGGTCGCTGTAGTTCATCACCGGGGTGCCCTGGAAGTCGCCGGTCGGCAACACCTCGAGCTCGAAGTCGAGTGTGCGCCAACCCAATCGGCCTTCGGCGTAGTCGAAGTAGCGGTCCAGCGGCCCGGTGTAGACGACAGGGGCGTCGGGGTTGGCGCCCCGCAGTTCGTCGCGCACGTCGAACCAGTCGGTGTCCAACCGCACCTCGATACGGTCGTCGGCGGCCATGTTCTGCAGCCACTTGGTGTAGCCGTCGACCGGCAGTCCCTCGTAGGTGTCGTTGAAGTAGCGGTTGTTGAACGTGTAGCGCACCGGCAGCCGGGTGATGTTCGACGCAGGCAGCTCCTTCGGGTCGGTCTGCCACTGCTTGGCGGTGTAGTTCTTGATGAACGCCTCATACAGCGGCCGGCCGATCAGCGAGATCGCCTTCTCCTCGAGGTTCTGCGCGTCGGCGGTGTCGATCTCGGCGGCCTGCTCGGCGATCAGCCTGCGAGCCTCGTCGGGCGTGTAGTACTTGCCGAAGAACTGCGACACCAGGCCCAGCCCCATCGGCAGCGGGTAGGCCTGCCCGTTGTGCAGCGCGTACACCCTGTGCTGATAGTTGGTGAACTCGGTGAACTGGCGCACGTAGTCCCACACCCTCTTGTTGGAGGTATGGAACAGGTGCGCGCCGTACTTGTGCACCTCGATGCCGGTCTGCGGCTCGGGTTCGGAGTAGGCGTTGCCACCGATGTGCGGGCGCCGTTCGAGGACGAGCACCCGCTTGTTGAGCTGGGTCGCCACGCGCTCGGCGATCGTCAGGCCGAAGAATCCAGAGCCGACGACAAAGAGGTCTACGCGAGCGGTCATCGGCAGCAAGGGTATCCGACCCCGCTGCGCGACCCCGAATCCAACAGACGGTCAAGGTCGCGATTCGCTCACGATTACATATCGTCACTCTAGACCCACTAGTCACACCAGTACCATCAATCACGTATCCGCCCAATACACGTAGTCCAGATATTGAGGAGACTTCCGTGCCGAACCGACGTCGACGCAAGCTCTCAACAGCCATGAGCGCGGTCGCCGCCGTGGCCGTTGTGAGTCCATTCGCAATTTCCGCGATCACCGACTTGACCAAGCCCGCGCCCCAGCAGCGCGAGTTCCGCTCCGCCGCCATGGTGACCGATCTGCCGAACGAACTGATGTCAGCGCTGTCGCAGGGCCTGTCGCAGTTCGGCATCAACCTGCCTGCGATGCCCAGCCTTACCGGCGACTCGTCGATGCCGACGACGTTGACCGCTCCCGGCGGGTTGACCTCGCCCGGCTTGACCTCGCCCGGGCTCACCTCGCCCGGCCTGACGTCTCCCGGGCTGACCAGCCCGGCGGCGACACCGGGTCTGACGACGCCAGGCCTCGGCACCGACCCTGCCGCGGCTGCGCCGGCACTCACCGATCCGGCGCTGACCAATCCCGCGCTGACCGACCCTGCGGCCACGCCGGCACCTGGTGGTCCTGCGGGCATGCCGGGCCTCGGCGGTGAGGCGGCCGCGGGGACCAACCCGGCCCTGAACCCGGCGCTCACGAGTCCGACCGGGGCGACGCCGGGCGGGCTGACCACCCCGCCGGTGACCGGCCTGGACCCGCTGGCGACCACGCCGATCTCGAACGGCACGGGCCTGCCCGCACCGGGTGAGATTCCGATCTCCGCGCCAATCGGGCTCGATCCCGCCGCGGGCACCTACCCAATCCTCGGCGGCGACCCGGGCCTCGGCCTCGGCACGATGCCCGCCAGCACCGGCAGCACCGGCCTGATCGGCGAATTGTCCAATACCGCAAACCAACTGGGCGCCGGCCAGGCCATCGACCTGCTCAAGGGCGTGGTGATGCCGATGATCACATCGGCGATGAAGCCGGCCGCCGCGGCCGCCGTGCCGCCGCCGGCACCGGCCCCGCCGCCCGCATAGTCCTGTCCCCAAGACGGCGCCGCAGAGTCAAGTGGCGGGCTCTGCGGCGCCGCGCCCTGTGCAGATAAATGCCATATCGGCCGTGTCGAAACTCTGGTAACAACTGACCCATACGTAACATCAGTCCGTGCCGGTTCGCCGTTCCTTGCCCGCTCGCCTGCGCAGGGGCTTCTCCGCTCCTCACGTGCGCAGGGGCTCTGCCGCTCCTCGCGGGCAGCGCAGGCACCCGATGCTCTTCACCGCGATCGCGGGCACGATCGTGATCCTGCCGTGGGCACTGCCCAGCACGCCGTACGACGAAGACCGCCGCCCGCTCGCCGAGCAGACCCAGTTGTCGGAGCAGCCGCTGACCGGCGTCGGCGGCGGCGAGACCATCCGCGAGATCCACCAGGACACCCCGTTCAGCCTCGTCGCGCTCACCGCCGCGGATCTGACCGGCACCTCGGCGCGGGTCCGCGCGAAGAAGCCCGACGGCTCGTGGGGGCCGTGGTACGAGGCCGAGGCGCTCGACGGCGTCGGCGACGGAGCGTCAGGGCCGCGCGGCACCGAACCGGTGTTCGTCGGTCTCACCACCACCGTCCAGATCTCGGTCAACCGGCCCGGCCAGGCCGCAGTGGCGGCCCCGGTCCGACAACCGCAGGCAGAGCCCGCGAAGGCCGACCTCGGCTACATTCCCGCCAACACGACCACGCCGTTCGGGCAGAACCTCAACGCGGTGTTGATCAGCCCACCGCAGGCACCGGTCGGTGACCTGCCGCTGCCCAACGCGGTCACCGCGCCCGGCCAGCCGCCGAACATCATCACGAGAGCCCAGTGGGGCGCCGACGAATCGATGAAATGCCCGAATACCGTCTACGACGACGGGGTGCGCGCGGGCATCGTGCACCACACCGCGGGGAGCAACGACTACCGCCCCGAGGACTCCGCGGCCATCGTCCGGTCCATCTACGCGTATCACACGCGCACGCTGGGCTGGTGCGACATCGCCTACAACGCCCTGGTCGACAAGTACGGCCAGGTGTTCGAAGGCCGGGCGGGCGGCATCGACCGGCCCGTCGAGGGCGCCCACACCGGCGGCTTCAACAAGAACACCTGGGGCGTGGCGATGCTCGGCAACTTCGACATCGAACCCCCGACGCCGATCCAGATCCGCACGGTCGGACGGCTTTTGGGCTGGCGGCTGGGCATGGACCACCTCGATCCGAGGGGTACCGTGGTGCTGACGTCGGCGGGCGGCTCGTTCACTAACTTTCCGAGGGGCACCACCCCGACGCTGCCGACGATCTTCACCCACCGCGACGTCGGCAACACCGAGTGTCCCGGCAACGCCGCCTACGCGGTGATGGACCAAATCCGTGACATCGCAGCCCGATTCAACGAGCCGCCGGGGCCGCCGAGTTTGAAAGACCTGCTTCGCGGCGGCGCGATCCTGGCCAAGTGGGAGAAGATGGGCGGCCCGAAGAGCCCACTGGGAGAGCCGAAGTCGCTCGAGGCGGCGGCCGAGGGCGATGCCCGTTACGCCACGTTCGAGAAGGGCGCGATCTACTGGTCCCCGCACACCGGAGCCGAGCCACTCACCGGTGCCATCTACGACGCGTGGGCGGCGCTCGGCTACGAGCGCGGTGCGCTGGGTCTGCCGACCAGCGGCGAGATCGCCGAGCCGCAGTGGATCGTACAGAACTTCCAGCACGGCACACTGAACTTCGACCGCGAAACCGGCGCGGTGACAAGAGTTATCGACGGAGTGCCCGAAGAATTGCCGCCGCTGTCCGACGACGGTCCGCCGGTGCAGTTGGAGCGGATCAAACCGATCGACCCGAGCTGATCACATCCACCACCGTTCCAACACGCGGGCCAGGCCGTCCTCGGTGTTGGGCGCGGTGACCTCGTCGGCGGCCTCGACCGCTTCCGGATGAGCATTGCCCATGGCGACACCGTGTCCGGCCCACCGCAGCATCGGGATGTCGTTGGGCATGTCGCCGAACGCCACGACGTCCCCGGCGCCGATGCCGTGCGGCCGTGCCACCTCCTCGACTCCGGTGGCCTTGCTGATACCCAGCGGCACCACCTCGATGAGGCCGTTGTTGGTGGAGTACGTGATATCGCCCTGCGTACCAATGTGTTTGACGAGCTCGGCCGCCATGTCCGAGCTGCGCGCACCCGCCTTGCGGATCAGCAGCTTGATCGCCGGCGCCGAGAGCAGGTCCTCGACGGACACCTCGGTGTTGTCGGGGTTGAGCCAGGCGTGTTCGTAGCCGGGCGAGCTGACGAACTGCGGGGTGGCCGCGTCGTGGGCGCTGTCTCCGACGCGCTCCACGGCCAGCCCCGCCCCGGGGATGACCCGGGTGGCGATCTCGGCCAGCTCGGCGAGATCGTCGGCCGACAGCGTCCGCGCCGACACGATGCGGTCGATGGACGGGTCGTAGATCACGGCACCGTTGGCGCACACCGCCATCGGAGCGAAGCCAAGATCGTCGACGACAGGTTGCACCCAGCGCGGCGGGCGGCCGGTGGCCAGCACGAACTGCGCGCCCGCCTCCACGGCCGCGCGCACGACGCTGCGCGTTCGAGGGCTGACTTTTTCGTCGTCGTCGAGCAGCGTGCCGTCTACGTCCGTCGCGATCAGCGCGGGCAGTGTCATCGCGGCGATCCGCCTTCGCTTCTCACCTCGGTCATGAGTTGCTCACTTGGCCTGACGCTCTCGTTGCTTGCGGGCCTGCCGCTCCTGTCGTTTGCGCGCGCGCTCGGCGAGCTCGATTTCGTCGAGCCTGCGGGCCTCCTCCATCGTCGGCGCCGAGCCACCGAGGCGCCGCGGCACCCACCAGGCACCCGCAGGATGCTCGTAGGCCTCCTGCACCGCGTGCAGCATCGTGGTCATCGACTCCCGCATCGTCGCGTCGGTCTGCGCGACCGTCTCGGCCGGCGCAATGGGCGCCCCGACCATCACGGTGATCGGGATTTTCGCCCGGCCCAGCGTACGCGGATGGTCCTTGGTCCAACGCCGGTGCGCGCCCCACACGATCAGCGGAACGATCGGGACCTGCGCGTCGATCGCCATGCGGGCCGCACCGGTCTTGAACTCCTTGAGCTCGAAGCTACGGCTGATGGTGGCCTCCGGGTACACGCCGACGAGTTCGCCCTCGCGCAGCCGCTGCACCGCGACCGCGTATGCGCCCGCGCCCGCCTTGCGGTCGACCGGGATCGTCCCGGTGTGCCGGATCAGGAAGTTGACGACCGGAACCTCGGTCATCTCCTGCTTGATCATGAAGCGCAGCCGTCGGTGCCGCTTGTAGGCGGCCAGCGCCGCCGGTGCCCAGTCGATGTAGCTGGTGTGGTTGATCGCGATGACCGCACCACCGCGCTCCGGGATGTTCTCCAGACCGTGGAACGTGATGCGGCTACCCGAGACCGCCGCCGCCGCCGAAACGGCGATCTCCAGCGTGCGGAAAACCGGCTCCATACGCGCTAGCCTGGCGCTTCCGCAGGACCGGGCTGTTGTCGGCGGGCCGCTTTCTCGGCGGCCTCCTCGGCGTCCATCCGGTTCGCCTCGGCCAGTGACGGCGCCCCGCCGCCGAGTCGGTGCGGCACCCAGTACTCGCCGGGCGGGTGCGGGCCGTAGTCGTCTTGCACCTGCTCGAGCAGGTGCTGCATCCGGGAATGCAGCAGCGAGGTCAGTTCGGCGGCGGGCAGCGTCGGCATGATCGGTTCGCCGACGGCCACCGAGATCGAAACCTTGGGCCGCCACATGTTCTTCGGATGCCCCTTGGTCCACAACCGCTGGGCGCCCCAGACGATGTGCGGCACGATCGGCACGTCGCAGGCGATGGCCATGCGCGCGGCGCCGGTCTTGCATTCCTTGATCTCGAAGCTGCGGCTGATGGTGGCTTCCGGATAGACCCCGACCAGTTCGCCTTCCTTGAGCTTCTGGCAGGCCTTCTCGAAAGAGGCCGCACCGTCGGCGCGGTCCACTTCGATGTGGCCGAGCTTTCGCATCAGCGGCCCGCCGATCTTGTGATCGAAGACCTCTTTCTTGGCCATGAATCGCACCTTGCGCCCGCGCTTTTGCATGTACGCGGGCAGGCCCGCGAACGTGAAGTCGAAGTAGCTCGTGTGGTTGATCGCAACGACGGCGCCCCCGGTGACAGGCAGGTTCTCGACGCCTGTGACGGTGAACTTCAACCCCTGCATCCGCCAGATCAGGCGGGCGAGCTGGATGACTGTCCCGTATACCGGTTCCACATCACGAAGCCTAGCGTCGTGACCTGCCCAACCGAACCCGTGCCGCAGCCGCCCGTGGGCGCCGGCTGATCAGGCGGCCACCATGTCGGTCGAATCGGTGGCGAAACCCGCCGTGATCGGACGACAGCAAATCGAGCAGGACGCCGTTTCAGGCCGCTTCGCCCGCGAGTCCGGCGCTTGTTCTATGAATTCGACAGTTGCCAACGCATTACGGACACGTGGGCGGGCAGGGCCCCTGCCAGACTCCGGGATCCTTCTGCCACATGTACGGCTCCTGAGTGGGAGGCGGAGACGGGGCACCGGTGTTCACGAATCGGGATCCCCCGCCGCACTGCGGTATCCCCCCTCCGGGCAGCCCGCCCTGAACCTGGCCGTTCACCCACACGCTGCAGCTGGCGCCGCTGTGCCACGCGCCGGGAGCGAACGGTCCGCCGGGACCGAAACTCCATGTCTGCGCGTAGAAGCTGCCGTCGGCGAACGGCGCGCCGAGGCAATACCTGATGCCGCCTTGGGCACCGGGCTGGCCACCGGGACACCAGCCGGCTGGCCCGTCGGGGATGTGCGGGTCGGGTTCGGCCGATGCGGTCGGCGGCAGGGCGATCGCGGCCGCCGCACCGATCGCGGCCGCGGCCATGGCCACCCACTGTCTGGAAGTAAGGATCTTCCCTGCCTGCTCCGGCATCGCATCTCCCGTCGCCTGTGATAGCTGGCCTGAGCGCTTGTGATGCATTCAAACATGGGCACAACGCCCGAGTCGGCTGAACGAGCAAATTTGCCGTCACGGCAATACTCGTCCCTGCTTGCACCGTTCTACGTAGTGATCAGTGATCGTCGACACCGCGCGTGTGGCATGGCGGGGCCGCGCGGGGGACTAAACTCGACACGAGTTCCCACCCCCAGGAGAGGCAGTAAGTGCAGGTCACCAGCGTCGGCCACGCAGGTTTTCGAATCGACACGCGGGCCGGCAGCATCTTGTGCGACCCCTGGGTCAATCCGGCGTACTTCGCGTCGTGGTTTCCGTTCCCCGACAACAGCACGCTGGACTGGGACGCCATCGGCGACTGCGACTACCTCTACGTCAGCCATCTACACAAGGACCACTTCGATCCGGAGAACCTGCGCGCCCACGTGAACAAGGACGCGGTCGTGCTGCTGCCGGACTTCCCGGTGCCCGACCTGCGCCGCGAGCTCGAGAAGCTGGGCTTTCATCGGTTCTTCGAGACCACCGACTCGGTCAAGCACACGGTCAGCGGCCCGAAGGGCGAGCTGGACGTGATGATCATCGCGCTGCGCGCCCCGGCCGACGGCCCGATCGGTGACTCCGGCCTGATTGTCGACGACGGAGAGACCGTGGCGTTCAACATGAACGACGCGCGGCCCGTCGACCTTGACGTGGTGCATGCCGACTTCGGTCAGGTGGATGTGCACATGCTGCAGTACTCCGGCGCCATCTGGTATCCGATGGTCTACGACATGCCTGAGCGCGCCAAGACGGCCTTCGGCACCCAGAAGCGCCAGCGCCAGATGGACCGGTGTCGCCAGTACATCAGCCAGGTCGGCGCCACGTGGGTCATCCCGTCGGCGGGTCCGCCGTGCTTCCTCGACCCCGAGTTGCGTCATCTCAACGACGACCACGGCGATCCGGCGAACATCTTCCCCGACCAGATGGTGTTCCTGCAGCAGATGCGCAGCCACGGCCACAACGGCGGGCTGCTGATGATCCCCGGCTCGACCGCTGATTTCACTGGCACACAATTGAATTCGCTGACCCACCCGCTGCCGGACGACGAGGTGGAGGCGATCTTCACCACCGGCAAGGCGGACTACATCGCCGCCTACGCCGAGCGTATGGCCCTGGTGCTGGCCGCGGAGAAATCCCGCTGGGCGCCCGCCGAGGGTGAGCCGCTGCTGGAACTGCTGCGGGCCCGGTTCGAGCCGATCATGATCCAGAGCGACCAGATCTGCGACGGCATCGGCTACCCGGTGGAGCTGCGCCTCGGCAAGGAAACGGTCGTGCTGGACTTTCCGAAACGGGTTGTGCGCGAACCGGTTCCCGACGAGAAGTTCCGTTACGGGTTCGCCATCGCACCCGAGCTGGTGCGCACCGTGCTGCGCGACGAGGAGCCCGACTGGGTCAACACCATCTTCCTGTCCACCCGGTTCCGGGCCTGGCGGGTCGGCGGCTACAACGAGTACCTGTACACGTTCTTCAAGTGCCTGACCGACGAGCGCATCGCCTACGCCGACGGCTGGTTCGCCGAGGCGCACGACGACACCGCGACCATCGAGCTGGACGGCTACCGCATGCAGCGGCGCTGCCCGCACCTGAAGGCGGACCTGTCGAAATTCGGTGTGGTGGAAGGCACGACGCTGACCTGCAACCTGCACGGCTGGCAGTGGAACCTGGAGAACGGACGGTGCCTGACGAGCAAGGGCCACGAGTTGCGCTGCGAAAAAATATGACAGCGCCGCGGCAGTACTACGACGACGGCCTGATCCAGCTCGATCAGGAAGCGCTGACGTTGCGGCGTTATCACTTCCCGTCGGGCACGTCGAAAGTGATTCCGCTGCGGTTGATTCGCGGCTACAAGGCCGAACCGCTGGGCATGTTCACGCAGCGGTTCCGCATCTGGGGCAGTTCGGATCTGCGTCGCTGGCTGCCGCTGGACATCTGGCGCCCGATCAAGTCGACGTTGGTGACGCTCGACGTCGAAGGGGCGCGGCTCAAGCCGACGTTCACCCCGCAGCGGCCGAGCGACTTCCTCGCCAAACTCGACGAGCTTCTGACCGACCGCTAGGGCGATTGGCGCGCATAACGCTTCGCGCCCTTGATGACCGCCGTCGCTGCTGCCGCTCCGCCCACAAGCCACGGGCCGCCGACGATCAGCGGGTCCATCCAGGTATGGGCACGGTCCACCCGGTGCGGCCGGCTTCGGTCCTGCCAACCCTTGTGGGTGAACTCGGCCTTGATACCGGACTCGGCGATCGGGTTGTCGGGGTGGCGGCTCAGCACGGACTGCGCGTGGCTTTCGGCGGCGTCGACCCGGTCGGCCAGGATCAGCAGCAGCCAGTGTGCGGCGCGGCCCTCGCTGAATTTGCGGTAGGCGTGCCTGCGGATCGCGCCCGACAATCCCCGCGGCGGCGTGGATGTGCCGAATACCGGTGTGAGCATTTGGTGTTCGATCGAGCGTTCGCGCGGCCACGTCTCCGGCTGGCGTTCGGGAAAGTCCCACCGCGCGCCGGTGTCGAGGCTCTGACACTTCGGCACCGCGGGGCGGTCGGCGGGGTCGAGGTCGGCGCCCCAGCCAGGGATGCGCGCACGCAGTTCCTCGGAGGACGGCACGGGCGGGTGGTCGGCTGTGTAGGTCATGGCGATCTCTTTCAGGCGGCGGTGGAGGGAACGATCACGGGCTTGATGCAGTTGTCCAGCTTGCCGGAGAAGATGTGGTAGCCCTCGGCGATGTGTTCGAGTGGAATACGATGGGTGACAATGTCACTCGGCTTCAGATAGCCGTTCTGGATGTGGGAGAACAGCCTCGGCCACTGCCGTTTGACCGGGCACTGGTTCATGCGCAGCGTCAGGCCCTTGTTCATCGCGTCGCCGAATTTGACCGCGCTGAACATCGGGCCGTAGGCGCCCATCACCGAGACGGTGCCGCCCTTGCGCACGGAGTCGATCGCCCAGTTCAGCGCGATCGGCGAGCCGCCCTGCATCTTCAGCTTCGCGGACGTGACGTGTTGCAGCAGGTTGCCGTCGGCTTCGGCGCCGACCGCGTCGATGACCACATCGGCGCCCAAACCCCCTGTGGTCCTTTTCATTTCCACGACGATGTCGTCGTACTCGGCGAAGTTGACCGTCTCGGCGTGGGCGAACGTGCGGGCCTTCTCCAACCGGTAGTCCAGGTAGTCGACCACGATGACCCGGCCGGCGCCCATCAACCACGACGACGCAGCGGCGTAGAGGCCCACCGGCCCAGCACCGAACACGACCACCACGTCGCCCTCGGCGATGTCGCCCAGCTGCGCGCCGAAGTATCCGGTGGCCAACGCGTCGGTGCACATCAGCGCATCCTCGTCGGACATCCAGTCCGGGATGAGCGCGGGCCCCACATCGGCGAACGGCACCCGCACGAATTCGGCCTGCCCGCCATCGTATCCGCCGCAGGTGTGCGAATAGCCGTAGATGCCGCCGACGGCGGTCGCGTTGGGATTGACGTTGTGACAGTTGGAATACAGGCCGCGGGCGCAGAAGTAGCAGGAACCGCAGTAGATGTTGAACGGCACCATCACGCGGTCGCCGGGCTTGAGGTTCTGCACCGACGGCCCCACCTCGTGCACCACGCCGATGAACTCGTGCCCGAACGTCATGCCGACGCGCGTGTCGGGCATCATGCCGTGATACAGGTGCAGGTCGGAGCCGCAGATCGCGGCCAACTGCACCGCAACGATCGCATCGTTGGGATGCTCGATCGGCGGGATGTCCTTCTCTTCGATCCGCACCTTGTACGGGCCGCGATACACCATCGCTCGCATCTGGGAATCTCCTCCACAACCGGCCTTTTGTGCTCCTCGCGTGCGCGGTGAGTCACCTTGTCCTACCCGGCGTGCGAAAGGAGAAACCTCATCGGGGCTAGCGCGGCTCGAGCACCTCGGTCCCGACGTAGGGCACCAGCGCGGCGGGCACCCGCACGCTGCCGTCGGGCTGCTGGTGGTTTTCCAGGATCGCGACCAGCCACCGCGTGGTGGCCAGCGTCCCGTTCAGCGTCGCCGCCGTCTGCGGCTTGCCGTTCTCGTCGCGGTAGCGAATCGCGAGCCTGCGGGCCTGAAACGTCGTGCAGTTGGACGTCGAGGTCAGTTCGCGGTAGGTCTGCTGCGTCGGGATCCAGGCCTCGCAGTCGTATTTGCGTGCCGCTGAGGCACCGAGGTCGCCCGCGGCGATGTCGACGATGCGGTAGGGCACCTCGATGTTGGCCAGCATCTGGCGTTCCCAGCCCAGCAGCCGCTCGTGTTCAGCCTCGGCCTCTTCGGGTTTGCAGTAGATGAAGCCTTCGACCTTGTCGAACTGGTGCACCCGAATGATGCCGCGGGTGTCCTTGCCGTGGCTGCCCGCCTCGCGCCGGAAGCAGGACGACCAGCCGGCGTAGCGCAACGGACCCGAGGACAGGTCGAGAATCTCGTTCGAGTGATAGCCCGCAAGCGGAACTTCCGAGGTGCCAACGAGATAGAGGTCGTCGGCCTCCAGCCGGTACACCTCCTCACTGTGCGCGCCGAGGAAGCCGGTGCCCTCCATCACCTCGGGCCGCACCAGCACCGGCGGGACGACGAGCGTGAAGCCGTTGTCGGTGGCCAGCCGAACCGCCAGTTGCATGAGTGCCAGTTGCAGCAGCGCGCCGTAGCCGGTGAGGAAATAAAAGCGCGCCCCCGACACCTTGGCGCCGCGCTCCAGGTCGAACAGGCCCAGCGATTCCCCAAGGGCGACATGGTCTTTCGGATCTGTGATGGCCGGGGGCTCACCGACGGTGTCGAGCACGCGGAAGTCGTCCTCGCCGCCTGCGGGGACGCCGTCGATGATGACGTTGGAGATGGCCATCTGCGCGGCGAGGAAGGCCTTCTCCGCGTCGGCCTGCTGCGCCTCGGCGGCCTTGACCTTCTCGGCGAGTTCCTTGGCCCGCTCCAGGAGTGCGGGCCGGTCCTCGGGCGACGCGGCGCCCACCTTCTTACTGGCGGCCTTCTGCTCGGCACGCAGGTTGTCGGCGGCTGTCACCGCGGCACGGCGGGCGGCGTCCGCCTCCAACAACGCGTCGACGAGGCCGGGATCCTCACCACGGGCGCGCTGGGAGGCGCGCACCTTGTCGGGGTCTTCGCGCAGCAGCTTGAGGTCGATCACGGCGCAAACCCTACCGCCGTGAGCACAACCACATAACGTTACATCTGCCTCACTTGTCACAGCACCCGACGCGCCTGTCACAATGGAGCGGATGTTGGATGCACCCGAGCAGGCCGAAGCGCCCGCTGACGAGGCAGACCACCCCGCTCGAAAGGTGATGTGGTGGCGCAGCCTGCACGCCACATCCACCCGTCGCGCACTGCTGTTGACCGCCCTCGGCGGGCTCCTGATCGCCGGCATCCTGACCGCCATTCCGGCCGGTCCCGGCGGCCCCGGGCTGCCACCCAACGCGATCGCACTGGGCCTGCGCGGCGCCGAGACCTTCTCCAAGGCCAACGCGGGCAACTGCCTGAACTGGCCGGACGGCAACCCCGACGGCGCCCAGGTGGTCGACTGCAAGGACGAGCACCGCTTCGAGGTCGCCGAGATCGTCGACATGCGCACCTTCCCGGGCAGCGAGTACGGGCCGGACGCCGCACCACCGTCGCCTGCACGCATCCAGCAGATCAGCCAGGAGCAGTGCCAGCTGGCGGTGCGCCGCTACCTCGGCGAGAAGTTCGACCCGAACAGCAAGTTCACGATCAGCATGATGTGGTCGGGCGATAAGGCGTGGAAGCAGAACGGTGAGCGCCGCATGCTGTGCGGGCTGCAGCTGCCAGGGCCGAACAACACGCAGCTGCCGTTCAAGGGCAAGGTCGCCGAGATCGACCAGTCCAAGGTGTGGCCGGCGGGCACGTGCCTGGGCATCGACCCGGCCACCAATCAGCCGACCGACATCCCCGTCGACTGCGCGACGCCGCACGCCATGGAGGTGACCGGCGCCGTCAACGTCGCCGCCAAGTTCCCCGGCGGCCTGCCTCCCGAGCCCGAGCAGGACAAATTCATCAAGGATGAGTGCACCCGGCTCACCGACGAGTATCTGGCTCCGATCCAGCTGCGCAGCACCACGCTGACGCTGATCTACAGCACGATCTCGCTGCCGAGTTGGTCGGCGGGCAGCCATCAGGTGTCCTGCAGCATCGGCGCCACGCTCGGCAACGGCGGCTGGTCGACGCTGCTGAACAGCGCCAAGGGGCCGCTGCAGATCAACGGCCAGCCCCCGGTCCCGCCGCCCGACATCCCGGAGGAGCGGCTGAACTTCCCGCCGATCCCGATGCCGGATGTCTCCTCGAGCGGTCAGACCAGCACCTACGACCAGAGCGACTCCTCCAGCAACTCGTCCAGCGGCTCGCAGACCACCCAGCACGGCCAGCAGGCGGGCACCACGAACCACGGGGGGCAGTCGACGTCGGCGACGCAGGCGCCGGAGGAACCGGGCAATACGTTCCTCAACGGCGCTCCCCCGGGCGAGGCGCCGCCACCTCCTGGCGACGTGCCGCCACCTCCTGGCGACGTGCCGCCACCTCCTGGCGACGTGCCTCCACCGCCGGGCGACGTCCCACCGCCGCCGCCGGGGGCGCCTCCGGCCCCCTTCGCGGGGCCGCCTCCGGCTCCCGCCGCACCACCGCCTCCGGTCGAGCAGGCGCCGCCACCGCCGGTGCCCGGCCCGCCGCCGCCTGAGGCCGCGCCGCCCGCGCCTGCCCCACCGCCGGGTGAACCGGTCGTGCCGCCGCCACCTGGGCCGTAATCCGATGCCTGTGCGGGTCAGCTCGCAGCGCTTTGACGAGCTGGTGGCCGACGCGCTGGACATGATCCCCCCGGAACTGGCCGCTGCGCTCGACAACGTCGTCGTCCTCGTCGAGGACCGCAATCCCGACGAGCCCGATCTGCTCGGGCTGTATCACGGCGTCGCGCTCACCGAACGGGATTCGTGGTATGCGGGTTCGCTGCCCGACACCATCACGATCTACCGCGAAGCGCTGATGGATGTCTGCGACACCGAGGAGCAGCTGGTCGACGAGGTCGCGGTGACGGTCATCCACGAGATCGCCCACCACTTCGGCATCGACGACGATCGGCTCCACGAACTCGGCTGGGCCTGAATTCCTCAGCGCGGCAACCACGAATTGTCGCTCGGTGGTGCTATCAAGGGGCCATGGATAACGCCTGCCGCGAGTGTCGAGAAGGTCTCGACCACTGCCACGGCACCGTCATCCATCACGCGCTGACGTGGACGGAGTGCACCGAGGACGATTGCGTGACACCCGAGGTGGTGCACGCCTTCAAGATCGACTGCGAGGCCGTCGGGTGTACCTGCGCTCAACCCATGGGGTCGGCGGAGGACAGCGCGTCCTCGACGGGGTGAACGTCGGGCTCGGGATAGAACGGCGGCGCCTTGGCGCCCCAGTGCAGACAGCTCCACCTCCCGTCGGTGATCGGCGCGAGCACGATCGAGCCGGCGTTGCCGAGGTGATGGTCCAGCGCGAAGCTACCGTCGACGCCGGCCAGGGTGGCTGCCACCAGACGAATCGCCGCGCCGTGGCTCACGACCACGATGTCGCGGCGCCACGCGTCGTCGTCGAGATAGCGCACCCGCAGCTGGGTGAGCACCGGGACGTAGCGCTCCAGCACCTCGCGGCCGGTCTCGCCTTCTGGCAGCGGATGGTCTAGATCGCCTTCGTGCCAGCGTTGGTAGATCCGGTTGAACTCCTCGATGGCGGCGTCGTCGCTGCGGTTCTCCAACTCGCCGACCTGCACCTCATGGATGCCGTCGTGCTCGACCGGCCGCAGCCGGCGATGGTTGCCGATCTCGGCGGCGGTCTGCGCGGCGCGTACGGCCACCGAGTGCACGACCATCCCGATCTCGTGTCGCCAGCCCTGCGCGAATCCGCGGGCCTGTTCGCGGCCGAGGTCGGTGAGTTCGGCGCCGGGCGGGCGGGTGTCCAGCCGCCGTTCCGCGTTGCCCTTCGACTGCCCGTGCCGCACCAGGATCAGCCGCCCACTCATGGGCCATCCGCTCCCTGGGGCCGTTTGCCGTCCCGCAGCATCGCCAGCCACTGCGAGGGTTCGTCCAGATTCGGGGGCAGAGCACCTACGGCCGACCCGGTCGGCCACGATCCGAGATAACGCACATCTGCACAACGACGGTGAAGCGCTTTGAGTGCCTCGGCGACGGCGTCGTCGTCGATGTGGCCGACACAGTCGAGGAAGAAGATGTAGGTGCCCAACTCCCTTCTGGTGGGCCGGGATTCGATTCGCGTCAGGTCGATATCGCGGATGGCGAACTCGGTCAGCGCCGACACCAGCGCCCCAGGGACGTTGTCGAGGCGCAACACCACGGAGGTGCGGTCCGCGCCGGTGCTCGGCGGTGGCGGAGCGGGCTGCCCGACGAGCACGAACCGGGTCCTGGCGTTGGGTTCGTCGACGACGCCGGACGCCAGTGCCTCGAGCCCGTACCGTTCGGCGGCCAGCGCCGTGCTCACGCCCGCATCGGCGCGGCCCTCGGCGACATCGCTGGCCGCCGCGGCATTGGAGATGGCCGGAATCAGCCGGGCCGACGGCAGGTTGGCGGCCAGCCAGTTGCGCACCTGCGCGCTGGCGACCGGGAACGCGGCGACAGTACGCACGTCACCCGCGGCTGTGTTGGGGCGCACCGCGATCGTGAACGCGACGTCGAGGGTGAGTTCGGTGAAGATCTGCACCTCCGGGCCGGTGGCGAGGCTGTCCAACGTCGGCAGCACCGATCCCTCGATCGAGTTTTCGATCGGCACGCACGCGTAGTCGGCATCGCCGGAGCGGACGGCCGCCACGGCGGCGGTGGTGCTGTCGGTGGGTAGCGGGTCGACGTCGCTGAAAGCGCCGCCACCAGGCAACATGCCCTCGCCGGCCATCCGGATCAGAGCCGCCTCGGTGAAGGTTCCTTCGGGGCCGAGATAGGCGATGCGGGGCACAAATCAACCCTATCCGGTCACCGTGCCCAGACCCGGGCTGTCGAGAGGTGCGTCTTGCGGGTCGAGTTAGGCAACGCTAAGTTAGGGTCACCTTATCTACAGGAGGGGAGCTTATGGCGGCACCGGCAACGACGACGGCACCGACAACGGCCGAACGGATCCGAAGCACCTGCGCGCGGGCGGGCGGCGCGATGCTGGCCATCGAAGGCGTCGAACCGACCACGTGCGCGGTGCATCACCTGCTTGGCGACGGTTCCTTCGCGATCACCGTTCCGGTGCATGGCGTCGTGGCCGAGATGGCAATCTCCGCTGGCGCCGCGGGGGTACAGGCAGTACTCGAGATGACCGACTATGCGCCGCTTCCGTTGCGCGAACCGGTGCGCTCGCTGGTGTGGATCCGCGGCAGCGTGCACGCCGTACCGGACGGCGAGGTGCCCGCGCTGCTCGACCTGATCGCCGAAGAGAACCCCAATCCTGCGCTACTGCAAGTGAATTCGACTAATCCAGCCGACTGCGACGATCGGCTGACGCTGGTTCGGCTGGAGGTGGAGTCCGTCGTGGCCGCCGACTCGACGGGCGCGGAGTCGATCGGCGTCAGCGCGCTGCTGCAGGCGCGGCCCGACCCGTTCGCCGCGATGGAGTCCTGCTGGCTGCGGCACATGGAGGTTGCGCACCGCGACGTCATCGACCGGCTGGCCGACCGGCTGCCGCCGTCGTTGCGGCGCGGCCGCGTTCGACCGCTCGGCCTTGACCGCTACGGCGTGCAGTTGCGCGTCGAGAACGACGAGGGCGATCACGATGTGCGGCTGGCGTTCCCGAAGCCGGTCGACGACGTGACCGGCCTGTCGAAGGCGATCCGGATACTGATGGGGTGCCCCTTCCTCAACGGCCTGCGGGCGAGGCGCCCGCTACCGTAGCTTCGGTGAGCGCGACCGAGGATCTGACCGGATCCAACCGGCACGCGCTTCGCATCGAGATCGCCGTCGTCCTCGCGGTCACGTTCGGCCTGAGCGCCTACACCGCGATCCTCGACCTCGTCGAGGCGATCCTGCTCAATCTGGCCAAGCAGACCGTCGCGCTCAATCCGCGGCTGTCGCCGTTCGACCTGATCAACCTCGGACTCAACCTGGCGAGGGTCGCGCAACTGGTGGCATGGGGCTGCCTGGGGCTGTATCTGTTGTGGCGCAGCGGCATTGGGCTCGCGCGGATCGGGCTGGGCCGGATCCGGCTGCGGCCCGACGTGCTCGGCGGCATCGGCCTGGCCGCCCTCATCGGCTTGCCCGGTCTCGGGCTGTACATCGCGGCGCGGGCACTCGGCATGAGCGTCGCGGTCGAGCCGTCCACGCAGGAGCACTCGTGGTGGCACATCCCGGTGCTGATCCTGTTGGCCTTCGCCAACGGCTGGGCCGAGGAAGTCATCGTCGTCGGGTATCTGCTGACCCGGCTGCAGCAACTGCGGGTACACCCGATCGTCGCGTTGGTCGCCACCAGCCTGCTGCGCGGCGCCTACCACCTGTACCAGGGTTGGGGCGCAGGCCTGGGCAACCTGGCGATGGGCCTGGTGTTCGGCTACACGTGGCGGCGCACCGGGCGGCTGTGGCCGCTGGTGATCGCCCACGGCGTGATCGACACCGTGGCCTTCGTCGGATATGCCCTGCTCGCGAGCCATCTGGGCTGGTTGAAGTAGCCGAGCACGTACAGTCTTTTTGTGAACGGCGATCGGCAGCCTCCGCCCCGGCGGCGGCGTGAGCCGTCACAGGTGATCCGGCGGGACCCGAACTACCGACCGCCGCCGGCGTGGCCACCCAATCCCGCAACGCCGCAGCGGCGCCCGGCGCCGCCACCCCCGCCGCCGTCCTTCCGGCCACCACCACATCGGCCGCCACCACCGCCGTCGCACCGACCACCGCCCCGGCCACCCAATCGCGTTGCGCGGCAAGCCCCGCCCGCACCGCGGCCACCCCGCAAGAAGGGACGGCTGCGTCGCGTCGTGCTCGCCCTGTTCCTCGTCGCGGTGCTTGGCGTCGTCGGCCTGATCGGCACCGCGTTCTGGGTCGACACCAAACTGCACCGGATCGCGGCACTGCCGGACTACGCCGACCGGCCCGCAGCGGGCAAAGGCACGACCTGGTTGCTCGTCGGGTCGGACAGCAGGCAGGGGTTGTCGCCCGAGCAGCAGGCCGAACTGGGCACCGGCGGCGATATCGGCAACGGGCACACCGACACGATCCTGCTGGTGCACATTCCCGCGTTGTGGTCGGACACCCCGACGACGATGGTGTCGATTCCGCGCGACTCGTATACCGACATCCCCGACTACGGCTCGGACAAGATCAACGCCGCGTTCGCCTTCGGCGGAGCCCCGCTGCTGGCCCAAACCATCGAGCAGGCAACGGGATTGCGCCTCGACCATTACGCCGAAGTCGAGTTCGACGGATTCGCCCGGCTCGTCGATGCCGTTGGCGGCGTGACGATGTGTCCGCCGGAGCCGATCGTCGACCCGTTGGCAGGAATCGATCTGCAGCCGGGCTGCCAGAAGCTCGACGGCCGCACCGCGCTCGGTTATGTCCGCACCCGCGCCACTCCGCGTGCCGATCTGGACCGCATGGTCAACCAGCGCCAATTCATGTCGGCGCTGATGCACCGCGCCGCCAGCCCGACCGTGTTGCTCAACCCGCTGCGCTGGTTACCTATGGCCCGCGCGGTCGGCGACTCGCTGTCGGTCAACACCGACGATCACGTGTGGGATCTGGCCCGGCTGGCGTGGGCGCTGCGCGGTGACGTCACCACCACCACCGTGCCGATCGGCGAATTCACCGGCGGCAATTCGGGTTCCGTCGTGGTGTGGGATGAGGGCACCGCCGAACAACTGTTTTCCGCGTTGAGATCGGACACACCGGTGCCCCAGGACGTGCTCGACGCCGGGGCGATCCCGTAACCGCGTCCTGGTCGCGCTCAGTCGCGGCCCGCACCGGTGAGGCCGTTCTGCAGCCAGTCCTTGGTGCGGCCCGGATGATTGGTCGCCACCCACGCCACCTCGAGGTCACCGCAGTAGCGCACGTCCTCGTAATGGTCGACGGTCCAGCAGTACAGCGCGCGGCCCTGCGCGGCGGCGCGGTCGACGAGTTCGGGATGCTCGCGCAGCGTGGCGATCGAGGGACCGACCGCGGTGGCACCGACGGTGGTGGCCGCGCTGCCGCCCAGGAAGCGGGACGTCTCGCCGAGCAGCACGGTGGGCAGCAGCGGAGCGGCCCGCCGGATCCGCCACACGGCCGCGGCCGAGAACGACATCACCACCGCACGCGACAGGTCGGCCGACGCGGGCGAGGCGATGCCGTAGCGGTGCAGCAGCGCAAGCACCTTGCTCTCCACCAGCGCGCCGTAGCGCACCGGATGCTTGGTTTCGATGAACAGCTTCACCGGGCGATGCCAGTCGAGCACCAGCGAGACAAGCGCGTCGAGCGTCAGCACTCCGGTGTCGCCGTGCGAACCGTCGCCGCGCCAACTGGCATGCCAGGAGCCGAAATTCAACTCCCTCAGCTCGGCCAGCGTCATCTCGCTGACGAGCCCGGTGCCGTCGGACGTGCGATCCACTCGGCGGTCGTGCACACACACCAGATGCCCGTCGCGGGTCAGCCGGACATCGCACTCCACACCGTCGGCGCCCTCTTTCAGCGCGAGTTCGTAGGCGGCCAGGGTGTGCTCGGGACGTTCGGCTGACGCTCCTCGATGCGCCACCACGAACGGGTGACCGCCGGACCCTTGGCCGGCTCCGACGTCGCCCGTGCTCATAGGGTTATGCTGCCGAATTCTGGCCTTCGGACTCAACCGGAACGCCGGATTCGCCGTCCGATGTGTGGTCCGATTCCTGCTTCGATGTCTCGTCCGCCGCGGTGTCGTCGGGGTGCCGTTCCCCCTGCTCGTCGGCCGACCGGTCGGCGACGAGCACCCACCGCGTGGTCGGCTTCTCGACGGGGCTGCGCTCGAAGCCCAGCAGCACCCGGCCCGCCAGGACCACCGCCGCCATGGCGATGAGATACGCCACGATCGTGGTCACGGTGTTGTCGGCGATGCCTTGGGCGTCGGTGGTGAAACTCGTTGCGATGGAAAACACCGACACCGCGGTGCTCATGGCCCACACCACCCACCACACCGTGATCGGCCTGCGCAGGTGCGCCAAGCGGTCTTCGACGCCGGCCAACTCCATCACGAAGACCGGCGCCCAGACCAGGTTCACGAACGGCACCAGACAGCCGGCACGCAGCGCCCATAGAGGGCGATGCTCTTCTCTACCAACGTATTTGAACGCCGCCGCCCGGCGCGCGATCAGCCAGTTCGTCAGCAGGACGAAGGTGGCGAAGATCAGGAAGAGCGCGGCCACGCTGACCAGCACCCCCAACCCGGTGGCCGCCCACGCCACCACGGGGTTCAACAGCACCTCGCGGTTGATGATGAGCAGCACGTAGCGCACCAGGTGCACGAACGCCGCGATGCCGAGCACCGTGATGGTCGTGACCAGGACGGCCCGCAGCGCTGCCGTCGAAGGCCCGCGCCGCGGCTCTGCCTGCTGCTGCTCCGTCTCGGCGGGTTGGACCGGCTCGACCAGCCCCCAGCGGGGGATCTCGGTGTAGCGAGGTGTCGGGCCCGGATGACGCGGGCGGCGGCGCGGCGGCGGCGGAGCCCCCGGACGGACGGCGATCCAGCGGTAGCCCGGTGGCAGCCGGGGCGGCGCGTTCTGGGCGCCTTGCCCGGACGGGCGCACCGCCGGTGCGGTCGGACGCCACTCCGACTGCGGTGGCGTCGCCGACGGGGCCAGCAGGGTGCCATTGCACCGCGGACACCAGACTCGCTGCCGGTCCCGCACATTCCACCGCGTCCCACACTGGGAACACACCTGGATCATTCGACCAGCCTAACGACGGTTGCTCATACGGTGCCGACGCCGCCGCCGTCGGTGATGACCGGCCTGCCGGCGTCGACCCAGGCCTGCATGCCGCCGGCGACGTTGATCGGTGCGTAGCCGTTCTGCGCGAGGTAGCCGGCCACCCGCATGGAGCGGCCGCCGAGGTGGCAGACCACGAACAGCTTGGCGTTCGGATCGATCTCGCTCATGCGGGCGGGCACCTGCCCCATCGGGATGTGGATGGCGCCCTCGGCGTGGCCGCGCTGCCATTCGTCGTCTTCTCGGACGTCGAGGAGGACCACCGACTCGTCGAAGCTGGTCGGCACCCCGGACACCTGTACCTCTCGAACATCTCCTGCGCGGTCCATGCCGTCATGCTACGGAGCGAGGATTTGTCGACACACGTCAAGCAGCAATGTCGCACTATCCACAATTTCCACAGGTTCATCCACAGGCCGGCGAGCCCGGAGGGTGTCTCTGAGCTACCGAATCTGTGAGATTCCTTGGGGTCACTGTGGATAACCTGGGGTCGTTATCGAATAGTGATCAACAGGGCGGGGATCGGTGAGCGAAATGTCTTGCCCTTCTAACTTTTGGTCCGTGATTCGACGGCCAGGCGCCCGATTTCGCCCCGAGCTGACAAAGGTTTATGATCGGCGTCACAACAGGCAGTTGTGAGGGATCTCACGGGGGTGGGTATTTGAACGCGCAGGTCAGGGGCTTATAGATGACGTCGCATCCGTTCGGAACCGGATCCGCCGCCTCGGAGTGGCAGTCGTCGGCGCACGTCTACGCGCGCAGCCAGCTGGTGGCCTTCGTCCGCGCCGGCGTCATCGCGCTGGTGCTGCTGGGCATACTCGCCCTGATCGTCCTGTACTAGGCGTAAAGCGGCCCTGGTCTCTCCCGTCGGAGAGCCAGGGCCGTCTGCTTTGTCGGTCTGTTGTGATCGATCGGCGTCAGGCAGGCGGGTAGACACCCATCTGCTTGCCCTTGTCGGTCTGCCAGAAGATGTCGGCGATCTCGTCGATCGTCTTGAGCAGCTTCTCGGCGACGGCGACATCGAGCGACTTCTTGACATCACCCGCGCCATGCACGCCGTCCCAGAACAGCTGGTGCAGATTCGGGAACTGCTCGAAGTGCTCCTTGGAGAAGAAGTCGGCCCACAGCACCATCAGATGATGCTTGACCTCCTCGGCCTGCCGCTCCTTGATGATGATGGCGCGCGCCTTGAAGTGCTCATCGTCGGAGTCGTGATACTTCTGAATCGTCTTCAGGCACGACAGCGCTTCAATCTTGGCCTGCGCGGGGTCGTAGACGCCGCAGTACAAATCGCAGTGAGCATGGGCAGGAGTTGCGTTGGAGAAAAGTCGATGCAGCATGCCCCTAACCTACCCTTTCGGCATGCGCGGCAACCATCCACTCCGGCATTGGCCGCTGCGCCGCTTCGCCGTTGTCGAGGACTCGATGCGCCCCACGCTGCGCCCCGGCGACGGCTTGTTGGCGCTGCGCGGCGGGCGAATTCGGCGCGGCCAGTTGCGCGTCTTTCCCGACCCCACCCTGCCGTCGCGTTGGCTCGTCAAGCGCGTCGGTGAAGTCCGCGGGACAGGAGCCACAGCGACTTTCGAGGCGCGCTCCGACAATCCGGACGCCCCAGGCGCCGTCGATTCACGGCGGTTCGGCTGGGTGCCCGCCGCGGGTTCATACCGCGTGGTGTGGACGGTGCGGGCAAAGGCCGCCCGTTAGCACTCGCGTCCTCTTGCCTGCTAGGCGCATTTGGATACATCCTGTAGCTAATCGACCCAACGGTGTGTCGGGCAGGTTCCGAAAACTACCGAAAGTCGGAGTCGCGGAGGCGAGATGGACACGGGGTCCGGTCGGGCGATCGAAATCGCCCCATTTCATTCACGGGGATCCCTCAAGGGATTCGTGGTGTCCGGCCGCTGGCCGGATTCCACGAAAGAGTGGGCGCAAGTCTTGAAGCTGGCCGTCCGGGTGGCATCCCTTCCCGGATTGCTGTCCACTACAACGATTTTCGGCGCCCGCGAGGAGCTACCCGAGTCACCTGAGCCAGGCACCGTCGGCCTGGTCGTCGCCGAGGGCCCGGTCGTCGGCGAGAACGCCGTCGCGCCAGGGCATTTCGCCGACCATCAGCCGCCGGCGCTGATCATGCTGCACCCGCCGTCGGAGACGACGCCGTCGCTTCCGGAGTGTTCGGGGGCCGCATCGGGTTGCGTTCTGCTGCCCGGCCTTCCACATCTTGGCCTCGAGCACCGCGCCGCGTGGGTGGAAGCGGAAGCCGATGGCACGGTCACGTCGTTGGTGAGCCGTGTCGGCATCGACCCGATAAGCGATCCCGACACCGCGATCCTCGCGATGCTCCTTGCCGCATAAGGGTTTTCGAACCGCTTAATTCGAAGTTCGAAAACCGAATTACGGGTAGCCGAACTTGCCGCCGGCGGTGGCGGGCAGCCGGATTCGTCGTTATCGTGGGTTCGTCAGCGAAGGGGAGTAGCCCCCAATCGTCGGGTCGACATACTGGCGCACAGCCCGGCCGGCGAACCGCAAGGCACGCGGTGGGCGAGACCTTCGACCGAATGCGTGACAAGACCGAATTCAACTCGGCCGTCGCGCGACGTGTCGAAAGGTTGTGCATGCTTGCCGCCACACTGGTCAGCCTCGGAGTCGTCTTCCTCGCCGAACTCGGCGACAAATCCCAGTTGATGACGATGACCTACGCGCTGCGCTATCGCTGGTGGGTGGTGCTGTCCGGGGTCGCGATCGCCTCATTCCTCGTGCACGGGGTGTCGGTGACCATCGGCCATTTCCTCGGCATGACCCTGCCCGAACGCCCCATAGCGCTCGGCGCGGCGATCGTCTTCCTGCTGTTCGCCATCTGGACGTGGCGGGAGAGCCGCGACAACGGCGACGAAGAGGTCCGCACGGCCGTCGCTCCACGGCATGTCCTGCTCGCGATCGTGTCCTCGTTCGTGCTGGCCGAGCTCGGCGACAAGACCATGCTGGCCACGGTCGCGCTCGCCAGCGACTACAACTGGGCCGGCGTGTGGATCGGCGCGACCCTGGGCATGGTGCTCGCCGACGGTGTCGCTGTCGCCGTCGGTGTCGTGCTGCACAAGCAGCTGCCCGAGCGCTTCCTGCACCGCGCCGCAGCCGTGCTGTTCCTGTTGTTCGGTCTGTGGATGCTGTTCAACGGCGCGCTGGGTTGGCACCTGGCGGCCATCGCGATCACCGCGGCGATCGCGGCGGTCGCGGTCATCGCCGGCGTCGTCGCCGTGATACGCCTGCGGCGGGCGCCCGCGCCGGAAGTCGGGCCGATGGAGCCGTCACCGGACCGGTCGTGATTTCGGGATGGCAATTCCACGATTTGGAGTCCACCCGTGCTTGTCGGGAGGATGTCCGCGGCACCGCGATTCCAGCAAACACCCCCAGGAACACCGAGACGGTTGTTCTCGGTTGCCCGTTCCCACCTCGGCGAGCACATAGCCAATGGTCGTGCGCCCAGGAGCTAAGGTTCTGCTACCTATCCGTCAAAATTTGCTTGCATGCACCGTGAGACATTGATGAGATATGGTCTAAACGTCCTGCTTAAAGCGCTATCAAGCCCCTTGAAGAAAAAGCGGGGTTAACTTTTACGCGGTTTGCACTTGGTTGTTGGCACAACTCTCGCTACGATGATCAGCAAATACGCCGCCTAACTAATCCGCTCTGTCAGCATGTGGAGGTCATATCGATGAGCAAGACGTTCGCCGATCGTCTGAACCGACTGTTCGACACGGTCTACCCGCCCGGGCGCGGTCCGCATACGTCAGCTGAGGTGATCGCAGCCCTCAAGGCCGAAGGCATCACCATGTCTGCTCCGTATCTCTCCCAGCTGCGTTCAGGCAACCGTACGAACCCGTCCGCGGCCACCATGGCTGCCCTTGCCAACTTCTTCCGGATCAAGCCGGCTTACTTCACCGATGACGAGTACTACGAGAAGCTCGACAAGGAATTGACCTGGCTGGCCAATATGCGGGACGAGGGCGTCCGCCGTATTGCGGCAAGGACGGTCGGTCTATCCGCTGAAGCGCAACAGGACCTGGTTCAAAAGGCCGAGGAACTGCGCCGCAAGGAGCACCTCGACGATTAGCCCGCAGGGTCCGCTCATGTGGCACCCGGCGAAGTGATCATCGATCTCCATCACGAGGTGGCTGCGGCTCCCGCCCGGTCCAGCTGCCGATACTGGTTGGCGATAGCGAGGATCCACTCGCGGTCTGAATAGGTGGTCGGCTGGCGCAGCCAGCCCAACCCGGGAAATAGCGCGCGCTTGGTCTGCTCGTCGGTCGCGTCGCGGCCGGCATAGATCCACTCGGCGATCGCGCGCGCTTGTTCCTCGGGTTCGACGTCGGGTGTCTCGATGTCCGACATATCGCTGATCTCCTGCTCGAGGTCGTGATCGGCCGACGCGCCCGCCGCGTCCACCCGATGGCGCAGCGCGGAGTCGGCGGCTGTGGCCTCGAGGAACAGGGCGTCGGAAATCAACGACATCCGCTCGGCCACCCGGAACACCAGCGGCCCGCGCGGCCGCACCCCGATGCCCACATCGGGGTGTCGGCGGCTGAGCTCATCGAGCAGCGGCGCGATGATCCGCAACTCGCGGCGCGCGCCGAACCAGTCCTCGACGCTGGGCAGCAGGGAGCCCGCGGCCACCACCAACATGGCGCAGCCCAGCAGCGTCGCGGCGGCGCCGACCCCGACGAGCTCGGTCGTGCCGACCGCCCGTAGCAGGAAGAACGCGCTGGCCAGCACGATCAACACGATGCCGATCGTGAACACGAACAGCGCCCGCCCGCGCCGGGTGCGATTCGAGTGGCGCATGCCTGCCCACGACACCAGGGTCAGCGCAAGCAGCACATACAGCAGCGGCAGCAGCCACGGCAGCGACGTGTTGTCCGAGCCGAGGTTGCGCCGCAGATACTCCTGCGGCGACATCTCCGGCTGCTGGCCTGCGGCGAAGAAGGCGACCAGGGTCGCGATGGCGATGACCGCCGCGACGGCGTACTGCAGCATCGCGATGCGGCGCAGAGTTGCGGGTTTACGCGGCGACGAGACCGTCGTGATCATCACGCAGCTGCCCGCGGCGCAGGCCACCAGCGCCACCTGGCTCAGGCCCATCGAGATGTTCGGCCAGCGCAGCAGCGTGTCCAGCAGCAGTGTCAGCGGTTGCCAATTCAGCGCCGCGACCAGGCCAAGGCTGCCCAGCGCCAGGATCATGGCGGTGCTCACCAATGACTGCTTGTTGACCAGGGCCCATCCGATGCGCAGGCCGGTGGCAAGTCCCAGCAGACCGGCGATCACCCAGATGATCAACCAAACGCCTCTCCGAGCCGAACCTGCACGATCGAGGAGCGGTCGGAGGGCAGCCTGCCCAGGCGATAGATGAGCAGCGCCGCGAAGTCCTCGGCTTCCTGTTCGGCGTCCTCGCCGCTCGGCCCCATGCAGCCGGTGCGCTGGTTGAGCATGTAGCCGATCAGGTCGAAGCTGGCGACTTCCGTCTCCGCGCGGGCGGCTTGGACGACGGGAACGCCATCGTGACCGAGGACCAGGTGCCCCAGCTCATGGGCCAGGGTGCGGTCCCAGGCGGGAAGCCCCTTCTGGATGAGGAAGACGTCGCGGTCGGCGTACTGACGCCACTGCCCGCACACACCCGGCGGCAGATCGGCCATCTTCAATTCGATCGGTCGATTGCGGTCTGCGCTGACGGCTTCGACAAGGCGGGGCAACGAGATCTCGCCGCGTCGCGGGGCGAGATCCAGCACCGCGCTCACTGCGCGTGTGACGCGACGGCTGGCTGGCATGAGAACCCCCTCTCGACGACTCCACTATGCGCTGCCCGGCCGCGTTGCGGGGGGCAGTTTGTAGTACTACCTCATGAAACGTGCTGAGCCGCCCACCCGCACGGCGTGGCCGGCTTTCGCCTGCCTATATCCAACCAATCCCCCTGCGCCGGTGAGCACGAGAATGCCCACGATTCCGGGCACGGCCACGGCGGCCACCTGCGGTAATCCGGCGGTCCGCAGGTACTCCGTGTAGCCAAGTCGATACGACGATTTCGGTACTGGCGCAGTGCCACCCGCGTTGGCCGGCGGGACACGGCCGGTGGGCGGCGGCGCGGTGACGGCGCGGGGCGCGGGGGGCGGCGGCGGACCTGAGCCTGCCCCGCCGGATCCGGCGCCTCCTGCCCCTGTGCCGACTCCGACGGGCGGCGCGACGATCACCGGCATCGTGATCGGCGCGGGTACGACGGGCGCCGGCGCGACCGCACCCGCGCCCGCATCCAACGCGGCCGGTCCGCCCGGCGCGCCCGGTTGGGAGGGGCGCAGTTCGTCCGGCAGTTGCATCTCGGGGACCTTCGGCGGCCTGAAGCCCGGCAGTCCGACGATCGCGCCGTCGCTACCGCCACCGCCGCTCGCGCCGCCCGCGCCGCTTCCGCCGCTTCCCGGCGGTGGTTGACCGACCGGTGGACCGGGATTTTCATCGCAGGGGTCCTCCGGATTCTGCGGGTCCTTCGGATCGTTGGGCCAGCCGGGATGGTCCTTGCCCGGCCGCGGATGGTGTGGTTTACCGGGCCGTGGATGGTGTGGTCGTGGATGCCAGTGCTTACCCGGTTCAGGCCTCTCGCCTCGCGGCGGTGCCTTGGGCCCTGGACCACCCCACGAGCCCTGGGAGTGGTTGCCGCGCCGCTTGGTATCTCTGTCCGGCTGGCCAACGACATTGCGAGGGGATTCAGCCCGCGAGTCGTGCGACCGCTGCAAGCAGCCCACCCTGGGCGACCGCGCACATGCCTGCGCCCGCCGTCAGCCCGGTGATCAGCACCGCGGTCAGACTCATGCTCGGTAGCCCGATCCCTCGGCCAGCACCGCGAACAGCTCCTGCAACCCAGAAAGCGAATGCGCCGGCAGCACGGCGTCGCAGTACGGCAACGCGGCCGCCATCGCCCCGGCCAGCGGCTGAAATCCCGGGCGCGCGGCCCGCGGGTTGAGCCACACCAGCTGATGCGCACGCCGGCGAACCCGGGCGACCGCTCGCGCCAGCAGCTCCGGCGGATCGCTGTCCCAACCGTCGGAAGCGATGATCACCACCGCGCCGCGCAGCGCATTACCGTGCGACGTGGCCAGCAATTCGGTGACACTCCGCCCGAGGTGGGTACCGCCGTAGCGGTCGGCGACCTTGGCGTTGGCGCGCGCCAGCGCCACCTCCGCGGACCGATGTGACAGCACCGGAGTCAGTCGGGTCAGCGATGTCGAGAAGGCGAAAACCTCCGGCCGCATCCCCTTCTGCTGCAACGCCGCCGCACGCATCAAGTGCAGATAGACGGATGCATAGGCCTGCATCGACCCGCTGACGTCGCACATCAGCACCATGCGCCGGGAGTGCTGGCGCGGCCGGGTCCGCGCGAGTACGACCGGCTCCCAGCCGGTGGCCCGCGACGCTTTCATGGTGCGCCGCAAGTCGATGCGCTTTCCATGCGGATGCGGTTCGCGGCGCAGACTCCGACGACGCGGCCAGCGAGCCACCGCCTGTTCCAGCCAGGAGCCGATCAGGCGTAGATCGGCCGCGTCAAAACGTTCGAACGGCTCCTCGGCGCGCGCGACGAGCCGACTGGGCAGCATCTCGGGAATACCGATGTCGCTGTCGTTGTCCTCGCTCGCTGCTGTGATCGACGCTGGCCGGGTCGCCCACGGCAAACCGCCCTCAGCCTGTGCGTGCTGTCGGCCCCGCACGCCGGGCTCGGGTACCGTCGTGGTGCCGAGACTTTGTTTGAGGCCGGGCGGGTCCAAACCCAGGACGGCGTCGGCGAACAGAGCGTCGAACGCGGCGTCGAAGCCAATCAGGTCCTCCGCCCGGCTAACAAGTGTCAGCCGGGCGGTCCAGTACAGCTGTTCCCGGTCAGTCGGCCAGAACCGGCGCAGTGCCTCGACGAGTCCTGCTGCACTGCTGGCGGACACCAGCAACCCGGCACCACGCAAGCGTGCTACCAGGGCGGCGGCGAAGGCTGCGAGATCGACGCCGCGCAGCAGAAACGGCGAAGCCACCGACGACTACGCGCCTTTGCTTGCGCTGCGCCGACCCAGGAGGAACAGCAACGCCGCCACCAGCAAACCTACCGCCGCGTAGGGCCCGTACTTCAGCAGCGCACCGCCACCGGCGAGGTCCAGCAGGTCGATGGGTTCGGGTTCGGACTGGACTGCGGCAAC
>NZ_PDCP01000209.1 GCF_002553505.1 Mycolicibacterium agri | reverse complement strand
CGCCACACACCGCGAACGATTCAGCGGTTTGGTCGTCGCGGACTGCCCGCATCCGCGAGTGGCCGATGCAGCCGGGACAATCATCGATCCTCACTGTCCACCGGTGCTGGCCAACACGACCGCGCTGGTTTCTGAGAACACCGACATCGCTATCGGTCGGGCCAGTGGGCGATATGTTCATGGCCAGTTCCGACTCGCCAGACTGGCCAGGCACGTCGATCATCGAGTGGTACAGCTTGCGACCGAGATCGTGCTGCATGCACACAACCACCACTAGTCACGATTTGTGGGGGTCATGTCGTGGGATTCGTGAATTCGTTCCGATCGCGACACCACGCACGCAGTGAGGCTGAATCCCGCCGAAGACTCGACCGGGTGTGCGCCGGTCGAGCAGCTTCGACGGGCGGTAGTTTCTCGGCGCCCGCGGGCTCCTCTAGCTTGCATTCGATCGCCGTACTCTTGCCGTTCGGGAAGAAATTGGGGCAGAAGACCATTGGCGTTGTCTTTCGTGTCGCGCCGCGCCCCGGGTTCCCTGGATCGGCATAGAACACGTCGCCCTTCTGCGGAGCGCTCGGCTCCAACACGTCATGGCGGCCCATCCCCAACCCCCGGTCCACGTCAGAGTGTCCGCCCGGTGCGGTCGGCTGCCGCTGAATCAAGTTCAGCCGCAATGACAATCGTGGGATGTTGTTTCGGACGGTCTTGCGGCGCCGCGTGCGCGGCCGGCCGGTGTGCAGTCTTGCGGTCAACGCGCTGCTTCAACCCCACCGTTTCTGCCCCAGGTGCATTGCCGAGCATGGGGGTGTCCACCTGGCGCAAGGTCGCCGCACCCGGTCTGACCCATGGCGTTTTCAGGTAGGTGTCGACGATCCTTGCAGTATCACGAGTCCAACGCCGTTATGTGGTTGTGGGGGGTTGCTGTCCCTGGGTCCTCACCACCTGAGTCGCGTAGTAGCACAACTCGAATCGTTGGCCCTCGGCGCTCCAGGTACCAGTATGACAACCCTGGCATTGCTACCAGCGCAGCGATTGTGGATGGAAGTTCCACGCCTGACTTTAACTCCGTTAGGCACGGACCAGTTCGGCGTTGCGCCGTTCGATGAGCCGCAGAATCATCGGCGTGAAGATCAGCTGCATGGCCAGGTCCATCTTGCCGCCCGGGCAGACGATCGTGTTCGGCCGCGACATGAACGAGTCGTGCAGCATTGATAGCAGATAGGGGAAGTCGATGCCGTGCGGATCGCGGAATCTGATGATCAGCATCGACTCGTCGGCGGTCGGAATCTCCCGGGC
>NZ_PDCP01000208.1 GCF_002553505.1 Mycolicibacterium agri | reverse complement strand
CGCTGCCCCCGCGCCGCCGGTCGCCCCACCCCCGCCGCCTGTTCTCGGTTTGGGGAAGCTTTCGGCGGCGATGAAGTCCGCTAATCACGTCGCTCATGGGGAGGGGTTGGGAGCGACGCCTGAATTTCAGGCTGCCCTTGCTTTGGTGGCGGCGCTGCATGACCCGACGTTGGGCGGATTGAGTGAGTGGGCGTGCGCAGTGTTCAAGATGCCCGGTGAGAGCACCGCGCGTTTTGTGCTAGCCTCGCGAGAAGGACTGTCGTGGACGCCGGCGGGTGTGTATATGCCGGGTGGCGTCACGTTGGCGGTGCATGATGGCGACGCGGTGCCGTGGGAGGTGCGCAAGCTGTGGCGCGGTCTGCGGCCTCCGGCGCACGTGCTGGCCCACTACGCGAAAGCGATTGGTGAGACGCCGCGGATTGTGGTGGCTCGCCGGTGGACTGGCCTGGCCGCCATGTTCGGGCGAGACACGGTGATCGCGGCCGATGATCACCCGACGATCATGGATCCGAATCCACTGCGGAATCCCGCTGGTAGGCATCGGCTTGCGGTGGTCGCGCCGCATGCATGGGCGTGGGTGCAGGCCGTCCCTGACGGCGAGGTGTTGGGGCGGATGGGCGCTGTAGCGGCCCACGTTGCGGCGGTGCATGACCAGACGTACAGCCCGATAGACATCATCGGCGCAGATGGGCCGATTCCGGGTGATCGCGCGTTGCGCGGCAACGCGGTTGGCCAGATCGGGCGTGACGGTGGCGCTGCGGTGTGGTCAGCGGTCGAGCAGCAGATGACCTATGTGCGAATGCAGATCATGACAGCGCCGCTCACGGTGCCGAATCCACTGGTGGACGGCTGGAACGAGGATCTGACCGACGCGGAGAGGTTGCTGCGCGGTTGGGAGGTGCTGTGGCTGGCTCAGCGGCCGGCGACACGGGAGACCCTGGCGGACATGGCCTACGCGGCGCTGGCTGCCCTCAATGGCGATGCTGTTGGCCCGATATGGCAGATCATCACGGAAGGCGGGAGCGTGCGCTGATGGCCGCCTGGCCCCCTTTTAGGTGAATTCCAGGGCGATGTGGTTGTCGGCCGCGAATCGGCAGCAGTCTCGCAGGTTTGACAGCGGCTCAGCCCAGTCGCGCTTGTCGGAGTCGTCTGCCCACTGGGTGATCACCTGCGCGAGTGCTGGTGCGAGCCGCTCGCACTGATGCGAGGGTAGGTATCCCTCGCTGTCTGGGTGGTTGGCTATGTCAACTCGAATTGGCCCCGGCTGGGCGGTTCGAAGTGGCCCCGCCCGGGGAAGGCTGGAGTTGCCGTGC
>NZ_PDCP01000207.1 GCF_002553505.1 Mycolicibacterium agri | reverse complement strand
GCATCGTGGAACTCGTGTTGACGGTCTGCGTCGGCGCCGAGGAGAAGGGATCGGCCGCGAGCGCAGCCGCGGCGATGGCGAATGCGCCGAGGACCGCGGTACCGGCGAGCACTTTGCGGGTGCGGCCGGACAATCGATGACGTGGTGGCGGCGCTGCGACGTAATGTGGCGCTGCCATGTGATGCATTGAAGGAGGCAGGGGTTCGTCGAGTACCCGTGTCGCGGGGCGGGGCGATGAAGGCAGCGGCGCAACGGCGACGGGCGGGATCAGTTCGCCGGTGAGTGCGGCGCGCATCTCGGCGGCGCTGCCGAAGCGTTGGTGCGGGACGCGCGCCATGGCGCGGTCGATGACGGCGACGAGGGTGGGTTCGACGTCGGGGCGCAGGCTGGCAAGTGGCGGGGGCGGATCGTCCATGATGGCCCGCGCCAGTGCTATCGGATTGTCTTGCGGGAAGGCGCGTCTGCCGAGCAGTGCTTCATAGCCCATGACGCCTGCGGCGTAGAGATCGTCGGCCGCCGATGCGGGCGCCCCAGCGACCCGCTCCGGGGTCAGGTACGACATCGTGCCGAGGACCCGCCCTGTCATGGTGTGCGATGCGCCGCCGGTCTTCGCGATGCCGAAGTCGGCGACCTTCATGCTGTCGCCGATAGCCGAGATCAAGACATTTCCGGGCTTGATGTCGCGATGCAGCACACCGGCCGCGTGTGCGGCTTCGAGGGCGCGAAGCACGTCGATCAGCATCGAGCGCACGTGCTCGGGAGGCATCGGGCCGAGGGCGATCAGATCGGCGAGCGACTGCCCCGGCAGGCGCTCCATGACGATGAACGGTGTGCCGCCGTGCTCACCGAAATCGTGCACCGCGACGATGTTGGGATGGGTCAGCGCAGCCGCCGATCGGGCCTCGTCCGCGAAACGACGCCGGATGTCGGGTTGGCCGCGCAATGCGGGATGCAGCAGCTTGACCGCGACCGCGCGGTTCAGCCGTGTGTCCCAGCCGTCGCGGACCTCTGCCATTCCTCCGTAGCCCAATACGCCGCGGAGTTCGTATCGGCCCCCGAGTAGATCGTGGCCGGTCATGCCCATACCGGTAGCCACCTTCACTGCAGCACAAACCCACCGCCTGCTGTTGGCAGCGGTTGCACTGCTCCATGGATCTACTCCGATTGTCGTATGAACGCCCCGCATCGTTATCAGGGTGGGTCGTCGTCGGTGTCTTTGTCGTTGCTGTCGTCGTCGTGGCCGCGGTTGTGGGTGAGGTAGCGCTCTGGATGGTGGTAGTTGTTGACGCGGGTTTGGCCGGTGTCGAGGTGGGGTGGGGGTATCCATTCGG
>NZ_PDCP01000206.1 GCF_002553505.1 Mycolicibacterium agri | reverse complement strand
TGAACCACCCCGGGTTTGATGCACACCGGTTTATGGGTGTGCAGCCTCTGAGTGGGCCGCGTTTGTAGCGTAGTGGACGTTCTCGTATTCGATGGGTGGGATGCGGCCCAGGCGGTGCATGAGCCGGTCGGTGTTGTACCAGTGCACCCACTCGGCGGTGAGCAATTCCACGTCGGTCAGGCGGTGCAACGGGCCGCGGCGAAACGGTGAGTCGTCGCGGATGGCTTCGGTCTTGTACAGCCCTATCGTCGTCTCCGCCAAGGCGTTGTCGAAGGCGTCTCCGACCGTGCCGATCGAGGCCACCAGCCCGGACAGCGCAAGCGTTTCTCCGAACCGCACAGACGTATACTGCGAGCCCGCATCACTGTGATGAATAGTGTTGCCCAACAACGGATTACCCTCATCAATACGAAGTTGCGCGGCATGGCGGATCGCGTGGCGCACGAACCGGTCCTCCTTGCTGGCCGAGCAGGTCCACCCCACGATCCGGCCGGCGTGGGCGTCGATGGCGAACGCGGTGTACACGAACGCCCCGCCCGACAGCCGGACGTAGGTGAAGTCTGCGACCAGCAGGACATTGGGGGCCGGCACCCGGAACTGCCGCTTGACCAGATCAGCGGCCCGCGCCGCGGCGGGATCGGCGATGGTGGTGCGGACCTTCTTGCGCCGGGTGACCCCACGCCAGCCGTTGGCCCGCATGAGCCGCTCCACCGTGCAGCGGGCCACATCGATGCCCTGGCGTTGCAGGTGGGCCCACATCTTGGTGGCGCCGTACAGCGACTCCGGCTTGCGCCGACCTTGCTCGTCAGGCTCGTAGAAGCCGGCCAGCACCTCGGTGACGACGGTGTCCCACAGCGTCCGCGCTGACGGGGGCCTGCTCAGCCAGGCGTAGAACGTTCTCGGGGCGATCTGGCAGCCGTGCTCAGAGAGCACGCGGCAGATCGGAGCGACCCCGAACCGAGCGCGATGCTCGGCGATGAACGCACAGATCAACGGTGTCGCGGGTCGCTCTCCCGCGCGAAGAAACTTGTTGCCGCCTTGAGGATTTCGATCGTTTCCTCAAGCTCGCGGTTCTTGCGCTTGAGCTCTCGGTTCTCCCGCGCCATATCGGTCGAGACCCCGTCACGCCGGCCGGCGTCGACCTCGGTCTGGTTGACCCAGCGACGCAGCGATTCGTATGACACCCCCAACCGCTTGGCCACCGCGCTGATACACCCCGTGCGGGTGGCGTACTCCTCGGCATGGTCACTGACCAACCGCACCGCCCGGACCTTGAACTCCTCGTCGTACCTCTTCGCCATGATGCGAACAACCTTCCCTCGAAAGAAGGTGTGCATCAAACCCGGGGTGGTTCA
>NZ_PDCP01000205.1 GCF_002553505.1 Mycolicibacterium agri | reverse complement strand
GGGCGTGTCAGATGGTTTGTGTAGCTGTGGCTCCGGATGAATGGAGCACGATCTGTGGATGTGATCGCTGACGAACCGATATCGGGTGCTGATGCTGTGGAGCAGCTTCGCGCTGCAGGTGTGTTGGATGAGGTGCTGGCCAAGATCGATACGGGTCAGCTTCAGCTGACTGGTCAGGGTGGTTTCCTGCCCGAGATGGTCAAGGCCGTGCTCGAGCGTGGGTTGTCGGCCGAGCTGACCGAGCATCTGGGTTATGAGAAGGGCGATCCGATAGGCCGGGAGTTGCCCAACGCCCGCAACGGCTACACGCCTAAGACGGTGGCCAGCGAGGTCGGCGATGTCAGGCTGGCGATCCCGCGTGACCGGGAAGGCTCGTTCACCCCGACCTTGGTGCCCAAAGGTTCACGCCGTATCGGCGGGCTCGACGACATGATCGTCTCGCTTTACGCCGGCGGGATGACGATCCGCGATATCGAGCATCATCTGGCCTCGACGATCGGTACTGAGCTCTCGCACGAGACGATTTCCAAGATCACAGATGCCGTCCTAGAAGAGGTCATCTGGTGGCAGAAACGGCCGCTTGAGGAGCTCTACCCGATCCTTTACATGGATGCTCTGACCATCAAGGTTCGCGACGGTCACCACGTCAAGAACCGCTCGGCTCACATCGCCGTCGGGGTTGACCTCGACGGGATCCGCCACGTGCTCGGCATCTGGGTCCAAGCTCACGAAGGCGCGAAATTCTGGGCCGGCGTCTGCGCCGAGCTGGCCAATCGGGGCGTCAAAGACATCCTGATCGCCTGCGTCGACGGGCTGACCGGATTCGCCGAGGCGATCGAAGCGACCTGGCCGCACGTCACGGTGCAAACCTGCGTGGTGCATCTGATCCGTAACTCGATGCGGTTCGTGGCCTACGGCGACCGCAAGAAGGTCGCGGCGGCGCTGAAATTCATCTACACCGCACCGACCGTCGAAGCCGCAGCTGATGCACTCGATGAATTCGCCAATTCGACTGTGGGACAGAAGTATCCGACCGCGGTCATCGCCTGGCGCAACGCCTGGGAACGGTTCATCCCCTTCCTAGCCTTTCCACCTGAAGTGCGAAGGATCGTCTACACAACCAACGCGATCGAATCGCTGAACTACCAGCTGCGCAAGATCATCAAGAACCGCGGTCACTTCCCCAATGACCAGGCCGCGGTCAAACTGCTCTGGTTGGCCATCTGCAACATCGAAGACAAACGCGCCCGAGAACGCCAAAAGTACCTCGACGACCCCCTCAGGGAAGGAGACCGATCCCGCCATAACCGACTCGTCGAAGGCGCCCGCACCAACGGCTGGAAACAAGCCCTCGGCGCACTGACCCTGATCTACCCCGAACGCCTCAACCCCTACCTCTGAACCCGCCACTTACACAGACAACTTGACAGGCTC
>NZ_PDCP01000204.1 GCF_002553505.1 Mycolicibacterium agri | reverse complement strand
CCTTACCTTTCTTGAAGGGTGTTTGGGGTCGTCGGCCTTAGGCTTCGAATCACCCAGGGATGTCGGGTATGGCTTTCATCGGTTTGCTGCCGTTTATGGCCGAAGGAGATTGGCCGCCCGGCGTCCCGCGACGACTCGACCGCTAATTGAGAGAAGCGATGTGATCGCTGTGTAAGGACACGCCGGCGTGGTCGTCTGCTGGGCCGTTTCACACGACGACAATCATGGAGGTGGTTGTGGGGCAACAACTGTGGGCCGGTGTGGATGCCGGAAAATCCGAACATCACTGCGTAGTCATCGACGGTGACGGGCAGCGACTGCTGTCCCAACGCGTCGCCAACGACGAAACAGTCCTGCTCGAATTGATCCAGGCCGTCATCACGCTGGCCGATGGTGGTGACGTCACCTGGGCGATCGACCTCAACCACGGTGGGGCCGCGTTGCTGATCACCTTGCTCATCACCCACGAGCAGCGGCTGCTCTACATTCCGGGCCGCACCGTCTATCACGCCTCCGGCGGTTACCGCGGCGACGGCAAGACCGACGCCAAGGACGCCGCGATCATCGCCGATCAGGCCCGCATGCGCCGCGATCTGCAACCGCTGCGTGCGGGCGACGAGATCGCGGTGGATTTGCGGATCCTGACCGCGCGTCGCATCGACTTGGTCGCCGATCGCACCCGCGCGATCAACCGGTTGCGCGCCCAGCTCCTCGAATACTTCCCGGCGCTGGAGCGGGCGTTCGATTACGGCCACAGCAAGGCCGCCTTGATCCTGCTGACCGGCTACCAAACTCCCGATGCACTCCGTCGCGCTGGAGTCGCACGCCTGGAAGCCTGGTTGCGCAAACGCAAGGCCTACAACGCTACTGCCGTTGCCGCCACGGCGATCGCAGCCGCCAACGCCCAACACAGCACCGTGCCCGGCCAACAGATCGCCGCGGCGATGGTCGCGCGGCTGGCCAAGGAGGTGATGGCCCTCGACACCGAAATCGGCGACACCGAAACGATGATCGAGGACCGATTTCGCCGCCACCGCCACGCCGAGATCATCCTGAGCATGCCCGGATTCGGCGTCCAGCTCGGCGCCGAGTTCCTCGCCGCCACCGGTGGTGACATGACCACCTTCGACAGCGTCGACCGCCTCGCCGGCGTGTCCGGGCTGGCCCCGGTACCGCGAGATTCCGGGCGCGTCAGCGGCAACCTCAAACGCCCCCGCCGCTACGACCGCCGACTGCTGCGAGCCTGCTACCTGTCGGCCCAGATCGCCATCCGCACCGACCCCGCCTCCCGGACCTACTACGACCGCAAGAGATCCGAAGGCAAAACCCACACCCAAGCCATCCTCGCCCTGGCCCGCCGACGCCTCAACGTCCTGTGGGCAATGCTCCGCGACCACGCCGTCTACCAGCCCACAACTACTGCTGCGGCCGCTTGACAACGTCATTGAGAATCT
>NZ_PDCP01000203.1 GCF_002553505.1 Mycolicibacterium agri | reverse complement strand
GGTACAGCTGATATGTAGGCGTGGTTTGTCAATAGGCAGGTGAAAGCCGCCCCGGTTTGGTGCCGGGGCGGCTTTTCGTTTGATCGGTGGCAGTCGGTTTCGTGGCGGTCGTTGGTCAACGACGGTGGTGTCAGACTGATATGCGCGGGTTGGTTACCGCAAGACGATGGTTCGGCGCGAACGGTGACTGCTGTCTAGGTTCGGGCGTCACATTTGGATTCGTGAATCCGTTTGTGGCTCATAGCTGTAACGCAGATCTAGTTCGCATACCTCGCCGTCGACCGGCTGACTCCGATCAAGGTTCGGTGGTGGCCGTTAGTTCAGCGTGGCCAGCGACCAGCACCAGCCGGCCAACTGTCGGGCGATGGCGACGTTGGCCACCAGCGGGTTCTTCTTGCGCTCGAGGAACCGGCACCATTGCTGGTGCAGGCGCCGGTTTCCGGCATGCCCGCGATCTTTGAGTACCGGGTCGACCTTGGCCCAGCGGGCTCGCATCGTCGGTCCGGGATTGCGGTAGGCCGCCCGGTGGTGCCAGGCCGCCTCGATCAACAACCGCCGCGCATGGGCGTTGCCGGCTTTGGTGATCGAGCCCTGCACCTGAGAGGCACCCGAGGAGTACTCGGTAGGCACCAAGCCGACGTAGGCGCCGATCGAGGCACCGGTGAACCGTGTCCAGTCGCCGATCTCGACGCTCAACGCCAGCCCGGTCAGCGCGGAGATGCCGCGCAGGCAGCCCAGCCGGTCGACCTGATCAGCCCAGCGCGGTGAGGCCGCGACCGTGACGATCTGCTCATCGAGACGATCGCGAGCGGCAGTCGCGGTGAGCACCGCATCGAAGTGATGATCAAAGGCTGCGGTGGTGTGGGAATCGTCGAATCGTTGCCGCCGCAGCCAGGTTTGGTGAACCCCATTCCATGCTTGCCCACCGGAGTACACCCGGCCCTGGCGCAGCAGCAGTTTGGACAACCGGTGCCGCACCCGCATCAGATCGGCCCGGGCATCTTCACGGGCCCGCACCAGGTCGCGCACTGCCTCTACCTCGGCTTCGGGCACCGTGACCGGCGTGATCTCGCCCAGACGCAGTAGCCGGGTCAGATGCGCGGCATCGCGGGCATCGGTTTTGACCCGATCCCCAGCGGGGCGGATCAACTTCGACGGCGCGGCGACCACGCAGTCGATCTCGGCGGCGGCCAACGCCCGCGCGAGCCCGAACCCCGTCGGGCCGGCCTCGTAGGCCACCCGCACCGGGCCGCGCAGCCGGTGCAACCAATTGAGGATCTCGCCGTGATCGGGACACAACCGTGCCCGCTCGACTCGACCTGTTTCTTCGTCGACGGCATGGGCAACCACCGAAAGCGCGTGCACGTCCAACCCGACACTCGTACCGTTGAAACTCACCGGAGGCCTCCTGATCTGCAACTGTGGCTCTACCGATGCGAGTGTTCACCCGCCATCGACAACCCACGTCCGATTGCAGCCCGAGGCCTTCGGCCTCAAGTCGCCTCCATACCGTCTAG
>NZ_PDCP01000202.1 GCF_002553505.1 Mycolicibacterium agri | reverse complement strand
GAGCTCGATATCTACTTCTGCGATCCGCACTCGCCATGGCAACGCGGCAGTAACGAGAACACCAACGGGCTGCTGCGCCAATACTTTGCTAAAGGCACCGACCTATCAGTGTTCCCGGCCGACTACCTCGACTACGTTGCCGCCCAACTCAACACCCGACCCCGCAAAACCCTCGGCTGGAAGAAACCCGCTGAAGTCCTCGACGAGCTACTCTCAAACCCGCCAAAACCACCCGCTGTTGCATCCACTGCCTGAAATCGCCCAGAAAAGAGCGGACCTTAGCGTCTGCTCGGCGGGTCAACTCGCCAGTGCCTGACGGTCGAGGTGGTTGAAGATGCGCGCGACGAGGGCGGCCGGATAGCGGCGAACGTCATCGGAGACGATGGGCAGGACTGTGTAGCCGCACTCTTGCAGGCGCGCAGTCTTGCGCCGATCATGTTTGAACGCATCGGGGTTGGCGTGCCATTCCGCGCTGTCGTACTCGGCAACGAGCATGGATTCGGGCCATGCGAAGTCGACGCGCCAGAGCTCACCGCATAGGTCGACGATCTCGAATTGCAAGTCGGGCAATGGCACTCCGCCGTCGATCATGACCAGGCGCGCTTCACTTTCCATTGCAGATTCGGCTCGGCCGTCTGCGTGCACCACGAGTTCTCGCACTTTGACGATGCCGCGGCGGCCCTTCTGCTCCTCGATGGCGGCGGAGATTTCCTCGCGCGTGCACGCGCCGCAGTGCAATGCAGCGTCAAGGGTTGCCAATGCTCGCGGTCGCCGAAGCGTCCGAGCCACTTCGACCGCCGTCCACGCCGGCGCGGTCGCGAGTCTGCCCCTGACCCGCTGCAACGGCGCACCGACACGCTGGTGAACCATCAGGCCAGCCGTCGGTCGCATGCGCACACCGGGATCGAGGATATGGACCTTGCTGCGTCCTTCGGTGTCGAAGCCGTAGAGTGCTGCGGCCGTGCCCATGCAGGCGACAATCCGTTCGGCAGCGACAAGATCGAGGCCTGCCAAGCGTGCGAAAAGATCTGGCGCATTAGGCGCATACACACCTCTCCAAACACGAACAATCGCACCGGTTTTGAGGTGGTACGCCAGCGCTCTACGTGACATCACCGTGCGCAGTTGCTCGGCCGTGGCCACTCCGCCGTTGGCTTGGAAGACCTCTTCGACCGACACTCTTTCGATAATGTCGGCCGTGCGCACTTGGGCCAATACCCCGCAGAGGATCTGTGGATAACGGCCCATTCCTCAGCGCGAGCAGACGCTAAGGTCCGCTCTTTTCTGGGCGATTTCAGGCAGTGGATGCAACAGCGGGTGGTTTTGGCGGGTTTGAGAGTAGCTCGTCGAGGACTTCAGCGGGTTTCTTCCAGCCGAGGGTTTTGCGGGGTCGGGTGTTGAGTTGGGCGGCAACGTAGTCGAGGTAGTCGGCCGGGAACACTGATAGGTCGGTGCCTTTAGCAAAGTATTGGCGCAGCAGCCCGTTGGTGTTCTCGTTACTGCCGCGTTGCCATGGCGAGTGCGGATCGCAGAAGTAGATATCGAGCTC
>NZ_PDCP01000201.1 GCF_002553505.1 Mycolicibacterium agri | reverse complement strand
CCGACTATCTCACCGACATCGCCTGCCGGGCAGCCGAATCCGGCATCGCTCTGACAGACACGTCGCCGTTGCTGGTGGGGCGTGTCAGATGGTTTGTGTAGCGGTGGCTCCTGATGAATAGGAGCAGTATCGATGGATGTGACCACTGACGAGCCGATGTCGGGTGTTGACGCCATGGAGGCGTTGAAGTCCGCGGGTGTGTTAGACGACGTGTTGGCCAAGATCGACGCAGGCCAGTTGCAGTTGACCGGCGAGGGCGGCTTTCTGCCTGAGATGGTCAAAGCCGTTCTGGAGCGCGGACTGGCCGCCGAGCTGAGCGACCATCTGGGTTATGAGAAGGGCGATCCGGTCGGGCGGCAACTGCCCAACGCCCGTAACGGGTTCACCCCCAAGACCGTGTCCAGTGAGGTCGGTGACGTCGGGTTGGCGATCCCGCGCGATCGCGACGGGAGCTTCACTCCGACGCTGGTCCCCAAGGGTTCGCGGCGCCTGGGCGGGCTCGATGACATGATCATCTCGCTTTATGCCGGCGGGATGACGATCCGCGATATACAGCATCATCTGGCCACCACGATCGGCACCGAACTCTCACACGAGACGATCTCCAACATCACCGACGCGGTGCTCGAGGAGGTTCTTCAGTGGCAGAAACGGCCGCTGGAGGAGCTGTATCCGATCGTCTACCTCGACGCTTTGGTGATCAAGATCCGCGACGGCCACCAGGTCAAAAACAGGGCAGCCCACATCGCCGTCGGGGTCGATCTCGACGGGATCCGCCACGTGCTGGGGATCTGGGTGACCGCCAACGAGGGCGCGAAGTTTTGGGCCGGGGTGTGCGCCGAGCTGGCCAATCGCGGCGTCAAGGACATCCTGATCGTGTGTACCGACGGGCTGACCGGGTTCGCCGAAGCCGTCGAAGCGACCTGGCCGCAGGCCACCGTGCAGACCTGCGTGGTGCATCTGATCCGCAACTCGATGCGGTTCGTCTCCTACGGAAAGCGCAAGCAGATCGCGGCGGCACTCAAGAGCGTCTACACCGCCCCGACTGCCGATGCCGCAGCTGAGGCATTCGAGGAGTTCGCCAATTCTGCTCTGGGGCAGTCGAATCCGACGACGGTGGTCGCCTGGCGGAACGCCTGGGAGCGGTTCATTCCGTTCCTGGCGTTCCCGCCGGATCTGCGGCGGATCATCTACACGACCAACGCGATCGAATCGCTGAACTACCAATTGCGCAAGATCATCAAGAACCGCGGCCACTTCCCCAGTGATCAGGCCGCAGTCAAGCTGCTGTGGTTGGCGATCTGCAACATCGAGGACAAACGCGCGCGAGAACGCCAGAAGTTCTACGACGACCCGCTCAAGACCGGAGACCGCTCGCGCAGTAACCGCCTCGTCGAAGGAGCACGCACCAACGGCTGGAAACAAGCACTAGGCGCACTAGCCCTGACCTACCCCGAACGAATCAACCCCTACCTATAACCGGCCACCTACACAGAAATCTTGACAAGCTCTGCTGGTGAACGTGTCCCGGCCACCGTTGTTGGCCGCCTTGCGGGAGACGACGGTCCGGGAGAAAGTGGCCACGCTG
>NZ_PDCP01000200.1 GCF_002553505.1 Mycolicibacterium agri | reverse complement strand
CCTGAACGTTTCGTGAGATGGGCCGTTGACACGGCTTGTAATGCACGGAAGTGCCTGTCCTGCTTGAGAACATTGGCTTGTCGAAGGTCAACGTTTCTGCGAGCGGGAAGGCACTCCGTAGGTGAAGCGTAGCGCGGTTCGTTCGGTGGTGGTGGATTCAGGTCGCGAGTCGCTGGTGTCGTCGGCCGGCGGGCTGTTGTTGAGACAGACCCTGCGCTGCTGCGGATTGGATAAGGCCATGTCAGCGGCGCTGGCGCCATGGCGTGCACCGCGGTCGGTGCATGACCCGGCCAAGGTTCTCACCGACCTGGCCATTGCGGTGGCCCTCGGCGGTGATTGCGCCGCTGACGTCGCGGTCGTTCGAGCCCAACCCGAGTTGTTCGGGCCGGTGGCCTCTGATCCCACGGTGTCGCGGCTGATCGCCACCTTGGCCGGCGACGTCGATGCCGCAATCGCGGCGATCCGCCGCGCGCGGGCAGCAGCCCGCCAGCACATCTGGCGCCGACAGCGACCGCTGGCCGGTGCGCATGGTGGCCAAGTGATCATCGACCTGGACGCCACCTTGATCACCGCCCACAGCGACAAAGAACAGGCCGCACCGACCTTCAAGTACGGGTACGGATTTCACCCGATGTTGGCCTTTGTCGACCACGGCGCCGACGGGTCCGGTGAAGCGCTGGCGGGGCTGCTGCGCCCGGGCTCGGCGGGCTCCAACAACGCTGCCGACCACATCAGCGTCCTGGATGCCGCGCTGGCCCAGCTGCCCGACCATGAGCGTGCCCAGGTGCTGGTGCGCACCGACACCGGTGGCGGGGTCAAAGACTTCCTGCACCACATCACCAACCTCGGTCTGCAGTACAGCGTCGGGTTCTACGGCATGCCCCCGATCGTCGAAGCCCTCAACCGGGTACCGCGCCAGGCGTGGCGGGCCGCCCTCGACGGCGACGGCGCACCACGCGACGGCGCCCAAGTCGCCGAGCTGACCCGCTACCTGCCTGACACGCTGCGCGGCTGGCCAGCAGGAATGCGGGTCATCGCCCGCCGCGAACGCCCCCACCCCGGCGCCCAACTGCGCCTGACCGACGACAACGGCTGGCGCATCACCTGCTTTGCCACCAACACCCGCGGGTGGTCGATCCCCGATCTGGAAGTCCGCCATCGCCAACGCGCCCGCGCTGAGGACCGCATCCGCAACCTCAAAGACACCGGCCTGACCAACCTGCCGTTTCACGGCTTCGACCAGAACCAGATCTGGCTCGAGATCACCCTGCTGGCCGCTGACCTGCTGGTCTGGACCCAAGTCCTGGCATTTCACGGGCAACCAGCACGACTGTGGGAACCCAAACGGCTACGCCTGCGACTACTGGCGGTGGCCGGGCGGATCATCACCTCCGGGCGGCGTCGCTTCCTGCGTCTGCCCCGCGGATGGCCGTGGAGTGACCTCATCGAAACCGGCTGGACCGCACTACAACCCACCTGAACACCCAGCCCAGTCACGACGACCAAGGACCCAGGAGCACCGGCGAGGACGCAACGCCGGAACCCCAGGCCGCCCAGCATCACAACCACTCACCTGCACCCACAAAGAACCTCAATCGAGCGCCAGGTGAAAGATCGAGGCTA
>NZ_PDCP01000001.1 GCF_002553505.1 Mycolicibacterium agri | reverse complement strand
CGGAATCCAACACCCAACAGGGGTGTCGACCAACTACGGCCACCTCACCCCTTGACTCGACCTACAGCCAGCTAGATCAGGCTTGCCAGCTCGCGGATCTGCTCCTGGCTGCGGCCGCTGACGCACATCATCGTCACGCCCGCAGCCTCCCACACCTTGATCTGCTCGCGGACGTAGTCGAGGTTGCCGACGATGGCGGCGTCGTCGACGAGTTCGTCGGGGATGATCGCGGCCGCTTCGTCCTTGCGGTTGGAGCGGAACAGCTTGGTGACGTCGTCGACGACCTCGGCGTAGCCCATCCGTCGGTAGACGTCGGCGTGAAAGTTGGTGTCCTCGGCGCCCATTCCGCCCATGTACAGCGCGAGGTAGGGTTTCATCGCGGCGAAGGCGGCAGGCCGGTCGTCGGTGATGACGATGTTGGCCGTCGCGCAGATCTCGAAGTCCTCACGGCTGCGTCGCGCACCGGGACGGGCGAAGCCCTCGTCGAGCCACTCGTTGTAGGTGTCGGCCATTCGCGGCGTGTAGAAGATCGGCAGCCAGCCGTCGCAGATCTCGGCGGCCAGCGCGACGTTCTTCGGGCCCTCGGCGCCCAGCATGATCGGGATGTCGGCGCGCAGCGGATGGGTGATCGGCTTGAGCGCCTTGCCCAGCCCGGTGGTGCCCTCGCCGGTCAGCGGCAGCGGGTAGTGCGGCCCGTCGCTGGTCACCGGCGCCTCGCGGGCCCAGACCTGCCGGATGATGTCGATGTATTCGCGGGTGCGGGCCAACGGCTTGGGGAACTTCTGCCCGTACCAGCCCTCCACGACTTGCGGCCCGGACACCCCGAGCCCGAGGATGTGGCGTCCGCCGGACAGGTGGTCGAGGGTCAGCGACGCCATCGCGCACGCCGTCGGGGTGCGCGCGGACAGCTGCACCACCGAGGTGCCCAGCCGCACCCGACTGGTCGCCGAGCCCCACCAGGCCAGCGGGGTGAACGCGTCCGAACCCCACGCCTCGGCGGTGAACACGGTGTCGAAGCCGGCCTCCTCGGCCGCGGCGACCAGCTCCGGCGCATTCGCGGGCGGCTGCGCGCCCCAGTAGCCCAGCTGCAATCCGAGCTTCATCTCCACCACCCCGCGATCATCGGCCGCCCCGTTCTTGAAACCATTCTTAGAACCTGTTCTACTCGATGCTGTGACCACCAGCCAAAGCAGCCCGGTGCAGATCGACACGCATCAGCCGCCGCTGTCGGCTCCGCTGAAGGTGTCCTTCGACTACAACCGTTCAGTAGGACCGCTCCTATCCAAGTTCTTCACCGCCCTGCGTGAGCGCCGCATCGTCGGCGTGCGGGCCTCGGACGGGCGGGTGCTTGTTCCGCCCGCTGAGTATGACCCCGTCACATATCAGCCGCTGACCGAGGTCGTCCCGGTGGCCAGCGTCGGGACCGTGCTGTCGTGGACGTGGCAGTCGCAGCCGCTGGAGGGTCAGCCGCTGGACCGGCCGTTCGCGTGGGCGCTGATCAAGCTCGACGGCGCCGACACCCCGCTTCTGCACGCCGTGGACGTCGAGTCCGCCGACGCGATCAGCACGGGCGCGCGGGTGCATGCGCACTGGGTCGACGAACCGGTCGGCGCGATCACCGACATCGCGTACTTCAGCCTCGGCGATACCGAGGAACAGGTGCCGTCGACGCCCGACGAACGCGATCCGGTGATCATCCAGAAGTCACCGAGCACCATCGAAATCCAGCACACCGCTTCGCAACCGGAAAGCGCGTTCCTGCGTGGCCTCGAGGAGGGCAAGTTGCTGGGCGCCCGCACCGGCGAGAACGGCAAGGTGTATTTCCCGCCGCGGGAGGCCGATCCGGCCACCGGGTCGGCGCTGGACACTTTCGTCGAACTGCCCGACAAGGGCACCGTGACGACGTTCGCGATCATCAACATCCCGTTCGCGGGACAGCGGATCAAGCCGCCCTACGTCGCGGCCTATGTGCTGCTCGACGGCGCGGATATCCCGTTCCTGCACCTGATTCAGGAGATCGACGCCTCCGAGGTGCGGATGGGCATGCGGGTTCAGGCGGTGTGGAAGCCCCGCGAGGAGTGGGGCCTCGGCATCGACAACATCGAGTACTTCAAACCGACCGGCGAACCCGACGCCGACTACGACACCTACAAACACCATCTCTAAAAGGGACCAGAGGGAATTCGCATGACCTTCCGCGATGTAGCTGTCGTCGGCTTCGCCCATGCCCCGCATGTGCGCCGCACCGACGGCACCACCAACGGCGTCGAGATGCTGATGCCGTGCTTTCACCGTCTCTACGACGAGCTCGGACTCAAACAGACCGACATCGGGTTCTGGTGCTCGGGCTCATCCGATTACCTTGCCGGGCGCGCGTTTTCGTTCATCTCGGCGATCGACTCGATCGGGGCAGTTCCGCCGATCAACGAGTCACACGTCGAGATGGACGCCGCATGGGCGCTGTACGAGGCCTACATCAAGCTGCTGACCGGCGAGGTCGACACGGCGCTGGTGTACGGCTTCGGCAAGTCCTCGGCGGGCAACGTGCGCCGGGTGCTGGCACTGCAGACCGACCCGTACACGGTCGCGCCGCTGTGGCCGGACTCGGTGTCGATGGCCGGCTTACAGGCGCGGCTGGGCCTGGATGCGGGCAAGTGGACCGCCGAGCAGATGGCGCAGGTGGCGCTGGACTCCTTCGCCGCCGCCGAGCGCACGGACTCGGAGAAGCCGGCCAAGAGCATCGAAGAACTGCTGGACCGGCCGTACTTCGCTGATCCGTTGCGCCGCCACGACATTGCGCCGATCACCGACGGCGCGTCGGCGATCGTCTTGGCCGCCGGCGAGCGGGCGCGCGAGTTGCGGGAGAACCCGGCGTGGATCACCGGCATCGAGCACCGCATCGAAACGCCGATCCTCGGCGCCCGTGACCTGACCACCTCGCCGTCGACAGAGGCGTCGGCCAAGGCCGCGACGGGTGGCGACACGGGATCGATCGAGGTCGCCGAGATCACGGCGCCGTTCACCCATCAGCACCTGATCCTGACCGAGGCGATCGGCCTGCCGTCGTCGACGAAGGTCAACCCGTCGGGTGGAGCGCTGGCGGCCAACCCGATGTTCTCCGCGGGCCTGGAGCGGATCGGCTTTGCCGCGCAACACATCTTCGACGGTTCGGCCTCGCGCGTGCTGGCGCATGCGACCAGCGGGCCAGCGCTGCAACAGAACCTGGTGGCGGTCCTGGAAGGAAGGGACAACTGATGGCCGGTCAACTGGCGGCGGTGCTGGGCACCGGGCAGACGAAGTACGTCGCCAAGCGTCAGGACGTCTCGATGAACGGCCTGGTGCGCGAGGCGATCGACAAGGCGTTGGCCGATTCCGGTGCGACGATGGACGACATCGACGCCGTGGTGGTGGGAAAGGCGCCGGACTTCTTCGAAGGCGTCATGATGCCGGAACTGTTCATGGCCGACGCGGTTGGCGCGACCGGCAAGCCGCTGATCCGCGTGCACACCGCCGGTTCGGTCGGCGGTTCGACGGCCGTGGTGGCGGCCAGCCTGGTGCAGTCCGGCAAGTACCGCCGCGTGTTGGCCATGGCGTGGGAGAAGCAGTCCGAGTCGAATGCCATGTGGGCGTTGAGCATTCCTGTGCCGTTCACCAAGCCGGTGGGCGCCGGCGCTGGCGGCTACTTCGCGCCGCACGTGCGGGCCTACATCAGGCGGTCGGGCGCACCGACGCACATCGGCGCGATGGTGGCGGTCAAGGACCGCCTGAACGGGGCCAAGAACCCGCTGGCGCACCTGCACCAGCCCGACATCACGCTGGAGAAGGTGATGGCGTCGCAAATGCTGTGGGATCCCATCCGTTTCGACGAGACGTGCCCGTCGTCCGACGGCGCCTGCGCGGTGGTGATCGGCAACGAGGAGATCGCCGACCAACGGGTGGCCGACGGAAATCCGGTGGCGTGGATTCACGCGACGGCGCTGCGCACCGAACCGCTGGCATACGCCGGCCGCGACCAGGTGAACCCGCAGGCGGGCCGTGACGCCGCCAAAGCGCTCTGGGAGGCGGCCTGCATCACCAGCCCGATCGACGAGATCGACGTCGCCGAGGTGTATGTGCCGTTCTCCTGGTTCGAGCCGATGTGGCTGGAGAACCTCGGCTTCGCCCCCGAGGGGGAGGGCTGGAAGCTGACCGAGGCCGGCGAGACGGCGATCGGTGGACGGATCCCGTTCAACCCGTCCGGTGGGGTGCTGTCGTCGAACCCGATCGGCGCGTCCGGCATGATTCGGTTCGCCGAGGCGGCGATTCAGGTGATGGGCAAGGCCGGCGAGCATCAGGTGCCCAATGCCCGCAAGGCGCTCGGCCACGCGTACGGCGGCGGGTCACAGTACTTCTCGATGTGGGTGGTCGGCGCCGACAAGCCTGCGGGCAAGCGAGCAGGTTGACCATGACAATGAAGTACACGTGCGCGGTGCCGATGGTGCAGATCGACCACCTGACCGAGATCGCCAAGACCGCAGAGGAAGTCGGGTTCGACTCGATAGCGCTGCCCGACTCGATCTTCTATATGGAGAAGCAGTCGGCGGACTATCCGTATACCCCCGACGGCTCGCGCATGTGGGACGAGAACACGCCGTGGGTCGATCCGCTGATCGCCGCGGGCGCGATGGGCGCGGTGACGTCGACGCTGCGGTTCTACACCAACGTGATGAAGCTGGGGTCGCGCAACCCGCTGCTGCTTGCGCGCCAGGTCGGCTCGGTGGCGAACTTGACCAACAACCGGTTTGGGTTCGGGGTCGGAATCGGCTGGGCACCCGAGGAATTCGAGTGGTGCGGTGTGCCCTACAAGCGACGCGGCGCCCGCGTCGACGAGATGATCGAGATCATCAAGCGCGTCCTCGCCGGCGGCATGGTGGAGTTCCACGGCGAGTTCTACGACTTCGACCGGCTGCAGATGAGCCCGGCTCCCAGCGAGCCGGTGCCGTTCTACGTCGGCGGACACACCGATGCGGCCCTGCGCCGCGCCGCTCGGGTGGGCGACGGCTGGACCAGCGCCATGCTGAAGGCCGAGGAACTCGCGGAAATCATCGGCAAGCTGAAGGCGCTGCTGGCCGAATTCGGCCGTGCCGACGCACCATTCGAGTTCCAGGCCGTCTGCATCGACAAGTTCGACCTCGACGGGCACCGCGAACTCGCCGACATCGGTGTCACCGACTACATCGCGATGCCGTGGGTGTTCGAGGGTCACGGCTTCGACGCCGATCTGCAGACGAAGAAGGATTCGATGAAGCGGTTCGCCGACACCTACATCCACTCCGGATGGCAGCAGTGAGCGACTCGCCGGTTCACCTGGCCGGGAAGCGATCCCGCGAGGCCGCGATGGCCCACGACAAGGAGGCGTGGCTGGCGGTCTTCGCCGACGACGCCATCGTCGAAGACCCGATCGGCCCGTCGCACTTCGACCCGGAAGGCAAGGGGCACAGGGGAAAAGAGGCGATCGCGAAGTTCTACGACATGGCGATCGCGCCGAGCGAGCTGACGTTCAACTTCGAGAAGACCTATCAGTGCGGCAACGAGGAAGCCAACGTCGGCAACATCGTGATCCGCTCGAGCGGCTATGAGGTCGTCGCCGAAGGGGTGTTCACCTACCGGGTGAACGACGAAGGTAAGATCGTCTCCCTGCGCGCCTACTGGGAACTGGACAAGGCCACCGCAAGCGCCCGCAGGATCCCTTAGGGCGTACCTGGCTCGGTGATCTCCCGCAGTCCGGTGGAGTACCGACGCGCCAGGTCCTGATACGCGCCGGGATTCGTGTCGACCCACATTTGTGCGCCGGTGCCCGCGACGGGGCCCCTGATCTTGGCAGGCGCGCCCGCCGCGACGACCTCGTCGGGGATCTTGGTGCCGCCGACCACCAGCGAATGCGCGGCGATGAGGCTGCGCGAACCGATCACCGCGCCGTCGAGGACGGTGGAATGGTTGGCGATCACCGCCTCGGCGCCGATGTGCACGCCGTGGATGACGCACCCGTGCGCGACGGTCGCGCCCGGCCCCACATCGACGGGTATGCCGGGCGGCGCATGCAGCACGCTGCAGTCCTGCACGTTGGCGCCCTCGCGGACGATAATGGGGGCGAAGTCGGCCCGCAGGACCGCGTTGAACCACACCGAAGCGCCCGCCTCGATGTGCACGTCTCCGACGAGCGTGGCGGTCGGTGCGATGAAGGCGCCGGGGTCGACCGTCGGCGATCGGCCCTCGAACGTGAATAGCGGCATTACTCAGGTATACACCGCAGGTAGATGGGGTTTGTGTTGCGCCGTCAGCGGGAAAAACTGTAACGTGTTCTAGTTAGAGAGCAAGGACAGGAGGCGCGAAGTGACGGCTGATACGGCCCACAGCGGCATTCGCGAGATCGACACCGGCACCCTGCCGGACCGGTACGCGCGCGGTTGGCACTGCCTCGGCCCGGTCAAGAACTTTTTGGACGGCAAGCCGCACGGCATCAAGATCTTCGGCACCATGCTGGTCGTGTTCGCCGACTCGCACGGCGACATCAAGATTCTCGACGGTTACTGCAGGCACATGGGCGGCAACCTGGCGCAGGGCACCATCAAGGGCGACGAGATCGCCTGCCCGTTCCACGACTGGCGTTGGGGCGGCGACGGCAGGTGCAAGCTGGTGCCCTACGCCAAGCGCACGCCGCGGTTGGCCCGCACCCGGGCCTGGACCACCGATGTGCGGGGCGGTCTGCTGTTCGTCTGGCACGACCACGAGGGCAACCCGCCGCCACCTGAGGTGCGGATCCCGGAGATCCCCGAATTCGCCGACCCGCAGTGGACCGACTGGCGATGGAACTCGCTGCTGATCGAGGGCAGCAACTGCCGCGAGATCATCGACAACGTCACCGACATGGCCCACTTCTTCTACATCCACTTCGGGCTGCCGACGTACTTCAAGAACGTCTTCGAGGGCCATATCGCGTCGCAGTACCTGCACAACGTGGGCCGGCCCGATGTGAACGACATGGGCACCGCCTACGGGGAAGCGCACCTCGACTCGGAGGCAAGCTATTTCGGGCCGTCGTTCATGATCAACTGGCTGCACAACACCTACGGCGACTTCAAGGCCGAGTCGATCCTGATCAACTGCCACTATCCCGTCACACAAGACTCCTTCGTGCTGCAGTGGGGTGTCATCGTCGAGAAGCCCAAGGGGCTGGACGAGGAGACCACCGAGAAGCTGGCCGCGGCCTTCACCGACGGCGTCAGCAAGGGCTTCCTGCAAGACGTCGAGATCTGGAAGCACAAGACACGCATCGACAATCCGCTGCTGGTCGAGGAGGACGGCGCGGTGTATCAGATGCGGCGCTGGTATCAGCAGTTCTACGTCGACGTCGCCGACGTGACACCGGACATGACGGATCGCTTCGAGATCGAAATCGACACCAGCGCGGCCGTAGAGAAGTGGAACCGCGAAGTCGAAGAGAACCTCAAAGCGCGGGCCGCCGAGAAGGAGAAGGCCGAGCAGCGGTGACACGCGACGAGGTCCCAGACGTCGACCGGATCGCCCGGTCGATGCTGGCCCTGCACGGAATTCACGACGACGACGACCACAGCCACGGTCCCGGCAGCGACGCTGACAGTGGCGGAACATGGTCGAAGGCACCGAATTTCGCGTCCGACCCGGATCGCGCCGCCGCCGTGCGCGAGGCCACCTTGCGCGACCGCGAACGTTATCTGAACTCGGGCTGGGTTTCCGTCGACTGCCGGTTCTGTCACGTTTCGGTCGGCGTCAAGAAGTTCAGCCCCGCGCACACGGCCGTGCAGTGGAATTCCGACGCCTCACGGCGGTGCGCGTTCTTTGCCGAAGTGCGCGAGTCCGGCGGTGAACCCGCCCGCACGCCGACCTGCCCGCGATTGGCCGACAGCATCAAACACGCTGTGGCCGAAGGTGTTCTGGAGGAGGCATCGACCGCCCCCTCCCCCGGCGACGGGTGACTTTCTTTCCGCGAGCTGGGCCCACACGTCAGTAGGGGAACGCTAAGGTCCGCCCTTTCCTGGGCTTTTGCGGACACGAGCGTCTGCTCGCGAGTGAAACTAGAGGCCTTTGAAGCGTTCCCGGACCGCGTCGGCGGTGAGCCCGTAGTCCTCCAGCGAGTACGTGTGCTTGGGCGCCCGCGGGCCCTGCTTGCTCTGGGCGTCGCTGGCCTGCATGGCCGCGCGCGCTTCATCGGTCATCTCGATGCCGAAATGGCGATAGATGGCCTCCACCGTGCCGATCGGATCGTTGACCAGATCGAAGTAATCCATGTCGTAGAACTGCGCCGGATTGTGTTTGGCCCGTTCGGCGGTGAACAACTCCAGCCCGCGCGACCACGTCTCCATCGCGTCGCGGCCGATCAACTCGCCGGTGAAGCTGTTCGACCAGCCCGCGGTGGTGTGCTGAGCCAGTGAGCACATCGACGCCATGATCGTCTCGACAGGGCGATGACATTGCACGACCAGCGCGTCGGGATGGGTGGCCATCAGGGCGTCGAGCGCGAACAGATGGCTGGGGTTCTTCAGCACCCACCGCTTGTCCACGTCGTTGAGGCCGATCAGCTGAAGGTTCTTGCGGTGCCGCTGATACGGCTTCGTCCAGTCCTGGCCGGCCAGCCACTGCGAGTAGGTCGGAAGGTGTGCCAACGTCTCGTAGGACACCGAATGCAGCGACTGCCGCAGCAGCTGCCAGCACTCCTCGACTTCATCGGCCGTCATGAAGTGCAGCCCCGTGTAGTCGGGGTTCTCGTTGTGCGCCTTGGTGAATCGGGCGTCGAGCTCGCGGAACACCGGGTTGTCTTTCCAGGTCTCCCGCGGCGGTCGCGGTTGCGGAAACTCGGCCAGCCACAGCTCCAGGCCCTGGTGACGCGGGTCCGCGCTCATCAGCCGATGCAGCGCGGTGGTGCCGGTGCGGGGCAGGCCGGTGACGAAAATCGGCCGCGCGATCGCCACATCGGCGTGCTGCGGGTACTGCTTCCACGCCGCCTCCGATATCAGCCGCGCGACCAACGCGTTGCGGACGAAGAAGCGGTTCATCTTGCTGCCGAGCTCCGTCAGATCGGCGTCGCGACGGTAGGACTCGAGCAGCACACCGAGCGCCTCGCGATAGTTGTCGTCGTCGGAGCCGAAATCGTCGAGGCCGCAAGCCTTTGTCGCCGAGGCATGCAGTTCCTCGACAGTCCCGACGTCGGTGCGCACAGTCACGCCTTGTACTCCCCGCAGTTCACATCCAACGACTGGCCCGTGATGCCGCTGGACAGGTCGCTGGCCATGAACAGAATTGCCGACGCCACCTCATCCTCGGTGGGCAGCCGCTTGAGGTCCGACGCGGCCGCGGTGGCCTTGTAGATCTCGTCGACGGTGGTGCCGTACTTCTTGGCCTGATGGGCGAAGTAGCCCTCCAGCGTGCCGCCCCAGATATATCCCGGCAGCACGGAATTCACTCGGATGCCCTTCTCGCCGAGCTCGGTGGCCAACGACTGCGACATCGCCAACAGCGCGGACTTCGCCATCTTGTAGGCGCCGTACTTGGCCTGCGAATGCCGCACCACCATCGAGTTGACGTTCACCACCGAGCCCTTGGCCTCGGCGAGCGCAGGCGTGAAGCCCTGAATCAGCCGCAGCGCTCCGAACACCGTCAGCTCGATGGCGTCGCGCATGTGCTCGAACGTGGTGTCGGCCAACGGTTTCATCGACGGCACCCGAAACGCGTTGTTGATCAGCACGTCGACCCTGCCGTACGCGTTGAGGGTTTCGGCGACCAGGTGGTTCACCTGCGCCTCGTCGGTGATGTCGGTACCGACGGCAAGAGCGCGCCTGCCCGGATCGGCGACCTGCTTGGCGACGTCGTCGAGCCGCTCGACGGTCCGCGCGGCCAGCACCAGGTCGGCGCCCGCCTCCGCGCAGCGGCGCGCCAACGTCGTCCCAAGCGCCGGACCGACACCGCTGATCACGACGACCTTGTCCGCGAGCAGGCCCTCGGCCATCATCCCACCATCCTGTCGGCGATCTGCTTCTGGCGCAGGGCAATCCGCTGCCGCCAGGCGTCCTCGGAGATCTTGTTCGCCTCGTAGTACGGCAACGCCTCTGCGACCTTGTCGATGTCGAGCAACTCGACGGTGGGGCCGTCGGCCTCGGTCAGCTCGCGCGACAGCCGCTGCCAACGGAACTGCAGATAGCCCTTGCGGTGGCCCAGTGTCTCCACCCAGTTCGTCACACCCGGGTTCGCGTCGGATACCACGATGCGGATCTTGCCGTCCGGATCGGCTTGTGCCTGCGTGCCGTTCAGCGAGGTCTGATGGTTGATGTAGTCGAGCGAGATGTACCACAGGCTGCCCAATTGGAAACCGAGATACGGGGCGTCGGGCACGGGCAGCGTGATGAGCAGCGCCTGATCGGGGTGCAGGTCGAAATGCCCGACCGACGAGTACTGCGTGGCCAGCCCGCCCGGCGTCAGCCGCGGGGCGACCATCGTGTTCACCGGCAGAGTGTTGTAGAACCACTGCGGGAACTGCAGCCAGGTCTTGACGCGCTGCACGAGCTGTTTTCCCGCTACCGCGTAACGCTTTTCGATCGTCTCCCGCGTCAGCGCAGGCGGCGCGGTGCCTGCCGTGTCGGTGCGCGAGATGCTGATATGGCCCCGCTGCGCTGACCAGTCGTTGTAAACCTCGCGAATCACCAACTGCGACGGGCTGTTCGGCGTGAATCGCCATTCGAAGGTGCCGTCGGAGGCGATGTCGAGTTCACGGTCGTCGAAGGCGGCCTGGCTGACGGGCACGTTGTCATCGGTGTACTCACCGCCGAGCAATTGGAAGCTCAGGTCGGTCGTCGTTCCGCGCTTACCGGTGACGACGTACTCGTGGCCGGACTGCACCCGGGTGCCGAAGTAGAGGGCGTCGGGGTTGTCGAGCCCCATCTTGGTGAACGGGCCGGTGCCCGACTGCAGGAACGGGTGGTCGCGCTCGTAGTCGAACGCCAGGTGCGTGCACGCGGCGACGCAGCCGGCCAGATATTGCAGGCCTTCCAGCAGATCGCCCTCGGATTCGATGAAGGGGGCGGCGGCGACCAAGCGTTCGGCTTCGGCGATCGCGTCGGCCAGTGGCTGCGTGTACACCCCTCGAAACTAGAACGTGTTCTCACTGTTCGTCAACGTTTCGGCGCAGCCGATTGTTCGATATTTGTAACGGTCAGGTACAGTTTTGACATGCCAGGCCGCGAAACGGCTGGTCGGCCGTCCCCGCCGACGGAGCGCGTCGTCGCGGTCCTCAACTTCCTCGCCAGGCACCCACAGCAGCGTTTCGGCGTATCGGAGCTGGCCCGTCAACTCGGGCTGAGCAAGCCCACCTGTCTCGGCATCGTCACGACACTGGCCGAGTGCGACTACCTGGTGCGCGACACGAACGACAAGACCTACCGGCTCGGCCCCGCGTTGATCACGTTGGGGCACACGGCCCAAGAGGCCATGCGAGTGGATCCTGCGGCCCGCACGGAACTGCGCAGGCTGTCGGGAATCGCGGGAACCACGGCCGCACTGTCCGCGGTGGTCGACGACCGCATCACGGTGCTCGACCTCGTCGGGCCGCCGGGCGCCGATGTCGGCGTCCAGGTCGGACAGAGCTATCCTTTCGCCCCGCCGGTGGGGCTGATGTTCGTGTTGTGGGACGACGCGGCCCTGCGCGACTGGTTGGCCAGGGAGCCGACGGTTCCGCTGCGCACCGACGGTGAGCGGCTGCAACGCGTCGTCGACGAGTGCCGCCGCACGGGATATCTCGTCGAGCGCCTTACCCCCGCGGGTCGACGGCTGTACGGCCTGATGGCCGGGATGTCGAGCCGGCTGCCCGACGAACTGCGCGCGCTGCTGGGCGAATTGGTCGCCGATATCGGCGAACGGGTCTATCTGCGCAGCGAAACCCCGCAGGGCAGCAGGCAACGCCACGACATCAGCGTCATCTCGGCGCCGGTGTTCGACCATCACCAGCGCCAGGCCATGGTGGTGTCCCTGCAGATCGGCACGGCGCTCACCGACGGGGAGATCGCCAAACGCGCCCGCGCGTTGACCACCACCGCCGATGCCCTGACCAGCAGGCTCGGTGGAACCAAACCGGCCTTCGACGGTTAGCCCCGAAAAGCACTCATCGCGCCGACGAAGTGCCGACGCGATGAGCGGTGCGGGCAAGGCTCCATCAACTTGCCCGCGTGTGCGTGGTTAGACCCCGTGCAGCGCCTCCGAGATCGGCGTCGGCCGGACCGGCATGTTGCACTGCGCCGTGAGATCCTCAGCCGGCTTGTTGATGGCCTTCAACTCCGTTTCCACCTGCGGGTTGTCGGCGAAATAGGCGCGGTAGGCGATTTGCGCCTCACTCATCGGCTGCTTGGCGATCTCCGTCAGTGCCCGATCCGTCGCGGGATTGGCTTCCAGGTACGCGCTCGTCTGCTCCGAGACCGTGCTCGACGTGCTCGCGATCGCACTGAACGTGCAGGATTCGGTGTCAGGTGCCGCGTTGGCGGCGGGAACGATCATCGCTGCGGATGCGACGCCACCAAGCAGGCCGCCTGCGAACATGCCGTACAGGCCGCGGCGGACGGTCGTTGCGGACATCTTCATCGGGAATTCACTCCTTTATGGGTCTGCGATTGGTCGCACACAAGGCATGCCCGAATGGGAAATCACTAAACGACTGCGATTGCGCGATGGCGCTTCGATTACGCCGTCGTAGCTGGACAGCGCCGCATTTGAACGCCGCGAAAAATTTTGCTTAGCACGGCTAGCCGGCCGTTATCCAGCCCGGTCGAGAAGGTCGAGCAGATAACTGCCATAGCCCGATTTGACGAGCTTTTCGGCGCGTTCCCGCAACTCGTCGTCGGTGACGTAGCCCAGGCGCCACGCGACCTCCTCGGGTACGCCGATCTTGAGTCCCTGGCGCTCTTCGATGGTGCGCACGTAGTTGCCGGCGTCCAGCAGCGAGTCGAATGTGCCGGTGTCGAGCCACGCCGTGCCGCGGGGCAGCACCTCCACGCACAACCGGCCCTGCTCCAGGTAGGCGCGGTTGACGTCGGTGATCTCGTATTCGCCGCGCTCGGAAGGCGCCAGACCCGCGGCGATCTCGACGACGTCGTTGTCGTAGAAGTACAGCCCGGGTATCGCGTACGGCGATCGCGGTGATTTCGGCTTCTCCTCCAAAGACACCGCGCGAAAGTTGTCGTCGAACTCGACGACGCCGTAGGCGGTGGGGTTGGCGACCCGGTAGGCGAAGATCACGCCGCCGTCGATGTCGCGGAAGCGGCTGAGTTGTGAGCCAAGGCCCGGCCCGTAAAAGATGTTGTCGCCCAACGCAAGTGCGGCCGAATCCGAGCCGATGTGGTCTTTGCCGATGACGAATGCCTGCGCCAGGCCGTCGGGTGAGGGCTGCACCGCGTACGTGATCGACAGCCCGAATTGATGGCCGTCGCCGAGCAGATTGGTGAAGGCTGCGGCATCTGTGGGCGTGGTGATCACCAGGACGTCGCGGATGCCCGCCAACATCAGCGTGGTCAGCGGGTAGTAAATCATCGGCTTGTCGTAGACAGGCAGCAGCTGCTTGCTGGTGCCCAACGTGATGGGATGCAGCCGCGATCCTGTCCCCCCGGCCAGAATGATTCCTCGCACAGCGGGGATTCTGCCAGGTGTCGTCGAACAAGCGGCACCGGAATGCGCACTTCCGCATTTTGCCGACGCGGTCCTCGCGCGAATTCGCGCGCCTTATCCGGCGGTGAAATGGCGCGGATAAGCGCTTAGTGCGTTGCCTTTTCGCTTTCCTGTTCGCGTTTGATCTCCAGCGCGATGTCGATCAGTTGATCTTCCTGACCGCCGATGAGCTTGCGCTGACCCGCGCGGTGCAGCAGCTGATGAGCGGGCACGCCGTAGCGTTCGGATTGCCGGATGGCGTGCTTGAGGAAGCTGGAGTAGACGCCCGAGTAGCCCATGATGAGCGCGTTGCGGTCGAGCAGGCACTCGGCGGGCATCGCGGGTGCGACGACCTCTTCGGCGGCGTCGGCGATGTCGAAGAAGTCGATGCCGGTCTTGACGCCGATCTTGTCGAACACACCGATCAGCGCCTCGACGGGGGCATTGCCGGCGCCCGCGCCGAAGCGGCGGCATGAGCCGTCGATCTGCTTGGCGCCGGCGCGGACGGCCTCCACGCTGTTGGCCACGCCGAGGCCGAGGTTCTCGTGGCCGTGGAAGCCGACTTGTGCGTCGTCGCCGAGTTCGGCCACCAGCGCCTGCACCCGGTCGCGGACCCCTTCGAGCACCAGCGCGCCCGCCGAATCGACGACGTACACGCACTGGCAGCCGGCGTCGGCCATGATCCGGGCCTGCTCGGCGAGCTTCTCCGGCGGGATGGTGTGGGCCATCATCAGGAAGCCGACCGTCTCGAGACCGAGGTCGCGGGCCAGCCCGAAGTGCTGGATCGAGACGTCGGCCTCGGTGCAATGGGTGGCGATGCGGCAGATCGAGCCGCCGTTGTTCTGTGCCTCCTTGATGTCGTCCTTGGTGCCCACACCGGGCAGCATCAGGAACGCGATCTTGGATTCCTTTGCGGTTTCGGCGGCGAGCTTGATCAACTCCTGCTCAGGGGTTTTGGAGAATCCGTAGTTGAAGCTCGAGCCGCCGAGACCGTCCCCGTGGGTGACCTCGATGACGGGCACGCCCGCGGCATCGAGCGCCGCGACAATTGCGTGCACTTCATCCTTGGTGAACTGGTGGCGCTTGTGGTGCGACCCGTCGCGCAGCGACGTGTCGGTCATCCGGACGTCCCAGATCGGGTTGAAATAAATGCCTGTGCTCACGACTCGGCTCCCGCTCGCTCCGGTCCTGGCTTCGCTGCGATCCTCACTCGCGCCCGCCTTCGGTCGGTATTCATGCCTGGCCTCCCGCTGTCGCTGTCAGGGACTCCTTGGCGATCTCCTCGCCGACTTTCGTCGCCGCGGCGGTCATGATGTCCAGGTTTCCAGCGTAGGGCGGCAGATAGTCGCCCGCACCCTCCACTTCGATGAACGTGGTGACGACGTGATTGCCGCCGTTGACCACAGAAGGTTCGTCGAACTGCGGCTCGTTGAGCAGCCGGTAGCCGGGCACGTACGTCTGCACCTCGGCGACGACGTCCTTGATCGACTGCGCGATGGCGTCGCGGTCGGCGTCCTCGGGAATGGCGCAGAAGATGGTGTCGCGCATGATCATCGGCGGGTCGGCGGGGTTGAGGATGATGATCGCCTTGCCGCGCTTGGCGCCGCCGATCGTCTCGACGCCCTTGCTGGTGGTCTTGGTGAACTCGTCGATGTTGGCGCGGGTGCCAGGACCGGCCGACACCGACGCCACCGACGCCACGATCTCGGCGTAGGGCACTCCCCCTTTTTCTGACAACGCGCGATTAACGGCGTAGACGATCGGGATGGTGGCCTGCCCACCGCAGGTGATCATGTTGACGTTGGGTGCGTCGAGGTGCTCGCGCAGGTTGGCCGGCGGGATGACCGCGGGCCCGACGGCGGCGGGCGTCAGGTCGATCGCGCGGATGCCGGCCGCGGCGTACTTCGGGGCGGCGTCTCGGTGCACGTAGGCGCTGGTCGCCTCGAACAGCAGGTCGGGTTTCTCGTCGAGGCTCAGCAGCCAGTCCGCGCCCTCGGCGCTGGTCTCCAGCCCCAGCTTGCGGGCCCGCGCCAGGCCTTCGCTTTCCGGATCGATACCGACCATCCAGCGCGGTTCCAACCACTCCGAGCGCAACAGCTTGTAGAGCAGATCGGTGCTGATGTTGCCGGATCCGACTATCGCTACGGATGCCTTGCTGGGCATATGTGCTCCTTACTCGAACGACAGGTGGACCGAGCCCAGCCCGTCGAAGTCGGCGACGAAATCGTCGCCCGGTCGCGCGTCGATGGCCTTGGTGCACGATCCGGGCAGCACGATGTCACCAGCCTTCAACCGAACGCCGAAACTGTCCACCTTGCGGGCCAGCCACGCCACCGCGGTCACCGGATTGCCGAGAACCGCATCGCTGCGCCCCTTGGCGACGACTTCACCGTTGCGGGTCAGGACCGCGTCGATGTTGCGAATGTCGATGTCTTTCGGCGAAACTCGCGCTTTGCCGAGCACCCAGCCCGCCGACGACGCGTTGTCGGCGATCGTGTCGCACAGCTTGATCTTCCAGTCGGTGATGCGGGTGTCGATCAACTCGATCGCGGGCGCGAACGCCGCGGTGGCCGCCAGCACGTCGTCCTCGGTGCAGCCCTCCCCCGGCAGGTCGTCGGCGAGGACGAAGCCGACCTCGACCTCGACGCGGGGATAGAGGTACTTCCCCGCGGGCACCGGCCGGTCTTCGAAGACCTCCATCTCGTCGAGCAGGTGGCCGTAATCGGGCTCGTCGACGCCCATCATCTCCTGCATCGCCTTGCTGGACAGCCCGACTTTATGGCCGACGACTCGGGCGCCCTCGGCGACCCGCTGCCGAATGTTGATCAGCTGGATCTCGTAGGCATCGACCACGTCGATGTCGGGGTTGTTACTGGTCAGCGGCGCGATTGCGACCCGGCTGCGTTCGGCCTCGGCCAGGTCGGCGGCGAGCCGATCACGCACCTCGACAGAGAGCATGGATGTGAATTCCCCTCGTGTTGTCCGACCGGGTCAGTTGTTCGGCGGCCGGGCAATTCTATAACGTGTTCTACATGACAGGACAGGAGTTCGACGTCGTCGTGGTGGGAAGCGGCGCCGCGGGCATGGTCGCTGCGCTCACCGCCGCCCATCAGGGCCTCTCAACAGTAGTCGTGGAGAAGGCTCCGCACTACGGAGGTTCCACTGCGCGGTCAGGTGGCGGCGTGTGGATTCCGAACAACGAAGTGCTCAAGCGCGCAGGCGTCACCGACACGCCCGAGGCGGCGCGGACCTACCTGCACCACATCATCGGCGACGTCGTCCCGCCCGAGCGCATCGACACCTTCCTCGAGCGCGGACCCGAGATGCTGTCGTTCGTGCTGCAGCACACGCCGCTGAAGATGTGCTGGGTGCCGGGTTACTCCGACTACTACCCGGAGTCGCCCGGCGGTCGGCCCGGTGGCCGCTCCATCGAACCCAAACCGTTCGACGCCAAGAAGCTCGGCCCGGAGCTGCCGGGACTGGAACCGCCGTACGGCAAGGTGCCGCTGAATGTGGTTGTGATGCAGCAGGATTACGTGCGGCTGAACATGCTCAAGCGGCACCCGCGCGGCGTGCTGCGCAGCCTGAAGGTCGGCGCGCGCACGATGTGGGCGAAGGCCACCGGCAAGAACCTGGTCGGCATGGGCCGCGCGCTCATCGCTCCGCTGCGGATCGGCTTGCGGGAGGCCGGGGTTCCGGTGCGGCTGAACACTGCGATGACCGACCTCTATGTCGAAGACGACGTGGTGCGCGGCATCTACGTGCGCGATACAAATGCGCCGGAGTCGTCGGAACCGGAGCTGATCCGGGCCCGCCGCGGCGTGATCCTCGGCTCGGGCGGGTTCGAACACAACGAGCAGATGCGGGTGAAGTACCAGCGGGCGCCGATCAGCACGGAGTGGACGGTCGGCGCGAAGGCCAACACCGGCGACGGCATCATCGCCGGCGAAAAGCTCGGCGCGGCACTCGACGTCATGGAGGACGCGTGGTGGATCCCGACGGTCCCGCTGGTCGGCGCCCCGTGGATCGCGCTGTCGGAACGTAACTCGCCCGGCGCGATCATGGTCAACATGTCGGCCAAGCGGTTCATGAACGAGTCGCTGCCGTACGTCGAGGCCGGACACAAGATGTATGGCGGCGAATACGGCCAGGGACCCGGTCCCGGCGAGAACATCCCGGCGTGGCTGATCTTCGACCAGCGATATCGCGACCGCTATATCTTCGCGGGACTTCAACCCGGACAGCGGATTCCGAACAAGTGGCTGGAATCGGGCGTGATCGTCAAGGCGGACACCATCGAGGAGTTGGCCGCCAAGGCGGGCCTGCCCGCCGACCAACTGGCGGAGACGGTGTCGCGGTTCAACGGATTTGCACGCAGCGGTGTCGACGAGGATTTCCACCGCGGCGAAAGCGCCTACGACCGCTACTACGGCGATCCCACCAACAAGCCGAATCCCAATCTGGGCGAGATCAACCATGCGCCGTTCTATGCGGCCAAGATGGTGCCCGGCGATCTCGGCACGAAGGGCGGCATCGTCACCGACGTTCATGGTCGCGCCTTGCGTGACGACGGCTCGGTGATCGAGGGCCTGTACGCGGCGGGCAACGTGAGTGCCCCGGTGATGGGCCACACCTACCCCGGTCCCGGCGGGACGATCGGCCCCGCGATGACGTTCGGATACCTTGCGGCACTGCATATTGCGGGGAAGGACTCGGGGAAGAACTGATGCCTATCAATCTCGACGAGGCGCTGGGCGCAGAGCTCGACCCGGTCGAGTTCTCGTGGACCAGCAGCGATGTGCAGCTGTATCACCTCGCGCTGGGGGCGGGCCAGGACCCGATGGACAAGCGCGAGTTGCGGTATCTCGTCGATGACACCCCGCAGGTGTTGCCGACGTTCGCCAACGTGGCGGCGAGCTTTCACATGACCGAACCGCCGCAGGTGAAGTTCCCGGGCATCGACATCGAGTTGAGCAAGGTGCTGCATGCCAGCGAAGCGGTGTCGGCACCCGCGCCGATCCCGCCGTCGGGAACCGGTGTGGCCGTCACGAAGTTCACCGATATCTGGGACAAGGGCAAGGCCGCGGTGATCTGGTCGGAGACGACGGTCAAGACGCCCGAAGGCACACCGTTGTGGACGCAGAAGCGGTCGATCTTCGCGCGCGGCGAGGGCGGGTTCGGCGGTGAGCGCGGCCTGTCGACGTCGTCGGAGCCGCCGCAGCGGGAGCCCGATTACGAGCTGTCCATTGCGGTTTCACCACAGCAGGCGCTGCTGTACCGGATGTGCGGGGATCGCAATCCGCTGCATTCCGATCCCGACTTCGCCGCGGCGGCAGGCTTTCCCCGGCCGATCCTGCACGGGCTGTGCACCTACGGGATGACGTGCAAGGCGATGGTCGATGCACTATTGGACGGCGACACGTCGCGGGTGGGTTCCTACGGAGCTCGGTTCGCCGGGGTAGTGTTCCCCGGTGAGACTTTGACGGCGAGAGTGTGGAAAGACGGCGACGGCTTCCGCGCGGTCGTCATGGCTCCTGCCCGCGACGATGCGGTCGCGCTCGCCGGCGTAGAGCTGATACCGGCCTGAACGCCGGCATATGGCGCCCGACGGGGCTTCCGCCGTTGCCCGCGTGGCTGGCCAGCATCGCCATCGCGACCGCGAACCGCGCTGTCGCCGATTCGTGCCGTTCCTCGGCGTCGGCGAGTTCCGCTAGCACATCAAGCGTTTCGGCGGCGGTGAGCGGCTGGTAGTAATAGTGGCCCTGCGCGAAATCACAGCCGTAACCCGTGAGCATGGCCGCGATGGCTGGACTTTCAACGCCCTCGGCGACCGTGCGGACGCCCAGTGTGCGGCACAAGTCGATGACGGACCGCAAGATCGCCGCTGCGCGCGGATCCTCGGTGACCGACGCGCACAATGAGCGGTCGAGTTTGATTTCGTCGATCGGCAGATGGCGGAAGTGATTCAGTGACGAACTTCCGTTACCGAAATTGTCGATCGCAATCGTGACGCCGAGGCGGTGCAGTCCGTCGAGCACGTGGCGGCCTCGGTTGAGGTTGTCGAGCAGGAACTCTTCTGTCACCTCGACCGCCAACGCCGACGGCGTCAACCCCTTCCTGTGCAGTGCATTGTCCAAGCGGGCGGGAAGATCCACGTCAGCCAGGGTTGGTGGAAACAGGTTGATGGCAACGGGAACTCGGTAGCCACGCGAATGCCAGTCGGCGGCGTCGTCGAGGGCCTGTTGGAAGACCAGCTCGTTCATGGCGTACATGAGGGCGTTGTGCCGCACCAACGGCAGGAATTGTCCGGGGTAGAGCAGACCACGCTCGGGATGGTGCCACCGCACCAGCGCTTCCATACCGACGATCTCACCGGTGGCCATGCACAGCTTCGGCTGGTAATGCAGTACCAGTTCTCCCTGTGCAATGGCTTGGCGCAACTGCGCGAGCAGTTTCATTCCGCAGCGAGTGGTGGCGGGCTCGTCGGCCTCGGAGGTGTAGACGAGATGGCGGCCCTGGCCCTGTTTGGCCCGGTACATCGCGATATCGGCGTGACGCAAAAGGGTTCCGAGGTCGCGTCCGTGCTCTGGGCTTATGGCGATGCCGACGCTCGCGCCGGTCTGTACATGCAGGCCGTCGAGCACCACCGATTTTTCCAGGGCACGATTGAGTGCGTCCGCTACGGGGACCGCGCGGTCAGCACAGGTGTGAGGTAGGAGAATCGCGAATTCGTCGCCGCCTAGCCGCGCCACGATGTCCTCATCGCGCAACGACTCGCGGATTCGTGCGGCCACGGTACGCAGCAGTTCGTCACCAGCCGCGTGACCGAGCGAATCGTTGAAGTCCTTGAAGTGGTTGAGATCCGCCAGCAGCAGCGCGCATTTCGGTGTCGAGCCGTTCGAGCCATGGTCGGACAGGACTGTTGCGGCTTGGTTGTAAAAGCCGCGCCGGTTCAGCAACGCGGTCAGCTCGTCGGTCTGCGCCAGATGGGCTTGCTCACCGGCGTGACGGGCCTCGGAGAACACGGTCGCCTGCCGGCCGAGCGCGGCCAACAGCGTCGCCACCGCCAGATATCCCACCAAGGGGTTGATGTCCGCATAGGTCGCTGCCATCAATGCGCTGATCACAGACATGGCTGCGATCAAAGGCACGACGGCCTTCGACATGGACACCGCCCGCATCCGGGTGGTCCTCGGCCCCTCGTCCCGTCCTGGAGTGAGGGCTAGTGCGGTCACCGCAATCAGGTACGCGGCAACACTCAGGCCGCTGAATGTGTGGGAGCCCGATACCAGTTCGGCGGCGTAGATGCAGTCGGCGAAGCCGATGGCGAGCAAGCTCGCGGAGATCAACAACAACGACGACCGCGGTGGCGAGCAGAAGAACAACATGGTCCCCGCGATGAGGGTGAGCAGCAGAACGTCCACCACCGGAGGCACGAACGTGGTCGCGGGCAGTGCATAGACTCGTCCGAGCACCGCGGCCACCAAAGCCGCCGTTGTGACCGCGCCGAACCCGATGACCAGCCCGTCGAATGCGCGCGTCAACGGCCGGCGGTGCAAGCCGGTGCGCATCAGCAAGACGATGGCGAGAAAGACGCATATGTAGAAGGCGGCCCGCTGCGCATGGCTCAGCACGGCGACGGGCAGCAGATCCAGTGCGCGCACCACGGCCTCGTTGCGGCCGATGTTGGAGAGTCCGAACAGCATCACGGCCGCGACGATGGATGCTTGGACTGCGCGGCCGGACGGCGAGTTCGACTTCCTCATCAGGCAGAGCAGCGTGGCTGCGGTGTAGGCCAGCGACTGCACGACGACGTCAGTCCATGCTTCAGCCCATGGAAAGCTCAGCTCAACCGCTGCCGCCGAGGTGACTACAGCGGTTGCGATGACCGCCAACAGCAGGAGTTCGACGATTCTCTTGGATGCCGACCTGCGGGACCTCCGAGCCAGGCGGCTCATTAGGGCACCATTAGCTAACATCGCGGACCTCTCCGACGGCCGCGCAACCGAACGCCATCGCCTCCTATGAGCAAATTCATCTCCCACCTTGCCCTCAAGAGAGAATTGTCCGTACCCCTAGGTCGGGCGGCCAGTCGGGCGCCTCTGTAAATATTTGCGAGAATCGCAGCACCGAGCGTACATGCGAAGCTGACAACTGCGTCAGTTTTCGCAAATTGGCTTGCGCTGTTTCGCGGCCCGCTCGCCGGCCACGAGAGGGATTTACCATGGTGGAGTGGGACTATCGTGCTAAACATCCTGCTAAAACGTCGGCAGAGCTGCGGAGATTAGTGCCCCCGCGAGGTCGCTCGTCCATTCGCCGGTTTGTGCAACAACCTTTTCCTGCTTGCGAGACACGAAGCAACCTTCTGTTTCATAACGGAATTTGCTACAAGATCATATGTGCGATACGGCGTTGCCCTATCCTACGCAGCGGGTCCACTTACTCGACACCACGGCGTGCTTAGAGCTAACAACAACGGCGTGATATTAGGAAACGGATCGAGCCTGTCGTTAGCAACGCGTAGTAGCTGGTTTAGCTGTACTGACCACCGCCAACTCCGCCGTTCGGACACGCCGCGACAGTGCGCCCGGCATTTGCCCGGCTCACGAGGCGCCTAGGCATACATGGACCTCGCCGTGTCATTTGCTATCTCTACGTCTGCGATGTTGTGAATTCTGCGACTTCTCGTCGATGTACGTATCAATCCAGCTCGAAGGGTGTTGCTTTAGAAGTGACGTAATTTCTCGCAAACTATTACTTTGTTGCTAAATCTGCCGTACCGTGTTGAGCTATGTGTGGGATCGTCGGTTATGTAGGGCATAGGCCCGCGTGTGAGGTAGTCATCGGCGCCCTGCGCAGGATGGAGTACCGAGGCTACGACTCCGCTGGAATCGCTCTGGTGAACGATTACGGCACGTTGACCGTGCGCCGCCGCGCGGGACGGCTGGTCAACCTGGAATCGGCGCTCGATGAAGCCGAGGGCACGGCGCTGCGCGGTCACTGCGGCGTCGGGCATACGCGTTGGGCCACCCACGGCAGGCCGACCGATCGGAATGCGCACCCGCACAGTGACGCAGCGGTCAAGATCGCGGTCGTCCATAACGGGATCATCGAGAACCACGCAGAACTGCGCAGGGAGTTGGAGGCCGACGGGGTCCGCTTCGGCAGCGACACCGACACCGAAGTCGCCGTGCACCTGGTCGCGCGCCACTACCAGCATGGTCCGACCGCCGGCGACTTCGAGCGTTCGGTGTTCGCGGTGCTGCGCCGTCTCGAGGGCCATTTCACGCTGGTGTTCGCCAACGCCGACGAACCGGGAAAGGTCGTCGCTGCCCGCCGCTCCACGCCGCTGCTGCTCGGCGTTGGCGATGGGGAGATGTTCGTCAGCTCCGACGTCGCCGCGTTCATCGAATACACGCGCGATGCGGTCGAACTCGGCCAAGACCAAGCGGTGGTCATCACTGCTGAGGGTTATCGAATCACCGACTTCGACGGGGTGGCAACCGATGTCGGTTGGCGGACGTTTCACGTCGACTGGGATCTGTCGGCCGCCGAGAAAGGCGGCTACGAGTACTTCATGCTCAAGGAGATCGCCGAGCAGCCCTCGGCGGTCGCCAATACGCTGGTCGGCCATTTCGTCGACGGCCGCATCGTCCTCGATGAGCAGCGGCTGACGGATCAGGACCTCCGCGAGGTCGACAAGGTGTTCATCGTCGCGTGCGGCACCGCCTATCACTCCGGGCTGCTCGCCAAGTATGCGATCGAGCACTGGACGCGGCTGCCCGTCGAGGTCGAGTTGGCCAGCGAGTTCCGGTACCGCGACCCGGTTTTGGACCGCAGCACACTGGTGATCGCGATCTCTCAGTCGGGCGAAACGGCCGACACGCTGGAAGCGGTGCGCCACGCCAAGGAGCAGAAGGCCAAGGTGCTGGCGATCTGCAACACCAACGGCAGCCAGATCCCGCGCGAATGCGACGCCGTGCTCTACACCCGCGCCGGGCCGGAGATCGGGGTGGCGGCGACAAAGACGTTCCTGGCCCAGATCGCGGCGAATTACCTTGTCGGCCTGGCGCTTGCGCAGGCAAGGGGCACCAAGTACCCCGACGAGGTAGAGCGCGAGTACCGCGAGCTGGAGGGCATACCGGAGTTGGTCGCGCGGGTGCTCGACAACATCGAGCCGGTCGCCGCGTTGGCGCGGCAGTTCGCGCTGTCGTCGACGGTGTTGTTCCTCGGCAGGCACGTGGGCTACCCCGTGGCGCTGGAGGGCGCGTTGAAGCTCAAGGAGCTGGCGTATCTTCATGCCGAGGGTTTTGCGGCGGGTGAGCTCAAGCACGGACCGCTCGCGTTGATCGAGGACGGGCTGCCGGTCATCGTGGTGATGCCGTCGCCGAAGAGTTCTCCGGTGTTGCATGCCAAGCTCGTGTCGAACATCCGCGAGATCCAGGCGCGCGGCGCGATGACCATCGTGATCGCCGAAGAGTCCGATGAGACCGTCCGGCCATACGCTGACTATCTCGTCGAAATTCCCTCGGTTTCAATGCTTTTCCAACCATTGCTGTCCACAGTCCCGCTGCAGGTGTTCGCCGCGTCGCTCGCGAAGGCGCAGGGCTATGACGTGGATAAGCCGCGCAATCTCGCGAAGTCCGTGACGGTCGAGTAACAGGTTGTGCACTTGCGGAACCCCGCGCAGTGTCTGGTGTCGTCCTGAGGTGGGCAAGGCGTCGCATCACGCCCTCGTAGGCTTTCCAGGCGAACACGCCCACCGCAAGGGCAATGACTGTGGCAGCCACCAGGCGCACACCGTGGAGCAGGCTCGAAGCGTCAACGCCGGAAACCGACCCGTGATCGCCGACGGCCGAGGGATCGCCGAGCAGCGACGCCGCCCATTCCAAGAAGAAGAAGGTCTGCGGCTGGGTGAGGTAAATCCACAGTGATGCGCCGGCTAACACAGCTGTGATTCGGCGCAAACCAGCAAGCACAGGCACTCGACTGATCCAGATGAGCACCACCAGGCCGCCAAGGATAACCAGTTTCCGGGTGGGCTGGTCGTCGAAGAACCCAGGAAACAGGGATCCGCACATCGCAGCGGCAGTTAACAGAAGGCGCTGGCCGACGCGCGTTGCGCGCAGAGCCACCAGCCGGTTGCGAATAACCACACGGTCGTCACCGGCCGATACCCTGCCGGAGGTGTCGCAGTGATCAAGGCCGGACGTTCGGAATGGTCATTCCAGCTGTCAACGAAGCCCAACCGCCGGATCGCGCTCGGAGCCGACATCGTCAACCTCCTCGATCACGGGGCCCAAAGTGAAATCTGTGCACGCGTGATTCTGCCAACTTCTGACCGCGGCCACTGGCAGATTGGCAACGTTAGCTAATTTTGCTTGAAATCACTTCACCCGCCGATAGTCCTCGTGCCACGCCGTAATTGGTCACCTTTATTGCAGATCCCAGCTATCGCTGTGCGAAATGGCGGTTACAGGCCGAGACTATAGGAGCTATGCTGTCATGATGTTCAGCGAATCATCTATGTCAGCAGAGCGCGGGCTGTGATGAGCGCCGAACCCACCTATGATGCCGTCGTCGTCGGTTCCGGCGCCGCGGGTTCCTGGGCCGCGAAGGAGCTCACAGAAAGCGGGCTTCAGGTCGCCCTGTTGGAGGCCGGCAGGAACATAGACGTCAGCCGAGATTTCCCCGAGCACGCGACCGTGGGTGCCGTAGGGCTGAGAGGTCGCGCGAAAGCGGCCCTTCACGGCCAGCCGGTCCAAGCGCAGTGTGCGGCGTTCTCCGAGACCACCAAGCAGTTCTACGTCAACGACAGACAGAATCCCTACACGACGCCGCGGGGGAAACCGTTCCTTTGGTACCGGGGGCGCCAACTCGGTGGCCGTCTTCACACATGGTCCAGACATGTACCACGGATGTCGAATCACGAGTTCAAGTCCAAGACCATGCGTGGCTTCGGCACGGATTGGCCCATTTCCTACGAGGACGTCGCGCCTTACTACGACACCGTCGAGTCAACCCTCGGCGTTTACGGCACGGCTGCGGGCATTCCCAACTGCCCGGACGGCCGGTTCATCGGCCGGCCCAAGACGACGAGGATCGAAGACAGCTTTCTGTCGAACGTCGAGCAGCGACTTCCTCACATCCGCGTGACATATGGCAGGACGGTGAAATACGACACTGAAAGGATCCCCCTGCCACTAAGACTCGCCAACGCAACCGGTCACTTGGACCTGCGCACCGACGCCGTGGTACGGCGAGTGCTGACCGATGGCAGATCAGGCAAGGCGACCGGCGTCGAATACGTCGATCGTACGGCGGGAACGACTCACATGGTGCGAGCACGGGTGGTCGTCCTCTGCGCGTCGGCGATCGAGAGCGTACGGATCATGATGAACTCTCGGTCACCGGAACATCCGCGCGGTATCGGCGGTTCGTCGGACCACCTCGGTCGCCATCTCTGCGACCACGTCACGGTGGCTCTCACCGGTGAGGTAGATGAAGCAGATGCCGAGGCTGAACCGTCCGAAGACGGTTTCGACTTCGCGGCGACGGGCCTCTACATTCCCAACTTCTGCGAGCAGGAAACGACGAGTTTTCCTGGGGGATATGGAATTCAGATCGGAATCGGCCGCGGCAAGCCGACCTGGGGGATGTTCGCATTGGGCGAGATGGCCCCCAGATTCGAGAACCGCGTGTCGCTGGACCCCGTAAAGAAGGACGCATGGGGCATTCCGGCCGCCAGAATCGACTGCGCCCACACGGACGACGAAATCAGGATGGCCGCGCATATGCGCCGCAGGATGCCAGATATCGCCGCAGCCGGCGGTCTGCGCGTCGACGCCAATCTCGATCTCGGCCGCGGAAACATCGTTTTCAGGATGCTTCGATCAAGGGTTTTCACGGGCTACGGGGCATACTGGCCGGGTGCGGCCGTCCACGAAACCGGTGGCGCGCGCATGGGCGACAATCCGGCCAATTCGGTGCTCAATCCCATGTGTCAGTGCTGGGATGCGGAGAACGTCTTTGTTACCGACGGCGCCTGTTTCGTCTCGTCGGGTTTTCAGAACCACACTCTGACGATGATGGCCCTCACGGTGCGGGCGTGTGAGTTCATCGCTAATGATTACCTGAAGACCTGATACATGGAGTATGGAAAGGTCGCCGGAATAGACAAACCGGTATCGCGAATCGTATTCGGCGGCGACCGGTTGCGGACTAGGCGTGTCTCACAGCTGCCGGCACGTCGCCGGGAACGTCGCGCGCTTGAACTCCTGGACCGCGCGATCGAGTTGGGATGCAACGCATTCGACACCGCGCGCGTGTACGGCGACAGTGAGCGCACGCTGGGGGCCTGGATACGACGGCGCCGCATCCGCGACGAGGTGGTTGTCATCAGCAAGGGGTGTCACCCGGATGGTGCGGGATACTCACGACTTGCCGCACAACATGTATCAGCAGACCTGCACGCATCGTTGAAGGCGCTAGGAACCGATTACATCGACCTGTACCTGCTGCACTATGACGACCCGGCCGCTCGGATTGAAGCGGTTCTGGAACGGCTGAATCGTCACGTCGAGGCCGGCGAGATAGCCGCGATAGGGGCTTCCAACTGGTCTCATCAGCGAATTGCCGCCGCCAATGCGGCGGCTTTGAGCCGAGGTTGGAAGCCGTTGCGCGCCTCCAGCGTTCAGTTCAGCCTCGCCGACTGGACGCGGCCGCCCTGGCCCGGCGCTGTCACGCTCGGCGGGGACAGCGAGCACAGTGCAAGGCAGTGGTATGCCGAAAGCGATCTGCCGGTCTTCGCCTGGTCCAGTCTGGCGCGGGGGTTCTTCTCACAACCGATGAGCGAATGGGCCGCAACATATTTCGGCACGGAAACCAATAACCGGCGGCGCGAGCGTGCCCGGGACTTCGCCCATGACAATCACATCACCGTCGCTCAGGTTGCGCTCGCCTACGTGTTGAGCCACCCGCTGCGGGTCTTCGCAGTGGTGGGCTGCACGACGGAGCAGAAACTCGCTGATGACATCGGCGCGATGTCTGTGAAGCTCGACGAACAGACACTGCATTGGCTCTCCACGGGGCAGCGCTGACGGTGAGGCGGCTGGGAGCCGCGCTGGCGGCAATCGCAGGTGTCGTGCTCGTGGCCGGGCTTGCCGGAGTGCCCGTTTATGTGCACCCGCAGGTCGATCGGCCGCGCCAGGCCGACGCGATACTCATTCTCGGCGGCCCCGACTCGAGCCGGTACTCATATGGGCTCGGGCTCGGTGCACAAGGGTGGGCGCCCAACGTCGTCGTTTCGAATCCCGACGGGGCCGAGGACCCGTGGCTGACGCGCTATTGCCAGACCCCGCAGACAAGATTCAAGCTGTATTGCTTCACCCCGGATCCGCCGACGACCAAAGGCGAAGGCCAAGAGCTCAGACGGTTGGCTTCGAAACACAATTGGCGAGCCGTCCTCGTTGTCACGTTACGGCCGCACATCTCCCGAGCCCGGTTCATTCTGGAACGCTGTTTCAGCGGTGAACTGACAATGGTGCCGATCCCCGAACGTCTCTCACCCGCCATCTGGGCGTTCCAGTACGTCTATCAGACCGCGGGTTATGCGCGGGCGCTACTGCAGCCGGAATGTTGAGTCGACTATGCCGTCCCATGCCCTGCCATGCCATCCCGCGCCATATGATCGGCCGATGATGCGCGACCGAGGCAAACTCATCCGGCTGGCCCGCATCTGGGCCTATCCACTATGGCACAGCGTCATTCGTTCACAGGCGGCAGACGATGTGGCGGCCGACGTCGACTTCTGGATCGACTGCATCGACGGACCCGATCTGCACAAACTCGACCTTTATTCGCGCTTCGCATATCTTTCCGGCGCGCTTCCCGAGTTTCGGACGCTGGTGCACTACCGCCTCCGCTCGTCGCCGTGGCCGCTTCGGCTTCTGCTCCGCAGGCTGTACAGGCCGTCGGCCACGCTGACACTTGAGGCGGACCGGATCGGTCCCGCACTGTTCATCCAGCACGGTCTCGGCACCATTGTCTCCGCGGTCTCCATCGGCTCGCACTGCTGGATCAACCAGCAGGTCACGATCGGCTACAACGCGAAGGGCAGGCCGACGCTTCATGACCGCGTCCGTGTCGGAGCGGGGGCGGTCGTCATAGGCCCGATCACCCTTCACGACGATGCGACCGTGGGCGCCAACGCGACGGTCATCCACGACGTCCCTGCCGGAGTCACCGTAGTTGCGCCGCTCGCAACGGTTCTCGAGCGTCGACACGAGAACGGCGACGCACCAACCTAGGCACCCAGAGCAGGTCGGGTATCACCTGCGCGACGAAGATCGCGAATGCGGATGCGAAAGCGACGCCCGCAGCGCCGAACGCCTCCTGGGCCGCACAGCCAAGGCCGATGCTGAGCGTGGCCATCGCCAGCGCCCACAATGCCTGCCACCGCGCCTCGTCGGGCCTGGTCAAGAGCACCATGGCCGGCAGATGCAACGCCTGCGCCAGCAGCACGGCACCGAATCCCGCCGCCAGCCATACCGATACAGAAATCCGACCACCAGACAAAACCCTCGCCGCCCACGGCGCGAGCAGCACCAGGAACAGGGCGCCCGCAGCAGTCACTGCGCCGAGGGCTCCCGTCAGACGCCACCACATTCGGACCGTGACCTCGGTGGCCTCTCGCCTCTTGACGAAGATCGGCCAGTAGGCAAGGGCGGCCGTGGACAACACCTGCCAGAAGATGGCATAGATCTGCGCCATCAGCGCGTAGCGCGAAACCTCCGCCGGCGTCGAGATATGCGCGAGCAGAATGCGTCCGCTCTGCGACCCGATCGGTAGCCCGACCCCGACAAGGAAAAGCCACAAGCTGCCTGCCAGTAGGCGAGATGCCTGCCGGGAAGGCGAAACCTTAGAGAACGCAGTCAAGCCCAGGCCGGACAGGCGAAGTGCCAGCACCGTGCCTACTGTCTGGCCGATGAGCAGCCCACCCAGCGCCGAGACCGCATACCAGATACCGCTGGCGTTGACGCCGTAGAGCAGAAGGGTCAGGCCGAGACCGAACCCCGGACAACTCATCAGCACCAGCGTTGCCAGCGGATTGCGGTCGATGCCCACGAGGATGCGCGGACCGAGGCCGGCGGGAATCGTGAGCGCGAAGATACATGCGCCGACAGTGATCGCCCACCGATCGTCGGGCCCACTCGCGAAGCCGACGACCGCACTCCAGCCGTCCACCGCCATCACGCCAAGCGACACCGTGATGAGGGCAGCGGCAATGCCGAACAAGACGCGGTAGGCGCGGCGAATGACGTCGGCAGCACCTTCATCGCGGTGGGGTCCGACCAGCATTGCACTGGCGCTAAGCACGGTCGCACCGACGCCGAGGTCGGCGAAGGGGAAGACCAGCGTAATGGTCGCCACCAGCGAGACAAGGCCGAATACCGCTTCACCGGTCTCCCGCACGATGATCGCCGTGTTGACAAGTCCCAGCAGCGCGACGGCGGGCGTGCCGACGATCCGGTAGAGCGGCCCGTAGAGAAGTGCCCGGCGCTCCGCTGGTGCCAGACGATCGGGCTCGATCATCGCCGGATTGCCCAGTCCGCGGTGCGCAAGACGATCCTGAGCGCATTGAGTGCCGCGTACGTCATCGCAAACGGACCCGGTGCGCCGTGTCGCACCGCCGACGAAACTGCCCGCCGCACACCGGTCAACGAACGCGCCGACACCGCCGCGCTGACCGGGCTTGTGCACAGGTAGTCACCGAGGATTCGCGGCGACTCCATGCCCAGATGCTGCAATCCCCAGCTGATGTAGGTGTCGGTGCGGTCGATGCTCTGGCGTGATGCGGACGGCCCGGTGATGTTGTACACGCTTAGCGCGTCGGGAAGTTGAACCACATGAAGGGTGGGGATGGTGCGCTGAGCGCGGATCAGCCAGCTGGGCTCGTCGTGCGGTTCGTCGTCGATCTCGCCCCAGCGCACACAACGGGCGAGCGCGGTGGGAAAGCACAGCGTCGATGTCTGCAGATTGGCATTACCGACGCTCAAACCGTCGAAACGGAATAGATACTCCGCCACCGACTCCCCCGGTTCGATGAGTCGCCGGGGCCACATCCTTCGCCTGCTGCCGGGGCCCTGCACCAGCATTCTCGACGACACGACCCAGTGGTCGGTGTCGAGCGCGTCGGCGGCCGCGAGTTGGCGCGCGATCTTGGTAGGAGACCAGACGTCGTCGTCATCGAGAAGTGCGATCACCGATCCGCTCGCGGCCTCGATGCCCAACTGTCTACTGTGAGCGGGTCCGCCGGCATCGTCATTTCGCAGCACGCGTATTCGGTCATCGGCGGGAACGCGGATCCGCGCGTCCGTGCCCGCGACCACCATGATCTCTTTGACCGGGTGGGTTTGATCGAGAATCGACTGCACGGCTTGCATGAGTGATGGCCGCCCCATCGTGGCGATCACCGCAGTCACGCTCGACTTCATCATGGCTCGATCAGCGACCCGGGATCGTGTGCACGAAAGTGTATGGCCGAGAAGAACAGTGCAATGCACGCAAAGGTAGGAATCATGTTGTACTGCCACGGGCCGTACAGCAGGTCCCATAGTCCTTGCAGAGCCACCGTCGCGCCGAGGGGCGCCCACCGTTCGAGCCTCGTGAAGTTGCAGATGATCCCGAGGCACGCGACAAGCAGCCAGGCGGGTAGAAGAACAGCCAGGACACCCCCCTCCGCCCATGCGCCAAGAAGAATCGAATGCGTGGCGGAGTAGTCGGACGGTGGGATTCGCCATATGGCGTCGAACGGGAACTCAGGGCTGAAACCCATTCGGATGGCGAGATGTTCAGCCTGGGTGTACATGTCCTGGGTGAAGTTCATCGCGTTTCCCCATCCGAGAAGCGGGCGCTGGGAAATGGCGGTGAACGTCATCGGCGGTTCACTTCTGCCGGCGAGCAGCAGCGGCACATCCACCGCGTCCTGCTGGAGTGTCTTGCGCTGCAGCGCCGACCCGAACAGGCCGGTTCTCGCTGCGATGGGCATCACATACGCGAAGGCCAGCCCGACCCCGATCAACCCCGCGAATTGCCACCGGCGCCGTATCCGGGAACCGAGCGCCAGGTTGATGAACAGCAGGGCCGATGCGAGCACGCACACCAGCGCGTGTGAGCGGTAGTTCAATCCAAGGCTCGCCAGCCCGAGCACCGCCAGCGCGGACGGCGACAACCAAGCGGGTGCCCGCGCCGCGGTCAGGGCATACAGGATGAGAACCGTTACAGCAGAGGCGATTCCGTACTTCCACATATCGAGGAAGCTCCCCGTATGGGTGAGTTTGATGCCCTGCGTCAGGAAGAAGGCGACGGTGCCGACGGCAAGGCCGGCCATCATGGTCGCGATTGCGTCCACCCTCCGTCCGGTGAGCACCGTCAGCCCCATCAGATACAACCCGAAGGCCGCCGGCGCGACCGCGTTCGGCCACAGCACGCTGGAGTGGTTCACAAGGCACGACGCGAGGAACGAGATCCAGCCCAGGGCGGCAAGCACGAGTGGCAGTAGATCGGCCCCCCGGTGGGTCATCATCAGCCAGCCCGGTACGAGCAGTAGGCAAACCACTGACACGGAGGTCACGGTGACGTTGGCAATCTGCACGAACGATGTCGCACCGATCGCGAACAGCGCCGCATGGCCGCCAATCAGCCTGCGCAGGTGACGCCGCTCCGGCAGCGCGCCGGCGGGCGCTGAACCCGTTGCTACCACGACACCACCCCCAGTCGACGGGCGTTCGCCATACTTGAACGATAGCTGTTAATTCAGTTCTGAGTAGAATACACTCGTATTTTCGATGATATCCTGTGAAAAATCTTTGCTAGCGGAGGTGCGGGTGGCGGTATCGATGGCGACGAGATCGCTGGCGGCACGGCGCGGCCGGCCTTATGACAAGGGCCGCGGGTTCGCCATGCAGGTGCTGTGGGTGGCGGTGTCGACGCTGATCTTCACCCAGGTGTGGTGTCCCGCCCGGCTACGCTGCGCGATCCTGAGGCTCTTCGGAGCGCAAATTGGTAAGGGCGTACTCATCAGGCATCGCGTCTCCGTCCAGTGGCCGTGGAAGCTGGCGATCGGAGACAACTCCTGGATCGGGACCGGCGCCGAGCTGTACAACCTGGATGACATCGTCATCGGCTCGGACGTCTGCGTTTCGCAGTACGCGTTGTTGTGCACCGGCAGCCACGATCGCCGATCCGAGACGTTCGAGTTCGACAACGGGCCGATCGTCGTCGAGGACGGCGCATGGGTCTGCGCCCGCGCCACGGTCCTGCGCGGTGTCACCATCGGCGCCAACTCGGTGATCGGGGCCACCTCGTTGATCTCGTGCGACGTTCCGCCGGATTCGCTCGTGCAGCCCGCCCAACCCGTCGTCAGCAGGTTGTGACGACATGCGCATCCTGCAGGTGGTGACACTGCTCAGCCCGGACGGCGAATTCGGCGGTCCGGCGCGGGTGGCGCTGAACCAGAGCGCTGAGTTGGTCGGCCGTGGACACGACGTGACCATCATCGGTGCCGGCCGTGGCTACGAGCAACTGCCCACCGAGCTGGACGGCGTAACCGTCAAGCTCTTCACCGCGAGGACCCTTCTGCCCCGATCCGGCTTCTCGGGCGTGGCCGCTCCCGGCCTCCGAAAATGGTTGCGGGACAACTGGGCCGGCTTCGACGTGACCCACATCCACCTGGGTCGCGACCTCGTCGTTCTTCCGGTGGCAGTGGCCGCACGCCGACGCCACATGCCCTATGTCGTTCAAACCCACGGGATGGTCGGGCCGTCCAAACATCCTCTGGCCCGGCCGCTGGACAGGTACTGCACTCGCAAGGTTATCCGCGACGCGCAGGCAGTCTTCTACCTCAGCGCGGAAGAGCGAAAACACCTCTTCGACGTCGTAGGCCCCGGGCTTGCGCTTGTCGAGTTGGGCAACGGGGTACCGCGCTATCCCGCTGCCGCCAACGCAACCGGCCGGCCGGAGGTTCTGTTCGCGGCACGGATGCATCCACGGAAGCGTCCGGTTGCGTTTGTGGAGATGGCCAGGACGCTGCTCGACGCGGGCGTCGATGCGCGATTCGCGCTCGTCGGCCACGACGAGGGCGAGGGCCCCGCCGTGATGGCGGCTGTCGGTGGGGATCCCCGCATCACTTGGGAGGGAGGGCTGACTCCCGACGCGATCCCGGCGCGAATGGCGTCAGCGCGGGTTTATGTACTCCCTTCGGTTCGCGAACCACTCCCGATGTCGGTATTGGAGGCGATGTCGGTGGGCCTGCCCGTCGTCGTCACCAATGACTGCGGACTTGCGCCCCTGGTCGAGCGGTCGGGATGCGGTATCGTCACCGACCCTGCGGTGCCCGCGTTGGCCGCGGCGGTGGATGCGATTCTCGGCGACAGCGACATGGCGCAGTCGATGGGCGAGCGGGGCAGGCGAACGGTGCGCGCCGACTACGGCATGGAGGCGGTCGGCGATCGCCTGCTCGACACCTATTCCCACGTCGCGGAGAGTCTCCGATGATCAGACCGAATCGAACGATTGTTCAGGTCCTTGCAGCGCTCCTGCTCGGTGGCCAATTGGTCTGGGCGTCAACAATTGTGGGCGCCGCAGCGCCCCCGCAGCCAGCGCCGCTGACCATCGCCGTCGTCGGCGATCAGAACACCGCTGGAATCAACAACCGGCAGGTCTGGCCAACACTGATGGCGGCGAGGACGGGATGGTCGGTATTCAATTGCGCCCTTCCCGAAGCCGGCTTCGGCTCCGACGGGACGGGCGCTCAGTCTTTCGACTATCAGGTAGACCGCGCGCAGGCAGGGCATCCGAATGTCATTCTGCTGGTTACCGGCACGGCTGACGCTTCTCTAGGGGAGACGGAGAGTGTCACGGTCGGGGCGGTCGAAGCGCTCAACAAGATCATCCGTGGCGGTCAGCAGGTCGCCATCGTCGGTCCGATCTGGTACGCGACACCGGTTCCCGATTCGATCTGGCGCGTCAACGACGCGGTACGCAAGGTAGCCGAAGAGGCCAACGTGCCATTCTTCGACGCCATCGATCCGCCGCTGCTCAGCAAGGAGTTGATGCACCCCGATCTCAGCGGGCCAAGCGATGCGGGACAATCGGTGATCGCCGGCAAGATCGCGGAGTGGATTCGAACGGCGGTGCTGCGATGAATCGCACGCGGTTGTTCGACATTGCTGCGATAGCGCTCGCGATTGCGATTGCTATCGGAGCGGCGACCCTTTCGCGTTCGGCAGGCGCGTTGGTGTCGGCCGAGACAGCGCCCGCCGCCACTGTCCAGAGGCAAGCCAACACCGCCACTCGATCGCTGGCTCTCTTCATCGGCGACTCGTACACGGCAGGCAAGCACTCGGCGGAGATGTCCTACGGATGCAGGGCCGCCGTCCAGTTGGGCTGGCTCTGCGCTCTTTCCGCCAGAGGAGGCACCGGATACATCAGCGGTGGACCCGCAAACAGATGGAGTGATCCGGGTATCGGCGAGTCGCATTCGTTCAAGGAACGGGTGTCACATCTGGCCACACAGTATTCGCCGAACGTCGTGGTGCTCGATGGCGGACGCAACGACGTCTTCGCCCCGCGCGAAGACGTGTACAAGACCATGGTGTCGACGTTTTCCCAAGTGCGGCGTGCATGGCCTGATGCGCGGATCGTTTTCATGCGGCCGAGATTCATGGCCGATCCCCGGGACAACCTAGGCTTCGACGACGCGTTCATAACCAGGCTGAAGTCTGACCCGGCCGCACATGGAGTGACCTTCGTCGACCCCATCAGCACCTTCATCGGCACCGACACGTCTGTCCTACTCGGTGCCGACGGAGTACATCTCAACCGCGAAGGGGAAGACCTCATGACGAAAGCAGTTGTAGATGCTCTCGGATCGCTGCACATGGGGACGCGGCTGTGAATCCAGCAATGACCTCATACCTGCACGTCGTTCTCCGGCGGTGGCGCTGGCTGATGTGGGGCGTCTTGATCGCATTGGGCCTCACGCTGGTTCTGCTGATGCTCGAACCGCCGACGTACCGGTCGGATGCCACAGTGTTCGTCCGGACCCCAGGCGATGTGAGCCGCGTGGTGGACGGCGGCGACACCTATGCGCAGGGCCGGGCCAAGACCTACACCGCGCTGGCGACCAGTTCGACCGTATCGGACTGGGTGATCAAGGATCTCGGTCTCAACGAGCAGGCGGGTACGTTGGCCGGCCGTATCAAGGCGAGTAATCCACCGGGCACCGCGCTCATTCACATCTCGGTCGACAGCCCTTCTGCCGCCGAAGCCCAGCAGATTGCCACCGTATTCCTGGCCGAATACCGGGCGATGGTGCACGATCTCGAGTCGGTCCCCGGTTCGCTCGTCCCGCGTGCTGAACTCATCGTGGTCGACACACCCAGCCGGGGTGTCCGCGAAGTGGCGTGGGGCTTGCCCGTCGCCATCGTCCTGGTGAGCGTCGCGGTGGTCGGGCTGATTCTGGGCGCGGCCGCGGCCGTTCTGCGGTCCGTTTTCGAGACGGGCAGGCGGCTTAGCGGCGCCGCCGACAGCATTCCAGAACTCGACGCGCGGAAGGTGAACAGTTGACTCTGAAGGCATTCGCAATGGCAGCCCGGCGATACTGGCGGACATACTTCGTCGTCGCGGTCGTGGTTCTCGCGCTCGCATTCACCGCGATACTTCTCTCACCGAAGAGGTACACCTCCACCACCAGGCTGATGGTGTCCATCGAGGGTTCGACGACAGCGGCTGCATACCAGAACGATGAGGTCGGGACGCGGCGTGTGCTTTCGTACATGCCGCTCATCACCAGCGGTGTAGTCAGTCGACGTGTCGTCGACAAGCTCGGATTGCCGCTGACGCCCGAACAACTCGCGAGCAAGATCAATGTCGCCAATGTGCCCCCGAGGACTCCTCTGATCGACATCGAGGTCACCGATGATTCGCCCCAGCGAGCGAGACAAATCGCCAAGACGCTTGCCAGCGAGTTCATCAAGTACGCCGACTCGATCGAGACGCCCACCGGCGAAGATTCCCAGAAAGTCCACACCACGATCGTCAGCGACCCCGCCGAGGGTCGTGAGAACCCGTTGACGTCAGTTCTTCTCGGTGTGCTTGCCGCAGTCGCGGCCCTGCTACTGGGAGCGGTCGCAGTGTGGATCCGGGCTGCGCGGCAACGCGATGTACCTGCCGATGCCCAGGCGGAGGCGCCATCGCCCCGAGAAGAAGAAGCGGCTGACGATCTGCACGAGGCGCCATCCGACGAGGAAGCCTTCTGCCAGGAACCGGTCGAGGCGACTCAACACAGCTAGGGCCACTGACGTCGAATCAGCCGCTGCGTGAAGAGAGTTCTTGCGCACGGAGCCATTCGACCGTCTCGGCTATTCCCTCGCGTAGATCCACGCGCGCCTCCCACCCGAGCAACCGCTTTGCCTTCTCGACCGACGGCCACCGGCGTTGGACGTCGACCTCATAGCTCGGTAGATGTTCCAGAGCGAAGTCGGCCGGGTTCAAACCGCATGCCTGCCAGATGATCTGCGCTATTTCCGCTACCGAGCGCTCCTCCGGGGCCGAGATGTTGAAGTCTTCGTTCTCGCCTGCGGGATGCGCCATCGCGGTCACGATGCCGTCCGCAATGTCGTCGATATGTGTCAGCGTGCGTGTCTGCTCCCCCGACCCGAAGATCTCCAGTGGGCGCTGTCCCGACAACGCCTTTCGAATGAGGTCAGGCACAGCGTGCGCGATTCCCGGTTCAAAGTCCGGCAATTCACCCGGACCGTAGGCGTTGAAGGGCCTGCAGATCGTGTACGGCAGGCCGTGTTCGCCATGAATCGCCCGGCAGTACATCTCGCCGGCCAGCTTCGAAAAACCGTACGCGGAACGCGGAATCGGGCAGTCGTAGATGTGCTCTTCGGTGGTCGGGTACTCGGTGGCCCGTTCGAACACCATCGATGACGAGACGTAAACGAGCCGCTGCACGCGCTCGTGCAAGGCCGCACGGAAGACGCCATTGTAGAGGCCGGTATTCATCTCAAGCAGAGTGTGAGGAAGCTTGTGGAAGTTGGCGATTCCGCCGACTATCGCCGCGAGATGAATGACATGGGTACAGCCGTTTATCGCCGCCAGGGCTACGTCCACCGACCGAAGGTCACCGGTGTGGATCTCGCAGGTCTCGCGCATCCATTCCGGCGGCTCACGTTGATCCGATACTCGGACCTGGAACGCGCTGTCGCGCAGGAGCCTACGAACAACGGCAGTGCCGATGGTTCCGACGCCGCCCGTGACAAGTACGCGGCTCACTCGACAGCGCACTTATGTCGCGAGTTCAACACCGCTTCCACGCCACCACCATAGCCTGGTTCGGAGTCAGCCTCTACCAACCGATGCCGATGTAGCGGGGGTCGCCCCGGTAGTCGCCCGAGCCGGGGAAGCGGACTAGATCGACGACGACGCACCCGTCCGCCTGCCTGAGGGCGGCTATTGCTTCGGCGTTCGCCGCCGCGACAACACATACCTCCGCATGGTTGACGACTTCCTCGGGCGACCCGGCGACGAAACGAGAGAGCCGAGGGATGCATTGTTCCACGAAAGCCCGTTTGGAGTCGAGCAGTGACAACGAGACCTGGCTATCGTGGATCAGCAACTCGAATCCCTGGTCCACGAGGCGCTCGGCCAAAGCGACAAGTGGGCTCTCGCGTAGGTCGTCGGTGCCCTCCTTGAAAGCGAGCCCCAGCAGTCCCACACGCCGCTTGCCGGTGGCCTCGATGACCCTGAACACCCGCTCGATCTGACCTTCGTTCGAAGGGATGACGCCTTCGAGGATTGGAACCGACACGTCGGCATCGTTGGCGCGGTGGACCAGGGCACGAAGATCTTTGAGCAGACACGAACCGCCAAACGCAAAGCCTGGCCGTAGATAAGCGGGCGAAATATTCAGCTTGGTGTCCGCGGTGAGTATGTCCATCACGGCGTGGCTGTCGAGACCCAGCGCCTTGCAGATGGTTCCCATCTCGTTGGCGAATCCGACCTTGAGGGCATGAAAGCTGTTGTCCGCGTATTTGATCATCTCAGCGACGGCAAGCGGCACCCGGTGGACGGGGCCGGGCAGTCCGGCGTAGAGATCAGCGACAAGATCGCCGCTCGCATCGTCGAACTGGCCGATCACTACTTTGGGAGGGTCAAAGAAGTCGCTTACCGAACTGCCCTCGCGCAAGAACTCGGGGTTGACGGCCAGACCGAAGTCTTCGCCCACGCGCTTGCCCGACGCGTCCTGCAGACGCGGCAGCACAACTTGCTCACATGTCGTTGGCAGCATTGTGGATCGCACGACGACCGTGTAGCGACCGGACCGCCCGGCGAGCGCCGCTCCGATCTCGTCGCTGACGCGTTCGAGGTAACTCGTGTTAAGGCTGCCGTCCTCAGCCGACGGCGTGTCGACGCACACCAGGGCGATGTCAGAGTTCGCAATCGCATGAGCGGAATCGGTCGTCGCGCAGAGGCGTCCCGCCGCAACCTGCTCGGCGACGAGGTCACCGAGTCCCTCCTCAATCACCGGACTTTGACCCCGGTTGATCATCTCGACCTTCTCGGCGCATACATCAATGCCGATGACGGCGTGCCCGCGGCTTGCCAGACATGCCGCCGATACGCTACCGACGTAGCCAAGTCCAAAGACAGCGATCTTTCGAGCTACGCTGAAATAAGCCATGGCAATCTCCGTCAACCAATTCGAATCATGGCCGCATGGCGGATTGCCGGCCCGCTGATTAGTCGCAGCATGGACCCTCCTTCCGTCCCTGGAGGTCCCAGCGCCTCGACGACGCGCCCCCTTTGACGCAGCAATGCTAGCATACTTTGCTGAAATTGACTCGAAATGCATCCGACTGAATTTGTGATAGGCCCTGAGACGAGATTTGAGCACCGAACCAGACTGACAGCAGCTTCGCTGATTCCGCAGGAAATCGCGATAGTCAGTGATGACCGCACACGGGTGAGCCGCAACCCCAGAGGAAGGCGAAGTGGCTGGCCGGGTCCATCGGCACATAATGTGCTAAGTTTTCCAAATTTTGCTTAGCAAGCCAGCATTTCGGATAGTCCCATCTGTCGCCTGCCTGAGCCGACAGTAGAGTCCATCGACTCTCGCGCGCGGCGCGTCGGCAACAGACGCAATATGACCCAGTCCTATGTGGATCCCCTTCCGTACCCCTCAACGATGCCGATTCGAGCCGTCCGTGCGCCAAATTGAGATTCTCGCAAATTGTCTATCCATAGCCAGATCGGCGCGAAACCGGTAGATTGAGTTTGCCAAGAACCCCGGTGCCCGTGCAATCCTGATGAGGGGACGACGATGGATCTGTTTGACGTGGGGCGGTCTTGTCTTCGCCGCTGGTATCTGCTGATACCCATGCTGCTGGTGGTCGGCTGGTACGGATACTCCGCCTACAGTTCCGTGGTACCTGTCTACTACGCGAATACGGTGATCGGGCTGGCACCACCCAATTCGCGGGTGGAATACGTCGACGCCGGGGTCCCGCTACCGCGAAATGGTCTGCTGGACGAAGGCGGAGCGACACTGATCGCCAACATGACTCAAATAGGACTTCAGAAACAGTCGGTTGTCGACAAGGTCGTAGCGGCCGGCGGCCTGCCTGATTACTACGCCAAGATGCTCGCGGTACCGCCCGGCATCCCGCAACCGCCACTCATCCAGGTCGAGATCACCAGCGCGAAGCAGGAGGCGGTCACCAGAACGCTCGAACTCGTCATTGAGGAGGCTGAAGACACCCTCAAGTCGTTGCAGCAGCAAGCCCACGTGCCAGAGGACCAGATGGTGCACACGTTGTTGATATCACCGCCTACGGCTCCAGCGGAAGTAATGCCGAGTCGGACGAAGTCGACGCTGACGATTCTCATTGCCGGCAGCGGGTTGGCTGTGCTGGTTACCGTGCTGGCCGATGTCTTGTTGTCCCACTTGAAATCACGTCTACAGCGACGACGCCAAAGCAAGCTCGCAGCTGCCGAAATGTCGCGCCCCGCTGATCTTCCAACAGAGGATCACCAGCCGGTTAACTCCGCGCCCGTGGACCAGGCCGTCATGGAAAACACGTGACGACAACGCCGTTGGCCGCGCCGTCGACGGCGAACGCTGATCTGCGACCGTCGGATGCGGCCACATCCCGCGAGCAAACGCCGTGGTTGCTCGGGTTTCTCTGCCTGCTGATACCGATCCTGCCGGCCTTCTCGGTTCCGGCGGGACCCCTGAAAAGCAACGGTTCCCCCGCGAAGTTGATCGCGGTATTGCTTTTCGGCTTGGCCCTTCTCGGCTTCATGTTGGTCAGGCGGACCACACCACGACCAACTGTGCGCCCCGGCACCCTCATCATTCTGTTCTACTTCCTGCTCCAACTGGCCATCTATGGGGTGGGGCTTCTGAACGACGACGACGCAGTCGTCGCAGGCAACAGAACTCGGGCGCTGATCAACGTGGTCGCCAATGTCGGCGTCGCGCTATACATCCTCAGTCGTGTGCGGACGACTCGGCAACGCAATTTCGTTCTGGGCTGTCTCGCGGTTGGGCTCACTTTCGCCTGCCTTGTCGGCCTGCTGCAATCCATGACGAGCATCGACCTGCGCTACTTCTTTGCGCCCGAGGGATTCGTGACGAACACGGATGAACTCGAAATGGGTGAGCGCTGGGGCGCAAAGCGCGTCATGGGAACATCCCAACACGCCATTGAATTCTCGGTGCTGGCCGCGATAACTGTGCCGCTCGCCATTTTCTTTGCCCGAAACGCCGCGAAATGGGCGGTCCGACTGTTCGCCGTCGGGACCTGCGCATTGGCGTTGGCGGCGATGCCGGCCGCGGTCTCGAGGACTGGTGTCGTCGCGCTTGGCGCAGCCCTTGTTGTGTACGTGTGGAATTTCAAGCTACGCCATCTGCTCGTCGGGATCATAACCGGAGCTTTGGCGCTCGGCGCTTACCTCAACGCGTTCCCCGACACGGCGAAAGCGTTGTGGAACACGATCGTCAACTCGGAAGCGGATCCGAGCGTGCTATCGCGGACCGAGGACTACGCGAGGGTGTCCGAGTCATTTCGCGAGCACCCGATTTTCGGTCTCGGCCTCGGCGGCTCGCCACCGGCCGAGTTTGGCTATCTGGACAATGAATGGCTTCAGACAGTTGTGCAGGGCGGGATCGTCGGCGTCTTGGCGATAGTAGTGCTTGCCGGCGGAGGTCTCTTCGGTATCGCCGCCGCATTGCGCGCAGCGAAAACTCGAACCGACCGGGAGCAAGCTTACACGCTCGGATCAATGTTTGTCGCTATTCTCGTCTGTACATTCACCTTCGACCTTTTCAATTTTCAACAGGTAGTTCGCATTTTCTTCATCATCTACGGATTGCTATGGTGCAATTACGCGGTGCCGGTCCCCCCAACGGAGACGACGCCGCCCCGATTCCTCAAACATCTCGGGTGATCGAAAAGCGATAGCTTGCGCGGGACGCTGTCATGAACTCAACGACATTCGAACATGCCGGCCCAGCTGCTGATTTTTGGTCCGCCGAATTGCGCGCGGCGCTTGTTGCGCACGTATGGCTTTCTTCAATACGGCAACCGCCCACAGCCGTCTGGCCTTCATTCTGATTGCTGGGTCCAAATCGCGATTGCGGGCCAATCCGGACAAGATCCAGGGCCGATCCAACCATGCCGCATCCGTGGTGGCATACAGGATCGTCAACGTCGTCTCTTCCTGCGTTCTCACGGACAGTTCCGCGTCGACCCATGCAGCATCGGACCGTGCCAATATCCGGAGCCACAATTCCATATCGTCCGAATACCGCAGCTCAGTGCTGAATCCCCCGACTTCTCTCAGTAACGATGTCCGGACCATCACAGACGTCGGCTCCCCGATCCAGTTTCCCCTGCCTCCTTCATCGACATACTTTCGAATGATGCTCATTCCATCGTTGATGGCTTCGAGCGGCTCCAGCGGAGTATGAAGTTCCGCGAAATGACTGACCCATCCCGAATCGGATGATTCAATTCGTCGGCGGGCAAACGCCAAACCCACGCGCGGGTCGTCGAACATCGGTACCAGATGAGCGAGGCAGCCGGGCAAGAGCCTGTCGTCACTGTGAAGAAACTGAATTAAGTCACCCCGAGCATGTTCGATGCAGATGTTGTGATTCGCATTCGGACCGACGTTTTCCGTATTCCTGATCACCCGAATGCGCGGGTCTTTGAAGGCCATCACCCGATCGACCGTCGAGTCGGTCGACGCATTATCAACGACGAGGCATTCGAAGTCGCTGTAGGTCTGTTCCAGCGCGCTCGCGATGGCGGCATCGATGGAATCCTCGCAGTTGTATACAGGCACGCAGATCGTTACTTTCGGCATCGCGCTCCTCCCGTGGCATTTCTCGCCATGCGGCGGATCAGGTGCGGTTGTGGCACGAATTGTCTGTAGAAATTCCCAGCCGTTTGGCCACCGACGACGGCCATGCGGTCGCCGCGACCAAGATCGGCTGGTCGGCGAGCCTGTCTGGGAACAGTTGGAGTAGCTGCGGGCCAGCGACCGCGACGTAAACCACCAATCCGACCATCCCCCCGACCGCCAGCTTTGCAAGCGGATGGGCCAAGCCTTCGGTGACCAACAGCGCAACGCCAGCAGCTGCGAGGGCTGCCGCGACCGGTCTCGAGACGGCGCGCAATGCGACGCCCAAGCCGGCTCCGGTGGTGGCCTTCATTGCTATCAGGTACGCGGGCATCGTCACGACGAGCACTACGAGAATGTGTCCGACCCCGACGCCGACCAATCCACCAGTCCTGACCCCCACGATCAGGGTCGGGACGAGGGCGACCAGAGCCGTCGCTTGCACGAGGAACATCGTCATCGTTTTGCCTGACGCGATCATCATTTCATCGAACAACGTCCCGAGAACGTAGAGCACGCCATACAAAGCGAGCACCTGGACCACGGGTGCGGCGGTCAACCACTTGGCGCCATAGACGGCTTCGATGAGCGGATATGCGAAGGCACAGGTGAATGCGGCGATGGGACACGCGACAAGCGCCACGATTCGAACTGCCCGGTATACGGTCTCGCGGAGGTCCCGACCGTCACGCCGAGCGCCTGAAAACGCCGGTAGCGCAACCTGGTCCATAACTGCACCGAGTGCGGCAGTGGGCCAGGAACAGATAGTGAAGGCGAGCATGTAGAAACCGAGATCGGTGGTCGACGTCTCACGTCCGACGATCACATAGTCGATATTCAGCACAAACCGCGAAAGCAGCGTCCCGAGGGCGACCGGGATCCCGAACCGCAGCAGCGGTCCGACAAACTGTGCGTGCCAACCGGGTCGATAGCGCTTTTCCAGAGCGAGCACGATCATCACACCGACGACGCCATTCCCGACAACGCGAGACCAAGCGAAGGCTTCCGCCCCGTTGATGACCGTCGCCAAGCCCAGCAAGGTGGTATTGCTGAGAATGAACGCGACCACGTTGGCGCGGAATATCACGTCCTGCCGGAACAGTCGTTGGATCTGTGCGGCAGGCACGGCGATGATGCCTTGTACTGCAAGCGCGACCGCCAAAATCCGAATGGGTCCCGCTGCCTCAGGGGCTTCAAACGCCGACGCAACCGGGCCGGCGAGGAGGGCCATTGCGCCGGCAACCACACAAGTGCCGGACAGTGCAAAGGTGGTGACCGTCGGCCCCAACTTGTCTGCATCGAGATCCGAGCGTCCGATCGCTGATGCGACACCCCACGAAGCCAGCGACGCCACGAATCCATAGACCGCGATGGCCAATGCGTAGATGCCCAATTCGTCGGGCGAAATCAACCTGGCGACGACGGCCATCACCAGGATGTTGCCGAACCGGAGCAGTATCGCGCTTGCGGCGGTCCACAAGGCGCCTCGTCGCACGCTACGGGTGAGCGAACCCGCCTCCTGTTGAGGGGCGCATTCTGCTGTCGGTAGCGCCGTGCGTTCTTGTGTCATCCTGCGCGACGGCTTTCCAGCATCCGGGAGGACCCCGCAAGTGAAGACTCAAACCGCCGCCGTCGATCGACGTTGGCCGGCCGGCCTGGGCTCAATCTGATTAATGGCGTAGCTGAGCGCATAGTTGGCAATTCTCTCATGTGGACCCATACTTGTGCGAGGATTACTGCTGGATGGGTCAGATTTTCGTCGGTGGAGGCCTAATGACTATCTATAGGGCACATTGGCAATGCTACTTGCCGGACCACGTCGAAGTCGACCTGCTCGTGCAGAGATGCGGGAGATCGCTGAGTGCGATTTCGCAACTATTTGTAGCTTTGCTGCAAAGTCGCTCGGCCTACCGCGCTCGCGGGGTATGGTTTGGCCCCCTGGCGATGTTGAGACTCGGTCACGGCGGGCCGAGTGCGCACAGGCTCGCCGTCAATCCGAACCCAAAGCCTGCGCAGGAGACGCCGTTGGCCGCCAAATCCCATCCCCGTAAACAGATTTCCGGCGGACTTCAGCGGGGAGCCGTAATCATCCCGGCGAACAACGAGGCGGCCGTCATCAAACGCACCCTCGGTCCGCTGAGCCAGGCGGCCGTGGACGGGTTCGTCGAGTTGATCGTGGTGTGCAACGGTTGCACGGACGATACGGCCGAAATTGCGCGCGCCGTTCCCGGCGTTCAGGTCGTGGAGCGCAAGCAGGGCTCGAAGCCGATCGCACTCAACGCCGGCGACGAGGCGGCCACGCTATGGCCACGCTTGTACTTGGACGCCGACATTCAGATTTCGCCTGCCGCCGTTCTCGCGGTTCTGGATCGGCTTTCGTCGGGCGACGTGTTGGCCGCAAGACCGCAAGCGTGCTACGACGTCGGCGGCGCCAGCCCGCTCGTGCGGCGTTATTACCGGGCACGGCAGCGGATCTCGAAACACCAGCGTGCGATGTGGGGCGCCGGGGTCTACGGACTCAGCGCCGAGGGTCACCGACGATTGGGTGCCTTTCCGATGATTACGGGCGACGATCTTTACGTCGACACCCAATTCGATGCTGACGAGAAGGCCGTGGTGGCAACCGATCCGGTGATTGTGACCACACCCGCCGACGCCAGGAGCCTGCTCGCGGTCCTGCGTCGCGGCCACCGAGGCAAGGCCGAGATGTCCACGAAATGGCCACGACAAACTGCGAGGACGCCGGGCAGCGGGATGGATTCGGCGGTCGCGGTGTTGCGTGCCGTCCGCGGCCCTCAATCGGCTGTCGATGCGGCGGTCTACATCGGTATGGCGTTCGCCAAGCGGTGGAGTCTGCGTCAGGGACAAGGCTGGGAGCGAGATGAAAGCAGCCGATCGATGTCCGATTCGCGTTCGAGATCGGATGAGCTGGGCACCCCAGGACGACCAGCATAATAATTGCCTAATCTGCAGATCGATGTAAAAGATGGCGTATGTGTTTGACAGTCATCAATTGCTGTCTCGGCGCGCTCGTGCTTGGAAGATGGTTGTGAGCATCTTTACCGCCGGCGGCTACCAGGTGGTTGCGCGCCGCTTATCCGTGCTGGACCGGTTGAGCAATATCACGGTCGTTACCCGTTATATACTGCGGTTTTGATGCGCCGCCGCAAGGCGGTCGACTATATTCGGTGGCACCGTGAGGCGCTGTCGCCCGGCCTGATCGCGTTGTGAAACCGATCCGTGCACACGCTTTGCCGAACACGGATGACAGGATGTTCGCTGATTCGCGCCGAATATTAGCCATCGGTGCCGAGTCGGTGTAGTGTTCGTCGCGTGATCGTCTCCGGTGGTCAGTTGCAAGCGAGTCAGCGAAGCGGGTGATCGCGTGTCTATTGGTTCATCCCGTGCGATCGAGGCGGTGCCGCGTTCGGTGGTGAACATCACGGTCCATGGGATCGGTCCCGCGGGCCGCGACCGTGGCGGGGATGACGACCCGACATGGGTGAGTACCGCACAGTTCGAGCAGGTGCTCGACGCGGTGGTCGGACGATCCGACGTCCGGCTCACATTCGACGACGGCAACGCCTCCGATGTGGAGGTCGCGTTGCCGCGCCTCGTGGAGCGCGGCCTCACCGCGGAATTCTTCGTGCTCGCCGGAAAGTTGGGTGAGCGCGGACACCTAGACCGGGCAGCAGTCAGGTCGCTGCTGGACGCTGGCATGGCGATCGGCTCGCACGGCTGGTCGCACCGGGACTGGCGGCGGATCGATGAAACGCAAGCGCACCAGGAGTTCTACGAAGCCCACTGGGTACTTGCTGAAATCACCGGCGCCCCGGTGTCGAGGGTGGCGATCCCGTTCGGTTCCTATGACCGACATGTGCTGTGCCGGTTGAAGGCGGCGGGAGTGACTCGCGCGTATACGAGCGACGGCGGTCGCACGCGGGCGGACGGCTGGCTTCAAGCCAGAACCAGCATCCGGCGAGACCTCGATGCCGAGTGGATTGATCGTGTGCTCAACCCCGATACGTCCCTCGTGCATCGAGCTCGGGGCAGCGCCGTGCGGACGGTTAAGCGATTGCGGGGTTGATCGTGTTCGACGACGGAGGACAGGCATGACCAGCCCCGCGCGGCTTGCTGCGGTGATCGTGACCTATAACAGCGCCGACGTTATCGGTGATTGCCTTCGCTCGCTGTCCGAGCAGACGCCGCCGCCGGACTCGGTCATCGTCGTCGACAACGCGTCCAAGGACGAGTCACGCGTCATCGCAGCGGAATTCGCCGACATTGCCGTACAGGTGATAGAGCTCGGGCAGAACACGGGCTACGCCGCCGCGGTGAACGCAGGTCTGGCCGCGCTTGACCTGAACACCCTTGACGCGGTGCTGGTGCTGAACCCCGATTGCCGTGTTCGCGCAGGTGCATTGAACGTGCTCGCGTCTGCACTGCAGGAGGAGGGACGTGGCATCGCGGTGCCGCGCCTCGTCAACCCCGACGGGTCGTTGCAGCCCTCGCTGCGTCGCGAGCCGACCGTCGGCCGGGCGCTTGTCGAGGCGCTCCTCCCGGGTCGTCTCGCCGGCAGGCTCGGATCGCTCGGGGAATTGGTCACCGACCCTTCGGCCTACGAACGTGCCGGCGTGACGGCCTGGGCGACCGGCGCGGCGATGCTGCTGTCGGTGGCGGCGCTGCGCGAAGTCGGACCATGGGATGAGTCATTCCTGCTCTACAGCGAGGAAACCGAGTACTCGCTGCGTGCCTCGGACAAGGGTTGGCTCACTTGGTACGAGCCCGCCGCGGTATTCGAGCACATCGGCGGCGAATCAGGCAGCAATCCGATGCTTGCGTCGCTGATGACCGTCAACAAGGTGGCGCTGTTCCGGCGTCGGCATAATCGACTGCACTCCGCGGCCTTCTTCATCGCCGTCGCCGTTGGCGAAAGCATCCGCATGGCGACCGGACGTCGGACGTCACGCGCGTCGGTCGCCGCGCTGCTACAACCGTCGCGGCGGGTCCGGGAACTGGTTTCATGACCCTGGGGCCGAGGTCACATCACTCCGGCGGCGCCGGGGGCAGGCTTGTGCCGTTCGAGGCGCTCACCCGCGAGGAAATCGACGCATGGCACGCGCTGCGAGCAAGCAATGCGGCACTGGACAGCCCATATTTCCACCCGGAGTTCGCCGCAGCGGTGCACGCATGTGGCCAGCCCGTCTCCGTCGTCGTCCTGCGCGACCACACCTCGGGAGCGATTACTGCGCTTCTGCCCGGCCACCGGGAGGGTGCACGGCTGCGACCGGTCGGCTGGCCGGGCGCCGACTTCCAGGGGCCCGTGATGGCCCTGGGTACGGCATTGTCCCCCATGGACTTTCTGGTCGATGGGGTACGCGAGCTTGCATTCGATCACCTGCTTCCGGCCGCACCCGGTTTCGAACCGTGGATCATTGCCAGCCAGCCGTCGCCCTACCTCGACACGACGGGTGGCCTAGATGGCTACCTGGAACGGGTCTCGCGAACCGGTAAGGACAACATGGGCCAAGCACGACGACGAGCCGCGAAGGCCGGACGCATGTATGGTCCGGTACGGTTCGAGGCCGACGTCGTCGATCACGACGCGCTCGCTCGGGTCATTGCGCTGAAGCGAGCCCAGTACGCCGCCACCGGCAGCCGGGACTACTTCAGCGATCGGAACCGGATCGAGCTGGTCCACCGGCTCCTGCACACCCGCGACCCTCTGTTCGCAGGCATTCTCTCTACGGTCCACGCCGGCGAACGTCTGATCGCCGCGCACTTCGGCATCCGCTCGGCCGGCGTCTTGCACTGGTGGTTCCCGGTCTACGACCCCGAATATGCGCAGCTCTCGCCGGGATGGATCCTCCTTCGCGAACTCGTCGCTGCGACACCGGATCTCGGCATCCGCAGGATTGACCTCGGGCGCGGCGACGATGAGTACAAGCGGCGGGCGAAGACCGGCGAAACACAGGTGAGCAGGGCCTTCGTCACGCGCAGCGGCACCCGACAAAGATTTCGTCGCGCACACCACAGCATGGTCATTGCCGCCAAAGCCTCACCGCTTGCCCCAGGGCTACGCGTTGTCGTCCACCGGATGCGCGGTGCCAGGCGGTCCATCCTCACCACGTCGAACCAAAAGAAAGGTCAGACATGAAGGTTCGCGTTCGCCGACTCGGTTGTGTGCGCCGTCATAGGCCGGTGTGAGCGTGAGCGTGTCGCGCAGGCCTGTCGCGTTGATCCTCGCGGGTTTACTCCTGGCGATGTCGAGCATGCTCCCGGGGTGTGCACACACCGCCAAGGAGATCCGTACTGCGAATCAAGTTTCGCAGTACGGCATCACATGGAAGTTTGACCGGGACTACCCCGTTGGCCAGTTCGTCAACGGCGACTGGTGGGTCGTCGGCCCGGTAACCGTTGTTTCGGTGACCCCGGCGCCGGGTCCCGCACCCGCGGGTGAGGTGTTCGGCCAGGACATCAACGAGTGGGGTGACACCGGCCTGCAGGACAACAGAGAGCGTCGCAACGGTTCGATGGTGGTGATGAGCCTCGGCCCGTCGCAGGGCTACGATTCACGCGGAATCACCTATGATCCGGCCACCTCGATCAGCTTCCCCTATCAGTTGCCGGCCGATCGTTCGCTCATCTCGACGATCAGCGAGCCGACAGTCCCGAACACCGTGATGAACGCCGACATCATGTGGGACTCCGAAAAGTCTTCCTACAACGTGCTGAAGACGGCCGCGGTGCTGACCAGCCTTTCGGAAGCGCCACCGGCGGACGCGTTTCGGCCGACGTATGTCGGCGGCAACAAGGAGATCTTCCGCGCCTCCAGCCTGCGCTGGGACCGACTTAAGAATCTGCCGATCGATACAACGAAATACCCAGTACCGTCGTTCGAACAGTATGCGCGCTACCTGGAGCGGCCCTGGATCGATCACATGAACGGCACGTGGGAGGGCAACTACCTTGTGCCGGTCGACAACCAGCCTCCTTACGGGCGCGAAGTCGCCCGTATCGTGGGGACGGCCTCGCTCCTACTCAACATGGACGCCACCCAGGATCAGAAACGACGCTTGCTCTACAACCTCATCCAATACGGTATCGATCTGCACGGGATGGTTGAACTCGGAGCGGTGTTCAACGAAGGCGGCGGCATCACCAGTGGACGGAAGTGGCCCCTGTTGTTCACCAGTTTGATGCTGGACGACCCATCCTTTATCCCCCCGACGCGGACCTCCGTGTTCCACGAGGACGCCCAAACTTATTACGGCCAAGGGTGGTACGGCCAACAGGCGCTCTGGCAGATCGTGATGCACCATGGCACACGCGAGCCATACCAGGAGAAGCCGCCATCGCAGTGGGACGACTGGGATGAAACATCCGAGGATTATCGGGTTTGCTGCACCGTCCGTGCCTGGGTCGGGGAAGGACTCGCAGCCCTGTTAATGGGCGCCAAGGGCGCGTGGGATCACAACGCTTTCTTCGACGCCATAGAAGACTGGATGCGGAAAGACGATCTATACGCCGCGAATCGCCAGGGTTACCCCCGCCCGACGGAGGAGACGACGACCTTCGACCCGTTCGTCGACGCCTTCTGGGCACTCCACCGAGGCGATGTTCCTACCCAACTCGACGGTGTTACCGATCTCAAATGGGACGTGAACCAAAGTGACGACCTCAAGTGGGTGCCGAATACCCGGCCGGGGACCTAACGAACAGCCGAGCACTCTTGTGACCTTGCAACGACCTCGGCGCCAGTCAATGTGACGTTTTCGCCGCGAATCGCGTGTCCCCTGGAATTGCGGAAGGCTGATCGGCCGGCTCACCATCGAGCGCTCGCAAGAGTCTCTCGGCGACTGCAGGCCAGGTGAACATCGCCGAGCGCTCCTTCGCAGCGGCACCCATCCGCGCCGCCGTGCGCGGATCGCACAGACGCAGCATCGCCGACACCAACGCTTGGAAGTCATACGGGTCGATAACAAGTCCCCCGTCACCGATCAGGAATTCAGAACCCCCGGATACGGTGCCGATGCTTGGAATGCCGGCAGCCGCAGCTTCCACATAGGCTATGCCGAAAGCTTCTGTGTAGGACGGCATGACGAAACAGGTCGCCTCGGAGAAGAGGCGAGACAAGCGCTCGATCTCGACTGGATCATCGAGCCGCAATACTCCGTGCGGGGTCACGCCCGCTTCGTGCAGCGGCGGGTGACGACCTACAACATCCAGGGTCGCCGAAGGCGCCACCTTCTTGACGGATCGGAACGCTTCGAGGACACCTGCTCCGTTCTTTCGCTCCCAATCGATCCCGACGAACAGGAACCGGGGAGCGCTCCAATCACGTTGCAATTTCCCTTCATTGGATTCCGGAGCACGGTGATTGCAGCCAACCCCGACCGCATGGACCTTCGACGCGGGCACGCCATAGTCATCGATCACCGAACGAGCCGCCCACTGGCTGGTGAGGCAACAGGCGACCGCCTGTTCGTAAACGGCGTGCTGACGACGCACCCGGGATCTGTAGGCGCGCTCCGACAACAAGTCCCAGCCTCGATACGGGAACACCTTCGTCTGCTGAACCGTCATGTCCTCGTACGTGACGATTGGTACACGAGTTCGCAGCGTATAGCCTGTGCCGATTTGAATGATGCCATCCAATTCAGTCAGCCTGCGCAACGTGTAAGACGCGGCCGTCGAGTCCAAGCTCGAGATCAACGGGGAGACGGCGGCCGCGGCGCGAGCCCGCTGGACGGCTTCACGCCAGTTTCTGCCGGGACGCAAATACGGAACCGCGACTGCATTACGCGCAAGACCCCTCAACTGTGGAGGAGGTCCGATTCGTATCGCGACCGGCTCGACACCCGCCGCCCTGAGTCCTGTGACGACGCCGTATGGGGTCCCGGACCATGTCGAAGGCTGAGCGGGATCGCCTCCCTGGAAAGTGACACCGATTCGCTTCATGATCGTCCTAACTGGGCCACTGCGCTACGCAACCGTTGCCGCACCGGCCTGCGTCGCACGTTACTGGTTTCAAGACACATCCATGCCTCTATGGCAAATGTTCTTTCCTTTGCCATCGCCTGCGATTGTGCCCGGCGCGCGCATCGATCTGAAAGATGGCGCCGATCGTCGTGTAACGCGGCGTCGGCCAGTATCGGTACATGGAAATATGACTGGCGGGCCATTGCTGCCACTGCCGGCGATCGGATCCGCCATGGCCGTGTCGGCGTCTACCGCCAGAACGGTCGCGCTGCGATCGACAGACAAACTCGCTCATCGCATCCCGATGCAGCCAGGCGCGCCGCGACAACCGGCATCGTTCGCCAGCCGCCGTCGAGATTCGGCGAGATCGGTAATCCACTCCTCGTAGGAGTCCAGCGCGGTGGTCGCGGACAGAAGTGATGCGCTGTAGCGGCGGCCCGCCTGACCTAACTTCGCCGCGAGCGCACGGTCGGCACCGAGCCGGAGAGCCTCGGCGAGCAACAGATCGGGTCGGTCTGCCGGCACGCGGACTCCGGCGCCGGAAGCCATGACCTCTTGCGCGGTGAACCCTGCTTCGTCCGTCGCAGCAAGGATCGGTTTACCGGCGCTGAAGTACGAGGTGAGCTTGCTCGGCAGCGACATCTGTGCAACGCCAGGACGTTCGTTCACCAGCAGCACGTCTGCGGCGCCGAGTGCGGCGGGCAATTCCTCCTCGCGGACAGGGGACAGGAACTCGAGCGCGCCGACGCCCGCGCCTGCGGCTTGCAGGTCCGCACGTTGGTTGCCGTCACCCAACAGCACAAAGCGCACCCGACTTCCGCTGCGGCCGGCCAATTCGGCTGCGGCTACGACGTTTTCCAGCCCCTGTTTGTAGCCCATATTTCCGGCATGCAAGACGACGACCTCGTCGTGGCTCCAGCCATGCGCGTCACGGAAGGCTGCGCTGGCAGACGGGTTCGGATGATCGACGTGAGTCCAGTTGCGGATGTCGCGAATGCGGTGCGCTTCCACACCGTGACGCTCCGTGAGATCCCTCCCGAATCCGGGGTGAATCACCACAACTCCATCGGCCAGCCGAACAGCGAACGATTCGACCGCATGTATTGCACGGGCTGACAGGCCCGACGCGGCTCCCGTTTCGGTGACCCCACGGCTGTACACATCCTGCACCAAGATTCCGATAGCTGGCCTCGGCCACGTCATCCGCGCGCGTACGGCTGCCATCGCGACCGCCAGCAGCGGCGGTGTCACGAAAACCACCACCTCGGGCCGGCCCCAGCGGCTGGTCAGCAGTTGCAGGCCGAACGTGACCTCCATTGCCGCGCGTCCGCGCCACGACAACGTGTGGGGCACAGAGTGGCTGAAACGACGGACATGCACTCCGTCGATCCGCTCATCAGATCGGAATGCCGAAACTTCCTTGCTGCGTTTCCATTGCGGATAGTGGGGAAAGCCGGTCAGAACCGCAACCTGGTGTCCCCGCTCGGCCAAACCCGTTGCGAGGCCGGTTGTATACGGGGCGATACCGGTCGGCTCCGGCGCGTAGTTGATCCCGAGGATCGCGATCCTCATCGGCCGATCCTGACCGACGCCATTACCGGCTTCCAACTCCGTTTAGGATGGCGGCTGGTACGCCGGGTTGGACCGGCGGGCCGATCAGGCTTTCAAATTGACGTTCAAGCTCCCGGAGGTATTGCTGGTTCCGGTTATCGACGGTCGGTGAGAAAGCGTCCCACTTCTCCAGCAGTTCGTCGAGGTCGGCCAGGATCGCCTCCGGCACGATGCTTTCCGCGTGATGGCAGTAGTCACCAAGGCCCATGCTCTTCATGATCTCGTCGAATCTCGCGGCATAGCCGAGCGAGACGACCGGGCGATTCATCATCAAAGCGCCGACTACATTGTGGTAGCGCGTGGCGATAACGGCATCCGTGGCAGCAATCTGTGTCAGCAGATCATGCATCGTGTCGATGGGCTCGGCAATCAACCGACCGGCCGGAACGTCGCCATCTCTGCGCTGCCGAACACTTTTGAGGAGTGCATCGACAGCGCTTTCATCGCAGGTTTCGCCGATGAGTACCCGCACCGTGTAGCCCTTGTCGAGGAGTCGGCAAGCGATCGTGGACATGTTGTCTATATAGGATCGGAAGATTCCCTCGCCGCTGACCGGGTCGTTCGCCCAGCCCTGATATGCCATGACACCGAGACCGATCGTCGGGCTACTTCCCGGTAGCGTGGGGCCCGCGGGGCGAGTCACGCCGAACACCAGGTCCGGCATCACTGGTGTGTCGTCGGCCGACGCACCGATTTCCGACATATACGAACGAGAGATATCGTCGCGATACGAACGGTAGCTCGAGAACCTGACCGCACGCTTCATGAGGAACCGGTTCACCGGGTGCCTGATCGGCCCTGCCCCGACGTTCACGAATGCGAATTTCGTCCGTGCCAGTTTCGCGCTGAGCGACCAACGGAACAGGTGGTACGGCATCCTATGCGGGCGTTCCCCGAAGTCGTCGAGTATCCCGGTTCCCGGGACGATCACAAGATCTGTTCGCCGCAGGAAGCGGTAGACTGCGACCCACCGCGCGAGCTCGAACAGGGGACGCTGCACCATTCGAAGCAGGCGGGGTCCCGATGGTGCGTCCGGTAGCGGTCCGGACATGTGGATCGGTACGGCATTGATTCCGTACTCTGATCGAACGACCTCGGGATGGAAACAGACGCAGACGAGTTCGGCCTCGGGATCGTGGCGTTGCACTGCGAACCTGGCACTCGTCAGCGCTGCGTCGTTGCCCAAGTTTCCTGCGCCGTAAAGACCGAAGAACGCGATCACCCGGGCGTCCGGCTTCGACGAGGCGGAAATGCGGTTTGTGGCAAATACTTTCACGCTATACCTCCTAGGTCCGCCGCCACGGGAAGTGCACCGCCGTAATCACGCCGGGGTGCGGCGAATTGGCGGATGGCAGGAGCGACAGGGCGACCCTCTAGCAGCCCTGCGACAGAACCGCGCTCGATCGCGCGCCGGTATAGGGGAAGGGCAATGCGTATCGCAGCGACGGTCCGTTCGACGTCGGAATCGGTGTGAGCCGCCGAAGTGACGAACGATTGGCCCAGCACACCGTGGCGGAGCAACTCCTGCAGGAACAGCGTGCGGTAGGCCTGCGAAGGGCGCCCGTGCGCATCCCGCGTGACGAAGGTCAGGCATGATGACCTGCCGATCAGCTGTAGGTAGTCGGCCAAGCCCGCTTCGCGGATCGCCGCTTCGACAGTCGAAAGCAACAGCTGTCCAGCCCTTTCCATCCGGCCGATCGGATCGTCGGTTCTGTATGCCTTCACCACCGCGCGGAACGCCGCCAGCGATCCGGTCTCGGGGCCATGCGTCGTGGATAGGAGAAACACCCGCTCCCGGTCGGTTCGGAGTCCGCCGAGTTCCATGAACTCGCGCTTGCCCGCCAAGGCCGACACCGGGAAGCCGTTGCCGATGGCCTTTCCCCAGCAGGAAAGGTCCGGTTGCACGTCATAGAGTCCCTGTGCACCGTGTATGGACCAGCGGAATCCGGTGATCATCTCGTCAAGGATCAATAGCGTGCCGTGCTGATCACATAATCGTCGAACACCCTGGAGGTAGCCGGGTTCCGGTTCTGTCGTCGACGTAGCGGCCTCGAGTATCACGCACGCGATGTCATCGCCCTTCAGGACGGCCGAAAGTGACTCAAGATCGTTGTAGCGGAAGCGAACTGTCGCGCTCCGGCTTGATTCTGGGACCCCGCAGTCCATTTGGGTACCGCCGATGAACCAGTCGTCAGTGGAGAAGAAAGGCTGGTCGCAAGCTGCAACCTTGACACGACCGGTCACAGCGCGGGCCAAGCGGACCGCGGCGGTAGTGACATCGGACCCGTTCTTGGCGAACTTCACCATGTCCGCGCCGGGAACGAGATCCAGGAAATCCTCGGCCGCGGCGAGCTCGATCGCGGTCGGTCGGCTGAAGTTGACCCCGTTTGCGATCTCACGGCAGACCGCCTCGACGACTGGCCGGAAGCCGTGACCTAGCGTCACCGAGCGCAAGCCCATGCCGTATTCGATGTACTCGTTGCCGTCGACGTCCCAGACGTGGCAGCCCAAGCCACGCATCAACACCGGCGCCATCCCTTCGGGATACTGATCGGGGCCGCGTGCGTAGGTGTGCGCACCGCCAGGGACCACATGATGCAGTCGGTCCTGCAAATCGTTGGAACGTTCGAACGATCTATTCACTGGCACGGGCATTGCGGAACTCCCGTCGGAGAAAGCGGCTTCTGTGACTGCCGACTGACGCTGGTCTGTTGAGTTGCCATCGCATGACGCTCAGCATCCGGACTGCACTGCCGCGCGGACGAAGCCGGCAGTTTGGTATATGAAGCTCCGCGCCCATTCAAGCGGCGAAAGTTCGGTTTCGCTCTCCCTCATCATCAGATCACCGTGGAAGCAACGCTGGATGATGTAACGCGCACGCGTGATGTGTGGTGCATCCGTCAACACGATCACGCTGTGCCAGCCCTTGGCGGTCGCAAGGCGCTCAAGCGCACGCGCTTCTCCCCTTGTCGTTCGGGGGTTCGGCTCGACGCAGCTCACGGTGAAGCGATATCTTTGGTGGCTGCACAGGTCGGTAAGCCAAATAGCCTCAGCACCATTGGGATTGGAGAACACCACGTCGGCGGTGTATCCCTGCAGCGCATACTCCAGTCCGAGTGTGTAGGCAGCGTCGCCGCTGCCGCCGAGAACGAAGACTGCATCGGCATGTCGCAGTTGGTCAACTTGCGGCGTAACGTAGACAGGCCAGCCCAGCATGGTGACCACTGTCAATACGACCAGCGCGGCCACCCCCCACCGCACGGACCGTTTCGTCCTCGGCCTCCGACGGATGGTCGCTGGAGGCGGTCTGTCCACCGCCGCCTCCTCGCGACAGGTCACTGAAGATTCATACATTCGCAGGCGCCAATCCCTCATAAGAAACCACAACATCTTCGGCGATCCGCTCGAAATTGCTTGCGCACAGGAAGTCTCGCAACGATGTCCCTGTGCATTCCGAATCGATGTTCGGTGCCTCGACGCGGGATTGCACGTCGTCGATGTTCACGGTCCGAAAATCGATGCTGAACCTGGTCTGGCCGGAAGTGTTCGGAACAGTCGAGTGCAACTGATTGCCGGAAAAGAGCATGATCCCGCCTACCTCGGGCACGACGCGCACCTGGGGTTCGAGTTGCAGGGGCTCCTCCGGTTTCGGCTGATCCCGAGTGTCAACCTTGATGTGCTGGGCAGCGGTGGGCCTGCTGGTCCGATTCCACTCGTAGTAGTTGTAGCGACGCGACCCATTGCGCACTGGGCGGTCCCAGTATTGGGGATGAAACGCCATCACGTTTTCGGGAACCACCGGATAGATCGGGATCCACCAGTTGAGCTGACTGAACGGCGCGGAGTACCACGTGTCCCGATGCGGGTGGAACGCATAGGAGATCCCGGTCGTCAAGAAGTCATCGGAAGTCGACGTCCGCATCCGAGGGACGTCGAAATAGGTCCGGTCGAGGTCACAGCCGAAGCGCTCTAACACCGCCCTGATCCGCTTCTTCGACTCGGGATGATGGATGAACCTCGGCTTCAGGTCCGCTAGTAGCGACGCGAACTCCTCGACCGGCACGTCGTACTGCGCGGTCTGCGGGTCTCGTTGGCCAAACGCTTCGGTGATGAGGTCGCGGGCGTGGTCGACCAGCGCAAGCGACTCCGGTGACGCCGAGAACACGAGGACCTGCCCGCGATACAGCCGCGCACGCCGCTCTTCGTCGGCGAGGTCGGGGTTGAACAGAACTGTGGTCATGAGGAGCGCCTACCTTTCTGGACAGGAACAAGATTCATGGGATGTCGACCTTCCACCGACCGTCAAGTTCTGGAAAACGGGCGGCGACTTCAGGCAGAAGATCGGGAACTGTCAAGAGCACTTGGTCCGGCTCGGCCACCAGGAGTTGATCCGGCGACACAATCGGTATATCGGTCCCTGGCATCCGCCTGCCGTGCTTGGCGGGCGACGCGTCGGCGACCGCCGCAAGTAGGCGGGCGTCGATCCCCGCGCGACTGAACAGCGCGACCGCACGCGACGCGGCGCCATACGCAAGGATCGTCCGGCCGGCGCCCGACTCCGCCTCGAGCCACTTCCGCAGCTCCGTAACGTGCCGATCGGCTTTGGATTGGAGATCGGCGACGACTGCCGGACTGGTGATACCCAGTGCGTCCTCGGTCTCGAGAATGCACCTCACCGTCTCATCGGGCTCGGCATTTCCGTGTACTGCCGCCAGCAACACCGTGCCGCCATAAAGGTCGAAGTCCCAGGCGGTGACGACGCGAAGTCCGGCCGCACCGAGCAGCCGCGTTAGCGCGGTCAACGAATAGTACGCAAAATGCCCGTGCCGCAGGGCGTTCCACTGGCCTTGCTCGACAATCGTCACGAGCGAGTGGTACTGCAGCAACAGGATACCGCCGCGCTTGGTCACCTGCGCGCGGCGTAGGAAGGCGCTGCGTTGATCTGGCTCATGCATGATGCCGAAGCAATCAAGCACCACGTCCGCCGGTGACGACACGGTGGTGAAACCGCGTTCGGCGAGCAGCGGGATCCAGGTGCCACCGTGCGGGCTGCCGAATTCGAGAGTGGTTTCTCCTCGCAACCAACCGGCAGCGGCAACTCGCTCGATTGCCGCCTCGGCCTGGTCTTTAAGCGCCTGCGGTTCCACGCCGCGGGGCTCATCTGCGATTGTGTCGTCGGCGGCGAGTTGTGCAAGGCCACAGCCACCGCAGAGCTCCATCACCAGCGCGTGCGATGCCTCCTGCGCGCAGACGGGTTCTTCAACGGCTGGGAAGTGATCGGCGGCGGGCACCTGCCCCAGATCCAGAACTGGGGTTAAATCGGTTTTTCCGCATCCGCGGCACGCTGTCATGACAGCATTTCCATGTGCGTATCGAAACCGCGGATCTCAAGGACGTTCTTGTCCTCGTCCCGCAGCCGTTCCGGGACGAGCGTGGGCTGTTCACCCGTACGTTCGACGCGAAGATCTTCGACGACTATCTCGGTCGCCCGGGATTCTCCGCTTCGTTCGTCCAGGACTCCCAATCTCGTTCGGCGAAGGGCGTCATTCGCGGCTTGCACGGCCGGGCGGGACGGGGCGAGGCGAAGCTCGTGCGCTGCGCCAACGGAGCGGTGCACGATGTGCTGGTCGATATTCGGAGGGATTCGCCGACATTCGGCCGGCACCAGGAATTCCTGCTCGATGACAAAGATTTTCAACATCTTTACGTGCCGCCCGGGTTCTTGCACGGCTTCCAGGCGCTGACCGCCACCGCCGACGTGTGCTATCGGATCGATCGTCCCCATGACCCCTCCGAGGACCTCGCCGTGGCGTACAACGACCCGGATATCGGCATCCACTGGCCGCTGCCGGTGACGGCGGTCTCGCCCCGCGACGCGAGCGCCGGAAGCTGGGCTGAGCTGCTCACACATCTGTCGTGATCCGTCGCATGGACTCGTCGACGACATTGTCGGCCTGCAGTGATTTGAGGTGCGCCAGCCGAGTGAACTTGTTGGCGAAGTCGTCAGCGGTGAGCCCGGCGGCGACGTACTCCTTGTAGAGCTCAGCGGCACCATCGGGAATCGACCATTTCGCTTTGAAGCCCAGCGCCTCGCGGAATGCCGAGAAATCCACTCGGTACGAGCGAGGGTCGCCCCCGGTCTCACCGGTGATCAACAACTTGGCGCCGGGAACCACATCGACCACCGACTGGGCGATCTCAGCGACGGTCAGATTGTTCGATTCGGTGCCGACGTTGTAAGCGGCGCAATGCACTCTGTCGATCGGCGCCTCCAACGCGAGGAGGAAGGCCGCGGCGATGTCCCTGGCGTGCACGAGCGGTCGCCATGGCGTCCCGTCTGAAAGCACACGAACATCGCCGGTGAGGACGGCGTGGCCGACAAGGTTGTTCAGCACGATGTCCGCACGCAGCCGCGGCGAGAAGCCGAAAGCGGTCGCATTGCGCAAGAACACGGGCGAGAAGGATTCATCGGCCATTGCCGCTACGTCGTATTCGACCCTGACTTTGCTTTCCGCGTAAGGGGTCAACGGTCGCAGCGGGGCGCTCTCGGTGACCAGGTCCTCTCCCGCTGCTCCGTACACCGAGCAGGTGGAGGCATAGAGGAATCTCCGCACACCCGCCGCCTTGGCGAGCCGGGCCAACTTGACCGACGCGTGGTGGTTGATGTCGTAGGTGATTTGGGGTGCAAGCGCACCGAGCGGGTCGTTGGACAGCGCCGCTAGATGAATGACCGCGTCGAAGCCGGTCAGCTGTTCCACTGTCACATCCCTGAGGTCCACCCGCATTCCCGGCGGATCCGCGGGGGCCGGGCCAAGAACGCAGTCGGCGAAGAAACCCGAATCCAAGCCGGTTACCTCGTGACCCGCGTCGCGCAGGATCGGCACCATGACGGTGCCCAGGTATCCTTGATGCCCAGTGATGAGTACTCGCATTGCCACTACCCCTTATGTTTTCGTTGGTGAGACTGCCTGCGGTACCGGCTTTTCGCGCCGCCCGAATGAGATCGTTGCCTTTTCGAGGATGAAGCCTTCAGCGTGCACGCTGCGGCATTGCACTCCGCGAAGTCTGGACAGGCCGAGAAACGCTTGCTCGTCGAACCAGTCGTGGCTTATCTGCGAGGGATAGTGCTTGTGCAGAAGGCGTGCCTTCTCCTCGGCGACGGCGGTCGCGAGGGGATGAAATAGCGTAGGGCGCGGGGTGTCTGCTTCCCATTTGAGGATCTCGTAGCCGAGCACGAGGTGATCACGGAACTCGGTGGGCAACAGCTTCGCCAGCAGCCGGTGATCCTGATGTGCATCTCCGCGATGTGGGCCGAACACCACTTGCGGTCTGCACGACACGCGAAAGTCACGGAGGTGATTCTTTATTCGCTCCCAGTGCGCTGGCCCCCGTCCATCCGGCACATCGAGCACCGTCAGGTTCACATCGGCGCCAGGACAGAACCCCGCCAATGCTTCGATCTCCTCGGCTTCGCGTTCAGTGCCGCCGCCGGACAGCACAAGACCCCTGACCCGCAGACCTGGGTTAGAGGTCGCGAGGGTGAGCAGGGTGCCACCCATACCGATCGCGATGTCGTCGCAATGCGCACCTACGACCGCGATTTCGTCGAGCACGCCGGTGAGTAGTTGGATCATCGTGCCCCGGACGCGGCGCCGACCGGCTTTTCCCACAACATCCATGGCCGGTCGCCGCTGTGATATCTGGATTCGAGTTCGGCTCGTTCCTTGAAAGTGTCGGCGGGCTTCCAGAATCCTTCGTACCGGTAACCGAACAACTTGCCCTGCCCCGCCAACGTGCCGCAGACATCGGCGACCAGATCGCCACCGGGGGGCAAGAGGTCGAAGATCTCCTGCGACAGCACGAAGAATCCGCCGTTCTCCCATATCGGCAGCTTGGACACCGCAATGATGTCCTTGACCTCGCCGTTCTCGGACACCTCAACGCAGTGGAAGGACGACTGCGGCGGGACGACCATCATCGAAGCGGTTGCGCCGTATTGGTGGAACTGTTCGATCATGTCGTCCAGCGGTGCATCGCTGAGCACGTCGGCGTAGTTGGCCAGAAAGTATTCGTCACCCTTGAGGTGGTCTCGCACCCGGCGTAGACGTTCACCGATCGCCGATTCGAGTCCGGTGTCGACGAACGAGATCGACCAGTCACTGATATCCGAGTGCATCAATTGGACCTGTCCGCCGCGCATCACGAAATCATTCGACGCGGCTTCCTGGTAGGTCAGGAAATAGTTCTTGATGTGCGCAGCACCGTAACCGAGGCACAGAATGAATTCCTTGTGTCCGAAGTGTGCGTAATAGCGCATCACATGCCAGATGAGCGGCCGGGGTCCGATCATCTGCATCGGCTTCGGCACCATGTCGTCAACGCTGTTGCGCATTCGCATGCCGTAACCACCGCAGAACAGAACGACTTTCATGTTGCCACCTTTCTTTTCGGCGGATTCGAGATAGCCGCGGTATGCAGCGTGGGCAGCGGAAAGACGAGTTGACCGCCCCATTCCGCGATGTAGGCAAGTTGTTCGGTCAACTCGGCCTCGAGGTTCCAGGGCAGCACCAGCACGACGTCGGGCCGGTCCTTGTCGATCTGCGCCGGGTCATGGATCGGAATCCGCGTGCCGGGGGTGAAGCGCCCGTGCTTGTAGGGATTGCGATCAACGGTGTAATCCAGCAGATCACAGCGGATACCGCAGTAGTTGAGCAAAGTGTTGCCCTTACCCGGTGCTCCGTAACCGACGACTTGCTTGCCGTCGGCGCGGCATTCGAGTAAAAAACGTAACAGTGCGTGGCGAACAGCTTCGGCCTGCCGCTGCAGCCGGAAATAGCCGTCGATCTGGTGCAGTCCGGCTTCCTCCTCGATCCGGAGCACATCGGTGACGCGTTGATGCTGCGGTTCGGCGATCTCTACGGGCCGTGCCCAGAGCCGAATCGATCCACCGTGTGTAGGGATCATCTCCACATCCACCAGCGCCAGACCGGCCGAGGCGAGTGCACGCTGCGCCGAAAGCACTGTGTAGTACTGAAAATGCTCGTGGTAGATGGTGTCGAACTGGCCTAATGTGACGAGGTTCAGTGCATGATGGACTTCGATGCTCAGCCAGCCGTCGTCGGCGAGCAGTCCACGAAGTGACCGCGTGAAACCCAGAAGGTCGGGGATGTGCGCGTAAACGTTGTTGGCGACGACGAGATCCGCCGGGCCGTGATCCGTTCGCACCTCAGCGGCGAGTTGCTCGTCGAGGAATGCGGTCAGCGTCGGAATGCCCGACTCGCGGGCAGCGGCTCCCACATTTACGGACGGTTCGATTCCGAGGCACGGTATGCCTGCTGCCAGTACGTGTCGAAGCAGATATCCGTCATTGCTGGCGACCTCGACGACGAACGATTCAGGGCCGAGGTCAAGCCGCGTGACGGCGTCATCGACGAACCGCCTCGCGTGCTGGACCCAGCTGTCGGAATATGACGAGAAGTAGGCATATTCGGTGAAGGTTTCCTCCGGAGTGATCAGCGCCGGAATCTGCAGCAGCAAGCAGTCCTCGCACAACCGAAGATGCAACGGAAACGTCGGCTCGGGCGAATCGAGGTCATCGACCTCGAGGAACTTCTCGCACGGCGGCGTGGCGCCGAGATCCAGCACACTGTGGAGGCGAGTGGAACCGCACAGGCGGCAGTTCATGAAATCTCCGTTCGTTCACTTGGCAGTTCCCTGGGCGATTGGACCGATGGCCATGTGTCATTACGTGTTGCTGGCACCCCCATGCTCCGAACAGCGCTTCCCGAGGCTGCGATTATCGTGCTTCGGTGCAGGTCATCTGCTTCGGTCACCATCGAAATCGCACGAGTGTCGAGCAATCCGGCGATTTGGCACTGATGGTCGTCGACGTGCTCACTTCGCTTGGCTCTACGTGGCACCACCACTGGGAAGATGCCCATGTCAAGCAGGTGCATGATTGTCCCGACGCCGGCGTGAGTGATGACGACATCGGCGATGCGCGCGCACCGTTCGAATTCAGCGCCGCCCATTTGTGAAACGGCGTTGCCAGGCAGCCCTTCTCGCGTCGTGGTCCCCAACTGCCAAACCGTCCGGCTGTCCGCAAGGCCTGTCGAGAGAATGGCGTCGACGAGCGCATCGAATCGGTAAGGGTAGATAGTTCCCAACGTTACGAATAGCCGGGGTCGTTCAACTTTGTGTTTAGGGATCGTTCGGTAACTGTCGAAAAGGGAACTTCGGTAAATCCAACGGCGTCCAGCCCAATGCTCGTACTGGCAGAAGGTATGGATGCGCGGGTCGAGGCTGGCCAGCTTTCCGGTGAGCGAAGGGCCATTGACGCGCGACACACTTTCGAAGTAGAAGGACGGTACGCGATGGATGCGCGCCGCGGCGAGCGCAGCCAAACCCACCGCTGCTCCCGTCGTCACCGCTGCGGTGAATTGTTCCGTGCCCCAATTAATTTCTCTTATCAGGTGAATGAAGGCGTTCACCGCTCCACGGAGGTCGCGCGGTGCGACATACGGCACATATATGGTCCTACGGTCCTGGAGCAGTGAATCGCTCTGGGGCGACTTGAATGTCACCCAGAGTGAATCAGAAGCCGAGCCTATGGCTTTCGACCACTTGGCGAGTTGGGCCAAGTGTCCACCAGTGGAGGCGGCGAGCAGATGCCGTCCCGGTGGCGGATCGGCTACGGCTGTGGGTTCGTGCCACTGCGGCGGCATCATGTCGCACCGACCAATGCGCCCAGATCACGCGCAATCACCGGCCGACCGAGAGCTCGGTAACGCCATCCCGCGGCAGACCACGCCGACGCGTCGAGACAATTGCGTCCGTCGATCACGCAAGCCGATCGAACGGTTGCCTTCAGCGCAACAGGGTCGATCGAACGGAACTCCGGCCACTCGGTCAAGACGAGCACGACGTCGGCACCTTCGCACGCTTCGAATGCAGAGGTGGCGTAGGTCAGTGTTGGGAACAGCGCGCGCGAATTGTCCATCGCCTGTGGGTCAAAGACGTTGACCACCGCTCCCTGTAGCTGGAGCTGTCCAGCAACATTCAGTGCGGGCGAGTCTCGTACATCATCCGAGTTCGGCTTGAAGGCCGCCCCCAACACCGCGACCATCGCCCCGATGAGACTCCCGCCGCACTCTTCGCGGGTGATCTCGACCATGCGCGTCCGTCGACGCATGTTGATGCTGTCGACTTCGCGTAAGAACGTCAGCGCTTGGTCAGCTCCCAGCTCGCCCGCTCGCGCCATGAAAGCGCGGATGTCCTTGGGCAGACATCCACCACCAAAACCGAGACCGGCATTGAGAAACTGCCTTCCGATCCGGCGGTCGTATCCGAGCGCGTCCGCCAGGACCGTTACGTCGGCATCGGCCGCCTCGCACACCTCGGCGATCGCATTGATGAATGAGATCTTCGTTGCCAGAAACGCGTTGGCGGACACCTTCACCAACTCGGCGGTGGCCATGTCGGTCACGATGAACGGAATCCCGTCGTCGATCAGATCGGCATATATTTCTCGCGCGATCCGCTCAGCGCGGCCTGGACCCGTTCTGTCGATTCCGAGAACCAACCGGTCGGGATGCAGCGTGTCCTCAACCGCCAAACCTTCACGCAGGAATTCCGGATTCCACGCCACTTCGACCGCCTCGCCGGCGGGCGACAGATCACGAACGACTTGACCGAGCCGCGTTGCGGTCCCCACCGGAACCGTCGACTTACCCAGAATCAAGGCCGGCTTGTTCAGCAGCGGCGCGAGTGTGGTAATCGCGCATTCGACGAAATGCAGATCAGCCCCATACTCGCCTTTCTTCTGCGGCGTTGCGACTGCAAGGAAGAACACGTCCGCGAAGTCCGCCGCCTCCTCATATGAGGAGGAAAAGCGCAATCTGCCGCTAGCCGTGTTGCGTTGCAGAACCTCGCTGAGACCCGGTTCGAAGAACGGAACCCCACCCGCCTCGAGCTTCGCGAGCTTGGCCGGGTCGATGTCCACGCCGAGGACCTCGTGGCCCAATTCGGCCATGCAAGCCGCGTGCGTAGCACCGAGATAGCCGGTTCCCAGAACGACCATTCTCATGATTTGCCACCTACTGCCACGCCGTCGAGAAGCCCCAACAGGTAGGTGCCATAACCAGACTTGTGAAGCAGTTCGCCGCGCTCCCGCAACTCATCGTCGCCGATGAAGCCGCGCTGCCAGGCGGCCTCCTCCGGGACTCCCATCTTCAGTCCTTGGCGCTGCTCGATGGTGCGGACGTAATTGCCCGCATCGAGCAGCGAGTCGAAAGTCCCGGTGTCGAACCAGGCCGTCCCGCGGGGTAGGACCTCGACCGACAGCCGCCCGAGCTCCAGGTACGCACGATTGACATCAGTGATTTCGTATTCGCCGCGATCGGAGGGGGTTAGAGAGGCAGCGATGTCGACAACGTCGTTGTCATAGAAGTACAGACCGGGAACCGCGTATTCGGATCGCGGACATTTCGGCTTTTCTTCCAAAGACAACGCGCGTCCTTGATCGTCGAACTCGACGACCCCGTATGCGCTGGGATCAGCTACCCGGTAGGCAAAGACCGTTCCACCCTTGATGTCGGTGAAGCGGTTCAGCTGCGTGCCCAACTTCGGGCCGTGAAACAGGTTGTCGCCGAGGATCAGTGCCACGCAGTCGGTTCCGATGTGGCTGGCACCGATAACGAACGCGTGAGCGATCCCGTCGGGCACCGGCTGGACCGCGTACGTGATGGAAATACCGAACTGAGAGCCGTCCGACAACAAAGCGCGAAACGCCGCCGCATCGGCCGGCTTGGTGATGACCAAGATGTCGCGGATGCCCGCGAGTATCAGCGACGTGAGGGGGTAGTAGATCATCGGTTTGTCGTATACCGGCAGTAGCTGCTTGCTCGTGCCCACGGTGATCGGGTGCAAACGCGAGCCGGTGCCCCCGGCGAGAATGATTCCGCGCATCTCGTGCCTCAGTAAGCCCCGGAGCGGCCGAACACCGCTCGCACGGTCTTTGCGATGATCAAAATGTCGGTCACCATCGACCAGTTGTCGACATATGAAAGGTCCAGGCGAACAGCCTTCTCCCACGGCAGATCGGAACGGCCGCTGACTTGCCAGAGCCCGGTAACGCCCGGCTTTACAAGCAATCTGCGCTGCACGTCGTCGTCGTACTGTTCGACTTCCCGCCTCAGTGGCGGACGGGGGCCGACAACGCTCATCTCCTGCCGTAGCACGTTGATGAACTGAGGCAGCTCGTCGATGCTGAATCGACGCAAGAATCGCCCGACCGGCGTGACCCGCGGATCGTTGCGGATCTTGAACAGAAGGCCGTCACTCTCGTTGGCGCTGAGCAAGGTGTCCAGTTCCTTGTCAGCGTCTTCGACCATGGTGCGGAACTTCAGCATCGAGAACGGCTTGCCGTCGATTCCAATGCGTTCCGAGGAATAGAAGACCGGTCCTCTACTCGTCAATTTGATGGCCAGTGCGGTGACAACCAGGACCGGCGAGGCCACTGTCAGTGCGACCGACGCGAAGCAGAAGTCGAATACGCGCTTCTGCAACCTCTTCGCCCCTTGGTATTGGGGCTTGTCGATGCAGAGCAGAGGCAATCCGGCAATCGGCCGCACCGCAAGCCGCGATCGTGCCACATCCATGACGCCGGGCGACACCAGCAGCTCCACATTCATGGGTTCGAGTTCCCATATGAGCCGGCGGATGCCCTTGACGCCGAAGTATTCGGTGCCGGCAATCGCCACTGTGTCGGCGCCACAGCCCTTGATCGCATCAAGCAGGTAGGGCACACCACCGACGATCGGAACCTCTCGACCGTTGATGGTGAGGTACTCCCCACGCGGGGGTCCGTACGCGGGTATGCCGATCCCGACGACCTGATACCCACTGCAGGGATCATCGGCCAACTCGCTAGCGAGATTGGTAACAGCCTCGGTGTCGCCGATCGCCAGCACCGCAGACTGATAGCGACCGGACGCGCGCTGTCGAACGACGTGATCCCGCCACATCCATCTATTCAGGACCAGGCAAAGTGTTCCCACTGGAAGTGCCACCGCGAGGTACCCCCGCGAGAGCTCGAGCTTCAGCAGCAGTTCGCCCATGGCCACTGCCCCGAAGGTCCAGAAGGACGCGGTCACCACTCGCCTATACTCTTCAATCCCCGCGCTCATGTATTTGGGCGACCGCGTACGAAAGCCGGCAAGTGCCGCGAGCCAGATGACGACGAGCCCCGCCGAGTACGCGGTCTGGTAATCGCTCATCGCCTGTTCGGCGACTGCGGTCCGGCCGAATCGGACGTATTGCGCCAGGAGAACGGCACAGATCACGATCGCGGTGTCGGTTATCCGCAGGTTGCTGGTGTATCGCCGCTCCCATTGCCTGCGGCTGGCCAGTCTCGACGAGCGCTCGACATCGGAGGGAGCTGCGATTTCGGGTTGTCCCGAGGTGAGCGGACCTGCCAGTTGTCCGACCGCGGAACCGAGTGGTTGTGGAACGGGCGTCTGACCCTGCTGGACTACCACTTGACGCCTCCGGCAACCGTGTTGGCCGCATATCGCGAATACGTTTTAGAGCCGGCGGAGTCAGCGAGGGGTGCGCCGGCTCCGCCGGCCATCGGAACGCGCCCTGAGCGACAGGCGCGGCAAGTTGGTTCTGCCTGCAGCAGCGAAGTCGGAGCGTTGTGCGCTGGCACGATCCCCCCTTTCGCTTGTCGGCTATGCCGGCAATGCGACCCGATCGAGCGTGCAAATCTCTGAGACTTAGCTGAAAATCTCGAACTTGCAGGACTGCCCTCCATGAGTTATGGAAGTTACCACTCGCACTTTCGCGCTGCAATACGAATCTAGCAAATTTCAGAAAACTCGGCGAATACCACCCGTCCCGGTTCGCCAGTGCTAGTGTGTCGCTCGGTCAAGATAGCCTCGATAAGCAGCGACAACTTCGGTATATCTTCGGCTTCGATCGCTCGATATCTACCCACCCAAACGCCAAGATCGACGTTGTCGTGCAGATCTAGCAATCTAGTTTAGGCTCCGAGCGAGGTTGGGGCGGACCGCTGGTCGCAACTCTGCCACTGCCCACTGGGTGGGATCGCGAAAAAGTATATGGCAAATAGCGGGGCAGGCACTCTCGCCGAGGCCTACCCACGGCCACCGGCGTTACAGCGGCGAGTCAGCCACCAAACGAAACGCGGGCGCAGCAGCGCCACGCAAAGGCGGTCTAGCCGAGGATGAGACCCGAAGTGGGCACGCCGGTGCCCGCGGTCACCAGGACGTGCTCCACGTCGGGGACCGGATTGACCGAGGTGCCGCGCAGCTGGCGCACGGCCTCGGCGATGCCGTTCATGCCGTGAATATAGGCCTCGCCCAGCTGACCGCCATGCGTGTTGATCGGCAGCCTGCCGCCGACCTCGATCGCTCCGTCGGCGATGAAGTCCTTGGCCTCGCCCTTGCCGCAGAAGCCCAACTCCTCGAGCTGGATCAGCGTGAACGGAGTGAAGTGGTCATAGAGCACCGCGGTCTGGATGTCGTCGGGCTTCAAGCCGGACTGCTCCCACAACTGCCGGCCCACCAGCCCCATCTCGGGCAGGCCCAATTCCGGCCGGTAGTAGCTCACCATCGAGTACTGGTCCGGGCTCGACCCCTGCGACGCCGCCTCGATCACCGCGGGCCGATGCTTGAGATCCTTCGCCCGCTCCGCCGACGTCACGACCAGCGCAACCCCGCCGTCCGTCTCCTGACAGCAGTCCAACAGCCGCAGCGGCTCGGCGATCCACCGCGAATTCTGATGATCCTCAATGGTGATCGGCTTCTGATAGAAGTAGGCCCTCGGGTTGTTGGCCGCGTGCTTGCGGTCGGCCACCGAGACCACGCCGAAGTCGCGGCTCGTCGCCCCCGACAAATGCATGTACCGCCGGGCGATCATCGCCACCTGCGCCGCGGGCGTCGACAACCCGTGCGGATACGAGAACGAGTTGTCCACCCCCGTCGAGTCCGCGTTCTCCACCAGCCGCATCTGCACCTGGCCGAACCGCTGCCCGGACCGCTCATTGAAAGCCCGGTACGCCACAACGCAATCCGCGACACCGGTCACGACCGCGAGGGCCGCCTGCTGAATCGTCGCGCACGCCGCGCCGCCGCCGTGGTGGATCTTCGAGAAGAACTTCAGCTCACCGATCCCGATCGCCCGCGCGATCGCCACCTCGGTGTTCGAGTCCATCGTGAACGTCACCATGCCGTCCACGTCCGCCGGCGTCAGCCCCGCATCGGTCAACGCATCCAGCACGGCCTCCGACGCCAGCCGCAACTCGCTGCGACCGGAATTCTTCGAGAAGTCGGTCGCTCCGATCCCGACGATCGCCGCCTTACCGGACAAGCCCGCCATCAGGCACCTCCGATGACAAGAGTCGACGTGGCGATGACGTGGTCGCCAAGGCTGTCGCTGCCGACCACTTTCACGGTGATCAGCCCATCCGATACGTCGGTCACTTCACCCCTGAATGTCACCGTGTCATACGCGTACCACGGCACGCCGAGCCGCAGCTTGATCGACTTGATGATCGCCTTCGGACCCGCCCAGTCGGTGATGTAGCGCTGCACCAAACCGGTGTCGGTCAGAATGTTGACGAAGATGTCCTTCGAGCCCTTCGCCTGCGCCTTGTCCCGATCGTGATGCACGTCCTGGTAGTCGCGCGTGGCGATCGCCGTCGAGATGATGAACGTCGGGTCGCCGTACAGCGACAACTCCGGCAGCTTCGTGCCGACCTCAATAGAAGGTGCGCTCATACGTCCGGCTCCCATGCATACAGCGTCCACGCCGGCCCGCTCTTACTCTCGGGGAAGTCGATATACATTGCGCGCACCGGCATTCCGATCTCCACAGCCGCGGGATCCACATTCCGCAACTCGCCGAGCATCCGGACCCCCTCCTCCAACTCGACGAGAGCGACGACAAACGGCAACGTCCGCCCCGGCACCTTCGGCGCATGGTGCACCACGAAGCTGAACACCGTGCCCTTACCGCTGGCCACCACGTAGTCGATCGGCGCCTCTTTGTCCTGCCACAGCGCAGGCACCGGCGGATGCTGCAGGCTGCCGTCGGGACGCTTCTGGATACGCAGCTCGTGTGCGTTCACCCCGTCCCAGAAGAACTTCGTGTCGCGCGACATCGCCGGACGCATCATCTGGTCGGCGTCGAGATCCTCCGGAACCGTCGAGGCCGCCGACTTCTCGGCCGGCTTGAATTTGAGGATCCGCCAATCCATCTCGGCGACATCCTCGTCGCCGACCTGCCAGGTGATCCGCTGGCTGATGAAGTAGCCCTCGCCCAGCGCCGTGTTCTTCGGCCCCACCACATCGGTCAGTTCCGCGATCACGTTGACCTCCTCACCGGGCCGCAGATACCGGTGATAGGTCTGGTCGCAGTTGGTCGCGACGACTCCGACATAGCCTGCCGAGTCGAACAATTCCATGATCGGGCCGATGGGGTCGTCGTCGGGGCGCTGACCGCCGAGCCCCATCATCGTCCACACCTGGATCATCGCGGGCGGAGCCACCACACCCGGGTGGCCGGCCGCCTGCGCCGCCGCCTCGTCGACGTAGATCGGGTTGGCATCGCCGATGGCGTCGACCCAGTGCCGAATCATCGGCTGGTTCACCGGGTCCCGGCCGGTGCGCGGCTTGCTCGGTCCCTTCGCCTTGATCTCCGCTACAGCCTTGTGGATTTCTTCCGGCGTCACCGTGGGACCCTCGGAACCTTCAGACCCGAAGCTGCGATCATCTCGCGCATCACCTCGTTCACTCCCCCGCCAAACGTGATCACCAGATTCCGCTTGGTCTGGGTGTCCAACCAGTCGAGCAGTTCGGCGGTGTCCGGATCGGCCGGGTTGCCGTGCGCTCCGACGATCTCCTCTGCCAGCCGACCGGCATACTGAATACGTTCGGTGCCAAACACTTTGGTAGCCGCGGCGTCGGCGACGTCGATGGTCTCCCCCGACGCGGCCACCTGCCAGTTGAGCAGTTCGTTGATCCGCCACATGGCCTTGATCTCGGCCAGCGAGCGCTTCACCGCGTCATGCTCCAGCGGAACGACGCCGTTGCTTCCCGGCTTCGACGCCCACGCGTGCAGCCGGTCATACAGCGCCGCGAACCGGCCCGCCGGGCCCAGCATCACCCGCTCGTTGTTCAGCTGAGTGGTGATCAGCTTCCAGCCGCCGTTCTCCTCGCCGACGAGCATGTCCACCGGCACCCGCACATCGTTGTAGTACGTGGCGTTGGTGTGGTGGGCGCCGTCGGACAGAATCATCGGCGTCCACGAGTAGCCGGGATCCTTGGTGTCCACGATGAGGATCGAAATGCCCTTGTGCTTCACGGCTTCCGGGTCGGTGCGGCAGGCCAGCCAGATGTAGTCGGCGTCGTGGCCACCGGTCGTGAACACCTTCTGGCCGTTGACGATGTACTCGTCGCCGTGGCGCACCGCGGTGGTGCGCAGCGACGCGAGATCGGTGCCCGCTTCCGGTTCGGTGTAGCCGATCGCGAAGTGCACCTCGCCCGCGAGGATGGCGGGCAGGAACCTCTTCTTCTGTTCCTCGGTGCCGAACACCTGCAGCGTCGGCCCCACCGTCTGCAGCGTGACCGCGGGCAGCGGGACATCGGCGCGGTGCGCCTCGTTCACGAAGATCGACTGCTCGACCGGGCCGTAGCCCAGGCCGCCGAACTCCTTGGGCCAACCCACGCCCAACTTGCCGTCGGTCCCCATCCGCTTGATGACCGCGCGGTAGGCCTTGCCGTGTCGGTCCTTCTCCATCTCCTTGGCCTCTTCGGGCGAGATGAGATTCGAGAAGTACTCGCGCAGTTCGGCCTGCAGCTTGCGCTGCTCAGGGGTCAGATCGATATACATTGCGCTCCCATTTAACTCGAAGCGCCGAGAAGCTCGAGGCGCTGCGCCGGGCCACCCACCAGGCGGGCCAGATCCTTGATCGACGAGTAGTAGCGATCCATCGGGTAGGCGATGTCCATCCCCATGCCGCCGTGCAGGTGATGACAGATCTGCATCACCGGCGGCGCCTGGGACGCCAGCCAATAGCCCAGCACATCCAGATCCTCGTCGGCGTCAAGGCCTTGCGACAGCCGCCACGCCACCGACGTCGCCACCAATGTCAGTGTGCGCGAAGCGATGTACACCTCGGCAAGCTGCGCGGCCACGGTCTGAAACGTCGACAGTGGCTTGCCGAACTGGTGCCGATTGGCCACGTAGTCGGCGGTCAGCCGCAGCGCACCGGCGACCAGACCCGACGCGTAGGCGCCGATGGTGGCCAGCGCCAACTGGTTCACCCGGCTCGCCTGCACACCCGCAAGCACGTCGTCAGAAGAGACCGCGACGCCGGAGAACGTCACGACATATTCATCGGAGTGGTTGGACGTCGGGGTCTTCGTGACCTGCACACCGGCGGCCTTCGGCGACACCACCACCGCACCGGTGTCGGTTGTCACCACGATCCAGTCCGCATGTTCGGCATACGCGACAGAAAGTTTGGTGCCGTTGAGTTGGCCGTCGGCCAGCGTCACCGCGGGCTTCTCGGGCAGCGCGACCCCGGGCTCGTTGAGCGCCAGCGTGATGATCGAGCCGTTGGCGACCCCGGCCAGGTACCGGTCCTGCTGCGCGTCGGCCGCCGAATCCAGCAGCACCGCAGTCGCACCGAGGACACCCAGCGCGGGACCGGTGGTGCCGTGCCTGCCGATCTCGGTCAGCGCCGTGCAGAGTTCCGCCAGCCCGACACCGTCGCCGCCGAGACGTTCGGGCACGCCGAGTGCCGTCACACCCCCGGCGACCAACCCGTCCCAGCTGTTGTCGCGGTCCAGAACCGAGTTGACGACGTCGGCGACAGCTTGCTGCCCCTCGTCCGGAGTGAAATCCACTCAGATCCTCCTCGATCCCGGCTCAGTGGGCGACGGGACACTTGCCGGTGTAGTCCACCTGCCAGTGCTTGATGCCGTTGAGCCACCCTGACCGTAGCCGCTCCGGTTCGCCGATCGCCTTGAGGTCGGGCATATGGTCGGCGACCGCGTTGAAGATGAGGTTGATCGTCATCCGGGCGAGGTTGGCGCCGATGCAGTAGTGCGCGCCGGTGCCGCCGAAGCCGACGTGGGGGTTCGGGTCGCGCTGAATGTTGAACTTGTGTGGCTCTTCGAACACCTCTTCGTCGAAATTCGCTGAGCGATAGGACATCACGACTCGCTGACCCTTCTTGATCAGCACACCGCCCAGCTCCACGTCCTGGTTGGCGGTGCGCTGGAACGCCGACACCGGCGTGGCCCACCGGATGATCTCGTCGACGGCGGTCTCCGGGCGCTCCTTCTTGTACAGCTCCCACTGGTCGGGGTTGTTGGAGAACGCGATCATCCCGTGGGTGATCGAGTTCCGGGTGGTCTCGTTGCCCGCCACCGCGAGCATGATGACGAAGAAGCCGAACTCGTCGTCGGAGAGCTTCTCGCCGTCGATGTCGGCCTGGATCAGCGTGGTGACGATGTCGTCGGTGGGGTTCTTGCCGCGTTCCTCGGCCATCTTCATGGCGTACTGGATCAGCTCGAACGACGACACCGCCGGATCGATGTGGGCGTACTCGGGATCCTCGCCGCCGGTCATCTCGTTCGACCAGCGGAACAGCTTGTCGCGGTCCTCCTGCGGCACCCCGAGCAGTCCGGCGATGGCCTGCAGCGGCAGCTCACAGGAGACCTGCTCGACGAAGTCGCCGCTGCCGGATGCCGCCGCCGCCTTGGCGATGTTCTGCGCCCGCTGGTCCAGCTCGTCCTTCAGCCGTCCGATGGCGCGCGGTGTGAAGCCCCGCGAGATGATCTTGCGCAACCGGGTGTGATGCGGCGCGTCCATGTTGAGCATGACGTTGCGCTGGAGGTCGACCTGTTCACGCGTCATCTCCTTCGGCCAGACCGGGATGGCGCCGTTTTGCCAGGACGAGAAGACGTCGCTGCGTCGAGACACCTCTTTGACGTCGGCGTGCTTGGTGACGATCCAGTAGCCGTAGTCACCGAAGCCGCCGCACCCCTCCGGGACGTCCACCCAGTGGATGGGCTCGGATTTGCGCAGCTCGGCGAGCTCCGCGACGGGCAGGCCCTTGAGGTTCACGTCCGGGTCGAGGAAGTTGAAGCCGTCGGGCAGATTCGGGCAAGGCATGGAGGAACTCCTTATTGCAACGTGTTCTAGTGCCAGTAAAACATGCCTTCTCCGCAGATCAAAGGCTCGGCTTCGATGCAGCTTGGCATTGGAAGGAAACGTGTTCTAGCCTGGCGGAATGGGTAACCCTGTCATCGTCGAAGCCACCCGCAGCCCGATCGGCAAGCGGAATGGATGGTTGTCTGGCCTGCACGCGACCGAGCTCATGGGCGCCGTGCAGAAGGCTCTCGTGGAGAAGGCCGGCATCGATGCCGGCGATGTCGAGCAGGTCATCGGCGGCTGCGTCACGCAATACGGCGAGCAGTCCAACAACATCACCCGCGTGGGATGGCTGACCGCGGGTTTGCCGGAACACGTCGGTGCCACCACCGTCGACTGCCAGTGCGGCAGCGGCCAGCAGGCCAATCATCTGATCGCAGGCTTGATCGCCACGGGCGCGATCGACATCGGCATCGCCTGCGGCGTCGAGGCGATGAGCCGGGTCGGGCTCGGCGCCAACGCCGGACCTGACCGCGCGAAGATCCGCGCCGAGTCGTGGGACATCGACATGCCCGACCAGTTCACCGCGGCCGAGCGAATCGCCAAGCGGCGCGGCATCACCCGCGAAGAGATCGACCAGTGGGGCTACCAGTCGCAGTTGCGGGCCAAGCAGGCCTGGGCCGAGGGTCGGTTCGACCGCGAGATCAGCGGCATCGAGGCACCGGCGCTCGACGAGAACAAGCAGCCGACGTCCGACCGGCATGTGGTCACCCGCGACCAGGGCCTGCGCGACACCACTATGGAGGCGTTGGCCGGCCTCAAACCCGTCATCGAGGGCGGCATTCATACCGCGGGCACTTCGTCGCAGATCTCCGACGGCGCCGCCGCGGTGCTGTGGATGGACGAGGACAAGGCGCGGGCCCTCGGCCTGAAGCCGCGGGCACGCATCGTCAGCCAGGCGCTCGTCGGGGCCGAGCCGTACTACCACCTCGACGGGCCCGTGCAGTCGACGGCCAAGGTGCTCGAGAAGGCCGGGATGAAGATGGGCGACATCGACATCACCGAGATCAACGAGGCCTTCGCGTCCGTCGTGCTGTCCTGGGCGCGGGTGCACAACCCCGACATGGACAAGGTGAACGTGAACGGCGGCGCGATCGCGCTGGGCCATCCTGTCGGCAGCACCGGCAGCCGGTTGATCACCACTGCCCTGCACGAGTTGGAGCGCACCGACAAGACCACCGCGCTCATCACCATGTGCGCAGGCGGCGCGCTGTCCACCGGAACCATCATCGAGCGCATCTAGTGGCCGAAACCCGCGTCTTCACCGAAGCCGAACGCATCGCGGCCGCCCAGGCCTACATCGATGCGCTGGTCAGCCACGACGCGAGCGACGTGCCGTTCGCGCCGCACTGCACCCGCATCGAGTTCGGTGTGAAGACCGGGTTTTCCGGAAATCACCTGCGGCGCAGCCTCAATGGTGGACCGCAGTACCGCGTCATCGCCTCGGCGTCCGCCCCGCAGTTCACCGTTGAGGGCGACCTGGTGCGCGCCCGCTTCGATCTGGTCACCAAGCCGTCGCTGGCGGGCCGACGCGTCGGCGCCCACGTCGACGAGACGTTCGTGATCCCGGCCGACGACGGCCAGATCCACCACATCCGCGCGACCGTCCGCCCGTATCTGATCGCGGCCTAGGATCGTGCAGGTGGACCTGCACTTCTACTTCGATCCGGTATGCCCGTTCGCCTGGATGACCAGCAAATGGGTGCGCATCGTCGCCGCCCAGCGTGACTACAAAGTGGACTGGCGCTTCATCTCGCTGCGAATCCTGAACGCGCACATCGACTATGACAGCCATTTCCCGCCGGAGTACGAAGCCGGTCACACCGCGGGTCTGCGGCTGCTGCGGGTCGCGGCCCGCACCCGCGCCGAGCACGGCCGCGAAGCCGTCGCACCGCTGTATGAGGCGATCGGCACCCGGCTGTTCGACACATCGCGCGAGATCGATCCGCTGTCGGGCGCCGATCAAGGATCACGTCGCGTGCTCGAACCGCTGCTGCGCCAAGCCGGGCTTCCCGTCGAACTCGCCGACGCGCTGGACGGCACCTCCTACGACGACGAGATCCGCGCCGAAACCGAGGAGGCGCTGTCGCTGACCGGCCGCGACGTCGGCACCCCGATCCTGCACTTCAACCCGCCGGAGGGCACCGCGTTCTTCGGCCCGGTCATCAGTCGGCTACCAAGCGCAGAGGATGCGGGCCGGCTGTGGGACCACGTGATCGGCCTTGCCGAATTCGGCGGTTTCGCCGAACTCAAGCGCAGCCTGCGCGAACGGCCGCAGTTGGCCAGCTTCGGGGTCGACACCGAATCGGTTGGCAAGCAGGAGGATTGGCACGGCGGCAGTCGTCGGCTGAAGAAGTAGCGTACCTAGCGGCCGCCCGCAGCGGCGGTGACGCTCTCGCGGCAGGTCAACACCAGCGGCCCATCCTCGGTGACGGCGATGGTGTGCTCGCTGTGGGCGGTGCGCGATCCATCAGCCGAGCGAATGGTCCAGCCGTCGGGGTCGTAGACGATCCTGTCGGTGCCCGCCGCGAACCACGGCTCCAGCGCGAGCGTCAGCCCGGGCTGCAGCTTCATGCCACGCCCGGGGCGGCCGGCGTTGGACACGTGCGGGTCTTCGTGCATCGTGCGGCCGAGACCGTGCCCGCCGAACTGCGTGTTCACCGGGTACCCGTAGTCAGCGGCCACGCCGGCGATCGCCGCCGAGATGTCGCCCAGGCGGTTGCCCGGCACGGCCGCCGCGATGCCCGCCTCGAGCGCCTTCTCGGTGGCCTCGATGAGGCGTTGATCCTCGGGGCGCGGGGTGCCGACGATGATGCTGCGGGCACAGTCGGCGACCCACCCGTTGATGGAGACCGCGATGTCCATGCTCAACAGGTCGCCGTCGCGCAGCACGTAGTCGTGCGGAAGGCCGTGCAGCACAGCGTCATTGACCGACAGACAGATCACGTTGCGGAACGGCCCGCGGCCGAACGAAGGCGCATAGTCCCAGTAGCACGACTCCGCGCCGCGCTCGGCGATCAACTCTCGTGCACGCTGCTCGAGGTCGAGCAGGTTCACGCCGGGGCGCGCCCGGCCGGCGAGATCGTCGAGCAACTCGGCAATGAAGCTGCCGGTGACGGCCATCGCTGCGATCTCGTCCGGCGTCTTCAGTTCCACCACCGGCCGCTCCCTTCCACGTTTCCGATCGGTATTTAAATACCACTCTAGCGGAGATTGGCGGTATTTTCATACCGCGGCGAGGTAAGCTGGCGCCATGGTTCGTCTGCCGTTGACCGCCGAACAACTCGCCGCCGGCAAGCGCATCGGTGAGCAGCTGCGCGCAGCCCGCGGAACGCGCACCATCGCCGAGGTCGCGCAGGCGGCGGCCATCTCACCGGAGACGCTGCGCAAGATCGAGACCGGCCGGCTGGCGACGCCTGCGTTCACCACGATCGCCGCGTTGGCCCGCGTGCTTCCGCTGTCCCTCGATGAACTCGCCGACGTCTGCCTTGCCGACGCCGATCTGAAAGACACCGGCTGACACCGGTTTGCGCATCGACGTCACGGGCAAATCCTCTGCCATGACGCAGTGGTCGTTCCGGAACTCGCGCCTTCTGGCGATGATGATGAAGCGGTTCGCGCGTGCCCACATCTGGGTGTATCAACGCACGAACGGCCGTGTGGGTGAGCGACTGCTGTGGTTTCCCGCCGCGCTGATCACGACGACCGGCCGCAAGAGCGGCCAACAGCGCACCACCCCGACGTTGTATCTGCGCGACGGCGATCGTGTCGTGCTGCCCGCATCCTTCGGCGGCCGCGATCAGCACCCCGGCTGGTATCACAACCTGAAGGCCAACCCCAAGGTGCACATCCAAATCGGCGGCGAGCACACCGATCTTGTAGCCCGCGACGCCACACCGGAAGAGCGTGAACAGCTCTGGCCGCGGTTGACTCGGATGTATCCGCCGTACCGGGACTATCGCGAAGCGACCGACCGCGTCATCCCGCTGGTGATCTGCGAGCCCTAGCCCGCCGCCGCGGGCTCCTCCGCACGGCGCCGCAGCACCAGGTTCACCCCGACCGCGACCGCGAACAACGCGGCACCGATGGCGATGGTGGTCGGCTGCAGATACAGCAGAAGCGCTGCCGCCGGTATGCACAGCACCCGCTCCGGCCACCCCGCACGTCGGATCATCCATCCGCCGGTGACGACCGCCAGCGCCGCGACCGCCAGCGCGGAAACCGCTACGGTCCAAGCCAAATCGCCGATCGACCGCAATCCCAGCAGCCCCTGGCCGTTCTCGGTCAGCACGAACGCGAATGGCACCAGGAACGCGGGCAGGGTGTACTTCCAGGCCTGGATCATGGTGGGAATCACCTTGCCGCCGGTGATCGCCGAGGCGGCCACCGATGCCAGCGCCGTCGGCGGCGTGACCTCCGACAACACCGCGTAGTAGAAGACGAACATCGCCGCCGCGGGCGCAGCCACGCCGAGATCCTGCAGCGCGGGGCCGATGATCACCCAACTGATCACGAACGACGCCGTGACCGGCACCGCCAGGCCGAGGACGGCCACGGCGAGCGCGGCGAACACCGCGGTGAAAGTCAGTATCAGCGCCGGGTTTTCGGTGATGCCGCGCGCGGTGTTCACCAGGATCGAGTGCAGCTGCAGGCCCAGTCCGGTTCTGGAGATCATCGCGGCGATGACGCCTGCGGCCGCGCACACCGTGGCGACGGCGAGCACGCTGCGAACGCCCCTGCCCAGTGCCTCATACAGCCGGACCGGCGTCATGCGCCGATCGCGATCCAGGAACGACAGCACGATCTGCACGAAGGTCGCATACACCACGGCGCGCGTCGCGGAGATGTCCATGGCGAGGAACACCACGATCATGATCAACGAGATCAGGTGATAGCCGAACCGGCCCATCAGTCGCCAGCCCGACTGCGTGCTGACCTCGACTTCCCTTGTGCCGTAGCGCCTTGCGTCGACCTCGACAGCCAACAGAATGCCGAGGTAGTACAGAATCGTCGGCGTAATCGCCCACACCAGCACGGTCAGATAGGGCACGCCGAGATACTCGGCGATGATGAACGCCGCGGCGCCGAGCGTCGGCGGCGACAGGATCGCACCGATGCCAGCCGCGGCGAGCATGCCGCCCGCGTTCTCCCTCGGATAGCCCGCCCGACGCAGGATCGGCCACGTCACCGACCCGAGGCTGACCGCCGTGGCGGTGCCGGAACCCGATACCGAGCCGAGCAGGAAACCCGCGAGTGTGACGGTGCGACCCGGTGCCGTGCGCGACCGCCGAAACGCTGCGAGGGACAGATCGATGAAAAACTTGCTGGCGCCCGACGCGTCCAGCACTGCCCCGTAGATCGTGAACAACACGATGTAGGTGGCCGCAACATCCAGCGGCACACCGTAAAGACCGGTCGACTGGATGAATGATGCGCTGATGACCTGATCCCAGTCCACCCCCGCGTGCGCGATCGCCGCCCCTTGCGGTAGGTACCCGCCGTAGTACGCATACCCCAGCGCCAGCAGGCACACGATCGGCAGCGCCGCGCCCGTGGTGCGCCGGCACGCCTCCAGCACCAGCAGCAGCACCAGGCTGCCCACGACGACGTCGACCATCGCGGGCGCACCCTGCCTGCTGAGGAATTCGTCGAAACCCCCGCCGCCTCCGGCGAATTCGAACGGCAGTATCGGATACAGGCAGACCACCACTGCGACGGCGGCCAGCAACCAGTCGACGACTGTCGGGTTGTCGGCCGTCACCACCACGCCGTCGTCGGCGTCGCCCTTCCTGCGGCGGAACCGCACACCGGACCGATAGCAGAGCAGGGTCAGCGGCAGCACGGCAGCCAGGAAGTAGGTCAGCGAAACCTGATTGCCCTGCGCGAGCGGGAAGAAGACCTGATAGATGGCGAAGACGCCGATCAGCACGCAGGCGGCGGTGACCGCGTGGCCGATCCATCCGGTCAGCTCGCGGGCGGGCTTCTCCTCCTCATAGCCGGCGGCGGTGGCCGCGGCCTGCTCGGTCGGCGGCGACTCGGCGCCGTCGCCCTCGCGTTCGGTCAGCTCTTCGCGCCGAGTTCGTCCAACGCCTTCTGCGCCCCCGGATGCAGCGGCACCGGGTCCGTCTGACGCGCCGTCTCCAGGCTGATGTCCTCGGCCGCCCTGTTCACCTTCACCAGCTCGTCCTTGTGGTCGAACAGCGCCTTGGTCAGCACACATGCAGTATTGCCATCCATATTCTCGTTCACCAGAAGCAGATTGGGCACCACAACCGTGGGTACGTCCTCCGGCGTCTGGTAGGTGGCCGCGGGGATGACACCCTCTTCATAGATCGGGTTGATCTCTTTCAGCTTGTCGAGGGTATCGGTCACGTCGATCAGCTTGACGTTGCCGCGCTGGCTGGTGAACAGGTCGGTGATGCCGCTCGTCGGCAACCCACCCGACCAGAACATCGCGTCGATCGATCCGTCTTTCATTCCCTCGACGGTCTTGCCCAACTCGGTGCGCTGGCCCTGTATGTCATTGGCCGGGTCGAGCCCCGCCGCGGTCAGCATCCGGTTGGCGATCACTTCGGTGCCCGAATTCGGCGCTCCCGTGGACACTCTCTTACCCCGCATGTCGGCGATCGAGTTGATGCCCGCGTCGTTGCGGGCGACCACCTGCGTGTAGTTGGGATACAGCCGGGTCAGCGCCGCGATCGGCTGCGGTTCGTCGAACGAATCCTTGCCTTCGGCCGCGTCGGCTGCGGTGTCGGCCAACGAGAAGGCAACCTGATGAGTGCCCGCAACCAGCTGCTGAATGTTCTGCAGCGAAGCGGAGGTCTCGGCTGCGGTGGCCTTCAACTTGCCGTCGGTTTCGTCGGTGATCGCCTCGGCGAGCGCGCCGCCGAGGCTGTAATAAACGCCTGTGGTGTTTCCCGTGGCGATGCTCAAGCGCGAGTCCTGCTCCACCGTGCAGTTCGTCGGCTCCTGCGCCGCCTCCGCACCGTTGTCGCCACCTCGCTGACCACCACACCCGGCCAGTACCAACAACATTGCGCCGGCCATCACCGGCCACGTCATCCGCCTCACTCGATCATCATGACGGACGCGGCACGGCTTCAGAACCGCTTCGGCCGTCTGTCCTCGCGGGCGTCAATATTTGATCTGCGGTACAAGACACATCGAAGGCCTTGTACAGTGAGCCAGTTCACACCGCCCATTGAAGATGGAGCCTCGGATGCGCCACGCGTCGAACAAAAAGGTCCTCGGCGTCGTCGGAGCCGTGTTGGTGGCCGCCCTCGCGTTGATCGTCGCGGTGATTCCCGCCGGTGCCCTGACGGTGACATTCGTGCGTCACGGGGAATCGCAGGCCAACGCCGACGGAATCATCGACACGAAGGTCCCCGGACCCGGCTTGACCCAAACGGGTCGCGAGCAGGCCGACAAGGTCGCCACGGTTCTCATCGAGACTCCGCACGACGGGGTCTTCGCCTCGACCATGATCCGCACGCAACAGACGGCGCGGCCGTACGCGGCCCTTTTCAAGAACAAGCCCACGGGTCAGGTCACGGTGTCGGACGACCCCGACAATCCCGACTTCGGCAAGGACATCGTCGTCCTCAACGGGCTGCAGGAGATCAACGCCGGAATCTTCGAGGGCTCATCGGAGGACAGCGGGCTCGGACGCCTCGGCTACGCGCTCGCCCCGGTGGCGTGGACGCTGGGTCTGCGGTTCGTCCGGATTCCCGGATCCGAGGACGGCAATGAGTTCGACGCGCGCATGGACGCCGCCCTCGAGCAGATCGCGGACCCCACGCAGGGCGACAGCGAAAACCCGGTCGTCTTCTCGCACGGCGCGACGATCATGTTCTGGACGATGATGAACGTCGCCAACCCCGATCTGACGCTGCTGCTCAGCCACCAGCTGGACAACACCGAAACCGTTGTGGTCGAGAAGAACGACGACGGCAGCTGGACGCTGAAGAGCTGGGCGGGCCAAGAGGTCGGGCCGGCGAACCTGCCGACGCAGCTGTTCGTCAACACCCGCGACCTGATCGTCGCGCCGCAGACGGCGTTGTACAACTTCAGCCGTGATGCCAGCGCCGAAACCGGCGTAGCGGCTGTGCGAGACGTCGCCGACGCCACGGTCAAGTTCGCCACTGAGACTGTCAAGGATCTCGGCAACGGCGCTCGAAGCCTTGCGCCGGCACAGCAGAACAACACTTCGGTGTCGAAGCTCGCCGCGATGCGCGCTGAAAAAGACAGTGCCGCAACGGACCTCACTGGTGGCAACAAGGTGCGGCCGGGTAGCCGGATCGCGTCGACGCTCGAGTCGAACATCCAGCAGACCAACGAGGGCGTCGACGGCGCCGTGCGCGACGTTCGCAACGAGGTCTCCAGGTCGCTCAAGAAGGCCGGCGAGGCCGTCAAGAAGGTCGCCGACGCCGCGAGGGACGCGGCGAAGGCTCCACGCGACCGCGCCGAGAAGGACGCCGCCTAAACGCAGAGCGCGCCCGTCAGGCGCCGAACACCGGCACCGGCGGGCGCGCCTTCGCGAGGAGGTCGGCCACCACGGGACCGATCTCGACGGGTTCCCAGCGGGCCCCCTTGTCCACCTCGGGTCCGTGCGCCCAACCTTCGGCGACGCGGATGATGCCGCCCTCGACCTCGAACATCCGGCCGGTGACGTCACGCGACTCGGCGCTGCCCAGCCAGACCACCAGCGGGGAAATGTTTTCGGGCGCCATGGAATCGAACTCTTTGTCCTGGGTCGCCATCATTTCGGCGAAGACCTTCTCGGTCATCCGGGTGCGCGCCGACGGCGCGATCGCGTTCACAGTGACGCCGTAGCGGTCCATCTCCGCGGCGCCGACCAACGTCAGGGCGGCGATGCCCGCCTTGGCGGCGCTGTAATTCGCCTGCCCGACGCTGCCCTGCAGGCCCGCGCCCGAACTCGTGTTGATGATCCGGGCGTCGGGAGTGTTGCCCGCCTTGGACTGCGCCCGCCAGTACGCCGCCGCGTGCCGCATGGTCGCGAAGTGCCCCTTGAGATGCACCGCGATCACCGCGTCGAACTCTTCTTCGGTGGTGTTGGCGAACATCCGGTCGCGGACGATGCCCGCGTTGTTGACCAGGACGTCGAGGCGGCCGAAGGCGTCGACGGCGGTCTGGATGAGCCCTTCCGCCTCAGCCCAGTCGGCGACATTGGCGCCGCTGGCGACGGCTTCGCCTCCGGCAGCGGTGATTTCGTCGACCACGCTCTGGGCGGCGCTGCCGCCGCTGGCCGGTGTCCCGTCGAGTCCGACCCCGATGTCGTTCACCACCACGCGCGCGCCTTCGGCGGCGAACGCCAGCGCATGCGCGCGTCCGATGCCGCCGCCGGCACCGGTCACGATGACCACACGGCCGTCGAGCAGTCCCATATCTTCTCCTTGGTCGGTCCGGGTTGGGTAAACGCGGTTGTGTAAAGGCGATTGTGTAAAGGCCTAGCCGAGATCGGCTTTCGTGGTGGCCAGATAGTGTGGCGGTTCGCCGCCGCCGTGCACCTCGAGCGATGCACCGCTGATGTAGGACGCCGCTTCTGACGCGAGAAATGCTGCGGCCCAACCGACGTCGGCCGGTTTGGCGAGCCTGCCCAGCGGCACGTTCTTGGAGATCGCGGCGATCGAGTCCGCATCGCCGTAGAACAGTTCGGACTGTTCGGTCTCGACCATGCCGACGACGACCGAGTTCACCCGCACCTTCGGCCCCCATTCCACCGCGAGGGTGCTCGTGATGCTCTCCACGCCCGCCTTTGCGGCGCCGTAGGCGACGGTCCCCGGTGTGGGGCGTCGGCCGCTGACGCTGGCCACGTTGACGATCACGCCGCCGCTGTCCTGTGTCTGCATTACGGCGTTCGCGTGCGTCGAAACCGACAGCGGGCCAAGCAGGTTGAGCTCGACGATCTTGCGGCTGAACTTGGCCGACGCCTCGGCGGACGCGACGTAGGGCGATCCGCCCGCATTGTTGACGACCACGTCGAGCCGGCCGTGGGCCGCCGCGATGGCGTCGATCAGCGCCTTGACCGAATCGTCGTCGCGCACGTCGCAGGAGTGGAACTCGTATGGCGATCCCTCGACCGGACGCCTCGCGCACGTCACGACCGTTGCGCCCTGGGCCGCGAAGACGCCGCTGATCCCGGCGCCCACCCCCCGGACGCCGCCGGTCACGAGAACGACTCGACCGTCGAGTCGGAGATTGATGCCGGCCAAACCAGCACTGTCAGCCGTGTCGGTCACTGTGCTAGCGTACCAAGCAAGTGCTTGCTTAGGCAGCCGACCCCTGCGGGGGAGCCCCAGGGACCGACCCAGGAGTTGTCGATGACGATCACCACGAAGACGGTCGAGCCGGGAATCGTCTCGGTCACCGTCGACTACCCGCCGGTCAACGCGATCCCGTCGCGGGGCTGGTTCGAACTGGCCGACGCGATCACCGCCGCGGGCCGCGACCAGTCCACCCACGTGGTGATCCTGCGCGCCGAGGGGCGGGGGTTCAACGCGGGCGTCGACATCAAGGAGATGCAGAACACCGAGGGCTTCACGGCCCTCATCGACGCCAACCGGGGATGCTTCGAGGCGTTCCGCGCGGTCTACGAGTGCGCGGTGCCTGTGGTGGCCGCAGTCAACGGGTTCTGCGTGGGCGGCGGCATCGGCCTGGTCGGCAACGCCGACGTGATCGTCGCCTCCGACGACGCGACGTTCGGCCTGCCCGAGGTCGAGCGCGGCGCGCTCGGCGCCGCAACGCACCTGTCGCGACTGGTGCCCCAGCACCTGATGCGCAGGCTGTTCTTCACCGCGGCCACCGTGGACGCAGCGACCCTGCACCACTTCGGTTCGGTGCACGAGGTGGTGCCGCGCGCCGACCTCGACGAGGCCGCGCTGCGGGTGGCGCGCGACATCGCCGCCAAGGACACCCGCGTCATCAGAGCCGCCAAAGAGGCGTTGAACTTCATCGACGTGCAGAACGTGAACACCAGTTACCGCATGGAGCAAGGCTTTACGTTCGAGCTCAACCTCTCCGGGGTCTCCGACGAGCATCGTGACGCGTTCGCCGGGACGAAGAAGGGGTCGGCCAGGTGACAGACAAAAGGACGACGCTGGACGAGGCTGTCGCCTCGATCGAGAGCGGGATGACGATCGGCATCGGCGGCTGGGGTTCGCGGCGCAAGCCGATGGCGTTCGTGCGCGCGCTGCTGCGCACCGACGTCACCGACCTGACCGTCGTCACCTACGGCGGACCCGACATCGGTCTGCTGTGCTCGGCCGGCAAGGTCAAGCGGGTCTACTACGGTTTCGTCTCGCTGGATTCGCCGCCGTTCTACGACCCGTGGTTCTCCAAGGCGCGCACCAGCGGCTCGATCGAGTCGCGCGAGATGGACGAGGGCATGCTGCGCTGCGGTTTGCAGGCTGCCGCGCAACGGCTTGCCTTCCTGCCTATCCGCGCCGGCCTCGGCAGCGACGTGCGCGCGTTCTGGGGCGAGGAGTTGAAGACCGTCACGTCCCCCTACCCCACCGACGGCGGCTACGAAGAGCTCATCGCGATGCCCGCGCTCAACCTCGACGCGGCGTTCGTGCACATGAACCTCGGCGATGAGCAGGGCAACGCCGCCTACACCGGGATCGACCCCTACTTCGACGATCTGTACCTGATGGCCGCAAAGCGGCGGTTCCTGTCCGTCGAGCGGGTGGTGCCGACCGAGGAGCTGGTGAAATCGGTTCCGCCGCAGGCGTTGCTGGTCAACCGGATGATGGTGGACAGCGTGGTCGAGGCCCCCAACGGGGCGCACTTCACCACCGCCGAACCGGACTACAAGCGTGACGAGAAGTTCCAGCGCCACTACGCCGAGTCGGCGGCGTCCGACGAGACCTGGCAGCAGTTCGTTCGCACCTACCTGTCGGGCGACGAGGCCGACTACCAGGCCGCGGTCCGCAAGTTTGGAGAGCAGCAGTGATGTCGGTGACCCGTGCCGAGGTGTGTGCCGTCGCGTGCGCCGAATTGTTCCGCGACGCAGGTGAAATCATGGTCAGCCCGATGACGACCATGGTGTCGGTCGGTGCCCGGCTGGCCCGGCTGACCTTCTCGCCCGACATCCTGCTGACCGACGGCGAGGCTCGCCTGCTGGCCGACACGCCGGCGATCGGCGCGGCCGGTGCGATCGAGGGCTGGATGCCGTTCGGCCGGGTTTTCGAGACGTTGGCGTGGGGCCGACGCCATGTGGTGATGGGCGCCAACCAGATCGACCGGTTCGGCAACCAGAACCTCTCGGCGTTCGGGCCGTTGCAGCATCCGAGGCGGCAGATGTTCGGCGTGCGGGGCGCTCCTGGCAACACCATCAATCACGCGACCAGCTACTGGGTGGGCAACCACTCGAAGCGGGTGTTCTGCGATCGCGTCGACGTGGTGTCCGGAATCGGCTGGGACAAGGTCGATCCCGACAACCCCGCGTTTCGGTTCGTCAACGTGTACCGGGTGGTGTCGAATCTCGGCGTGTTCGACTTCAACGGCCCGGATCACACCATGCGCGCGGTGTCACTGCACCCCGGTGTCGATCCGGACAGGGTGCGGGAGAACACCTCGTTCGAGATCGCCGGGCTGGACGATGCCGCCGAGACCCGGCTGCCGACCGACGACGAACTGAAGCTTATCCGTGAGGCGATCGACCCCAAGTCGCTGCGGGACAAGGAGATCCGCGGATGAGCAGGCTGCGGACGCCGTTGACCGAGCTGGTCGGCATCGAGCATCCGGTGGTGCAGACCGGCATGGGCTGGGTGGCCGGTGCACGGCTGGTTTCGGCGACGGCCAATGCGGGCGGCCTCGGCATTCTCGCGTCGGCGACGATGACGCTCGACGAGCTGCAGACCGCCGTCACGAAGGTGAAGGCCGCGACCGACAAACCGTTCGGCATCAACATCCGCGCCGACGCGGGCGACGCAGGCGACCGGGTGGACCTGCTCATCCGCGAGGGCGTCAAGGTCGCGTCGTTCGCGTTGGCCCCCAAACCCGATCTGATAGCCAAGCTCAAAGAAGCCGGCGTGGTGGTGATTCCGTCGGTCGGTGCGGCCAAGCATGCCAAGAAGGTCGCGGGCTGGGGCGCCGACGCGGTGATCGTGCAGGGCGGCGAGGGCGGAGGCCACACCGGACCCGTCGCGACGACGCTGCTGCTGCCGTCGGTGCTCGACGCGGTCGACATTCCGGTGGTGGCCGCGGGCGGCTTCTTCGACGGCAGGGGCCTTGCCGCCGCGCTGTCCTACGGCGCCGCCGGTGTCGCGATGGGCACACGGTTCCTGTTGACGTCGGATTCGACGGTTCCCGACGAGGTCAAGCAGCGCTACCTGCAGGCCGGACTCGACGGCACCGTGGTGTCCACCCGCGTCGACGGCATGCCGCACCGGGTGCTGCGCACCGGTCTGGTCGAGAAACTCGAAAGCGGTTCGCGGCTGCGCGGGTTCACCGCGGCGGTGCGCAACGCGCAGAAGTTCAAGAAGATGTCGCACATGACGTGGCGGTCGATGATCAAAGACGGCCTCGAGATGCGTCACGGCAAGGAACTTTCGTGGTCTCAGGTGGTGATGGCGGCCAACACCCCGATGCTGCTGAAGGCGGGCCTCGTCGAGGGCAACACCGAGGCGGGCGTGCTGGCGTCGGGCCAGGTGGCCGGCATCCTCGGCGATCTGCCGTCGTGCGCGGAGTTGATCGAGTCGATCGTCGGCGACGCGGTCAAGCACCTGCGGGCCGCCTCAGGACACATCGTCGACTAGACAGACGCTGCAGCGCGATTCCGGGTTCCTTCGCCGGAATCGGCCTGATCACCACGGTCCTACCTGAGACGGATCGCTGTTATGAAGCTATGACCTTCATTGACCAATAATGAAGCTATAGTCTTCATATGAGCCGGATGAAGTCCAGCCCTTCATTGCGGGCTACGTTGATCGGCGACGTGGTCGGGTCCCGCACGGTCGCCGACCGCGCCGCGGCCCACCGCCTGCTCAACGATGCCCTGAGCGACCTGGCCGGCGAGGCACTCGACCCGCCCGCCTTCACGGTCGGCGACGAGTTCCAGGGCGCGTTCACCAGCGTCGGCCGCGCCATCGACGCAACGCTTTCGCTGCGGTTGGCCGTCGCGCCCGACATCGACGTGCGCTTCGGCATCGGCTGGGGCGAAGTCACCGTGCTCGATGAGGCTTCGGGAATCCAAGACGGCCCCGGCTGGTGGGCCGCGCGCGAGGCGATCGAGTGGACCGCGTCAGCGCAGCGGCAGCCCGGCCTCGCGCTCGTGCGGACCTCGTTTCGGGCCGGCGCCGACACCCGCGCCGACGTGGCGTCGATCAACGCCGCGCTGATTTGTCGGGACCACCTGATTGGATCGTTGAACGACCGATCGAGGCGGATTGTGAAGGCACTGTTGCAGAACCAAACCAAGAAGGACATCGCCGCGGCCGAGGGCATCAGCCCGTCGGCGGTGTCTCAGCGCGCCGGTCGCGACGGTCTCGACTTGCTTGTGCTCGCAAGCGAATACCTGCGGGGCGTGCCATGAGCGCGGTGGCGGTCATGCTGATCGCGATGGGTGTCGCCGACGCGGTCCGGCGGCTGATCCGCCCGGTCTGGGTGCCGGTGGTGTTGGCGCCCGTCGTCGTCATCGTCTGCGCGGTGCTGGCCGGCCTGTGGCACCTCGGCGACCTTGCGTTGTTGGCCGTCGCGGCCGCGGCGAGCGCCGGCTGGGTGATGCTCGGCGCCCGCGCCGAGCGCACCGGCGCTCACCAGGGTGCGCCGCTGGCGGTGGTCGCCCTGGCGATGGCGACGCTGATCGTGTTGTCCGGCTGGGCTTCTGATGTGGGCGGGCTGGTCGCGCGGTGGTCGTCGTGGGTCGACGTACCCGCCGTCGGCGACATGGACCCGACTCGCCTGCTGATGATCGTCGGCGCTGCGCTGCTGCAGATCGTCACCGGCAACCAGCTGGTGCGGCTGGTACTAGGCTCGGTCGGTGCGGTCAAGCCCGAGGGTCAGCCGCAGGCGTCGGACAAGCTCAAGGGCGGGCGACTGCTCGGCCCGATGGAGCGGCTGCTGATCTACGGGCTGGGGCTGGCCGGACAGCTCGCCGCGGCCACCGCCGTCGTCGCGGCCAAGAGCATCATCCGATTCCCGGAGATCAACGCGCAGAAGGCGTTTCAGAACGGCAACATCATCGGCATCGACGACGTCACCGAGTACTTCCTCGTCGGCAGCTTCGCCAGCTGGATCATCGCGCTGGGCGGCCTCGCGCTGGCGCAGTGAGCGGCGGCTAGACCGTCGACTCGAAGTCGAAGCAGATGTGTTCCTGGGTTACCTGGCGGTTGTAGGCCACCACTTCCCTGTGGATCGGGTGTGCCTCGTAGGCGTCGAGGTCCTCTCTGGTGTCGAACGTGATGCGCATGCACACGTCGAAACCTCGCGACCGAGCGCCGAAGTTGCGCCCGAGCGAGAACTCCCGAACGCCCGGAACATGCTGCAGCTCCGCGAGTTTGGCGAATAGCTCTTTCTCCTCATCGGCGTCGAGATCCGGCGCCTTGAACGCGATCACATGGTCGATCACGGGATGAACACCACCTTCATCGGTTTGCCTTGCCGACTGCGCAGCATGTCGAAACCCGCTTGAATCTCGTCCAGCGGGAACCGGTGAGTGACCAACCGCTCGCCGCTGATCAGACCGGCGGCGGCGAGCTGCAACGCGCGGCCGACGGCCCGACGGCCCTCACCGCGCGCGGTGAACAGCGAGATCTCCTCGCGGTTGGCGAAACTCAGGTCGAACGAGACCGGGTCCTTGTAGAAGGCCAGGATCAACAGCTTGCCGCCCCTGCGCAACATCTGCAGACCCTGATTGGGAGTGTCCGGATGACCGGACGACTCGATCACCATGTCGGCGCCCCGCCCGCCGGTCAGCCTTCGCACCTCGGCGACCGGGTCGTGCGTCACGGCGTTGACGACCTCGGTGGCGCCGAGCGCGGCGGCGAGATCGAGGCGTTCCTGGCGGGTGCCGACCACGATGACGTTGGTCGCGCCCAGCGCCCGCACCGTCTGCGCGGTCATGATGCCGACCGGGCCGGGACCGATCACGACGACGGTGTCACCGGCGATCAGGCCGCCGACGCGGTCCAGCCCGTAGACCGAAGTGCCTGCGGTCGAAATCAGCACCGACTCTTCCCAGCTGAGGTTGTCGGGCAGCGGGTAGATGCAGCTGACGTTGTGCACGACATATTCGGCGAACCCGCCGTCGCGGGTGAAACCCGTTGCACTGTGTCCCTTTTCGGCGTCGCCGTAGTTCTCGCACGCCGTGTAGGAGCCGGTAAGGCAGTTGCGGCAGCGGCCGCAGCCGTGGTGGACGTGGATGGCGACACGTGTCCCGATGTCGACCTCGTCGACGCCTGCGCCGCGGGCGACGACCGTGCCCGTCCACTCGTGGCCGGGGGTGAACGACCCGTAGGGCGGCTGGCCCGGGAACGGCTCACTCTGGATGGCGACGTCGGTGCCGCACGCGCCGCACATGGCCACCTGAACGAGCACTTCGTCGTGCGCGGGCCGCGGCACCGGTTTCTCGACCACCCGCAGATCATTGGGCCCGAACAAGACGGCGGCACGCATGACGTCGGGAACCTCGACCACCACACCGCCTCTCCACTACTTTATAAATTGTAGAAAACAGTACCGCAGAGGCGCGTCGTGCGACGGGTCAATGGGGGTGATTGCTCCGGTGGGCGGCCAGCGCGTCGAAGCCGAAGTCGCTCTCGGGGCGGCGCCACACGGAGTGCGCGTGGTTGGCGTGGCGCTGCGTGTTGTCGTATTCCACGAGCAGGTCCGGCCCGTGGATCCGGTAGTAGTGCGGGCTGCCGCTGACCAGCGGGCCCGCCCAACCGAAGTGGACGCCGTCCAGCGACTCCGGGGTGCGCGGCAGCACACCCTCGGGTGCCCTCGACTCGTACGCCGCGACGAGTTCGTAGAGCAGCCCCCGCTGGTCGGCGGTCATGTCCGCGGCGGCCAGCCCGGACGGTGTGGCCCGAATGGCGAGCCTGTGGTGGTCGTCGGCGTGATAGCCCGAACCCGCTTCGGCGCGCTGGTCGATGACCTCGGCGAGGTCGCGTATGCGCGAGTCGTCAAGCAGCCGGCCCCAGAGCTTTTCGTCGTTCATGTGGATCATCTCGGCCGGCCCGTTCAGCCGCGCGCGGTTGCCGCTGATGATGTCGCTCGGGGCGGAGGGATGCAGCAGCGCCGTGCGCAACTGGTTCTCGCTCAGCGTGTCGACCAACGACCTGGCCAGCTCCTCGACCGCCCGCAGCGGCGCCAGTTCCCCTCCTGCCAGCAGTGGCGAACGCGCGGGGTCCGCGCCGATGAAGCACGGCGTCGCCGACACCAGCCCTCCGTCGACGATCACGTAGTTCAACGAGACGTGGTGGCCGCCGAAGCGCCATCCCCAGCGCTGGCTGCCCGGCTCGCCGAACACTCGGATCCAGTACAGGCCGGGGTCGCGGCCGCGTTCGCGGCCCCAGTCGCGCTGCCAGCCCTCGATGCGGTCGAGCACGTTCTCCAGCCCGATGACCGCGGCCACGGTGTTGTACGCCGGGCCGGACAACCCCTCCGCGACCAGCCGCATGGTCAGCTGTTGCTGCGTCGGGCGCTGCGCGTTGAGCGGAAGGCCGCCGTGGTCGGTCGGCGTGTAGAACCACGTGGTGCGGTCGGTGTCGTCCCATGACCGGACGACATCGGCGCGTTGAGCGGGGCTGCACGACTCGAGAAGGGTCGCGGCCAACTCGGCCATCATGGCGCCGGCCTGCTGTCCAGGTGTGGGTTTCGCCGGGCTGCCAGACATGATGCTGTATTCTATAGAAGGGCGAACCGGCTGGTCACGCAGGGGTTCACGGCGTGTGCCCAGCGAGCGAGTCACCCGGCAAACGCTCAACGGCAACGACGAAACGAGGGGCTATGACAGTCGCTGCGCCGCGAACTGCCCACTCCTATGCCTATGAAGCGTTGCGCAACCGCATCCTCACCGGCGAGCTGGCGCCGGGCGCACCGCTCATCCAAGCCACCCTGGCCAAGGATCTCGGTGTGAGCATGACGCCGGTGCGTGAAGCGCTGCGCGACCTCGCCACCGAAGGCCTGGTCACGCTGCTTCCGCACAAGGGCGCGGCGGTGACGTCACTGGATCTCGCCGACGCCAGGGAAATTCACACCATTCGCCTCAAGCTCGAACCCGACGCCACCCGGCTGGCCGTGGACAACGTGACGCTGGACGTTCTCAACCGCGCCGAAGAGCTGTACGCGGACATGTCGCAGAAGGCCGACCACAGCTGGGTGGTGTGCAATCGCGACTTTCACAAGCTGCTGATCTCGCCTGCCCCGTCGCCGCGCCTGGTCGGCATCCTCAGTTCACTGCTCGAAGCGGCGGCGCTGTACGTGCCGTTGGCGATCACCCACCGCGTCGGTCCCGACCCGCAGGTCGAACACCGAGCGATCCTGGACGCCTATCTGCGCCGCGATCCCGAGGCCGCCGCGGAAGCGGTCGCCACCCATATCCGGTCCAGCATTCACTCGCTGGAGTTCGACGCCGACGAGGACGCCGGCGAAGACGCGACCGCGGACGACCACCCAGCTACCTAGCCGGTAGAGTCTCCAAGGGGTTTCACAGCAACCTGCCAAACAATCTCAGCCGCCATGAGATATAAATTATGAAACTCTACGGGCTTGGATCGGAGCGCGCATGACTGTCGGTTGGGGCATCATCGGGATAGGCAAGATCGCCGACATAGCCATCGCGCCCGCCATCGCCGCCGACGAACAGAGCACCCTGGCGGCGGTGTGCAGCCGAGACCCCGGGCGGGCCAAGGCGTTCGCCGACAAGCACGGGGCGGCCGCCGGGTGCGACGACTATGCCGAGATGCTGCGTGATCCCAGCGTCGACGCGGTGTACATCGGCTCCCCCAACGGCCTGCATGCCGAGCACGCGCTGGCGGCGCTCGAGGCGGGCAAGCACGTGCTGGTGGACAAGCCGCTGGCACTCGACGTGGCCGACGCGCGCGCCATCGTGGCGGCCGCCGATGCCGCAAATGTGCGGTTGAGCACGGGATTTCACCTGCGGCACAAAGCCACAGCCCGCGCCGCCAGGGATGCGATCGCGGCGGGCAGGCTCGGCGCCGTCTTCTATGCCGAGATGGCGTGCGGTGCGGGCAAGGGCCTCTTCCCGTACGACACGTGGCGCGCCGACCCGAAGCTGTCGGGCGGCGGCACGCTGCTGCACCAAGGCGTGCACGCGGTCGATCTGGTCGCGTACCTCTGCGACCGCCCCGTGGTCGAAGTCACCGCCATGACCGACAAGTCCGGCGCCGAGGATGTTTTCGTCGGCAGCTGCCGACTGGCCGACGGGACGCTCGCCAACATCGCATCGCACAGTTTGCGGATGGGAACCCGGCCTGACTGGACGGTGTTCGGCACGGACGGCTGGCTCGACGCCAGGGGCGGCACCAGCCCGGCGCCGGGAGACACGCTCGACCTGCACGACGACGACGGCACGAGCCGGCTGGCGACGACGACGTCGGCGGCGTACGACGCCGAGGTCAGCGATTTCGCCGCGGCCGTCGCCTCCGGTCAGGAGCCGGCCGCCTCCGGCCGGGACGGCCTGCGCGCGGTGGCGGTCGCCGAGGCGCTCTATCGGGCCGCGGCGCAGGGGCGCAGCGTGCAGGTGCAGATCATCGATTAGCGGCTGGACGCCTAGAGCCGCTCGATGATCGTGACGTTGGCGGTGCCGCCGCCCTCGCACATCGTCTGCAGACCGTAGCGGCCGCCGGTGCGCTCCAACTCGTTGAGCATGGTGGCGAAAAGCTTTGCGCCCGTTGCACCCAACGGATGGCCAAGTGCGATCGCGCCACCGTTCGGGTTGACCTTCTCCGGGTCGGCCTTGATCTCCTTGAGCCAGGCGATCACCACCGGCGCGAAGGCCTCGTTGATCTCGACGGTGTCGATGTCGTCGATGGCCAGCCCGGTCTTCTCCAGCGCGTAGCGCGTCGCCGGGATCGGGCCGGTCAGCATGAACACCGGGTCGGCGCCACGCGCGCTGACGTGGTGGATGCGGGCGCGCGGCTTGAGGTTGTGCTCCTTGACGGCCTGCTCGGAGGCGAGCAGCACCGCGCTCGCGCCATCGGAGATCTGGCTGGCCATCGCGGCGGTCAACCTGCCGCCCTCGACGAGCGTCTTGAGCCCGGCCATCTTCTCCAGCGAGGTGTCGCGCGGGCCTTCGTCGGTGACGAACGCGGACCCGTCGACGTCGACGGGGATGATCTCGTTCTCGAAGTGTCCGGCGCGGATCGCCTCCTGGGCGCGCTGGTGGCTGGTGAGCGCGTACTCCTCCATCTCCTCGCGGGAGATGTTCCACTTCTCGGCGATGAGCTCGGCGCCACGGAACTGCGAGATCTCCTGGTCGCCGTAACGGTGCAGCCAGTTCTTCGACTCGTTGGTCGGTGAGGTGAAGCCGAACTGTTCGGCGACCGTCATCGCCGACGAGATCGGGATCAGGGTCATGTTCTGCATGCCGCCGGCCACGATGAGGTCGGCCGTGCCGGACATGATCGCTTGTGCGCCAAAGGAAATCGCCTGCTGGCTGGAACCGCACTGCCGGTCGACGGTGACGCCGGGCACCTCTTCGGGGTAGCCCGCGGCCAGCCACGAGAGCCGCGCGATGTTGCCCGCCTGGGGGCCGATGGCATCGACGCAGCCGGCGATCACGTCGTCGACCGCGCCGGGATCGACGTCGACGCGGTCGAACAGCCCGCGCCATGCCGTGGCGCCGAGGTCGACCGGATGCAGGCTGGCCAGCGATCCGTTGCGCTTCCCGACTGCGGTGCGTACGGCGTCGATGACGTATGCCTGCGGGGTTGCCGCCATTTACTTGTCTCCTTTTGAAGTGCCGGCCGTGATGCCGCCGAGAACGATAGAGAGGTATTGCTCGCCGACCTGTTTCGCGGTCAGCGGGCCGCCTGGCTGATACCAGCGGACCGAAACCCAGGTGGTGTCGCGGATGAACCGGTACACGAGGTCGACGTCGATATCGGGGCGGAAGTAGCCCTCCTCGATGCCCTGGTTGAGCAGGTCCAGCCACATCTTGCGCTGTTGCTTGTTGCGCTCCTCGACGTAGGCGAACCGCGACTGCCCGGACAGCCGCTTGGCCTCGTCCTGGTAGATGACCACCTGTGCGTGCCGATGCTCGATGGCCTCGAACGAGGCCATGAACAGTCCCTTGAGCCGCTCCAGCGGATTGGGCTCGGTTTCGACGATCTGCTGGTAGCGCTCGAACAGCCAGTCCAAAAACCCGCGCAGCAGCTCGTCGACCATCTGTTCCTTGGACGAGAAGTGGTGATACAGGCTGCCGGACAGGATGCCCGCGGAGTCGGCGATGTCGCGGACCGTGGTGGCGCGCAGACCGCGTTCGGCGAACATGGTCGCGGCGAGGTCGAGAAGCTCCTCGCGACGAGTCAGCGCTGCTTTATCCACCACTAGAGAATAGCAACCAAGCGCTTGCTAGGTAACCGTGCTGGCCTCGATCGGGTGTCGTTTCGCAGCGTTTACACAACGGCAACTCAGGAAGATCGAAATTCCCATAATTTATAGGATCTGTCGTTCTATAGTTTATGGCGGCAGCCAGAGGCCGACGGCTGCGCGGCCTGTACAGGCGTTTTGTCACCGACGACTGTGGCAGCCGCCCGGCGGTACACGCAGGAGGTCCATCCATGAAGAAGGCGACAACGTCACTCTTGGCTGCACTGAGCGCGGGCGTCCTGCTCGCCGCCGGCTGCAGCGGTCCGCAGGGCGACTCGCAGACCGCCGAAGGCGGGGAGGACGGCGTCATCCGCTTCACCTTCTCGCCCGATCCGGCCTGGGACTGGATTCAGGATCAGGGCATCCTCGAGGAGATGGAGAAGGACTCCGGGTTCCGGATCCTGCAGACCGTGACGTGGGACGAATACGGTCAGTTCGCAGGCGGACACGCCGACGTCGTCTCCATCGGCACCTACGAGCTACAGAACCTCGAACAGGAAACCGGCGTCAAGACAGTCACTTTCGGCAAGTTCAACAAGGCCAAGGACGTATTGATCACGGCTAACCCGGACTGGAAGACGGTCTCCGACATGCCGAAGGGCTGCAAGATCGCCGGCGAGTCACCGGTCGGCAACACCCTGATCTGGATGGCGCTGCTCAAGCAGATGGACAACCGCGAACTCGCCGAGAACGGCGACGACCTCAATCTCGTCACCGCCGACTACCAGGTGATTCCGCAGCTTGTGCTCAACAATGAGGTGTGCGCGGCGTTTGCCGATCCCACGCAGTCGATTCCGGAGTTCGCCTCCGGCCAGCTGAACATCATGTACGACGGCCGCTCGGCCTCCGAGTTGTTCGGCGAGATCATGGAACCCGGCCACGAAGGCGTGATGAGCAACCTCTTCACCGCCCGCAAGGAGTGGTACGACTCGCACCAGGAGGAGGCGGCGTTCTTCCTCAAGGTGTGGCAGCGGGCCTTGGACGAATGGGCCGAGCACCGCGAGGAGATCATCGACGAGTACCCGCAGCACTTCGCCGTGAAGAACGAGGAAGAGGCGAAGTGGATGAAGAACTACTTCAACACCGCGTTCGACTGGTTCGTCGAATCCCCCTATCTGACCCAGGAGTGGATCGACCAGGAGAAGAAGATCTTCCAGCTGCTCAAGGACGCCGGGGTGGTCAACCCCGACCAGCCCGATCCCGAGATGGTCGTCATCCAGCCCTCGAAATCCTGACGCACTTGTGATGTCACTGGCCCCGTCCACGCGTCGGCTCCTCGCCTCGCAGTTCTACTCGCTGGCGGGAATCGCGACGTTCATCGGGATCTGGGCGTACGCCTCCTCACGGATGGAGCCCTACGTCCTGCCGTCGCCGTTGACGGTCGGGAAACGGATGATCGAACTGGCCCAGTCGGGCGCCGTCCTGACGAACTTCCTCGACAGCCTGTGGCGCACGATCCTCGGGTGGCTCATCGCCGTCGTCCTCGGCTCGGTGATCGGCTTCCTGATGGGCCGCTTCCGCTACGCCAGGGCGTTCTTCCACGACCTCATCTATCTGGCTGCGAACGTCCCGCTGATCGTCTATGCGATCGTGGCGATCATCGTGTTCGGCATCAGCGGGATGGGGCCGACGTCGGTGGTGATCCTGTTCGTGCTGCCGAGCATCGCGCTCAACGTCGCGGCGGGCATGATGTCGGTCGATCCCGACCTGGTGGGAATGAGCAAGGCGTTCAACCGGAGTCGCTTCGACCTCGCCCGGCATGTGGTGATCCCGACCGTGATGCCGTTCGCGTTTGCGGCGGGGCGGGTGTCGTTCGCCGACTCCTGGAAGCTGGCTGCCCTCGTCGAAACCTTCGGCGGGTCAAGCGGTGTGGGCTATCAGATCGGCCGGTCCTATCACCTGTTCTCGGTGCGCGACGTGTTGGCGTGGATGTGCTTCTTCGTCATCTTCGTTGTCCTGCTGGAGCGCCTGGTGCTGGTCAACGCCGAGCACCGAATTTTCCGGTGGCGGGCCGACACACCGCAGCGTGGCCGGCGGTGGCGCGGCGCCAGCAAGGCCGCCGCGCCTGCCGAACCGGTCAGCACCTCTGCCGCTGAAACGGTGGTGCGCAAATGACTGCGACCGCAACCAGATCGGCCGCCCCATCGCGTAGTTGGGCGGCGTGGCTGACCTCCGACGTGGCCGCGCGCTACACCGCCCGCCTGCTCATGCTGGTGCTGTGGCAGGCGATCGGCGCGCTGTCCACCCGCATTCCCACCCCGCTCGGGACCATCGAGTTCCTGATCGACGAGATGATGCGCGGGGAGTTCTGGCCGCACCTCACCTGGACCCTGCGCCGCGCGGCGATTTCGCTGTCGGTGGTGTTGGTGCTCGGCATCGCGATCGGGTGGGCGATGGGACGATGGTGGCGCGTCGGCGCCTACTTCCGCGACGTCGTGACGATCATGCTCGCGCTGCCCGCCTTCATCTGGGCGCTGCTGTCGGCCATGTGGTGGGGCTTCTCGGAGGTGGGCCCGTTCGTCGTTCCGGTGCTGGCGGCGACGCCGATGCTCGTCGCATCCACCTATGAGGGCGCAAAGTCGTTGCCGCAACCGCTGATTGCGATGTCGACGGCGTACCGCGTTCCCAAGGCGCGCTTCTTCGGCTGGCTGGTGCTTCCCGCGATGGCGCCCTACATATTCGCCGGGTTCCGGTATGCGGTGCTGGCCGGGTGGGGCGCGTTGTCGCTGGTCGAGTTCTTCGCCAGTAACTGGGGCGCGGGCTATCGCGCCGCGTTCTGGTATGACGCAGGCAATTTCAACGGGTTGATGGGCTGGGGGTTGGTCGAGATCGTCGTCATCCTCGCCGTCGACCGGCTCGTGCTCGAACGCCTCGCGCGTCGCTCGCGGCGCTGGCAGGAGGGAACCGAAAGATGGTGAGCTCATGGCGACACTGGTAGCCGACCACGTCACCAAGATCTACGAACCGACCGGTCGCGGGCAGACCGCGGTGCAAGCCATCTCGGACTTCGGCTTCGAGGCTTCCGGGCACACGTTCGTCTGCCTGGTCGGGCCGTCCGGCTGCGGCAAGAGCACCTTCCTCAACCTGGTATCCGGCGTGGAGAAACCGACTTCGGGTGCCGTCACGGTGACAGGTGCGCACAAGAACGCGCGGATCGGATACGTCTTCCAGGATCCGCGGCTGCTGCCGTGGCGGACCGTGCTGGACAACATGATCTACGTGCACGACGAGGGTGACCGCAAGACGCGGCGGCAACGGTGCATGCGGTTTTTGGAGATGGTCGACCTCGCCCACGCCGCGGACATGTACCCGGCGCAGTTGTCCGGCGGCATGCGACAGCGCATCGGCATCGCCCGCGCGCTGTCGATCGAACCGGACCTACTGCTGATGGACGAGCCGTTCAGCCATCTCGACGCCATCACCGCCCGCAGCCTGCGTACCGAATTGCAGGAGCTGTGGCAGGCCTCCGGCGCAACGGTGCTGTTCGTCACTCACGACGTCAACGAGGCGGTGCAGCTGTCCGACCGAATCCTGATGATGAACAAGGGAGGAACGCTGTATGCCGACATCCCGATCAACCTGCCCCGCCCCCGCCTGCAGACCGACCGCGCCGTGGTCACCCAGCAGGCCGACGTTCTTGCCCTGTTCGAGCAGATGCGCGCCGAGCCCGTCGGCGCCGAACCAGAAGGAGCTAACCACTAAATGCTGCGCCATTCCGCTTTCTTCATGTTCCGCGAGGAGACCACGCTCGAGCAGGCGGTCCAGATGCTCAAGGGTCTGGCCTACATGCGATTCGCCTGCCCCAGCGTGCGCGCTCTGGACTTCGGCCTCGACGAGTTCGGTGGCTCGGCGCTGCTGCGGGAGGTCAAGCCGTGGAAACGTCAACCCCGCTGGCGCAGCCGCAAACTCGGCCCCGCCGTGAGCTACGACGTTGCACTGCATCTGGACTTCGACGACCAGGCCGGCATGGACGCCTACAACACCGACGACGTCCACCATGAAGTCGCCGTGTACAACGCCTCCATCTGCCGCGGCGAGGAAACGGCGCGCGTCGACTGGTGGTACGACGGCCCGCCGCTGATCACCAAGAACCAGTACAAGCACGCCGCGATGTTCGTGTGGGCCGATGAAGCCGACGAGGCGTCGCGGGCGGCCGCACTCGACGCCGTCAAGGCGCTGGAGACCCTGCCGGAGGTGCAACAGGTGACGATCGGCAAGAACATCGGCACTCTGACAACGGATTTCGACGGCATCATCGACATCCGCTGCGCCGATAAGGCCGACGCCGAGAAGCTGATCTCCGGCGAACAGTACACGCAGGCGATGAAGCAGCTGGGCGAGGTGACCCAGTACGAGTGGATGGCCAGGCTCACCCATCAGATGCACGGAATGTGAGGCCCGATTGCCGCGCATCATTGACGTCCACGCCCATGTGACACCGCGCTGCTTCAGCGACGCGGTGCTCGCGGGAAACGACTGGCACGGCATGACTTCCGATGACGGCGAGCTGCACAACCCGATGAATCTGTGGAACCTCGATCAGCGGATCGAGGCGATGGACGCCGATGGCATCGACGTACAACTGACCTCGCCGACGGACGTGTTCTACCAGTACCACCAAAAGCCCGCCGTCACCGCGAGAATCGCCGCCGAGGTGAATGACGAAGTCGCCTCGATGGTTCGGGATCGGCCCACGCGGATCGCCGGGCTGGCGACGGTGCCCATGCAGGACACCGACCTCGCGGTCGCCGAGCTCACCAGGTCCATCCGCGACCTCGGCCTGCGCGGTGTGATGATCGACGATCACGTCAACGGCGTGACCTACGACGACCCGCGATTCGACGCGTTCTGGGAGGCGGCCGCCGAACTCGGCGCGCTGATCTTCGTTCACCAGTACGCGCCGACGTCGGTGCAGGCCCGCATCGACAAGTACTTCTTCTTCAACTCGATCGGCAACCTGGTCGACCGGACCATCACGTTCGGCGCGCTGGTGTACGGCGGGGTGATGGATCGCTATCCGGATCTCAAGGTGTGCCTCGGACATGCCGGCGGCTACACCGCTTTCGCCCTGGACCGCATGGACCAGGGTTGGCGCGCGTTTCCGTCGATGCGGGGCGCTACAACAGGTCCACCGAGCAGCTACGCCAGGCGATTCACCTACGACGCCGTCACCTATGAGGCGCGCACGCTGCGCTACCTCGTCGACGTGGTCGGCGCGGACCGGGTGGTGCTCGGCACCGACTGGCCGGCCCCCATGCGGGTGCTCGACCCGGTCAAACGGCTGTCGGCGATCGGCGTGCTGACCGAAGACGAAATCGAGTCCATCCTGCGTGGCACGGCTGCCATGCTGCTGGGCGACCCCACTAGCAGAGAGGTCGAATAACGGTGCCCGTCATCGATGTTCACTCACACGTCACCCCGCCCAGCTTCCGCGAGTCGGTGCTCGACGGCGGAACCTGGCACACGCTGACCGACGAGATCGGTGAACTGGAGATCCCGGAGTTCTCCATCGCGCCGAAGGACCGGATCGCCAAGATGGACGCCGCTGGCATCGACATGCACGTGCTGACCGTCAACAACGACTTCTACCGCTACGAACTCGATCCCGGGCTCACGCAGGAGATCGCCCGCGCCTGCAACGAGGAGATCGGCGCGATGATCGCCGAGTACCCCGACCGGTTCACCGGCTTGGCGACGGTGCCGATGCAGGACATCGAGCGGGCCATCGCCGAGATGGACTTCGCGATGACGCACCTCGGATATCGCGGTGTCACGATCAACGACCACGTCAACGGCGTCACGCTCGACGACCCGCGTTTCTACCCGTTCTGGGAAGCGGTGGAATCGCTTGGCGCCGTGGTGTTCTTCCACCAGTGCGGGCCCACGCTGGTGAAGGCGCGCACCACCCGCTACGCCCTGCCCAACAGCATCGGCAACCTCGTCGACCGCGCCGTCACGTTCGGCACGCTGGTGTTCGGCGGCATCATGGACCGCTACCCCGACCTCAAGATCTGCCTCGCCCATGCGGGCGGATATGCGCCGTTCGGTGTGGCCAGGATGGACAAGACCTGGCGCGCCGCCGATATGGGCGTCCCGGAGTTCGTCGACGCGAAGCTGCCGAGGCCGCCCAGCGAGTACCTCTCGCGGTTCTATTACGACTCCTGCACCTACACCGAGGCGACGCTGCGGTTCCTGATCGACGCGGTCGGGATCGACCGTGTCGTGCTCGGCACCGACTATCCGGCGCCGATGGTGCAGGAGGACCCGGTCGGGTGGCTGGAGAAGATGCCTGGCATCAGCGAGGCCGAGCGCACCGCGATTCTGTCCACCAATCCCGCCAGGATGCTCGGCATCGACGCCTAAGCGCGCTGGCTCGACACCGAAATGACTTCTCCGGTCAGGTAACTGGAGTAGTCGCTGGCCAGGAACGCGATGGTGGCGGCGACTTCCCACGGCTCTGCGGCCCGGCCGAACGCCTCGCCTTCGGCCAGCCGGTCCAGCAACTCGGACGAACTGGTCTTCTCCAGGAACTTGTGCCGCGCGATGCTCGGCGACACGGCGTTGATCCGCACCCCGTACTCGACGGCCTCGATCGCACTGCACCGCGTCAACGCCATCACGCCCGCCTTGGCCGCGGCATAGTGCGACTGGGAATGTTGTGCACGCCAACCTAATACGCTGGCATTGTTGACGATGACGCCGCCGTGGTCGGCGTCGCGGAAGTACCGCAGCGCGGCGCGGGTGGCGCGCATCACCGACGTCAGCGTCACATCCATCACCCGGTCCCACTCTTCGTCGGTCATGTCGACGACCGGAGTCTGCCCGCCGAGACCCGCGTTGTTGACGAGCACGTCCAGCCGGCCCATCCGCGCGGTCGTCGACGCGATCAGAGCATCGACCTGAGCGGTCGACGTCACGTCGCACACCACGCTTTCCACTCGGCCCAATCCCATGCCGGTCAGCTGATCCTTGGTTTCACCCAGCCGGCGCTCGTGGTGGTCGGAGACGACGACGTCGGCGCCCTCCAGCAGGGCGCGCCTCGCCACCGCAGAGCCGATGCCGGTGCCCGCCGCGGCGGTCACGACGACGACCTTGCCGGTCAGAAGCCCGTGTCCGTCAATCTCTTTCGGCGGTTCGGAAAGATTCATCCTTTTAGCTCCCGGGGAAGGCCGAGCACGCGCTCGGCGATGATGTTGCGCTGGATCTCGTTGGATCCGCCGTAGATCGTGTCGGCGCGGGAGAACAGATACAGCCGCTGCCAGTCGTCGAAGTCGCCGTCGGTCAGCGTCAGCCCCTCACGGCCCAGCACGTCCATGGCGATCTCGCCCAGCTCGCGATGCCAGTTCGCCCACAACAACTTCGACACCGAATCCTGACCGGGCTGCTCCTTGTCCATCGTGGCCAACGCATACGAGCGCATGGTGCGCAGGCCCAGCCAGGACCGGGCGAGCCGCTCGCGGATCAACGGATCGTCGACCGCGCCGGTGCGCTTGGCCAGCTCGGCGATGCCGGAAAGCTCACGCGCGTACTCGATCTGCTGACCGAGCGTCGACACGCCGCGCTCGAAGGTCAGCGTCCCCATCGCGACCCGCCAGCCGTCGCCGGGCGCCCCGACCACCAGATCGGCGTCGGTGCGGGCGTTGTCGAAGAACACCTCGTTGAATTCCGAATCGCCGGTCAGCTGCACGATGGGCCGCACCTCGACGCCCGGCTGGTCCAGCGGCACAAGCAGATACGACAGTCCGGCGTGGCGTTTGGAGCCCTTCTCGGTGCGGGCCACCACGAAGCACCACTGCGCCCAGTGCGCCAGCGACGTCCACACCTTCTGTCCGTTGATCAGCCACTGATCGCCGTCGAGTTCGGCCGTCGTCGACACGTTGGCCAGATCACTGCCCGCGCCCGGCTCCGAGTACCCCTGACACCACAGCTCGGTGACGTCGCGGATCTTCGGCAGGAACCGCTTCTGCTGCTCGGGCGTGCCGAAGGCGATCAGCGTCGGCCCGAGCAGTTCCTCACCGAAGTGGTTGACCTTGGCGGGCGCGTCCGCGATCGCGTACTCCTCGTAAAACGCCACCCGATGGGCGACCGAGAGGCCGCGGCCGCCGTGCTCTTCCGGCCACCCCAGACACGTGTAACCGGCGGCCGCCAGATGCTGGTTCCACGCCCGTCGTTCCTCGAACGCCACATTGTCGTGCCCCGGCCCGCCGAGGCCCTTGAGCGCGGCGAATTCGCCGACCAGGTTGTCGGCCAGCCACTCGCGGACCTCGGCCCGGAACTCCTGGACCTCTATCACCCCTGTAGGCTAACCTACCAAGCACTTGCTTTGTTAGAGGAGCATCCATGACCCCCGTTCCGAGGACCATTCCGCAGGTCCTGGACCGGATTGCCGACGAATACGGCGACCACGACGCGCTGGTGACCACCGGTGGCTGGGGCGGTCCGCGGCGGCTGACGTACGCGCAACTGCGCGACGAGGTGCGCACTGCGGCCGCCGCGATGATCGACCTGGGCGTCGGCGCCGGCGACCGCGTCGCGATCTGGGCACCCAACACCTGGCACTGGGTGGTGGCCTGCCTGGCCACCACCTACGCCGGCGGTGTGCTCGTGCCGCTGAACACCCGCTACACCGCGGGCGAGGCAACCGACGTGCTCGCCCGCACCGGCGCACCGCTGCTGGTGGCCACCGGTCGGTTCCTCGGCGCCGACAAGACCGCTGACCTGGATCGCGCCGCACTGCCCGACCTGCGCCACATCGTGCGCATTCCGGTCGATGCGGACGACGGCACCTGGGACGAATTCGTCGCGCGCGGTACGGATCTCGACGCAGCCGATGCCAGGGCGGCGGCGGTGCAGCCCGACGACGTCGCCGACATTCTTTTCACGTCGGGCACCACCGGCCGCAGCAAGGGCGCGCTGTGCGCGCACCGGCAGTCGCTGGACGCGCCCGCGGCGTGGGCCGAGTGCGGGCAGCTCACCAGCGCCGACCGCTACCTCTGCATCAACCCGTTCTTCCACAACTTCGGCTACAAGGCAGGCATCCTGGCCTGCCTGCAGACCGGCGCCACGCTGATCCCGCAGCTGACGTTCGATCCCGAGAAGGCGATGGCGGCGGTGCAGGAGCACAAGATCACCGTGCTGCCAGGGCCGCCGACCATCTACCAGACGCTGCTCGACCATCCCAAGCGCCGCGACTACGACCTGAGCTCGCTGCGGTTCGCGGTCACCGGCGCCGCCACCATCCCGGTGGTGCTGATCGAGCGGATGCAGTCCGAGCTGGACATCGACATCGTGTTGACCGCCTACGGGCTGACGGAAGCCAGCGGGTTCGGCACGATGTGCCGCGCCGACGACGACGCGATCACCGTCGCCACCACATGCGGCAGGCCGATCGCGGGTTTCGAGTTGCGCATCGACGCGCCCGCCGAGGACGGCACCGGCGAGGTGTTGTTGCGCGGGCCCAACGTCATGCTCGGCTATCTCGACGACCCCGAAGCCACCGCCAAGGCAATCGATTCCGACGGCTGGCTGCACACGGGCGACGTCGGGACCGTCGACGAGAAGGGCAACCTGCGCATCACCGACCGGCTCAAGGACATGTACATCTGCGGCGGGTTCAACGTCTATCCGGCCGAGGTCGAGCAGGTCCTCGCGAGGCTCGACGGGGTGGCCGAGGCAGCGGTGATCGGCGTGCCGGACGACCGGCTCGGCGAAGTCGGCAAGGCGTTCATCGTCAAGCGGCCTGGAGCCGAACTGGACGAGGCCGCGGTGATCGCCTACACCAGGCAACACCTCGCGAACTTCAAGACGCCGCGATCGGTGACGTTCCTCGACGGGCTGCCACGCAATGCCGGCGGAAAAGTCGTCAAACCTCAACTGCGAGAGATGGTCTGATGGATCTGGCTTTCGACAGCGAGACCGAGGAGTTCCGGGCCGAAGTCCGCGACTTCCTGGCCGCCAACAAGCACCACTTCCCCACCAAGTCCTACGACACCGCCGAGGGCTTCCAGCAGCATCGGCATTGGGACAGAGTGCTTTACGACGCCGGACTCTCGGTGATCACCTGGCCGAAGCGCTACGGCGGCCGCGACGCGACTCTGCTGCAGTGGGTGGTGTTCGAAGAGGAGTACTTCCGCGCAGGAGCGCCGGGGCGGGCCAGCGCCAACGGCACCTCGATGCTGGCGCCGACGCTGTTCGCGCACGGCACCGAGGAGCAACTCGACCGCGTGCTGCCGAAGATGGCCAGCGGCGAGGAGATCTGGGCGCAGGCCTGGTCGGAACCGGAGTCGGGCAGCGACCTGGCGTCGCTGCGCTCCACCGCGACCAAGACCGACGGCGGCTGGAAGCTCAACGGGCAGAAGATCTGGAGTTCGCGGGCGCCGTTCGGCGACAAGGCATTCGGCCTTTTCCGCTCCGACCCCGAAGCCGAACGGCACAAAGGCCTCACCTACTTCATGTTCGACCTGAATGCCGACGGGGTGACCGTGCGGCCGATCGCGCAACTGGGCGGCGACACCGGCTTCGGCGAGATCTTCCTCGACGACGTCTTCGTCCCCGACAACGATGTGATCGGCGGGGTGGACGACGGCTGGCGCGCGGCGATGAGCACATCGAGCAACGAGCGCGGGATGTCGCTGCGCAGCCCGGCGCGGTTCCTCGCGCCCGCCGAACGACTCGTCACGCAGTGGAAGACCAACCCCGATCCGGCGTACACCGACCGCGTCGCCGACGCCTGGATCAAGGCGCAGGCCTACCGGCTGCACACGTTCGGCACGGTGACCCGCCTCGCGAGCGGTGGCGAACTGGGCGCCGAATCGTCGATCACCAAGGTGTTCTGGTCGGAACTCGACGTCGCGCTGCACCAGACCGCACTGGACATGCGCGGCGCGGACGGCGAACTGGTCGACGCATGGACCGACGGGTTGCTGTTCGCTCTTGGTGGCCCGATCTATGCGGGCACCAACGAGATTCAGCGCAACATCATCGCCGAGCGGCTGCTTGGCCTGCCTCGCGAACCCAAAGGGCTGACCAAATGAAGTTCGATCTCGACGACCAGCAGCGCGACTTCGCGGCCAGCATCGACGCCGCGCTGTCGGCGGCAGGCGTACCCGCGGCGGTGCGGGCCTGGGCACAGGGCGACACCGGCCCCGGCCGCAAGGTGTGGTCAACGCTGACAGACCTCGGGGTGACCGCGCTGCTCGTGCCCGAACGTTTCGACGGCATCGCGGCACACCCCGTCGACGTCGTCGTCGCGATGGAGCGCCTCGGGTATTGGGCGGTTCCCGGACCGGTCATCGAATCGGTCGCCGTCGCACCGGTTCTGCTGGCCGACGACGACCGTTGCGGCGCACTGGCTTCGGGTGAACTGATCGCCACGGTGGCGCTGCCGCCGCTGGTGCCGCGCGCCGTCGACGCCGATTCCGCGGGCCTGATCCTGGTCGCAGGCGACGGCGAGGTGCGCGACGGCGCCGCGGGCGACCAACACGAGTCCGTCGACCCGGCGCGCAAACTGTTCGACGCCACCGCCTCGGGTGATGCGCAAAATGCCGACACGGCAAGGGCTTTCGAGTTCGGCGTCCTGGCCAACGCGGCACAGCTGGTCGGTGCCGGACAGGCGATGCTGGACGCGTCGGTGGAGTATGCCAAGCAGCGCAGCCAGTTCGGCAGGCCGATCGGGTCATACCAGGCGATCAAGCACAAGCTCGCCGACGTGTACATCGAGGTCGAGTTGGCGCGGCCGCTGGTGTACGGCGCGGCACTGTCGCTGGCCGACGAATCCGCCGATGCCACCCGTGATGTCAGTGCCGCGCTGGTGGCCGCCGCCGACGCGGCGCTGCTGTCGGCGCGGTCGTCGCTGCAGACCCACGGGGCCATCGGCTTCACCCAGGAGCATGATCTGTCGCTTCTGCTGCTGCGCGTGCAGGCGTTGCGGTCGGCGTGGGGCGATCCGACGTGGCACCGACGTCGGGTATTGGAGGCCTTCTGATGAGCGAGGAACGCGAACTGCTGCGCGACACCGTGGCGGCGCTGGTGGACAGGCACGCCAACTCGACGGCGGTGCGCCAGGCGATGGAGTCCGAGCGCGGCTACGACGAGTCGCTGTGGAAGGTGTTGTGCGAGCAGGTCGGCGCCGCGGCGTTGGTGGTGCCCGAGGACATGGGCGGCGCGGGCGGCGAACTGGCCGACGCCGCGGTCGTGCTCGAGGAGCTGGGCAAGGGACTGGTTCCGACGCCGCTGCTCGGCACAACGCTGGCCGAACTCGCATTGCTGGCATCCGACGAGCCCGACGCCGAAGCGCTCGAGCGGCTGGCGGAGGGCTCCGCGATCGGCACGGTGGTCTTCGATGCCGGCTACGTGCTCAACGGCGCCGTCGCAGACGTCGTCGTTGGTGCGGACGGCGAAACTCTCACCCGCTGGACCGATTTCACCTCGACTTCGGTGGCCACCATGGACCCGACGCGGCCGTTGGCACGGGTCGAGGCGAAGAGCACGTCGAAGATCGGCGCCGATCCGGGGCTGGCCGACACCGCCGCGATCCTGCTGGCCGCCGAGCAGATCGGCGCGGCGTCGAAATGCCTTGACCTCACCGTCGAATACACCAAGAACAGAGTGCAATTCGGCCGTCCGATCGGCAGCTTCCAGGCGCTCAAGCACCGGATGGCCGACATGTACGTCGCCGTGCAGTCGGCGCGCGCGGTCGTCGACGACGCCGTCGCCGAACCGTCACCGACGTCGGCGGCGCTGGCCCGGGTCGCGGCCAGTGAAGCGTTCAGCAAGGTCGCCGCGGAGGCGATCCAGATGCACGGCGGCATCGCGATCACCTGGGAGCATGACATTCAGCTGTACTTCAAACGTGCGCATGGCAGCGCGCAACTGTTCGGCCCGCCGCGCGAGCACCTGCGCAGGCTCGAGTCCGAGGTGCTCTAGACCGCTCGTGTGTGCATCTGGCGACGGTTTGAGGCGCTGAAGCGTCGCCAGATGCACAAACCGGCGAGTGAATAGGCTTGTAGCCTTGCGGCAATGGTGGACGAGAGGAACGCCTTGGAACGCACCGTCTCGCTGCGCGCGGGCATCCCGCCGTTTCACGTCATGGACGTGTGGCTGGCCGCCGCGGAGCGCCAGCGCTCGCACGGCGACCTGGTCAACCTCTCGGCGGGTCAGCCGAGCGCCGGAGCGCCCGCGGCGGTGCGAGCCGCGGCCAAGGAGGCGCTCGACACCACCGTCCTCGGCTACACCGTCGCGCTCGGCATTCCGGAACTGCGGACCGCGATCGCGGACTCGTATCACCGGCGCTACGGGCTCACCGTCGACCCGGCCGACGTCGTGATCACCACCGGCTCCTCCGGCGGTTTCCTGCTGGCGTTTTTGGCCTGCTTCGACGCCGGCGACCGGGTGGCGATCGCCAGCCCCGGATACCCGTGCTACCGCAACATCCTGACCGCGCTCGGATGCGAGGTCGTCGAGATTCCCTGCGGGCCGCAGACACGTTTCCAGCCCACCGCGGCCATGCTCGCCGAACTCGACCCGCCGGTGCGCGGCGTGATCGTGGCGAGCCCGGCCAATCCGACCGGCACCGTGATTCCGCCAGATGAGCTGGCGGCGATCGCGTCGTGGTGCGATGAGGCCGGCGTCCGGCTGATCAGCGACGAGGTGTACCACGGCCTGGTCTACGAAGGCGCACCGGAGACCAGTTGCGCGTGGCAGACGTCGCGGGAAGCCGTTGTGGTGAACAGCTTCTCGAAATACTTCGCGATGACGGGTTGGCGGCTCGGCTGGCTGTTGGTGCCCAAGGAGCTGCAGCGCGCGGTGGACTGCCTGACCGGCAACTTCACGATCTGCCCGCCTGCGTTGGCGCAGACGGCCGCCGTCGCGGCGTTCACGCCGGAGTCCATCGCCGAGGCCGACGCGCTGCTGGATCACTATGCCGCCAACCGCGCGCTGCTGCTGGAAGGTCTGCCGAAGATCGGCATCGACCGGCTGGCGCCGCCCGACGGCGCGTTCTACGTCTATGCCGACGTGTCGCATCTGACGGATGACTCGCTGTCGTTCTGCTCGAAGCTGTTGGCAGACACCGGCGTCGCGATCGCGCCGGGTATCGACTTCGACACCCAGCGCGGCGGGTCGTTCGTCCGGCTGTCGTTCGCGGGACCCACGAGCGATATCGAGGAGGCGCTGCGCCGTATCGGCCATTGGCTCGACTAATTTCAGCGCGCTACACCGTCAGCGCGCGCTCCAGCCCCCGTCCATGGTGTAGGACGCGCCGGTGACCATGCCTGCGTTCGGTGAGGCGAGCCAGCCTACGAGGTTGGCGACTTCCTCCGGTTCGAGCAGACGTTTGATCGCGCTCTCTTTGAGCAGGACCTCTTCGACGACCTGCTGTTCACCGATGTTGTGCGTGCGGGCCTGATCGGCGATCTGCTTGGTAACCAACGGTGTTCGCACGTATCCGGGGTTGATGCAGTTGCTCGTCACGCCGTGGCGCCCGCCTTCGAGCGCGGTCACCTTGGACAGTCCTTCGAGCGCATGCTTGGCGGTGACGTAGGCGACCTTGTACTCCGATGCCCGCAACCCGTGTATCGACGAGATGTTGATGATGCGCCCGAAGCCGCGTTCGTACATGTGCGGCAGCGCGGCGCGGATCAGTAGGAACGGCGCCTCCACCATCAGCGTCTGGATGAAGCGGAAGCGCTCCGGCGGGAATTCGGTGATCGGGCTGACGTGCTGGATGCCCGCGTTGTTGACCAGGATGTCGGTGTCCAGCTTCAGCCGCTCCAGCGGTGCGGTATCGGAAAGATCTACCGCCCAATGCTTTCCGCCGATCTCGTCGGCCACCGCCTTGGCGGCGACGTCGTCGACGTCGGCGACGGTGACCACCGCACCGCGCGCCGCGAGCTCGCGGGCACATGCCGCGCCGATACCGCTGGCGCCGCCGGTGACGACGGCCGTTCGTCCCCCGAGTTCGGTCATACGATGCCGGCCCTCGCCAGATCGTCGCGGTCGGCCTGGTCGACGGTCTCCAGATCCAGGCCCTTGGTCTCCCGCATGTAGAAGACCGCGATCAGCGTGATCGCCGCGGCGATGGCGAGGTAGATCGCGATCGGCACCCAGGAGTTGTAGATCTCCAACAGTTTCACGGCAATCGCTGGTGCCGCCGAGCCCGCGACAATCGAAGTCACCTGATAGCCGAGCGACACACCGGAATACCGCATCCGGGTGGGGAACATCTCCGCCATGATCGCCGGCTGCGGCGAGTACATCAGGGCGTGAATGATCAGGCCGACGACGATCGCGGCGATGATGAGCAGATAGTTGGCGGTGTTCATCATCGGGAACGCGAAGAATCCCCACGTGGCAGCGAGCACGGTGCCGGCGAAATACACCGGCCTGCGGCCGATTCGGTCGGCCAACCTGCCGATCAGAGGGATGACGATGAAGTGCACGAGATGCGCCACGAGCATGTACCGCAGGATCGCGTTGGTGTCGACACCGACCTGCACCTTCAGATATGTGATGGAAACGATGACGACGAGGTAGTACATGATGTTCTCGGCGAACCGCAGCCCCATGGCCGTGAAAACTCCACGCGGGTAACGCTTCAGCACCTCAACCACGCCGTACGACACGGCCTTGACGCGTTCGACCTCCTGCTGCACCGTCACGAAGATCGGCGCGTCGCTGACCTTGGTGCGAATGTAGTAGCCGATCAGCACGACGACCGCCGACAGCCAGAACGCGATCCGCCAGCCCCATGAGAGAAAGTCGTCATCGGGCAGCACCGCGGTGAGCACCCACAGCACGACGGTGGCGAGCATGTTGCCGAGCGGCACCGCCGCCTGCGGCCAACTGGCCCAGAAGCCTCGTTCCCGGATGGGGCTGTGCTCGGCGACGAGCAGTACCGCACCACCCCATTCGCCACCGACCGCGAAGCCCTGCAGGAACCGCAGGATCACCAGCAGCACCGGCGCCCACACACCGATCTGTTGGTAGGTCGGCAGGCACCCCATCAGGAACGTCACGACTCCGACAAGCAGAATCGCGAACTGCAGCAGCTTCTTTCGTCCGTACTTGTCGCCGAAGTGGCCGAACACCACACCGCCGAGGGGCCGGGCGATGAACCCGACCGCGTACGTGAGGAATGCGGCGAAGATGGCGCCGTAAGCGCTGTCGTCCGCGGGGAAGAACACCTTGTTGAAGACCAGCGTGGCGGCGGTGCCGTAGAGGAAGAACTCGTACCACTCGACGACGGTGCCTGCCATCGAGGCGACCACAACGCGCTTGAGCCCGGTCGGTACCGGCCCGGCAACGGTCATCTGAAACCCCCCTGGTGTGACGCCAACCACAGACCTGTTGAGTATTCATGCACCTACCCCCACCCGCAATGGCCAAAACCGCAGCATCTGTCTGCAAAAATGCAGATATGACGTTGCCGGCGGGTCGCCGTCCCAGTCCCGACGACCTCCTCGTTTTGCTGGCCGTCGGGCGGTCCGGACGCTACACCACTGCCGCCGAGGAATTGGGCCTCAACCACACCACGATTTCGCGGCGCATCGCCGCACTCGAACAGTCGCTGGGCGGTCGCGTCCTCATCCGCGGCGCAGGCGGCTGGGAACTGACCGACCTCGGCCGCGAAGCCCTCGCCGCGGCCGAAACCGTTGAAGCCGCGGTGCGCTCACTCGGCGTTGACGAGACGGGAGCGCGCGGACTCGAAGGGGTGGTGCGGATGTCGGCGACCGACGGCTTCAGCGCCTACATCGCAGCCCCTGCCGCCGCCGAGGTCCAGCGGCGCCATCCCAAGGTGGCGGTCGAGATCGTCGCGACCACCCGACGCGCCAGCCAACGCCGATCCGGAGTGGACATCGAGGTCGTCGTCGGCGAACCGCAGGTGCATCGAGCCGAAGCGATCCGGCTCGGCGACTACTGCCTCGGGCTGTACGGCGCCCGCGAATATCTCGCCGAACACGGCCGCCCGCAGAGCATCGAGGACCTCGCGCGGTTCCCCCTGGTCTATTTCATCGACTCCATGCTGCAGGTCGACGACCTCGACCTGGCGCCGAGCTTCGCTCCCCCGATGCGTGAATCGGTGACCTCGACAAACGTTTTCGTCCACGTCGAAGCCACCCGCGCCGCCGCGGGCATTGGCTTGTTGCCCTGTTTCATGGCCGACCGGCACTACGACCTGATCAGGGTGTTACCAGAAACGGTCGCGGTTCAATTGAGCTATTGGCTCGTCGCGCGGCCGGAGACGTTGCGGCGACCCGAAGTCGCCGCGGTGGTCAAGGCGATCCGGGGCCGGATGAACGACCAGCGCGAAGTCCTGCTGGGCGCGCGATAACCGCCCCGGTGACCAACAAAAGAGGGCACCCCGTCCGGGGCGCCCTCTTTTCGGTCTGTGTGGTTACGGGTGGCTGCGAACCGAGTTGTCGACTCGCGGCGCGTTGGCCCGCTGCTGGATGTCGTTCAGCCAGTCGAGGTGATCGACGCCCTTGGCGATCGTCACGTCCGATGGGGCCGCGGGAGCGACCGCCTGTGCCGGAGCAGCGAAGCCGAACACCGCGGCAGCCAAACCGCTGGCGATGACTGTAGCAAACCCGAACTTCTTCATTTTGGTGCCTTCTTCTTTCCTCTTGTTGGTGTTCGAGCCTTTTGGGTTCGGACTCCGTGGTGCCGGTCCTTGTGGGATTTCTAACCGGTCTGACCCTCTAAACCACGAGGTCAGAGGATTAATTCCGATGGCAGAAATTGATCGGCGGTTGGCAGAAATCGGCCGGTTCAAATGGCTGCGACGTGCGGGTTAGGTCTCACTAACTCGCAGCGTGAGGTCCAGATCACAGCTAAACTCACGGTATGCCGTTCCTTGAGCACCCGAAAGGCCGTGCCTACTACCGTCATTGGCCGGCGCCCGAGCCGCGCGCCGTCGTCGTCTTTCTGCACGGGTTCGGTGAACACACCGGCGTCTACCACCGGTACGGCTTCGCTTTGAACGCCGCGGGCATCGATCTGTGGGCCGTGGACCAGTTCGGGCACGGACTGAGCCCCGGCGTGCGGGGAGACTTCGGCTCCATCGACGACAGCTCTCGGCTTGCCGAGACCTTGACCGAGATCGCCGAGGCGCAGCGTCCCGGGCTGCCGCTGATCGCCCAGGGCCACTCGTTCGGGGCGGTGGTGACTCTCGCCCGGCTGCTCGATCAGCCCGACCGTTACCGCGCCGGGGTCATCTCCGGCGCCCCGCTGATTCCGATACCGGAGCTACTGGACACCGACAGCTCATTCGACCTCGACCCGCACTGGCTGTCCAACGACCCCTTCTATCTGGACCTGCTCGAGAACGACCCGTTGGCGTTCACCGACGCCGACAGTGCGCCGCTTGCCCGCGCGCTCGACACCGCCTGGGACCGGTTCGGCCACGATTTGCCGAAGCTGACGGTGCCGACGCTTGCCGTCCACGGCGTTGTCGATCCGATCGCGCAGATCGGGGCGGTGCGGGCATACGCCGAGCAGATCGAGGCGCTTCAGATCAAGGAGTTCCCCGGCGGCGGTCACGACATCCTCAACGACACCATGCATCGCGAGGTAACCGACGCGATCATCGCGTTCATCGACGAGCGCTGCTAGAGCCAGGTGTCGTCGGTGGTCGCGGTGAGGAAGGCCTCGAGGTCGTCGCGCCAATGCGCAGGCCTGGTCTTGTCCGGTTCGATGCCGGTGTACTGCCCGCGGTAGAACAGCAGCGGCCGCGGCTTCTTGTGCGGCACATCGGTCAGCGAATGAACCGCGCCGAACACGACGAGGTGATCGCCGCCGTCGTGCACCGAATGCACCGTGCAGTCGATGTGCGCCAGCGTGCCCTTGATCGCCGGTGAGCCCAATTCCGATACGCTCCAGTCGATTCCGGCGAACTTGTCGGGTGCCTTGGAGCCGAACTTCGCCGAGACGTCCTGCTGATTCTCATGCAGCACGTTGACGCAGAACTTGCCGGACGCCTCGATGGCCTTCCATGAGCGCGACACCTTCGTCGGGCAGAACAACACCAACGGCGGTTCGAGCGACAGCGCCGCGAACGACTGGCACGCAAAGCCGACGGGCACACCGTCGTGCATCGTCGTGATCACCGTGATGCCGGTGCAGAACTGCCCGAGCACATTGCGGAATGTGCGCGGGTCGATCGAGCTCGCTGGCCGCTGCGCCGACACCGTTACTTGAAGCCCACGCTGAAGTCGTGGCCCCACAGGCTGACCGCGGTGCTCTCCCGCGCGACCCACTTGTCGTCCTCGACTTTCAGTCCCTCACAACCGAATTCGATGTCAAAGCCGCCCGGGGTCTTCATGTAGAACGACAGCATCTTGTCGTTGACATGCCGCCCCAGCGTCGCCGACATCGGCACCTTGCGCCGCAGCGCGCGGTCAAGGCACAGCCCGACGTCGTCGGAGTTCTCCACCTCGACCATCAAATGCACGATGCCGCTTGGTGTCTCGCCCGGCATGAAGGCCAGGCTGTGGTGGCGGGGATTGACACCGAAGAATCGCAGCCAGGCCGGCGGGCCGTCGGCGGGTCGACCGACCAGTTGCGGTGGCAGCCGCATCGAGTCGCGCAGATGGAAGCCCAACACGTCGCGGTAGAAGTGCAGCGACTCGGCGTCGTCACGGGTGGTCAGCACCACGTGGCCGAGGCCCTGCTCCTCGGTGACGAACTTGTGCCCGTACGGGCTCACCACGCGACGATGTTCGAGCGCCACACCGTGGAACACCTCGAGCGTGTTTCCCGACGGGTCGTCGAACGTGATCATCTCGTCGACGCGGCGCTCGGCGAGTTCGGCGGCGCTGGCCTCCTTGTACGGGGTGCCCTCGACGTCGAGACGGTTGCGGATGTCCTGAAGCTCGGCGGCATTGGCCGTCTCCCAACCGGATTGGAGCAGCCGGTCCTTCTCGCCGGGGATGATGACGAGGCGGGCAGGGAACTCGTCCATCCGCAGATAGAGCGCGCCCTCGGTGGCGCCGGAGCCTTCGACCATGCCGAGCACCTTGAGGCCGTACTCCCGCCACGCGGCGACGTCGGTGGCCCCGATGCGCAGGTAGCCCAGAGATTTGATGCTCATGACCCACCCTTCCTCGAACCGTCTGACAAGAAATCAATGGTGAGCTTGTTGAACTCGTCGAACTTCTCCAGCTGAGCCCAGTGTCCGCACTGCCCGAAGACGTGCAACTGCACCCGCGGGATCTGCTTGAGGGCGACCAGCGCGCCGTCGAGTGGGTTGACGCGGTCCTCGCGGCCCCAGATCAGCAGCACCCGCTGACGCAGCTTGTACACCTCGCGCCACATCATGCCGAGCTCGAAGTCGGGGCCCGCGAACGACTTTCCCATCGCCCTCGCCGCGGCCAGCGAGTCCGGCTGGCTGGCGATCGCGAACCGCTCGTCGATCAGCTCGGGCGTGACCAGCTTCTGGTCGTAGACCATGATGCGCAGGAACTTCTCCATGTTCTCGCGCGTGGGCTCGGCGGTGAACTTGCCGAGCAGCTTGACGCCCTCCGTCGGGTCCGGCGCGAACAGGTTGACCGAAAGACCACCGGGCCCCATCAGCACCAGCCGACCCGCCCGGTCTGGGTTGTCGAGCGCGAACCGCACCGCGGTGCCGCCGCCCAGCGAATTGCCAACCAGCGCAGCGCGTTCGATGTTCAGATGGTCGAACAGGTTGCGCACCGCCGTTGCGCTGTAGCGGTTGTACTGCTCGTGTTCGGTGTGCTTGTCGGAGTGGCCGTAGCCCGGCTGGTCGACGGCGATCACATGGAAGTGCTTGGCCAGCACCGCGATGTTGCGCCCGAAGTTCGACCAGCTCGACGCGCCGGGACCACCGCCGTGCAGCAGCACCACCGTCTGCTCGTGACCGACGCCCGCCTCGTGATAGTGCAGCCGCATGTCCTCGCGGACTTGGGCGTAGCGCGACGTCGACTCGAACGTGATCTCTTGCTGTTGTGCGGCTTCTGCGGCGAATGACGTCATCAGACCATCGTGTCCTGGGGCGGCAGCCCGAACTCGTTGTTTCCGAAAATCAGGTAGGCCCGCTCCGGGTCGTTGGCCGCGTGCACGCGGCCGGCGTGCGCATCGCGCCAGAACCGTTGCACCGGAGCGTCGTTGTTCAGCGCGGTCGCGCCCGACGCCTCGAACAACCTGTCGATGGAGGCGATGGCGCGTCCGGTGGCGCGCACCTGGTCGCGGCGGGCGCGGGCGCGCAGTTCGAACGGAATCTCCTTGCCCTCCTTGAGCAGCGCGTACTCCTCGCCGACGTTGCCGATCAGCTGCCGCCATGCGGCGTCGATGTCGCTGGCGGCCTCGGCGATGCGCACCTTCGCGAACGGGTCGTCCTTGGCCTTCTCCCCTGCGAACGCCGCGCGCACCCGCTTGCCCTGGTGCTCGACGTGCGCCTCGTAGGCGCCGTAGGCCATGCCGACGATCGGCGCCGTGATTGTCGTGGGATGCACTGTGCCCCACGGCATCTTGTACACCGGCGCGGTGTTGGTCTTCAGCCCGCCCGCGGTGCGGTCGTTCATCGACTTGTAGGACAGGAACCGGTGCCGGGGCACGAACACGTCCTTGACCACCAGCGTGTTGCTGCCGGTGCCGCGCAGGCCGACCACGTGCCACACGTCGTCGATGCGGTACTCGCTGCGCGGAATCAGAAAGCTGCCGAAGTCGACGGGCTTGCCGTCCTTGATGACCGGCCCGCCGACGAACGTCCACGACGCATGGTCACAGCCCGACGACCAGTTCCACGAGCCGTTCACCAGATAGCCACCGTCGACCACCTGGCCTGCACCCATCGGCGCGTACGACGAGGAGACCCGCACCGTCGGGTCGTCAGCCCACACCTCTTCCTGCGCCTTCTGGTCGAACAGGGCCAGGTGCCAGTTGTGCACGCCGATGATCGAGGCGACCCAACCGGTCGATCCGCACGCCGAGGCGAGGCGGCGAACGGCTTCATAGAACAGCGCCGGGTCGCACTGCATGCCGCCCCACTGCTCAGGCTGCAGCAGCTTGAAGAAGCCGACCTCGTCGAGTTCGGCCACCGTCTCGTCGGGCAGGCGTCGCAGGTCTTCCGTCGCCTGTGCGCGCTTGGCGATCAGCGGCAACAAGTCATCGATGCCGTCTAGGACCGACTGCACGTCACGCTGTTCAATGGACGTCACTGATTTGCCTCCCGAGAGAACGGACCCGGCGATGAGCCCTCGCACGAAGAGCGGATCGCTAGACAAAGATTAGAACACGTTACGATTTGTGTCGAGCAGCCTATTGCTGCGGCGGCTGGACCTGCACACATGCATTTCTGTAACCTGTTCTAATTCCGACCGTTCAGAACGCGAACGGCCCGCGAGAGAAAGGACGCCGCGTGACCGACGAGCCGCTCGGCAGCCACGTGCTGGAACTGCTGGTGGCCGACGTCGTCGAGGAGACCGACGACGCGCGGTCGCTCGTGTTCGCGGTGCCCGACGGGCCGAACGACCCCGAGATCCCGGCCGAGCGGCTGCGCTACTCGCCCGGGCAGTTCCTCACCCTCCGCGTGCCGAGCGACCGCACCGGTTCGGTGGCCCGCTGCTATTCGTTGTGCAGTTCGCCGTTCACCGGCGACCCGATGACCGTCACCGTCAAGCGCACCGACGGCGGCTACGCCTCGCACTGGCTGTGCGACAACGCCCATCCCGGCATGCGCATCCACGTGCTGGCCCCGTCGGGCACCTTCGTGCCCAAGACGCTGGACACCGACTTCCTGCTGCTGGCCGCCGGCAGCGGCATCACACCGATGATGTCGATCTGCAAGTCGGCGCTGGCCGAGGGCAACGGCCGGGTGGTGCTGATCTATGCCAACCGCGACGAGAAGTCCGTCATCTTCGGCGGCGCGCTGCGCGAACTGGCCGCCAAATATCCGGACCGGCTGACGGTGGTGCACTGGCTGGAGTCGGTGCAGGGGCTTCCGACCGCGGCTGCGCTGTCCGCGCTCGCGGCGCCCTACGCCGGCCACGACGCCTACATCTGCGGGCCCGCGCCGTTCATGGCGGCCGCCGAAGAGGCGATGCGCAACGCCGGTACGCCGGCCGAGCGCATCCACATCGAGGTGTTCAAGTCGTTGGAGTCCGACCCGTTCGCTGCAGTCGTGATCGACGAGGACGACAGCGACGAGGGTCCCGCCACCGCGATCGTCACACTCGACGGCGAAACGCACGAAGTGCGCTGGCCGCGCAACGCCAAGCTGCTCGACGTGCTGCTGGACAAGGGCCTCGATGCGCCGTTCTCGTGCCGCGAGGGCCACTGCGGCGCGTGCGCGGTGCTGAAGAAGAGCGGCGAGGTCGAGATGGAGAACAACGACGTGCTCGAGCAGCAGGACCTCGACGAGGGGCTGATCCTCGGCTGCCAGGCCCGGCCGCGGTCGGATTCCGTCGAAGTCACCTACGACGAATAGCGACGGGATAGGTTCTTGGCGATGAAACGGCTTGCAGCAGCAAGTGCGGGGGCACTGACGATCGCGGCGCTGATTGCGCCTGCGCACGCTTCGGCCGCGGCGAACTCGGCCACCACCTCGATCCCCGTCGACCCGGCCACCTCGATCGAGATGCACGTCAACGCCAACTGCGTGGCGGCGGAGAACAGGTGCTTCTTCGACACCACCGCCAACCTGCTGACGCCGGACGGCCCGATCGGATTTCCCGGCGACACCTGGGCCCGCCAGACCATCACGTTGCGCAGTTCCAGCCGCGACACCTGGCAGGAGGCGTCCTACAGCGCGCCGGCGGGTAACCCGCGCGAGACCAAGGGCGCCAACCACGAGAACGTGCTCTCGAAGATGTACCGGGCGCTCAACAACGTCGAGATCTCGATCACCTACTTCGGCGGTGGGCCGATCGAGCGGTTCAAGGCCGACGGCGACTCGGTGCCCACCGACTGGACCTACGGGCGCCCCGACACGAAGTCGAACTTCTATGCGTGCTCCCAGATCCAGGTGGTCTACGGCGGGGTGAACCTGACGACGCCGACGGCCTGCGCGCAGACCACGTTCAGCTGACGGTCACCGCGGCAGGCCGAGCAGCCGTTCGCCGGCCATCGAGAGCAGGATCTGCTCCGTGCCGCCCGCGATGGTCAGGCAGCGCGTGTTGAGAAAGTCGTGCACCGGCTGGTTGTCGACGATGCCCGCGCCGTCGGACAGCTCCATCCGGAACTCCGACAGCGCCTGGCGGTACCGCACGCCGATCAGCTTGCGGGCGCTGGACTGCGGGCCGGGGTCCGCGCCGCCGACGGCGAGTTCGGCGATGCGCTGGTCGAGCAGCGAGCCGACCTGCGCGGCAACGATCAACCGGCCCAACCGATCCTGATCCGCCGGGTCCAGTTCGAGCGTCGTCACCGTGCGCAGCACTTCCTCCATCGGATTGCCGAGCGCGGTGCCGTGCGCCATCGCGACGCGCTCGTTGGCCAGCGTCGTGCGGGCCAGCCGCCAACCGTCGTTCACCTCGCCGACGACCATCTCGTCGGGCACGAACACCTCGTCGAGGAACACCTCGTTGAACAGGTCGTCGCCGGTGATCTCACGCAGCGGCCTGATGTCGATGCCCGGCGAGGACATGTCGACGAGGAAGTACGTGATCCCCTTGTGCTTCGGCGCGTCGGGGTCGGTGCGCGCCAGGCACACTCCCCACTGCGCCTTGTGCGCCGCCGACGTCCACACCTTCTGGCCGGTCAGCTTCCAACCCGACTCGGCTCGAACGGCTTTCGTTCGCAGCGACGCCAGGTCGGAGCCTGCGCCCGGCTCGCTGAACAGCTGGCACCAGAACAGCTCGCCGCTCAGCGTCGGCGGCACGAACCGTTCGATCTGCGCGGGGCTGCCGTGCTCGAGGATGGTCGGCGCCGCCCACCAGCCGATCACCAGATCCGGTCGCTCGACGCCCGCGGCGGCCAGTTCGCGGTCGATCAACAGCTGCTCGGCCGGTGACGCGTCGCGGCCGTAGGGCCGCGGCCAGTGCGGCGCCTGTAGACCCGCCTCGGCGAGCGCCTTCTGCCGCTTCTCGACGGGCTGGGCGGCGACATCGGCGATGGCAGCGGCGATCTCGGGCGCCAAATGCTCGACCGACGCCAGATCGATGTGCAGCTCGCGGCGGATGCCCTGCTTGGTCAGCTCGGCGACGCGTCGCAGCCACCTCGACGGACCGCCGAGGAACTGCGAAATCCCGTATGCCCGGCGCAGATACAGGTGCGCGTCGTGCTCCCAGGTGATGCCGATGCCGCCGAGCACCTGGATGCAGTCCTTGGCGTTCTGCCTGGCGAGGTCGATGCCCGCAGCGGCGGCCACAGCGGCGGCGACGGACAGCTGCGCGTCGTCGGAACCCCCGGCGGCGCGGGCGGCATCGACGGCGGCCACCGAAACCTGTTCGGAGCGCAACAGCATCTCGGCGCACATGTGCTTGATGGCCTGAAAGCTGCCGATCGGCTTGCCGAACTGCTCGCGAACCTTCGCGTACTCGGTGGCCGTCTGCAGCGTCCACCTCGCCACCCCGGCGGCCTCGGCGGCCAGCACCGTCGCGGCGAGGTCGGTGACGCGTCGTCCCGACACCGGCAGCACCTCGGCCGAGGCGTCGGCCAGCACCACCCGCGCCAGCGGACGCGAGAAGTCGGTCGGCGTCAGCGCCTCGACGGTGACGCCCGCCCCGGTGGCGTCGACAAGCACGAAGTCATCTCCCGCGGGCAGCAGCAGCACGCCTTCGGGGTCGGCGCCCAGCACGTATTCGGCGCTGCCCGACACGCGCCCGTCGGCGTATTCGAGGTCCGCGCTCAGCGCCAATCCCGCGGTGCGCTGCCCGCTCGCCAGCGCCTCCAGCAAGTCGGCGTGCAAACTCGGCACGACGAGCGTGGCCAACGCTGTGGTGGCGACCGGTCCCGGCACAATCGCGGCGGCCGCCTCGTCGACCATCGCGCACAGGTCGTCCACCGTGCCGCCGGCCCCGCCCGCGTCCTCCGGCAACGCCACGCCGAACAGGCCCAGTTGCGCCAGCCCCGCGTACGGTTCGCGCCATGCCGTCGGATCGCCCTGCTCAATGCGCCTGGCCGCAGCGGGAGCGTGGGCGCTGGCCGCCCAGCTACGGACCAGTTCGCGTGCGGCAAACTGCTCGTCGGTGACGGTCGCTGACGCCTGCGACATGTTGAGGGCTCCTAGCTTCGTTGCGAGAAGGCCGTGCTTCCCACTAGAACGTGTTCTAATAGTGCCAGTGTTCGAGCGTCAAGTCGAACGCCATCGCAGCAGCGCAGCTCGGTGCCGAACCGGTACTGAAGTGAGGAAATAGTGATCGGCATGCGTATCGTTTCTACAGAGACCGCATGAAGAAGGAGCAGTCGGCACCGATGACTGAGGCGCCCGTGTCAGCACAACCCAATCCGTCCTCGGGGGCGGAGACGCGGCCGCCCAACGTGATGCCGGTCTCCGTGCTCGCCGAGTCCGAGCTCGGCTCCGAGGCTCAGCGGGAGCGCCGCAAGCGCATCCTGGACGCCACCCTGGCCATCGCGTCCAAGGGCGGCTATGAGGCCGTGCAGATGCGCGCGGTCGCCGAACGCGCCGACGTCGCCGTCGGCACCCTGTATCGCTACTTCCCGTCGAAGGTGCACCTGCTGGTGTCGGCGCTGGGTCGCGAGTTCGAGCGCATCGACGCCAAGACCGACCGCTCGACGTTGACCGGCGGCACGCCCTACCAGCGGCTGAGCATGATGGTCGGCAAGCTGAACCGGGCCATGCAGCGCAATCCGCTGCTGACCGAGGCGATGACGCGCGCGTTCGTGTTCGCCGACGCCTCTGCCGCGGGCGAGGTCGATCACGTCGGCAAGCTGATGGATTCGATGTTCGCGCGCGCGATGAGCGACGGCGAGCCGACCGAGGACCAGTACCACATCGCCAGGGTCATCTCAGATGTGTGGCTGTCGAACCTGTTGGCGTGGCTCACCCGCAGGGCGTCGGCGACCGACGTCAGCAAGCGACTCGACCTGGCGGTTCGATTGCTGATCGGCGACGGAGAGCACCCTAAGATCTAGCTGGTGACACAGGAGTTACCGGACGAGCTCAAGCGCGCCCTCTCGACGGTCGCGCGTGTTCCGCGACTCCTCGTCGCCTGCGACTACGACGGCACGATGGCGCCGATCGTGGCCAACCCCGACGACGCGCGTCCGCTCACCGAATCCGCCGCTGCGCTGCGCGAATTGGCGGCGCTGCCGTCGACGGCCGCCGCGCTGATCTCCGGTCGGGCGCTGCGCGATCTCGCCGCGCTGTCACGGATGCCCGCCGAGGTGCACCTGGTCGGCAGCCACGGCTCGGAATTCGACACCGGCTTCGTGCACGCCATCGACGGCGAGGCAAAAGCGTTGCTGAGCAAGATCAAAGACACCCTCGCCGCGATCGCGGCCGAGTACCCGGGGGTGGCGATCGAGATCAAGCCGGCCAGCATCGCGCTGCATGTGCGCAACGCCGATCCCGCCGACGCCGACGAGGCGCTGAAGAAGGCGCGGGCGGCGGCCCAACAGTGGGACGCCCAGATCACCGAGGGCAAGGCCGTGATCGAGTTCGCCGTCATCCAGACCGACAAGGGCCAGGCCCTCGACATCCTGCGCCATCAGCAGGGCGCCTCTGCCGCCGTCTTTTTCGGCGACGACGTGACCGACGAGAAGGCGTTCTACCGGTTGCACGGGCCCGACGTCGGCGTCAAGGTCGGGCCGGGCGACACGCTGGCCGACTATCGGATCGACTCACCCGAGGACGTCGCGACCGCGCTGAACTTCCTGCTGGAACGCCGCCGCACCTGGTTGCTCGGCGGCCACTCCACGCCCATCGAGCGATTGACGATGCTGTCCAACGGCCGCACCGTCGCCCTGCTCACCCCCGAAGCCGACGTGGTGTGGATGTGTCATCCGCAGGCCGATTCGGCGGCGGTGTTCTCCCGGCTGCTCGGCGACGCCAACGCCGGGCACTTCGAGATCGGCCCGCACCGGGCGGCGCTGCCGCTGAGCCAGCGCTACGTGGACGGCACCATGACCGTCGAAACCCGTTGGGCCAGTTTGCTTGTCACCGACTATCTGTCGCACGACGTCGGTGCGGGCCGCACCGATCTGATCCGGGTGATCAGCGGTCAGGCCAAGGCGGTGGTGACCTTCGCGCCGCGGCCCGAGTTCGCGCAAGCACCTGTGCATCTGCGCGCCGACGAGGGCGGTCTTCGGGTGTTCGCCACCAACGAGCCGATGGTGCTGCGCGCGCCAGGCGTGCAATGGGAGATCTTTCCCGACGGCATCCACGAGACCGCCCGCGCGGTGATCGACCCGTCGGCGGGTCCCGTGGTGCTCGAACTGCGCTGCGGCACCGAGGATTTGTCGGAGAGCCCCGTCGACGAGGATTCCCGTCGGCAGAGCGCCGAAAGCTATTGGCGCGACTGGGCGGAGACGCTGACGCTGCCCAAACTGCATCAGCCGCTGATGAAACGCTCTGCGCTGACGCTGAAGGGGCTCGTGCACGCCGACACCGGTGCCATCATGGCCGCGGCCACCACGTCGCTGCCCGAGGAGATCGGCGGCGTCCGCAACTGGGATTACCGCTACTGCTGGATCCGCGACGCCGCGATGACCGCCTCGGCGCTGGTGTCGCTGGGCTCGACCGCAGAGGCCGAGGGATATCTGAACTGGCTGCACCGGGTGATCGAGACCATGCACGGTCCCGAACGGCTGCATCCGCTGTATGCACTGTCGGGCGCGATGCTGGGGCCGGAGGCCGTCATCGACTCACTGCCCGGCTACGCAGGGTCGCGGCCGGTGCGGGTCGGCAACGCCGCCAACGTGCAGGTGCAACTCGACGTCTTCGGTCCCGTCGTGCAGCTGATCTACGACCTGGTGCACAAGCGGGTCGCCGAGGGACGCCCCGACCCGCTCACCGACGCCGACTGGAATCTGGTCAGCGAGATGGTGTACGCCGTCGAAAGCCGCTGGGCCGAACCGGATCACGGCATCTGGGAGATCCGCGGCGCGCCGCGCCACCACGTCTACTCGAAGGTGATGTGCTGGCTGACCGTGGACCGGGCGCTGAAGCTGGCCGCCGAGTTCGGCCGCGACGCGCCGCCGGGATGGGCCACGCTGCGTGACGTCATCTCGCAGCAGGTGCAGGAGCGCGGCTGGAACGATGAGGTGCAGTCCTACACCGCCGCCTACGACGGCACCGACCTGGACGCGGCCACCCTGCACATCGGGCTGTCCGGTCTCATCGACCCGTCCGACCCGCGGTTCCTCGCGACCGTGATCGCGACGGAAGCGGAATTGCGCAGCGGAGCAACAGTTTACCGGTACCGCAGCGACGACGGACTGCCGGGCACCGAGGGCGGCTTTCACCTGTGCGCCGCGTGGCTGGTCGAGGCCTACCTGCTGACCGGCCAGCGGTCGCAAGCCGAGGCGCTGTTCGATCGCCTCGTCACCGCCGCGGGGCCGACGGGCCTGCTGTCGGAGGAATACGATCCGGTCGCCGAGCGCGCACTCGGTAACCATCCGCAGGCCTACAGCCATCTCGGGCTGCTGCGCTGCGCTCAATTGCTCGGCGACTGACTCACACCGGCGGGCCGGAGGTACGGCCGCGGACCAATTCGGTGGGCAGCACGTCGAGCACCGGCAGGCCCGATCGCGGCGGGCTGTGCAGCAGATGGCCTGCGCGCCTTCCCTTTTCCAGGCTCGGCTGTCGCACCGTCGTCAAACCCCGGCGCAGCGCCTCGGGCACGCCGTCGAAACCGGTGACCGTCATCTGACCCGGCACGTAGATCCCATGCGCCCGCAACCAGTCCATCGCCGAAAGCGCAAGCACGTCGGCCGTGCACATCAGCGCGGTCAGCCGCGGGTTGGCCGCAAGCGCCACCTCGGCCGCCAGGCCACCCGAAGTCGGTTGATGCTCATAGCTTTCCACAACCGTCAGCGACTGCGGAGCCAGGCCCGCTTCGGTCATCGCGTCGTAGACGCCGTGCAGGCGCTCGCGTTGCACGTGAAACAGCGGGGTCTCGAGACGCTCGGCGCTGGCCACCACGGGCTTGCCGGTGCCGTGTGGGCGGTCGCGGCCGAGCCGCATCGTGAGCAGGCCGATCTCGCGGTGGCCGAGCTCGACGACATAGCGCGCGAGTTCGGCCATGGCCGCGCGGTCGTCGATGCAGACCCGCGACGTCCCCGAGATGTTCTGCGGCTGGTCGACCACCACCACCGGCAGGTGCCGCTGCAACACCACCTGCAGATACGGGTCGTCGTCGGATGCGGAGTACACCACGAAGCCGTCGACGCCCGCCGACAGCACCGCGGCCGCTCCGTCGCTCACCTTGCGGTTGGGTCCCACGGCGACGAGCAGCAGGCCCTGCCCGGCGTCCTCGCAGGACTCGGCCAGCCCCGCCACGAAGTCGAGCGCCGCCGGATCACTGAACGAGTAGTTCAGCGGCTCGGTCATCACCAGCCCGACGGCGCCGGCCTTGCGGGTCCGCAACGACCGCGCGACCGGGTCGGGCCCCGGATATCCCATCCGCTTGGCGGTGGCCAGCACCCGCTCGCGCAGGTCGGCCGACAGCTGGTCGGGCCGGTTGTAGGCATTGGAGATCGTGGTGCGCGAGACCTTGAGCTCGGCAGCCAGCGAGGCCAGGGTGGCCCGACGCCTCGGCGTGGGACTCCTGGGAGACATGGTCGTGACGTTAGCCCACCAAATCCGCTCCCGTGGCGCAGGTGGCACACGGTACGTTAGAGTTATTGGAAACGGTTTTCATTTGTATTAGGAGCAACTAGGAGGTCGGCCGGTGCGCAGGTTGCTGATCGGGATCGTCATGGCCGCATTCGCCGCCGCCGGCTGCAGCAGCGCAGGCTCGGCGCACGACGACGGCGGCGTCACCGTCGTGGCGACCACCGATGTGTGGGGCAGTGTCGCCGAGTCCGTTGCGGGCGAGCATGCGACGGTCAAGTCGATCGCATCAGGTGCATCCGCCGACCCGCACTCGTTTGAAGCGAGCCCGGCCGACGTGGCCGCCATCTCAGATGCGTCCCTGCTGGTCTACAACGGCGGCGGTTACGACCACTGGGTGGACGACGTGCTGGCCGAGCACCCCGACATCGACGCCGTCGACGCCTATTCGCTGCACGGCACCGACCAGAAGGCCAACGAACACGTCTTCTACGACGTCACGGTCGCCAAGGCCGTCGCCGAGGAGATCGCCAAGCGGCTCGCCGCCCTGGACTCCGCGCATGCGGACGAATACCACGCCAACGCAACGGACTTCGGCAAGCAGGCCGACGAGATCGCCGCGTCGCAACGGGCCATCGGAGAGGCGCACCCGGGAGGCGCGGTCGTCGCCACCGAACCGGTCGCGTACTACCTGCTGCGCAACGCCGGCCTCACCGACCGCACCCCGCCCGGATTCGCCAGCGCCGTGGAGGAAGGCGACGACCCGGCGCCCGCCGACGTCGCGGCGATGCTCGATCTCATCGACAACCATCAGGTGTCGGTGCTGCTGTTCAACTCGCAGACCGAAACCGCCGTCACCGACCAGATCAGGGAGGCGGCGCAGCGCGCGTCGCTGCCGGTGGTCACGGTCACCGAGACGTTGCCGCAGGGCGTGGACTACCTGACGTGGCAACGCAACACCACCGACGAGCTCGCCGCCCAATTCGACAAAGCCCCGCAGTCGAATCGATAGTGGCGTGGTGGATTCTGCCGACGTCGTCGACCTGAAGGGCGGCTGCCTGTCGTTCGGCGACCGCGTGTTGTGGAACCACCTCGACCTGACGGTGCGCGCTGGCGAGTTCATCGCGGTGCTCGGCCCGAACGGGACGGGCAAGACCTCGCTGCTGAAGGTGCTGCTGGGCGCGATGCCGCTGTCCGCAGGCACGGTGACGGTCGCGGGCAAGCCGGTGACCAAGGGCAGCCACGCGATCGGCTACGTGCCGCAGCATCGCGCGGTCGACCCCGGTCTGAGCCTGCGTGGCCGCGACATGGTCGGCCTCGGCGTCGACGGACACCGGTGGGGTTTGGCGAGCCTTCGACCGGCCGACCGGGCACGGCGACGCGATGCGATCGACGCCGCGCTGCGGCAGGTGAACGCCGAGCGGTTGGCCGCTGTGCCCGTCGGCGTGATGTCAGGCGGCGAGCTGCAGCGGGTGCGCATCGCCCAGGCCCTGGTCAGCGATCCGGCACTGCTGCTGTGCGACGAGCCGCTGCTCAACCTCGACCCGGCCAATGCGCGGCTGGTGTCGGCGTTGATCGACAACCGGCGGCGCGACGCCAACACCGCGGTGCTGTTCGTCACCCACGAGGTCAATCCCGTTCTGCCGTATGTGGATCGGGTGCTCTATCTGGTGAATGGCCGGTTCCGGATGGGCACGGTCGAGGAGGTGATGACGTCGGAGACGCTGTCGGAGCTCTACCGCGCCGACATCGAGGTGGTGAAGGTGCACGACCGCTACGTCGTCGTGGGTGAGCACACCGATCATTCCGGCCACACGAGCGGACACGAGCATGAGTGACCGCCTGAGCGAGCTGTGGTCGGCGCTGTTCGCGTTCGACGTCACCGCCGATCTGCTGCGCCGCGACTTCGTGCAGCAGGCGCTGCTGGCCGCGGTTCTGCTGGCCCTCGTCGCCGGCTTGATCGGGCCGTTCATCGTGATGCGGCAGATGTCGTTCGCGGTGCACGGTTCTGCCGAATTATCGTTGACCGGAGCAGCTTTCGCGTTGCTTACCGGGTTCAACGTCGGCCTCGGCGCCCTGGTGGGCAGCGCGCTGGCGGCCGTGCTGTTCGGCATTCTCGGGCAGCGCGCCCGTGAACGCGACTCCGCGATCGGTGTGGTGCTGGCGTTCGGGCTAGGTTTGGCGGTGTTGTTCATTCACCTCTACCCCGGCCGCACCGGCACGAGTTTCGCGTTGCTGACGGGTCAGATCGTCGGCGTTGGCTATTCCGGGTTGGCGCTGCTGACGGTCGTCACCGCGGTCGTGCTCGTCGTGCTGGCGATCTGCTATCGCCCGCTGCTGTTCAGCACCGTCGACCCGGAGGTGGCGGCGGCGCGCGGCGTGCCGGTGCGCGCGATGGGTATCGTGTTCGCCGCACTGGTCGGCGTGGTCGCCGCGCAAGGCGTGCAGATCGTCGGCGCGCTCTTGGTGATGTCGCTGTTGATCACACCGGCCGCTGCGGCTGCTCGCGTATTCTCCTCTCCCACAACGACAATCGTCGCGTCGGTGGTGTTCGCCGAGATATCCGCGGTCGGCGGCATCGTGGCATCACTCGCGCCGGGTGTGCCGGTGTCGGTTTTCGTCACCACAATCTCGTTCGCGATCTTTTTGGTGTGCTGGGCGGTTGGCAAGCGAGGTCGAATTTCGGCCTGATGCGGGTACCCCTTCATCGAAACCCCGTCCCGCCGAGAGGAGCAATTCGTGAATTGGACCTTGCCCGAGGAGTTCGAGACCGACGAGGGAGTGATCCGCTGGGGCCGCTTCGGCGCCGGTGCTGACCCGGTTGTGCTGGTGCACGGCACGGCGTTCTCGTCGTTTCTGTGGCGCGACATCGCGCCCGCGCTGGCACTGCGCCGTCCGGTGTTCGTATTCGATCACCTCGGCTACGGACAGTCCGACAAACGCGACGGCCAGGATCTCACGCTGGCCGCGCAGGGCCGCAGGTTCGCCCGCCTCCTCGAGCACTGGGGACTGCACGCGCCCAGCGTGGTCGCCCATGACATCGGCGGCGCGATCGTGTTGCGGGCACTGCTGCGCGAAGGCAGCACCTACCGCGACCTGACATTGCTCGACGCCGTCAGCGGCGGGCATTGGGAGGGCGGTCTTTTCAGCCTGATCCGGTCGAATTCCGAGGTGTTCGAGCGACTTCCGGAGTATGCGTTCACCGCGATCGCGGCCAGCCACTTCCGCAACGCCTCGCAGCGGGGCTTGCGGCCGGAGGTGCTGGAGGCATTCCTCGAGCCGTGGCGCGGCCGCGACGGTCAGGACGCCTACTACCGGCAGTACCGCCAATTGTCGGAGGACGACACCGCCGACTACGACACCGAACTGGCCGGCATCGACGTGCCGGTGAAGGTGCTGTGGGGCCGCGAGGACAGGATTTTGCCGCCCGAACACGGCATCTGGCTGTCGCAGCAGATCCCGCACGCCACGCTGCACTGGATCGCCGACGCGGGGCACCTGGTGCAGGAAGACGCTCCGGCCCAGCTGCTGGCACACCTGCTGTCTTAATCCGTCGCGAGACGGAATCGACGCAGGGTCCTCCTCGCGCGTTTGCTGCGTAGATTCCGTTTCGCGCGGAAGGATTAGGAGTCGCCGCGGGCCACCGGCCGACCCGGCTGCGAGCACCACTCCGACCACGAGCCCGGATACAGCGCCGCATCGCGCCCGGCCGCGGCGAGCGCGGCGATCACCACCGCGGCGGTGACGCCCGATCCGCAGTAGACGCCGACGTTTTCGCCGGCGCCGTCGAGCAGCCGCGCGAGGTCGGCGCCGGGCAGAAACGTTCCGTCCTCGCCGAGCACGGTGGTGCTGGGCAGGTTGCGGGCGCCGGGTATGTGGCCCGCGACCGGGTCGACCGGCTCCACGGCGCCTCGATACCGTTCGGGCGCCCGCGCGTCCAGCAGGGTCACATCGGCCAGCTGCGCGGCCGTCACGGTCGGCAACGCACCCGCGTAGAGGTCGTCGTGGGCGAGCACAACCTCGCCGGGTTGCGTTGCCGCCGTGCCCGTTTCGACATCGCCGCGCCACGCCGCCCAGCCGCCGTCCAGGATTCGGACGTCAGGAATGCCCGCGGCGGTCAGCACCCACCATGCGCGTGCCGAGGCCGCGCGATTCCAGTCGTCGTAGGCGACGACGCGCCCGCCCTGACGGATCCCCCACCGGCGGGCGGCAGCCTGAAGCGCCCGGCCCGACGGCAGCGGATGGCGTCCGCGTCCGGCGAGGGTGTGGTCGCTGAGCTCGTCCTCCAGCGACACGTACACCGCGCCGGGGATGTGGCCGCGTTCGTAGGCCGCGCGCCCGTCGGGTTCGGCCAACTGCCATCTGACATCCAGGATCGTCACCGGTTCTCCGGCTTCGAGCAGTTCGGCCAGTTCTGTCGCGCTGATCAGCACGTCGCTGCGTCGGTCCACACCACCACAGTGCCATTAGGCTGGCGGTATGGTGTCCGTCGATCTCAACGCCGACCTGGGTGAAAGCTTCGGGGCTTGGCAGATGGGTGACGACGACGCGATGCTCACCCTGGTCACCAGCGCGAACGTCGCGTGTGGTTTCCACGCCGGTGACCCGGTCACCCTGCGGCACAGCTGCGAGCAGGCCGTCAAGCAGGGCGTGCGGATCGGCGCGCAGGTCGGATACCGCGACCTGGCCGGCTTCGGCCGACGCTTCATCGACGTCACACCGGCGGAGTTGACCGCCGACGTCATCTACCAGATCGGCGCGCTGCAGTCGCTTGCGCACGCCGCGGGCTCATCCGTCGTCTATGTCAAACCGCATGGCGCGCTGTACAACGCGGTGGTCAACAACCGCGACCAGGCCCGCGCCGTCGCCGAGGCCGTGCACGCCGTCGACCCCGGCCTTGCGGTGCTCGGCCTGTCCGGATCGGTGTTCTTCACTGAGGCGGAGCGGCTCGGGCTGCGCACGGTGCCCGAGGCGTTCGCGGACCGCTCGTACCGGCCCGACGGCCAGCTGGTGTCCCGTCGGGAACGCAACGCCGTGCTGCACGACCCCGACGAGATCGCCGAGCGGGTGGCGATGATGGTGCAGTCCGGACGCGTCGTCGCCGTCGACGGGTCGACCATCCCGATCACGGTGGAATCGATTTGCGTACATGGTGATTCGCGGGACGCCGTACAGATCGCCACCGCCGTTCGTGAGCGCCTGCTCACGGAGGGCGTTCTGCTGGCGCCGTTCGCCTGATGCGCCTCAAGCCGGGGCGGCCCGACCTCGCTAACTACGCCGCCCGCTTCGACGTGCCCTCGGCGGTCGATGATGCGCCGCTGACGGTGACCTGGGCGGGCGTCACCACGATGCTCGTCGACGACGGCGTCTCTGCGCTGATGACCGACGGCTTCTTCTCGCGGCCACCCCTGGCCGCCGTCGGACTGGGCCGCATCGCGCCATCGGCGGAACGCATCGACGACGGCCTGGCCCGGCTGGGCGTGCACCGCACGGATCAAGTGGAAGCGGTGCTGCCCGTGCACACCCACTACGACCATGCGATGGACTCGGCCGTCGTCGCGCAGCGTACCGGCGCCAGGATCGTCGGCGGCCGCTCGGCCGCGCACGTCGGCATCGGCGGCGGACTGCTCCAGGACCGCGTGACCGTCGCGGCCACAGGCGAATCCGTCACGCTCGGCGCCTACGACGTCACGCTCATCGAGACAGGACACTGCCCGCCGGACCGGTTCCCCGGCGCGATCACCGCGCCCGTGACGCCGCCGGTGAAGGCGTCGGCCTACAAGTGCGGCGAGGCGTGGTCGACGCTGGTGCGCCACCGCCCGTCGGATCGGCGGCTGCTGATCGTCGGCAGCGCAGGCTTCGTGGCCGGCGCGCTGGCCGGGCACCGCGCCGAGGTGGTGTATCTGGGTGTCGGGCAGCTCGGCGTGCAGCCGCAGCGCTACCTCGTCGACTACTGGACCGAGACGGTGCGCACCGTCGGCGCGCGCCGCGTCGTGCTCACCCACTGGGACGACTTCTTCCGGCCGCTGAGCAAGCCGCTGCGTGCTCTGCCTTATGCCGCAGACGATCTCGATGTCTCGATGCGGGTACTCGGCGCGCTGGCCGCCGAGGACGGTGTGGCGCTGCATCTGCCGACGCTGTGGCAGCGTGCCGACCCGTGGAACTGATCCTCGCGCTGGCGGCGCTTGTCGTCGTGCTGGCATTTGCGATGATCAAGCCGCGGGGCTGGCCCGAGGCCGTCGCCGCGATACCGGCGGCCGTCCTGCTGGTGGCCTCCGATGTGGTGCCGTTGCACGCCGCCGTCGACGACGTGCAGCGCTTGCTGCCCGTGGTGGGGTTCCTCGCCGCGGTGCTGGTGCTGGCGCAACTGTGCGACGACGAGGGTTTGTTCCGTGCGGCAGGTGCGGCCATGGCGAAGTCGGCCAACGGGGACACTCGACAGCTGTTGGCGAAGGTCTTCGTCATCGGCGCGGTGACGACCGCGGTGCTGAGCCTGGACGCGACGGTCGTGCTTCTGACCCCCGTGGTGCTGGCCACCGCGCGCGCACTGTGGGTACCGGCCCGGCCGCACGCCTATGCGACCGCGCACCTGGCCAACACCGCGTCGCTGCTGCTGCCGGTGTCAAACCTGACCAATCTGCTGGCGTTCACCGCCGTTGGACTGTCGTTTCTGCATTTCACCGCGGTCATGGCGCCGGCCTGGTTGGCCGCCGTCGCGGTCGAATTCCTGCTGCTGCGCTGGCTTTTCAGGCGCGAGCTGGCCGCCAGGCCGCATCCGGAGCCGTCCGCGGATACGACGAGAGTGCCGGTGTTCGTGCTCGCGGTGCTGGCGCTGACGTTGGCCGGGTTCGCCGTGGTGTCCGCGCTCGGCTTGTCGCCGGCGTGGGCCGCGCTGGCCGGCGCCGTCGTTCTCGGTGTGCGGGCGCTGGCGCGGCGGGACACGTCGATCGCGGACATCGCCGCGGCTGCCGACGTGCCGTTCCTGATCTTCGTGCTATGTCTCGGAGTGGTCGTCGACGGAGTGATGCTGCACGGCCTCGATTCCGTCATGCGTGCCCTGTTGCCGGACGGCACAACGCTTCTCGCCCTGCTCGGCATCGCCGCGGTGGCCGCGGTGCTGAGCAATGTCGTCAACAATCTGCCCGCCGTGCTGGTGCTGCTGCCGCTGCTGGCGACGTCCGGGCCGCCCGCCGTGATGGCGATGCTGATCGGGGTCAACGTCGGACCAAACCTCACCTACGTGGGCTCGCTGGCAAACCTGTTGTGGCGCAGCGTGGTTCGCCAGGACATTCCGGCGGGGTTCCGCGAGTTCAGCCGGGTCGGCCTGGTGACGACGCCGCTGACGCTGCTCGCGGGCGTGCTAGGGCTGTGGCTGGGGCTGGCGCTGTTCGGCCGCTAACCCCTGCGCTGGCGGGCGATTTCGGCGAGCACCACACCGGCGGCCACCGAGGCGTTCAGCGACTCCGTCGGGCCCGCCATCGGGATGGACACGATCGCGTCGCAGTTCTCCCGAACCAGCCGCGACAGGCCCTTGCCCTCCGAACCGACGACCACCACCGTCGGATCGGTGCCGTCGAGCTGGTCGATGGTGAAGTCGCTGTTGGCGTCGAGACCGACCACCTGCAGACCGGCGTCGCGCCAATTCTTCAGTGTCCGATTCAGATTCGTGGCCCGCGCCACCGGCAGCCGGGCCGCCGCGCCCGCGCTGGTCCGCCACGCCACCGCGGTGACCGACGCCGACCGGCGCTGCGGGATCAGCACGCCGTGGCCGCCGAACCCGGCCACCGACCGCACGATCGCGCCGAGGTTGCGCGGATCTGAGATGTTGTCCAGCGCCACCAGCAGCGCGGGCCTGACGTCGGTCGTCGCGGCCGCCAGCAGGTCGTCGGGGTGGGCGTGCTCGTACGGCGGCACCTGCAGCGCGATGCCCTGGTGCAAGCCGTTGGCGCTGATCCGGTCCAGATCGCTGCGCGGCACCTCGAGGATCGAGATTCCCGCGTCGGCGGCGCGGCGCACGGATTCGGTCAGCCGCTCGTCTGCTTCGGCCCCCAACACGACGTACAGGGCGGTCGCGGGCACGCCGGCGCGCAGGCACTCCAGCACCGGGTTGCGGCCGAGCACGATCTCGTTGTCGTCGGTGCGCCGCTGCTGCTGGCGGCGCTGCTGCGCCTTGGCCGCGCGCTTGGCGGCCGGATGGTTGGGCCGCATGTGCGCGGGCGGCGTGGCGCCGCGGCCCTCGAGCCCGCGCCGACGGACTCCGCCCGAGCCGACCTTCGGCCCCTTCTTGGTGCCGGGTTTGCGCACCGCGCCCCGGCGTCGAGAGTTGCCGGCCATTACTTGGAATACCCGTCCAGCAGCGTCCACTGCGGCCCGTCGGCGGTGTCGGTGACCTCGATGCCCGCCTTCTTCAGGCGGTCGCGAATGGCGTCGGCCTCCGCCCAGTCCTTGCGCAGGCGGGCCTCTTCCCTGCGTTGAAGCTCGGCCTGCACCAGCACCTCGACCGCGGCGAGCGCGGCCCGTGCCTCATCGCGCGAGTCCCACCGGTCGTCGAGCGGGTCGCAGCCGAGGATGCCCATCATGGCCCGGATCGAGGAGGCCCGCGCCATCGCGGTCTCGTGGTCGCCTGCCTCCAGCGCGCGGTTGCCTTCGGCGCGGGCGGCGTGCACCTCGGCCAGCGCCATCGGCACGGACAGGTCGTCGTCGAGGGCGTTGGCGAACGTCTCGGTCCACTTGCCGATTGCGACGGCGCCGACGCGGTTGCGCACCCTATGCAGGAAGTCTTCGATCCCGCTGTAGGCCTTCGCGGCGTCCTGCAGCGCCGTCTCGGAGAACTCCAGCATCGACCGGTAGTGCGCGCTGCCCAGGTAGTAGCGCAGCTCGGCGGGCCGAACCCGTTGCAGCACAGCAGGAATCGCCAGCACGTTGCCCAGCGACTTGCTCATCTTCTCGCCGCCCATGGTGACCCAGCCGTTGTGCAGCCAGTACCGGGCGAACCGGTCGCCTGCACCCTCGGCCTGCGCGATCTCGTTCTCGTGGTGCGGGAAGATCAGATCCATTCCGCCTGCGTGGATGTCGAACTCGGGACCGAGGTAGGTCTCGCACATCGCCACGCATTCCGTGTGCCAGCCGGGCCGTCCCCGGCCCCACGGTGTCGGCCAGGACGGTTCGCCGGGCTTGGCGCCCTTCCACAGCGTGAAGTCGCGCTGGTCGCGCTTTCCCTTCGCGACGCCCTCACCCTGGTGGACGTCGTCGATCTTGTGGCCGGAGAGCTTGCCGTAACCGGGTTCGGGCAGCAGGCTTTTCACGTCGAAGTACACGTCGCCCTCGCCCGTGTAGGCGTGCCCACGCTCGATCAGCCGCTCGATCAGTTCGACCATCTGGGTGATGTGGCCGGTGGCGCGCGGCTCCGCCGACGGCGGAAGCACCCCCAGCGCGTCGTAGGCGGCCGAAAACTCACGCTCGTAGGTGGCGGCCCACTCCCACCACGGCCGGCCCGCGTCGGCCGCCTTGTTCAAGATCTTGTCGTCGATGTCGGTCACGTTGCGGATGAACGTGACGTCGTAGCCCTTGGCCATCAGCCAGCGGCGCAGCACGTCGAACGCCACCCCGCTGCGGACGTGGCCGATGTGCGGCAGGCCCTGCACGGTGGCCCCGCACAGGTAGATCGACACGTGGCCAGCACGCACCGGTACGAAGTCACGGACTTCGCCGGTCATCGTGTCGTATAGCCGCAATGTCACGACGGGCCAGCTTACCGGCCTATTCCGCGACCACGAGCAAAGCGGTCGCGATGGCGGCCAATCCCTCGCCGCGGCCGGTCAATCCGAGCCCGTCGGTGGTGGTGGCCGAAACCGACACAGGGGCCCCCAGCAGCGACGAGAGCAGCCGCTGCGCCTCGGCCCGCCGCGGCCCCACCTTGGGCCTGTTACCGATCACCTGGACGGCGGCATTGCCCACGCGGAAGCCCTCCGCGCGGAGCAGGCCGTGCACGTGGCCGAGCATGTCCGCGCCGCTCACCCCCGCCCAGCGCGGGTCGTCGGTGCCGAACACCTCGCCGATGTCGCCCAGCCCCGCAGCACTGAGCAGGGCGTCGCACAGCGCGTGGGCGGCGACGTCGCCGTCGGAGTGACCGGCGCAGCCGTCGACGCCTTCGAACCTCAGCCCCAGCAGCCAGCACGGCCTGCCCGCCTCGATCGGGTGCACATCGGTGCCGAGGCCGACCCTCGGTGTGCTCACGCGCCGCGCTCCAGCAGGGTCTCGGCCAGCAGCAGATCGTTCGGCGTGGTGATCTTGAAGGCCAGCGGGTCGCCGTCGACGACTTGCACCGGCGCACCCGTCATCTCCACCACCGAGGCGTCGTCGGTGAACCCGCCCGCCGCGGCCCGCTCGTAGGCGCGGCGCAGCAGGTCGGTGCGGAAGCCCTGCGGCGTCTGCACCGCCCGCAGGCCGGCCCGTTCCGGGGTGCCGAGCACGACGCCGTTGGCGTCGACGGCCTTGATGGTGTCGCTGACGGGCAGCCCGGGTATCACCGCGTCGTGCCCCGATCGAAGCGCGGCCACCACCCGCGCGATCAATGACGGCGGTGTGAGCGCCCTGGCGGCGTCGTGCACGAGCACGAACTCGGCGTCGTCGACAGCCGCCAGCGCCAACCGGACCGACTCGGCGCGGTCGGCTCCGCCCGCGACGATGACGGCGTCACCGCCGAACACCAGCTTGGCCTGATCGGTGCGGTTGGGCGGGACGGCGACGACGATGGAGTCGACGACACCGGAGTTGCGCAGCCCGTCGAGGGCATGCTCCAGCATCGGACGACCGCCCAAATTGACGAAGGCTTTCGGCGCGCCTGCGGCTAACCGTTCGCCGGACCCTGCGGCCGGTACAACGGCGACCGTGCTCATCCGTCAGGAAGCGGCGGCCAGAACCTCGTCGAGAATGGTCTCGGCCTTCGCGTCGTCAGTGTTCTCCGCGAGCGCCAGCTCGCCGACCAGGATCTGCCGGGCCTTCGCCAGCATGCGCTTCTCGCCCGCGGACAGGCCGCGCTCCTGATCGCGGCGCCACAGGTCGCGAACGACCTCGGCCACCTTGTTCACGTCGCCGGAAGCCAGCTTCTCGAGGTTAGCCTTGTAACGGCGCGACCAGTTGGTCGGCTCCTCGGTATGGGGGGCGCGCAGCACCTGGAACACCTTGTCGAGGCCCTCCTGTCCGACCACGTCGCGCACGCCGACATACTCGGCATTTTCCGCCGGGACTCGGACTGTGAGGTCTCCCTGGGCGACCTTCAAGACGAGATACTCTTTTTGCTCGCCTTTGATGGTCCGGGTTTCGATCGCCTCGATCAACGCAGCACCGTGGTGTGGATAGACAACGGTGTCTCCGACCTTGAAAATCATCTGATTCGAGCCCCTTTCGATAAACCCATCCTAACACGGAGCTCGGACACGTGTTGCACAACGGTGCAGGTCAGGGGCACCGCAGGTGGAGAGAGGGGCTTGACACCGCGGCGAATCCGTGCAAGGCGACGCCGTCTCAGCGACCCCTGTCCGACCCCTTTCACGTGCCTTGCGACGGTGTGCGGCAAACCCGGCAAGTGTGGTCGGACACCTCGGCTACCGCCGCAAACCGCCACCTACTACTGTGCATAGTCGAAGAGGTCCCCGGCACCGGAAACGCCATTGGCGCACCGGCCGAGCAGGAGGCATGTGAAGGTGAAACGCTTCAAACCGCGTAGGTCCCTCATCACCGCGGCCGTCGCCGCGTGCGGTGTGGCCGCCGCGACGGCCTTGGCCGGTTGCGGGGCCGGGCAGATCTCCCAGACCGCGACCCAACAGGCGGCGGTCAACGGGGCCGCGGCCAACGTCAGCGACACCGTCGCGCTGCGCAATGTGCACATGAGGGCCGACCAGGACAGCGACTTCCTGGAGCCGGGCACCGAGGTACCTCTGGTGTTCGTCGCGACCAACGATTCGCCCGACGTGGCGGACAAGCTGGTGCGGGTCACGTCCGACGTCGGAACCGTCAGGCTGACCGGTGATCTCACGCTGCAGCCCATGGACGTACTTGAGGTCAGCCGCGAGGAGAGCACAATCTCCGCGCTCGAGCAGGCCGAACGGGCCACCGCCGCCAAGGCGACCGTCGACCTGAGCAAGCCGGTCACCAACGGCCTGACGTACAACTTCACGTTCACGTTCGAGAAGGCCGGCGAGGTCACCGTCGCCGTGCCGATTTCGGCGAGCGAGGGGCGCGAGCGCGGCTCCAGTGGCGGATCCGGCGGCGACACGGGCGGCCATCACTAACGGATCTGACCGGATCTGTCGGTAGCGGCAGATACCGTCACTGCGTGGCCAAGGCACGCTCGCAATACCGCTGCTCGGAGTGCCATCACGTCACCGCGAAATGGGTTGGCCGCTGCCCGGATTGCGGCACCTGGGGCACCGTTGACGAAGTCGCCGTGCTGGCCACCGTCAACGGCGTCGCGGCCCGCAGAACCGTCGCTCCGACGACCCCGGCCGTGCCGCTCAGTTCGATCGATCCCAGCACCACCAAGCACTTCCCCACCGGCGTCAGTGAACTCGACCGCGTGCTCGGCGGGGGCATCGTGCCGGGCTCGGTGACCCTGCTCGCCGGCGATCCGGGGGTGGGCAAGTCGACGCTGCTGCTCGAGGTGGCCAGTCGGTGGGCGGAGTCGGGCCGACGTGCGCTGTACCTGTCCGGCGAGGAGTCTGCGGGCCAGATCCGGATGCGCGCCGAGCGCACCGGCTGCGCTCACGACGACGTCTTCTTGGCGGCGGAGTCGGATCTGCAGACCGCGCTGGGCCACATCGACGAGGTGCGGCCGACGCTTGTGGTGGTCGACTCGGTGCAGACCATGTCGACGACGGAGGCCGACGGCGTCACGGGCGGTGTCACCCAGGTGCGCGCGGTGACGACGGCGTTGACGATGACGGCGAAGACCACCGGCGTGGCCATCATCCTGGTCGGCCATGTGACCAAGGACGGCGCCATCGCCGGGCCGCGCTCGCTGGAACACCTCGTCGACGTCGTGCTGCATTTCGAAGGCGACAAGACGTCGTCGCTGCGGATGGTGCGCGGCGTCAAGAACCGGTTCGGCGCCGCCGACGAGGTCGGCTGTTTCATGTTGCACGACAACGGAATCGAATGCGTCGCCGACCCGTCCGGGCTATTTCTGGATCAGCGTCCCGCACCGGTTTCCGGCACCGCTGTCACCGTGACACTCGACGGCAAGCGTCCGCTCATCGGTGAAGTGCAGGCGCTTATCGCGGCGCCGACGGGCACGCCGCGGCGGGCGGTCAGCGGCATCGACTCGTCCCGCGCGGCGATGATCGCCGCGGTGCTGGAGAAGCGGGCCCATCTGCGGGTCGGCCCGTGCGACATCTATCTGTCCACCGTCGGCGGGATGCGGTTGACCGACCCGTCGTCGGATCTGGCCGTCGCGCTGGCCATCGCGTCGGCCTACGTCGATCTACCCCTGCCGACGACGGTCGTCGCGATCGGTGAAGTGGGCCTGGCCGGCGACCTTCGACGGGTCAGCGGCATGGAGCGGCGCCTTGCCGAGGCGGCCCGGCTCGGATTCACATGCGCGATAGTTCCGCCCGGCGTCCAAACCGTGCCGATAGGCTTACGGGCGATAGCGGCCGACAACATCACCGCGGCGATGAGGGTGCTGCGGGATGTCAGCAACAACAGCGGGTAAGCGGGGCCGCTTCGAGGAGGGGCCATGGCGGTGAAGTCCAGCCGTCGCAACGTGGTGCAGCTGGCCCGCCCGACGCTGCGCGAGACCATCGGCAGGCTGGCACCGGGCACCGCGCTGCGCGACGGCCTGGAACGCATCCTGCGCGGCCGCACGGGCGCGCTGATCGTGCTCGGCTACGACGACAGCGTCGAGGCCATCTGCGACGGCGGCTTCGTGCTCGACATCCGCTACGCGCCGACGCGGCTGCGGGAGCTGTCCAAGATGGACGGCGCCGTGGTGCTGTCCAGCGACGGCACCCGAATCCTGCGCGCCAACGTGCAGCTGGTGCCCGACCCGTCGATACCGACCGACGAGTCAGGCACCCGGCACCGCTCGGCCGAGCGCACCGCGATCCAGACCGGCTATCCCGTTATCTCCGTTAGCCATTCGATGAGCATCGTGACGGTGTATGTGGCCGGCGAGCGGCACGTGGTGCCCGACTCGGCGACCATCCTGTCGCGGGCCAACCAGACCATCGCCACGCTGGAGCGGTACAAGTCCCGGCTGGACGAGGTGAGCAGGCAGCTGTCGACCGCCGAGATCGAGGACTTCGTCACCCTGCGCGACGTGATGACGGTGGTGCAACGCCTGGAGATGGTGCGCCGAATCAGCCTCGAAATCGATTCCGACGTCGTCGAACTCGGCACCGACGGCCGTCAGCTCAAGCTTCAACTCGAGGAGTTGGTCGGCGACAACGACACCGCGCGCGAGCTGATCGTGCGCGACTATCACGCCAACCCCGACCCGCCGTCGACGGCGCAGGTGCGCGCCACACTAGAGGAGCTGGACAGCCTCTCGGACAACGAGCTGCTCGACTTCACAACGCTGGCAAGGGTTTTCGGCTATCCGTCCACCGCGGAGGCGCAGGACTCGGCGATGAGTTCACGCGGCTACCGCGCCATGGCCGGCATCCCGCGTCTGCAGTTCGCCCACGTCGATCTGCTGGTGCGCTCGTTCGGCTCGCTGCAGGGGCTGCTGGCGGCCAGCGCGAGCGATCTGCAGTCGGTGGAGGGCATCGGCTCGATGTGGGCGCGCCACATCCGCGAGGGATTGTCGGCGCTGGCGGAGTCGACGATCGCCGACCGGCTGGCTTAACCGCTTACCGCTCAGCCCGGCGTCGCGGGCGAATCCGTCACGTGCGGTGTGCCCTCGGGGGGCGCGGGGTTCTCGCCCTGCTGTGCGGGCTCGGACAGGATGAACGGCACCGGCGCGGAGCGCAGATTGCCCAGCTGCACCATCAGGTTGTAGGTGCCGGGCCCGATCGGCTGGCGCGGCAGCGGGCATCCCGGCGCCGAGCCCATACCGGTCCAGGTCACCTCGGTGGTCACCTGCTCGCCGGGGTTGAACGTCTTGACCAGTGTCTCGTTGGACGGCGCGCAGTCCAGGTTGGACCACAACCGGGTGTTGTCCAGGCTGTAGACGTAGGCCGCGAGGACGGCGGCGCCCACGTCGCGCTTGCAGGCCACCAGGCCGATGTTGGTGACGACCATGGTGAACTTCGGCTGGTCGCCGACCACGTAGTCGGGCTGGCTGGTGATGCCCTTGACGGCCAGCGTGGAGTCGGGGCAGTCGTCGCCCTCCTGCAGCACCGGCGGCGGTGTGACGGCGGCGGTCGGCGTCGGCGTCGGCGCGGGGGCGTTGGCGGCCGGCGGCATGATGGGCGTCTTGACCTCGGGGTTCTCGCCGGGCAGCGGGGTCGGCGTCGCGGCAGGGGTGGGTGCGGGGGCTTCCTCGGCGTTCTTCGTCTCGGCGCCGGACGACTTCATGACGACCATCACCACGGTTGCGGCGATGACCCCGATGACGAGCACCGCGATGCCCAACGCAAGCGCCCTACGCCGCCAGTAGATCTGCGGGGGCAATGGGCCTTGCGGCTCTAGATCCAGCACAGCATCACGGTAAAGCCAGGTCAGGCACAATCGGCCGAGGTGACTCGGCGTGTCGGACTCAGGCTTCGCCGATGTCGCCCAGATGGTCGCGCAGTTCGGCCCTGCCGTCGGCCAGCCGATAGGTGACACCGGCGATCGCGACCGCGCCCGCGTCGAGGCGTTCGGCGACCGCGGTCGAGCGGGCGCGCAACTGGGCGACCGTCTCCGAGACGTGCCTTGCCTCGAACTCGTCGACCCGGTGCAGCCCGTCGCGGCGGCCGAGCAGGATCGACGGCGTGACCCGTTCGACGACGTCGCGGACGTAGCCGGTGGGCACAGCCCCGCCGTCGAGCGCAGAGAGCGCTGCGGTGACCGCACCGCAGCTGTCGTGGCCCAACACCACGATCAGCGGGACGTTGAGCACCTCGACGGCGTACTCGATCGACCCGAGCACCGCGCTGTCGATGACGTGGCCCGCCGTGCGCACCACGAACATGTCGCCGAGGCCCTGGTCGAAGATGATCTCGGCGGCCACCCTGCTGTCGGCGCAGCCGAACAGCACCGCGGTCGGCTTCTGGCCCTCGGCCAGCGCGGAGCGGTGTTGGATGCTCTGGCTGGGATGCAGAGGCTTACCCGCGACGAAGCGCTCGTTACCCTCCTTGAGTGCCTTCCAAGCGGTCACGGGATTGGTGTTGGGCATGGCCGCCATTGTGCCTGACGGAGCGACGCCGAACAGGATGACTGCCAGCTTGTCGATCAACAGCAGCGAACTGCTCGACTGGTATGACCGATCACAACGCGACCTGCCGTGGCGGCGCCCTGGCGTCACGCCGTGGCAGGTGCTGGTCAGCGAGTTCATGCTGCAGCAGACGCCCGTAGCGCGGGTAGAGCCCGTGTGGCTGGACTGGGTGGCACGCTGGCCCACCCCGTCCGCCACCGCCGCGGCCAGCGCCGCCGACGTGCTGCGCGCGTGGGGCAAGCTCGGCTACCCGCGGCGCGCCAAGCGGTTACACGAGTGCGCCGTCGTGATCGCGACCGAGCACGGCGACGTGGTGCCCTCCGACGTCGAGACCCTGCTGACGCTGCCCGGCGTCGGCGCATACACCGCGCGCGCGATCGCGTGCTTCGCCTATCGGCAGCGGGTGCCGGTGGTGGACACCAACGTCCGGCGCGTGGTGGCAAGGGCTGTGCACGGCAGGGCCGACGCCGCCGCATCGCCGTCGCCGCGCGATCTCGAAGACGTCGCCGCCCTGTTGCCGAACAACGGTGACGCGCCGCGGTTTTCGGTCGCGCTGATGGAATTGGGTGCCACCGTGTGCACCGCACGGGCGCCCCGCTGCGGAACCTGCCCGCTGAGCGTGTGCGCCTGGCGCGCGGCCGGATATCCGGCTGCGACGACGCCCGCGCGGCGGGTTCAGAAATATGCGGGCACCGATCGCCAGGTGCGCGGCCGGCTGCTGGATGTGTTGCGCGCCAGCGACTCTCCGGTCACGCGCGCTCAGCTCGACGTCGCCTGGCTGATCGACACGGCGCAGCGAGACCGGGCGCTGGATTCGCTGCTCGTCGACGGGTTGGTCGAGCAGACCGCCGACGGCCGCTTCGCCCTGGCCGGCGAAGGGGACGGCGCCTAATCCCGCGAGCAGACGCTAAAGTCCGGGTTGTCCTGGGGTTTTGCGGGCACGAGCGTCTGCTCGCGGAAGGAAAGTCAGGCGGTCTTGGCGCAGCCCGGATCCATGCTGCAGGCGAAGCTGCGCCGGTAGTCCGACGGCGTCACCCCGATGATCCGGCGGAAGTGGTGCCGCAGCAGCGTCGCGGTGCCGAAGCCCGAGCGCTCGGCGATCCGGTCGATGTCGAGATCGGTCTCCTCCAACAGGCGGCGCGCGTAGAGCACTCGTTGATCGGTGACCCACTGCATGGGCGTCGTGCCGGTCTCCTCGACGAAACGCCGCGCGAACGTGCGCGCCGACATGCTGGCCCGCCGCGCGAGGCTGGCCACCGTGTGCGGCTTGTCCAGGTTCGCCAGGATCCAATCCAGGTGCGGCGCAAAGCCTTCCGAACACCGGACCGGGATCGGCTGGTCGATGTACTGGCGCTGGCCGCCGTCGCGCTGCGGCGGGACCACCATCCTGCGCGCGATCTTGTTGGTGATCTCGCTGCCGAGTTCACGACGCACCAGGTGCAGGCAGGCGTCGATGCCCGCGGCGGTGCCCGCGCTGGTGATCAGGTTGCCGTCGTCGACGAACAACACGTTGCGGTCCACCCGCGCCGTCGGGAAGCGCCGCGCCAACTCGTCGGCGTGCATCCAGTGCGTCGTGCAGGGGCGCCCGTCCAGCAGGCCCGCCTCCCCCGCGACGAACGCGCCGGAGCAGACGGTCAGGATGATCGCTCCGGCTTCGGCGGCGGCCCGTACCGCCTTCAGCGCCTCAGGCAGGTAGTCCGATCCGCCGATGGCCGGGATCGCGACGAGGTCGGCGCCCACGAGATCGTCGAGGCCGTGGTCGGGGATCAGGGTGGCACCGACGGAGGTGCGCAGCGGCATGCCGGGTTCCGGGCCGCAGACCTTGAAATCGAAGTTGGGCACGCCGTCGGCGGAGCGGTCGATTCCGAAGACCTCGCAGATCACCCCGAACTCGAAGACGGCCAAGCGGTCGAGCACCAGCGCTGACACTTTCTCAATTGGCATGGCAGTATCTTATCGTATGATGTCGCTCCTGCCACTGTTGGCGGTATCTTTCCCCGCGAATGATTACTGCCATGACTACTGCACTGACTTTCCTGATCCTGGTGGCTCCGTTCGCGGTGGCCGCATCGCTCAGCTGGGCGGCGCACCGTTCTGACTCGCTGCGCGTCCGGTTCGACCAGTTCCGGTGGTCCGCTCCGATGGTCGGCAGATTGTTCGAGGACGACCGCGACGGCTTCCGGGTCGCCCACGACGTCGACGCGATCCGGACCCGCTTCGAGAAGCAGCCGTTCTGGCCCGATTCAGGCGCTCGGGGCGAACGTCGTTAGGAACGTCTCGACAGCGTCTCGATACATCTGCGGAGCTTCGTCGTGCACGAGATGGCCGGCTCCGGGCACCTTCAAATGGGCGCTCCGGTAGCCGGTTTCGTGCATCTTGAGCATCTGACCCTGCGGCGTGACGGTGTTTTCGGCTTCGATGAGCATTGCGGGCACGCGTACCTCGTGCCACTGCGACCAGTAGTCGCGGGTGCCCCATTCGGCGGCGATCTCGATCCAGATCTCGGTGTGCCCGTGCAGTCGCCATCCCGTCTCGGTGCGGTCGAACGCCTTGAGGAAGTAGCGCCCGGCCACGGGCCCGAATTCGTCGTAAACCTGTTTCTCTGAAGTGAATTCGACCGGCAGCGCATGCAGCCACGGCTCCCACGGTCCGGTCGTGCGGCCGCGGAAGTCCGGCGCCATGTCCCCGATCACCAGCGCGCCGACCAATTCGGGTTGCGATGCCGCAAGGCACCACGCGTGCAGCGCGCCCATCGAATGGCCGATCAGCGTCGCGGGCCGCCCCAGCGTCTCCACCGCCTCGCCGAGATCGGCGACGAACCGCTCGGTGCATATCGGATGCGGATCGGCGACGTCGCGGCCGCGGTGCCACAGCGCGTCGTAGGTGTACACCTCGCCGTGCCGCACCAGCCACGGCAGCTGCCGCGACCAGGTGCTGCCGCGGCCCATCAGCCCGTGCAGCAACACGATTGGCGTGCCTGCACCACCGCGTGGCGTCAGCAGAGCACCGCTCACCGTCACATCCCGATCAGCGATTCGACCCAACCGCGCGCGAAGTAGACGAGGAAGCCCGCAGCGACGATCCACAACAACGGACTGACCTCGCGCCACTTGCCCGTCGCCGAACGCACCACCACCCAGGAGATGAAGCCGACGCCGATGCCGTTGGCGATCGAGTAGCTCAGCGGCATCGTCGCGACGGTCAGCACGACCGGCAGGCCCACCGAGAACTCGGACAGGTCGATGTGGCGCAGCTGCGAGACCATCATCACGCCGACGATCACCAGGGCGGCGGCGGCCACTTCGGTCGGCACCACCGACGCCAGCGGGGTGACGAACATCGCGGCCAGAAACAGCACGCCGGTCACCAGGTTCGCCGCGCCGGTGCGGGCGCCCTCCTCGATGCCGGCCGCCGATTCGATGAACACCGTGTTCGACGACGCCGACGCCGAACCGCCGACCGCGGCGCCCGCGCCCTCCACGATCAACGCCGAGCGCAGCCGCGGGAAGTTGCCCTGCTCGTCGGACAGGCCTGCTTCCCGCGACAGTCCGGTGAAAGTGCCCATCGCGTCGAAGAAGTTCGCGAACACCAGGGTGAAGACGAGCATGACGGCGGCCAGCACGCCGATGCGGCCGAAGCTGTCGAAGCTGAACGCACCGACCAGCGAAAGGTCGGGCAGCGAGAACGGCGAGCCGGCCAGCGTCGGCACCGAAAGGCTCCAGCCGCCCGGCGTCTCGGTGGCCGACCCGAGATGCCATATCGCCTCGACGATCATCGCGAGCACGGTGCCCGCGACGAGGCCGATCAGGATGCCGCCGCGCACCTTGCGCACGACGAGGATGCCGGTGGCAAGCAGTGTGATCACGAAGATGACGGTCGGCACGGCGGCGATCGACCCGGTTCCGCCCGATCCCAACCCGACGGGCGGCGACGCGACGCCGGTCGAGCCGATGAACCCGGCATCGACCAGACCGATGAACAGGATGAACAGCCCGATGCCTGCGGTGATCGCAAGTTTGAGCTCCATCGGGACCGCGTCGAACACAAGACGGCGCAATCCGGTGGCGGCCAGCACCACGATGATCAAGCCGTCGATGACGACCAAACCCATGGCCTCGGGCCAGGTGAGCGACCCGACCACCGTCGTCGCGAGGAACGAGTTGATGCCGAGGCCCGCGGCGAACGCGAACGGCAGCCGTGCGATGACGCCGAAGACGATCGTCATGAGCCCCGCGGCAAGCGATGTCACCGCCGACACCTGCGCGAAGTCCAGCCGGTTGCCCGACACGTCGGCGGAGCCGGACAGGATGATCGGGTTCAGCACGATGATGTAGGCCATCGCGATGAAGGTGACCAGCCCGCCGCGGATCTCGGCGGCCCAGGTCGATCCGCGCGCCGACAGTTCGAAGAAGGCGTCCAGGCGGCCGACACCGCGCCGCTCGTCGCCGTCCTTCGCGTCCGCCGTGGCGCTTGGTTGCTGTTCGCCCCCTGTCATAACTGGAAACCATAGGTGGATCTGCGTGTCTTTGCGCAGCCGGTAGCCTTGGCCGCATGCCCGTGGTGAAGATCAACGCAATCGAGGTTCCGCCGGACGCCGGACCGGAACTGGAGAAGCGGTTCGCGCACCGTGCCCATGCCGTGGACAACCAGCCCGGATTCCTCGGCTTTCAGCTGCTCCGGCCGGTGAAGGGTGAAAATCGCTACTTCGTGGTGACGCAATGGGAGTCCGAGGAGGCGTTCCAGGCTTGGGCGACCGGCCCGGCCATCGAGGCGCACGCCGGCCAGCGCGCCAATCCCGTCGCCACCGGCGCGACGCTGCTGGAATTCGAGGTTGTGCTGGACGTTGCGGGGACTGACGCCAAGGCCTGACGCAGGCAGGGCTCGACAGTGGGCGGCCTCGATGGGGGTCGTCATGACATTGGTCATTGCCCTGGCTTGCGGCTGCGCAGACGCCGGACCGGCGGGACCCGCCGAGGCCGCGCAGGCCGTTCACATCGACACCAACACGCCGCAGGGTCTGCGGGCCAAGCAGGTCATGGACATGCTGAACTCGGACTGGCCCATCGGTCCGAACGGTATCCGCACCCTGGCCGTGCCGGAGAAGATGGAAGACGTCGGCGTCACGATGGACAAGATCTGGTGGGATCGTCCGTTCACGCTGACGGGGGTCGAGATCGGCGCCGGGCACGCCACCCTGCACGTGCTGACGTCCTACGCCGTCGCCCAGACGATCGAGCTTCGCACCAACGACGCCGGGCTGGTCGACCGGTTCGAGTTGTCGTTGGACGAGCCCGTCATCAAGTCGTTCAAGGACATCGACGCCGAGATCTCCAAGACCGGCGCCAAGTACTCCTATCAGGTGTCCAAGGTCAATGACGGCAACTGCGAGTTGGTGGCAGGCACCAACACCGACCTGTCGCTTCCGTTGGCGTCGATCTTCAAACTGTATGTGCTGCTTGCCGTTTCGGATGCGGTCAAGGCGGGCACCGTCTCGTGGGACGATCAGCTGACCGTCACCAAGGAGGGCAAGGCGGTCGGCGCGGCGGGCCTGGAGGACGTTCCCGACGGAGCGACGGTATCGGTGCGTAACGCCGCGCAGCAGATGATCTCGGCCAGCGACAACATGGCCACCGATCTGCTGATCAAGCGGCTGGGTCCCGGCGCCGTCGAGCGCGCGCTGGCCGAGGCCGGACACCACGATCCGGCCAGCATGACGCCGTTTCCCACCACGCACGAACTGTTCTCGGTCGGCTGGGGCAAGCCGGACCTGCGCGAGCAGTGGAAGAACGCATCGCGCGAGGATCGGGCGCGGCTGTTGAAGCAGACGAATTCCCGTCCGTACGAACCGGATCCGCAGCGCACGCACACGCCCGCATCGGACTTCGGCGCCGAATGGTACGGCTCGGCGGAAGACATCTGCCGGGTGCACGCCGCGCTGCAGAGGTCGGCGGTCGGTGCGGCCGCCCCGGTCAAGCAGATCCTGTCGGCCATCCCGGGTATCGACCTGGACCGCGACCAGTGGCCCTACATCGGCGCCAAGGGCGGAAACCTGCCTGGGGACCTGACTTTCAGCTGGTACGCCGTCGACCACACCGGGCAGCCTTGGGTGGTCAGCTTCCAGTTGAACTGGCCGAAGTTCCGCAGCCAGACCGCGGCAGGATGGCTGCTGTCGATCGCGCACCAGACCTTCGCGCTGATCCCCAGCGCAGCACCGCTACGCCGTTGAGCGCAGCGTCCATGCGTGCCCGCGGAAGTGCATCACCGTCCGGCTGACCGGCGCAATGTCGATGCGCCAGAACGACTTCGCGGGCGCGTCGAGCGCCACAAGGATCGCGGCGCGGATGACGGCGGGATGGGTGATGGCAACCAGCCTGCTGCGGCGGCCGGTCAGCGTCTCCATCCAGCCGGCGACCCGGTCGATCAACTCGACGACGGACTCGCCGCCGTGCGGCGCCAGCGTCGGGTCGGTCAACCAGACCGCGAGCTCGGCAGGCCGCACCCCGCCCAGCACGCCGCCGCGCCACCGGCCGCAGTCCAGATCGGCCAGCCGCTGATCGATATCGGCTTGCAGGCCAAAGAGTTCGGCGGTCTGCCTGGTGCGCTTCTCCGGGCCGCAGAACACCTCGTCGGTGACGCCGAGATCAATCGAGGCGTCGGCCTGGCGGTGGCCCACCGCGTTGAGCGGCTCGTCGGTGGGGAATCGTCCGGCCGACATCGCGTCGGTCATGGCGTGCGACACAAGTGTCAGCCGGACGACTTCGCTCACTGTTCGGCTCCGCTCGCCTCACGAATTCATGCCGGTATGTAGGACTCCCGCGCCGAGGCCTCGCCGAGCAGCCGCTGCACCGTCGACCCGAACACCACGGCGATGATCGCCCACATCACGACCTGCGTGCCCAGCGAGTACAACCGGAACTCGTAGAGGACATCGGCGGGGAAGTCGGCGGGTGTCTCGTCGATGGTCGGCAGCGCCAGCATCAGCACCGCGACGGCCACGACATAGCCGGCGGCCGCCATCAGCGTCGCGCTCCATGCCCCGTACCGCTCCGCCAGCGTGCGGCCAAGCCATACCGCGGCGGCGAGCAACACGGCCGAGAGCACCACCAGTAGCAGATACAGCAGGGTGCGCTGCCGGATCGTCTCGTCGAGGCTGACCGCGGGCGGGCTCGGCGGGTACTTCAGGAACGGAATGACATACAGCGACAGGAACATTCCACCCGCCACCAGCAGGGCCAACAGGCGCGGCGAGATGGTGCCGACGCGGCCGTAGGCCACGCAGTACACCACGGCGAACAACGCGCCCATCGCGACCGAGAAGCCCAGCACGCCGAACCCCATGCCGATGTTGGCCTGCACGCCACGGCTGAACAGTTCGACGCCATGGTCGTGGCCGCCCGCGCTGGCTTCCTCGTAGCCGATGGCCTTGTCGATCACCGGTTCGACGAATGTGCGGGCGAAGACGAACGCTGCGACGCCGGCGACGGCGCCGGCGAGAAGCCCGCGCCCGATTATTTGCTTTTCCACTTCTCAGCCCGCGATCAGTGGCAGGGGAAGCCGAGCAGATGGCGTGCGTCGTGCATGAACTCGTGCACGTAGGTGTTGCTGCCGAACACCGACGTCGCCCCCTGGTCGAGGCCGACGAAGTAGAGCACCAGCAGCGCCAGGAAGGCGGTCGCCGACAACCACACCGCGGCCTTGACGGCGGAGATGTCGACTGCGGGAGCGGCGCTCTTGCGGGCCTTAGCAGAAGTGGCCTCAGGAGAAGTCATCGAGAGATTCCTTTCCGGGATTTCGCGTCCCAGTCCAAGGGTCGACGGCGGCCATCGGGTCTGACTCTCACAGTGGCGCGACCGTTCTGGAGTTGCACCAGATTCCTCCGCCCGCCGGATTACATCGCTCATCCTAGACAACCGGCACCGCCGCGAGGACCCCCGCATAGCAAAAGCCCCCGAAACATCGTTTCGGGGGCCTTCGCTCTAGGGCCGTTACTCCGGGGTGGCCGTCGCGGCACTGGCGGTGCCTGCGGCACCGGCATTGGCCAGATCGGCTTCCTCGACCGGCTTGGCCGGCTTCTTGGTCCCGGTGAACGTGAACACCGCGTCCTCGCCGGAGCCTTCGCCGTCCCAGTTCTCGACGTCGACCGTGACGAGCTGGCCGGGTCCGATCTCCTCGAAGAGGATCTTCTCCGACAGCTGGTCCTCGATCTCGCGCTGGATGGTGCGACGCAGCGGCCGCGCACCCAGCACCGGGTCGAACCCGCGCTTGGCGAGCAGGGCCTTGGCCTTGTCGGTCAACTGCAGAGCCATGTCCTTGCTCTTCAGCTGGTTCTCGACACGGCCGACCATCAGGTCCACCATCCGGATGATCTCGTCGCGAGTCAGCTGGTGGAAGACGATGATGTCGTCGATGCGGTTCAAGAACTCCGGGCGGAAGTGCTTCTTGAGCTCGTCGTTGACCTTCTGCTTCATCCGCTCGTAGTTGTTCTCCCCGCCGCCCTGGCTGAAGCCGAGGCCGACAGCCTTCGAGATGTCGGCGGTGCCCAGGTTGGACGTGAAGATCAGCACGGTGTTCTTGAAGTCGACGGTGCGACCCTGGCCGTCGGTCAGGCGGCCGTCCTCGAGGACCTGCAACAGGCTGTTGTAGATCTCCTGGTGCGCCTTCTCGATCTCGTCGAACAGCACCACGCTGAACGGCTTGCGCCGCACCTTCTCGGTGAGCTGGCCGCCCTCCTCGTAGCCGACGTAGCCCGGAGGGGCACCGAACAGCCGCGAGGCGGTGAAGCGGTCGTGGAACTCGCCCATGTCGATCTGGATGAGCGCGTCGTCGTCGCCGAACAGGAAGTTGGCCAGCGCCTTGGACAGCTCGGTCTTACCGACACCGGACGGGCCGGCGAAGATGAACGAGCCCGAGGGACGCTTGGGGTCCTTCAGCCCGGCACGGGTACGACGGATCGCCTTGGAGACGGCCTTGACGGCGTCTTCCTGGCCGATGATCCGCTTGTGCAGCTCCTCTTCCATGCGCAGCAGACGCGTGGTCTCGGCCTCGGTCAGCTTGAACACGGGGATACCGGTCCAGTTGCCGAGCACCTCGGCGATCTGCTCGTCGTCGACCTCTGCGACGACGTCGAGATCACCTGAGCGCCACTGCTTTTCACGCTCGGTGCGCTGTGCGACGAGTTGCTTCTCGCGGTCACGCAGCGCCGCGGCCTTCTCGAAGTCCTGCGCGTCGATCGCGGACTCCTTCTCCCGGCGCGCGTCGGCGATCTTCTCGTCGAACTCGCGCAGGTCTGGCGGCGCGGTCATCCGCCGGATCCGCATCCGGGCGCCGGCCTCGTCGATCAGGTCGATCGCCTTGTCCGGCAGGAACCGGTCGTTGATGTAGCGGTCGGCCAGCGTCGCCGCGGCCACCATCGCGCTGTCGGTGATCGAGACGCGGTGGTGCGCCTCGTAGCGGTCGCGCAGACCCTTCAGGATCTCGATGGTGTGCTCGACGGTCGGCTCACCCACCTGCACCGGCTGGAAGCGGCGCTCCAGTGCGGCGTCCTTCTCGATGTACTTGCGGTACTCGTCGAGCGTGGTGGCGCCGATGGTCTGCAGCTCGCCGCGGGCCAGCTTCGGCTTCAGGATCGAAGCCGCGTCGATGGCGCCCTCGGCGGCACCCGCACCGACCAGCGTGTGCAGCTCGTCGATGAACAGGATGATGTCGCCGCGGGTGTTGATCTCCTTGAGCACCTTCTTCAGACGCTCTTCGAAGTCACCGCGGTAGCGGCTGCCTGCCACCAGTGAGCCGAGGTCAAGCGTGTAGAGCTGCTTGTCCTTCAGCGTCTCCGGCACCTCGCCGTGCACGATGGCCTGCGCCAAGCCTTCGACAACGGCGGTCTTGCCGACGCCGGGCTCGCCGATCAGCACCGGGTTGTTCTTTGTGCGCCGGCTCAGCACCTGCATCACCCGCTCGATCTCCTTCTCGCGGCCGATGACGGGATCGAGCTTGCCCTCCATCGCCGCCGCGGTCAGGTTGCGACCGAACTGGTCCAGCACGAGCGACGTCGACGGGTTGCCTGCTTCGCCGCCGCGGCCGCCGGTACCGGCTTCCGCGGTCTCCTTGCCCTGGTAGCCACTCAGCAGCTGGATGACCTGCTGACGCACCCGGGTCAGCTCGGCGCCCAACTTCACCAGCACCTGTGCGGCCACCCCTTCGCCCTCACGGATGAGGCCGAGCAGGATGTGCTCAGTGCCGATGTAGTTGTGGCCCAGCTGCAGCGCCTCGCGAAGGCTCAGCTCGAGAACCTTCTTGGCGCGCGGAGTGAAGGGGATGTGGCCGGACGGCGCCTGCTGGCCCTGGCCGATGATCTCCTCGACCTGGCTGCGCACGCCTTCCAGCGAGATGCCCAGCGACTCCAGCGACTTGGCTGCTACGCCTTCGCCCTCGTGAATAAGTCCCAGGAGGATGTGCTCGGTGCCGATGTAGTTGTGGTTGAGCATCCGGGCTTCTTCTTGAGCCAGGACGACGACCCTGCGGGCGCGGTCGGTAAATCTCTCAAACATCGGTGGTTACCTGCTCTCCATAAATAGGTCGGCACGAAGCGCGGCGACCGCACGCCGTACCTGCCGTCCACTCTAATGGTCGGCCGTCCCGGGTGCCCTGCTTGGCGGTCCTTCGCCAAGAAGTGATCCGAATGCTCGAACCACGGGCATATGCCGTGTACCCGGGCTTGTTAGTGACCAACGCCCAGGCCGAGCAATTCGTTTCCCAGCTGTGGCTGCTGACGGTTCGCCACTAGCGAAAGCTCGATCGGGAGAAAAACACCGAGCTGACGTTTTGGCAATCGCAGCTCGCGTTGCCAGAATTCGCCGACTATGTAGCGGCGTGGAACGCGTCGATGACATCGGCGGGGATTCTGCCGCGAGTCGACACGTTGTGCCCATTGCGGCGGGCCCATTCCCGGATCGCTGCGCTCTGCTCACGGTCGATCGCCGCACGGCCACGACCGGAGCCGGCCGACCGACCGCGCCTGCGGCCGCCAACGCGTCGTCCTGCGTCGACCCACTGCTTCATATCGGCGCGCAGCTTGGCGGCATTCTTGGCGGAAAGGTCTATCTCGTAGCTGACTCCATCGAGTCCGAATTCGACCGTTTCGTCGGCGGCACCTTCACCGTCGAAATCATCGACCAAGGTGACGGTTACTTTCTTAGCCATTTAGCTCACTGACCCTTCCGACTGGCACATAGCGCCCAGTTACCTGTAGAAAAACCTGGCACCCAATGTGCCATAAGGGCGCAGGCCATTCAACAAGAATGTGAGAAGAGCCGGTTAGTTGCTCTGGCGGCGAACAATGGGGAACAAAACCGTCTCCCGAATTGAGAGGCCGGTGAGAGCCATCAACATCCGATCGATGCCCATTCCAGTGCCGGTGGACGGGGGCATCCCATACTCGAGCGCGGCGAGAAAATCTTCGTCGAGCAGCATTGCCTCGTCGTCGCCTGCGGCCGCTGCACGCGCTTGTGCTTCGAACCTTTCCCGCTGAATCACCGGATCGGCCAGTTCGGAATATCCGGTCGCGAGTTCGAAACCGCGCACATACAGGTCCCATTTCTCGGTCACGCCGGGAATGCTGCGGTGAGCACGGGTAAGCGGCGTGGTTTCCACCGGGAAATCGCGGACGAACGTCGGCGCCCAGAGCTTGTCGCCGACGGTGTGCTCCCAGAGTTCTTCGACCAATTTCCCGTGCCCGTAGCCGCGGTCGCGGGGTATCTCGATACCTAGCCGGTCAGCGAACTCAAGCAATCGTTGAACCGGGGTATCCGGTGTCACTTCTTCACCGAGAGCCTCAGACAGTGATGGGTACATCTGAATCGACTCCCATTCACCGTCGAGATCGTAGGTCGAGCCATCCGGCAATGGCACGTTTCTGGTGCCCACGGCCTCGTCAGCGACTTCCTGAATTATCTGGCGGATCATCTTCGCAGAATCGTCATACGTGCCGTAGGCCTCATAAGTTTCCAGCATCGCGAATTCCGGTGAATGCGTGGAATCGGCACCTTCGTTACGAAACACCCGATTCAGTTCGAAAACCTTCTCCAAACCGCCGACCAAGCACCGCTTCAGGAACAGTTCCGGCGCGATCCGCAGGTAAAGATCGGTGTCGAGCGCGTTGGAATGCGTCACAAAGGGACGCGCGGCCGCGCCGCCGGGCAGCGTCTGCAGCATCGGCGTCTCGACTTCGAGAAAGCCGCGCCGCTCCAGCGCGTTACGCACCGCGCGGACGGCCGCGACCCGCTGCCGGGCGATCCTTCTGGCCTCCGGACGCACGATCAGATCGACGTAGCGCTGCCGGACCCGCGCCTCCTCGCTCATCTCCTTATGCGCGACGGGCAGCGGTCTGAGCGCCTTGGAGATTATTTGCCAGGAATCGGCAAGCACAGACAGCTCGCCTCGGCGGGAGCTGATCACCTCGCCGTGGACGAAGACGATGTCGCCCAGGTCGACGTCGGACTTCCATTGATCGAGGGATTCCTGGCCGACCTTGGCCAGGTTGATCATGGCCTGAAGCTGGGTGCCGTCGCCTTCCTGCAGCGTCGCGAAGCACAGCTTGCCGGAGTTGCGAGCAAACACCACCCGGCCCGCGACCCCGACGATGTCGCCGGTCGCCGTGTCGACGGGCAGGTCGGGGTAGGCGGCGCGGATCTCGGCCAGGGTGTGGGTGCGCGGAACTTCTACCGGATAGGGGTCGCGACCCTCGGCGAGCAGCCGCTCGCGCTTGGCCTGACGGATCCGAAACTGTTCGGGGAGGTCGGGCTTGTCGGCGGCGGGCTGCTGGGGTGGGGTCACGTCGTGCCAGCTTAAATGAACGCATGACAGGGCCGATCGACGCAGCCAGGGTCGCCGCCCTTGCCGACGAGCCACTGGATCGGCGGTTCAAAGGCCTTCCCGACTCGTGGGCCGGCCGCACCGCCGCTCAAGTGTGTGCCTCGTCGCCGCAGATCGCCGACGACGGCCCGCTCGGCCCGGTGTGCGTGCTGCGCGCCGACGCGCTCGACCACAACCTGGCGACGTTTGCGCAGTGGTGCCGTTCGCGCGGCGTCGATATCGCCCCGCACGGCAAGACACATATGTCGCCGCAGCTGTTGGCGCGCCAATTCGAATTCGGCGCCTGCGCTGTCACGGTCGCCACGGTCAGCCAGATGCGCACCTACCGCGCCTTCGGGGTGCGCGACTTCATCCTGGCCAACGAACTGGTCGACATCGCGGCGCTGGGCTATGTCGCGACGACGATGAACGCCGATCCCGACGTTTCGGTGCTGTGCTGGGTCGATTCGGTTGCCGGGGTCGAGCAGATGGCCGCAGGCCTGGCCGCGGCGGGCGCGGGCCGACCCGTCGACGTCTGCGTGGAGGTCGGCATGCCCGGCGGGCGCACCGGTTGCCGGGATACAGCCTCGGTCGACGAGGTGGCGAAGGCCGCGGCGCGATCCCCCTTGTTGCGGCTGGTCGGCGTTGCAGGCTATGAGGCGGCGCTCGGCCATGACGTTTCGGCGGAGGCGGTGGGTCACGTCACGGCCTATTTGTCGCAGATGCGCTCGGCCGTTTCGCGGTTGGCGGAATTGTTCGAGACCGACACCGTCGTGCTGACCGCGGGCGGCAGCACCTACTTCGACGCCGTTGCCGACGTGCTCGCGGTCGGCTCGGTGGCGGGCAGACGGGTGCGCACGATCATCCGCAGCGGCTGCTATCTCACCCACGACCACGGCCTGTACGCGCGGACGTCGCCGCTGCGCGGCGGGTTGCGGCCGGCGTTCGAGGTGTGGGCGCAGGTGATGTCGCGGCCGGAGCCGGAGTTGGCGCTGCTGACGATGGGCCGCCGCGACGTGTCCTTCGACCAGGACATGCCCGTCGCGCTCGGGCTGCGCGACAGCGCCGTCGTCAAGCTCAACGACCAGCACGCGTATCTGCGCCTCGGCCCCGCCGACCGCGCCGGCGTCGGCGTCGGCGCGTTTCTGCGGTTCGGCATCTCGCATCCGTGCACGACGTTCGACAAGTGGCAGATGATCCCGGTGCTCGACGCCGACGACCGCGTCGTCGACCTCATCCGCACCTTCTTCTAGGTCAGCGGGCCTGCTTGAGTCGGCCGCGCTGGCTGTCGCGGTTGCGTTCGAACACCAGCCGCAGCCCGTCGAGCGTCAGGTGCCGGTCGTAGTCAGCCACGGTGTGCAGGTCGGGCAGCAGCAGCGGGGCGGTGTGGCCGGTCGCGACCACCGCAACATCGTTGCCGCCGAACCCGTCGATGTCCTCGCGGATCCGCGACACCAGCCCGTCGACCAGCCCGGCGAAACCGAAAACCGCGCCCGACTGCATGCACTCGACGGTGTTCTTGCCGATGACCGACCGCGGACGGGTCAGCTCGACGCGCCGCAACGCAGCGGACCGCGCCGCCGCAGCATCCGACGACACCTGCACGCCGGGCGCGATCGCGCCGCCGAGGAACTCCCCCTTGGCCGACACCACGTCGACGCAGATGGACGACCCGAAGTCGATGACGATCGCCGCGGTGCCGTATTTGTGATACGCCGCAAGGCAGTTGACGATCCGGTCCGCACCCACCTCTTTGGGATTGTCGACCAGTAGCGGGATGCCGGTGCGGATGCCAGGCTCGATCAACACGTGCGGCACCTTCGGCCAGTATTGGTCGAGCATCTCCCGCACCTCGTGCAGCACCGAGGGCACGGTGGACAGCCCGGTCGCACCGGTGAGCCGCTCGGAGTCGTCGCCGATCAGCCCGTCGATGGTCAACGCCAGCTCGTCCGACGTCACCTCGGTCTCGGTGCGGATTCGCCAGTGCTGAGCCACTTTTGCGTGATCGCCGGATCCGGAGATCAGCCCCACCACGGTGTGGGTGTTGCGGACGTCGATTGCTAGCAGCATGGGCTCACCGCGGCGAGAGCAGTTCGGCCGCGTCCGCAGGGACGTGGGCGGGGTCGTGGCCGAGGTCGACGGGCTTGTTGTCGGCGTCGACGAACACGATGCGCGGCTGATACCGGCGCGCCTCGGCGTCGTCCATCGTCGCGTAGGCGATCAGGATGACGAGGTCGCCCGGATGTACCAGATGCGCTGCCGCGCCGTTGATTCCGATCACGCCGCTGCCACGTTCGCCGGTGATGGCGTAGGTGACCAGCCGCGCGCCGTTGTCGATGTCGACGATTGTGACCTGTTCGCCCTCGATCAGGTCGGCGGCGTCCATCAGGTCGGCGTCGATGGTGACGGACCCCACGTAGTGCAGATCCGCCTGCGTCACCCTGGCACGGTGAATCTTCGACTTCATCATCGTCCGTAACATCAGTTCCTCCAGGGCAATTCGTGCTCGTCGTACTCGACATGCGGACCTGGACCTGACGGCACCCCGATGTCGATGGCGATGTTGTCCAGTAGTCGCGTGTCGCCGAGTCGTGCCGCGACCAGCATGCGCGCGGGGCCCAGTTCGGGCGCGGGCCCCAGCGCGGGGTCGCGCACCTCCAGGTAGTCGACGTCGATGGCCGACACCTCCTCCAACACAGCACGGGCCGCGTCCAACGCGGCCGCGGTTCCCTCACCCGCGGCGTACATTCCGGCCAGCAGCGCCGCCGACAGCGCGCCCGCATGCTCGCGTTCGACCTCGTTGAGATAGCGGTTGCGCGACGACATCGCCAACCCGTCGGCTTCCCGCACGATCGGCACGCCGACGATCGCGACGTCCATGTTGAGGTCGGCAACCATCTGACGGACCAGCACGAGTTGCTGGTAGTCCTTCTCGCCGAAGAACGCCCGGTCCGGATGCACGATGTGCAGCAGTTTGAGCACCACCGTCAGCACGCCGGCGAAATGCGTTGGCCGCGCGGCACCTTCGAGCTCGGCGCCCAGCGGGCCGGGCTGCACCGACGTTCGCGGTCCCTCCGGGTACATCTCCGCCGCGGTCGGTGCGAACGCGATCTCGACGCCTTCGGCGCGCAGTTGGGCGAGGTCCTCGTCGAGCGTTTGCGGGTACTTGTGCAGGTCCTCGTTGGTACCGAACTGCAAGGGGTTGACGAAGATCGACACCACGACGACCGCGCCCTGCACACGCTTGGCTGCGCGCACCAACGCCATATGGCCGTCGTGCAGCGCGCCCATCGTCGGCACGAGCATGACGCGCCGGCCGGTCTGCCGCAGCGCGCGTGTCACGTCGGACACGTCACGCGGGGAGGTGTAGACATTGAGTTCGCCCGATGCGAACTTCGGCGGCCTGCGTGTCGCCGTCATCCCGCCTCCTCAAGCACGGTGAAAACTTCGCCTGGCGCGTGTGCGCGCTGGGCGGTCCGCAGTGAATTGGCTCGATACGCCTGCGCCAGTTGAGGATCCACCTCGGCCAGCGCGGCAAGATGCCTGGCGACGGCGTCTGCGTCGCCGCGCGCGACGGGTCCGGTCAACGCGGACTGCCCGCGCTGCAACGCGTTCTCCAACGACGCCCGCGCCAACGGGGCGATCACCCGCTCGGCGATGCCGCCCGGCTCGTCGTTGACCATTTCCTGGCCGAGAAGCTCTTGCCCCCACAGCGCGGCGCGCAGCGCCTCGACCGCGTCGAGCACCACGGTGACGACGTGATTGCTGGCATGCGCGAGCGCCGAGTGATACAGCATGCGGGCGTCCTCGCGGACCCGGAACGGTTCGCCGCCGATCTCGAGCACCAGCGCCTGGGCGATCGCGTAGCCGATGTCGTCGGCGGCGGTGATGCCGAAGCAGGTGCCGGGAAGCCGCTCGATGTCCTCGTCGGCGCCGGTGAACGTCATGGCCGGATGGATCGCCAACGGGATGCAGCCCTGCTCGGTCAGCGGGGCAAGCACCGCGACGCCGTTGGCGCCGGAGGTGTGCACCACGATGGTGCCCGAACGCACCGACTGCGTGGCGGCCAACCCCGACACCACGCTGGGCAGTTCGGTGTCGGGCACGGCGAGCAGCAGCAGCTCGGCGCGGCCCGCGACCTCTTGCGCGGGCAACACGGTGGTGTCGGGCAGTCGGCGTGCGGCGCGCTGGCGCGAGGCGTGTGAGATGGCGCTGCACGCCACGACGACGTGGTCGGCTCGCTCCAACGCAACGCCGAGCGCGGTGCCTACCCGGCCGGCGGAGATGATCCCGACCGAGAGCCGCGCCGGACGCATCGGGCCGTCCTGGGCACCCCACGCGGGCGTAGCGGACTGCTCCATTGCAGAGGCCTCACAAGAATTCGAGTTCGTTCCAGTCCTGCCTGGCGGGTACCGGACGGTCGCTACGAGATTAACTCACTCTTCTCGGCGCCGACGACGGCCGCCTCCGCCGGTGGAGCCCATTTCGAGGCGGGCCAGCAACTCGGCGACCGAATATCCGCCGGTCCCGCTGTCCGACTCGTCAGCGCTGCGGTGTCGCGGGGCGCCTTGGCGTCGCCCACCGGCGTCCTCGGGTTGGCCGCCCACGTCGGGCGGTGTCGCCGTCGGGGGGGATGCCAGCGTCGGCGGCGTGGACGGGCGGCCGGGATCGGTGGCGTCGGCCGGGGCGGAGTGTTTTCCACGGCTCTGCTCGGGCGGCGGAGTCGACATCGCCGGTTCGGGCGCGCGCCGCCTGCCGACGTACTCGTCGGTGGCGCCGTTCTGCGTGGCCGGGGCAACCCAGTTGCTGCCCGGCATGCCCGCGGGGATGAACTTGCCTTCGGCGGGCGCCGGTTGCCACTGCGCTGCCGCTGCGGCCTGCCGTGCGGCTTCCTCGTCTGCGGCCCGCTGCGCGGCCGCCCTCTGCTCGGCGATCGCGCGTTCCTCGGCGGCGCGACGCTCCTCTTCGGCGCGGCGCTCCTCTTCGGCGGCCCGCTCGGCCGCGGCGCGTTCCTCGGCGAGGCGACGTTCCTCTTCGGCGCGACGCTGCTCCTCGGCGGCGCGCTGCTCGGCGGCCCGCTGCTCGGCGGCGCGCTGCTCCGCGGCGGCCCGTTCCTCGGCGGCGCGATGTTCGGCGGTGCGCCTCTCGGCCGCCCGGGCCAGCCGCTCCTCCGGCGTCATCTCGGCTTCCGACGCCCTGCGATGGGCACCGCCGAACAGCGGCGTACCCGCCCATTCGTCCTCGGGCGGTGAGGGTTCGGCGGGGACGTCGATGATCGGGTTTTCCTCGGTACGGGTGTCGGCGTCCTCGTCGGCGTCGAGCCTGCTGCTGGCGACGCGACCGGGACGCACCGGGCCGTGCTCGGTCTCGATCGCGGGCCGGTGGCTCAGGTCGGCGTCGAACAGGTACTCGAGACTGGCCCGCAGCGCCGCGAGTTCGGCGCGCAGCGCGGCCACCTCGTCGGCGGCCTGCGCGCGGATCTCGGTGGACAGCTCACGGCGCAACTCCGTCTCGACCGTCAGCTCGTATTCGCGCCGAGCCGAGATCTCGCGGTCCAGCTGCAGGTCGTAGACGAGCTTGAGGTCCCGGACCTTGGCCTGGTCGATATCGCTCTGGCGCCGGTAGATGACCGACACGAACGCAGCCACCACGGCCGCCCACAACGCGAGGATGACAGCAAGCTTGAGCAACTCCACACGGTTGGTGAACACCAATGCCGAACTCGCCAATATGGCCAGCACCAGCAACACCGTTAACAGCGCCCAACCAGGCCTGCGACCGCCACGCCGCGGCCGGGCACCACGGGTCGAAACGGTCATGGGCCGACTGTACCCGCCACAGGTCACTCCGCGTGTCGTGCATTGCGGCGATTCGTGTCCGGCTATCGTCCGGCGGGCTATTCGGGGGCGGCTTCGCCGTTCTCCGGGGGTTCCTCGGGCGACTTGCAGCAATGCTGCAACCACAGCGCCGCAACCACCAGCGCCAGCGCGCTCACCGCGGCCACGATGGCGCCTGCGGTGTCCTCGTTCGCGACGCGCAGCGTGCTGCGGCGCGGCAAAAGATAGACCAGCACGCCGACCCACCAGCCCAGCACGAGTGCGCCCACCCAGGCCGACGCTTTGGCAATCATCACTGACCGCGCCACGGCCAACGGATGAAGCCGTCCCCCGCCGAGGCCGATCTCGCCGTCGTTGATCTTGGCCCGCACATAGAAGGCCCAGCCGCCCTCGGCGATCGCCACCGCCAGAAGCGACAACCCCGTCCACACCGTGATGGGCGGGAACCACCGATAGAGCACGGTGACCAACACGTAGCCGATGGCGGCGGCGATCAGCGCCGCGGCCGTCAGGTCACGCTTGCGGGTGGGGCCCATCAGGCAAGCACCAGGTCCGTGCGTCGGACTCCGTCGCGTTCGGCGGGGTCGAGTTCGGCCAGCAGCTTCGACACGGCCTGCCGCTCACCCGCCACGGTAAGCGCGGCGTCGGGGTCGACGTCCAGCCACGGCACCATCACGAACGCGCGCAGATGCGCGTAGGGGTGCGGCAGCGTCAGGTCCTCGTCGTGCAGGATCACCTCGGACCCGCCGTCATGGCAGGTGATCAGGTCGACGTCGAGTGTCCTTGGGCCCCAATGCTGTTCGCGAACCCGCTCGGCGGCCCGCTCGAAATCGTGCGCACGCCGCAGCCAGCCGTGCCCGTCGAGTGCGGGATCGTCGGCGACCAGCACCGCGTTGAGGAACGGCCCCTGTGCGACGCCGCCCCACGCATCGGTCTCATACACCGGTGACACCGCGCGCAGCGCACCGTCGAGCCCGTCGACGACCGACTGCAGCCGGGCCAACCGGTCGCCGAGGTTGGAGCCGATCGACAGGACGACGCGGCTCACGTCGAACTCTTCCCGTCGCGTCGAGAGCGGCGGGCGACCACCGCGACATCGCCGAACTCCAGCGGAATCGGGGCCCGCGGCTTGTGCAGCACCACCTCGACGGCGTGCACGCGGCCGTCGGACATCACGTCGTCGGCGATTTCACCGGCCACCGTTTCGATCAGATTCTTGGGCGGCCCGGCGATGATGTCGGCGGCGCGTTTGGCCAGCCCGCCGTAGTCCAGTGTGTCGGCCAGGTCGTCGCTGGCTGCCGCCGCGGCGAGGTCGAGCCACACCGTGATGTCGACGACGAAGTCCTGGCCGTCGCGGCGCTCATGGTCGTACACTCCGTGGTTGCCGCGAACCGTCAACCCGCGCAACTCGATTCGATCAGTCATCGTCACCGGGCTCCGTCCAGGCCTGCACCACCTTCAACGCGTCCACCGATGCCCGCACATCGTGCACCCGCACTCCCCACACGCCGTTCATGGCGGCAAGGGCCGAGATCACCGCGGTCGCGGTCTCGCGCCCGTCGGGCGGACGGGGCTGACCGTCGTTGTCCGCCAACAGCGTTCCGAGGAATCGTTTGCGCGACGCCCCGACCAGCACGGGAATTCCGGTACCGACGAATTCGGGCAAGGCGCGCAGCAGCGCCCAATTGTGCTGGCCGGTCTTGGCGAATCCCAGTCCGGGGTCGATGATCACGTTGTCCGCGTCGACACCGGCCGCCACAGCGGCGTCGACGGCGGCGAGCAGTTCGGCGCGTACCTCGGCCACCACGTTGCCGTACGGCGGAACCTCGTGCGGCCGTTCGGCACTCACCGATCGCCAGTGCATCAGAATCCACGGCACCTTGGCGTCGGCCACCACACCGGCCATGTTGGGATCGGCGCGCCCGCCGGAGACGTCGTTGACGATCTTCGCGCCGTTCTCCAGCGCGGCGGCGGCGACCTCGGCGTGCATTGTGTCGATACTGACGGTAAGACCTTGTCCGGCAAGCTCTTTGATGACGGGTAGCACGCGGCCCGCCTCGATGCGGGGTTCGATGCGGGTGGCGCCAGGACGCGTCGACTCGCCGCCGACGTCGATGATCGCCGCCCCGTCGGCCGCCAGCGCCAAGCCGTGTTCGACGGCCCGGCCGCGGTCGAGGAAAAGCCCTCCGTCGGAGAAGGAGTCGTCGGTGACGTTTACGACCCCCATGACCCGCACGCGTGTAGGGCTCACTTCCGCAGAATCAGTTCCAGTGCCTCGGAACGCGATGCCTTGTCGGTCTTGAACTGTCCGCGCACCGCCGAGGTGGTGGTGACGGCGCCGGGCTTGCGGACGCCGCGCATCGACATGCACAGGTGCTCGCACTCGACAACCACGATGACGCCGCGCGGTTCGAGCTTGCGCGTCATCGCGTCGGCGATCTGGGCAGTGAGCCGCTCCTGCACCTGCGGCCGTTTGGCGTACAGGTCGACCAGCCGCGCAATCTTGGACAGCCCGGTGACCCGGCCGTCCTGGCCGGGGATGTAGCCGACATGGGCGACGCCGTGGAACGCCACCAGATGGTGTTCGCAGGTGGAGTAGAGCGGAATCTCCTTGACCAACACCAATTCGTCGTGTTGCTCGTCGAACGTGGTGTTCAGCACCGTGTCCGGGTTGGTGTAGAGCCCGGCGAACATCTCCCGGTACGCGCGCGCCACCCTGGCCGGGGTCTCCTCCAGACCGTGCCGGTCGGGATCCTCACCGACGGCGATGAGCAGTTCGCGGATCGCCGCTTCGGCGCGCGGCTGGTCGAACACAGGGGTCGTGAAGGTCGCAGAGTTGTTGTGCGGCCGCGTCATTGAAGCCTCCGATGGGGTATCAGCCGTGAGCCGGCGGGTTGGGCCGATTCGACTCCCGCCCCGCGTCCTCGTTGTTGTCGGGCGACGGCGAAGCGCCCGACTGTCCGCCCTGCGGCGGCTGTTGCGGACCGGGGTAGGGATAGGGCTGATACGGCGGATAGGGCTGTTGCCACCCGGGTGGCGGTTGGGGCGGGTACCACTGCTGTTGTCCCGGCGGTTGGTAAGGGCTCTGCTGCGGCCGCGGCGGCCAGCCAGGCGCATGCCAGCCCGCGGGCGCGCCGTAGTCGGGCTGCGTCGGGCCGCCCTGCTGGCCCCCGTGCGGAACTCCGTTGGGGCCCGCGCCATTCGAGCCGTTGGGCCGAGCCGCCTCGGCGGCCTTGGACGCCTGGGCGATGGCCGCCTTGAACGCGGGCTCTGGCACCGGCTTGGGCCACGGTTCGCCGCGCTCCATCGCCAGCTCGCCGGGCGTCTTGATCGGCGGCTTGTCCGACGGGATGCGGCCACCGAAGTCGTCGAACATGGTCAGCCGCGGCCGCTTCTTCACATCGGAGAAGATCGCCTCGAGCTCGGCGCGGTGCAGCGTCTCCTTCTCCAGCAGCTGACCGGCCAGTTCGTCGAGCACGTCGCGGTACTCGGTGAGGATCTCCCACGCCTCGGTGTGGGCGGCCTCGATGAGCTTGCGCACCTCGTCGTCAATGTCGCGGGCGACCTCGTGGCTGTAGTCGGCCTGCGTGCCCATCGTGCGGCCGAGGAAGGGGTCGCCGTGCTCGGTGCCGTAGCGCACCGCGCCAAGCTTCGAGCTCATGCCGTATTCGGTGACCATCGCGCGGGCGATCTTGGTGGCCTGCTCGATGTCGGACACCGCGCCGGTCGTCGGCTCGCGGAACACCAGTTCCTCGGCGGCGCGACCGCCCATGGCGAACACCAGCCGGGCGATCATCTCCGAGCGGGTCATCAGACCCTTGTCGTCCTCGGGCACCGCGACGGCGTGGCCGCCGGTGCGCCCGCGGGCCAGGATCGTCACCTTGTAGATCGGCTCGATGTCGGGCATCGCCCAGGCCGCGAGCGTGTGACCGCCTTCGTGGTAGGCGGTGATCTTCTTCTCCTGCTCGCTGATGATGCGGCTCTTGCGCCGCGGACCGCCGACGACGCGGTCGACCGCCTCCTCCAGCGCGGCGCTGGTGATGACGGTGCCGTTCTCGCGGGCGGTCAGCAGCGCGGCCTCGTTGATGACGTTGGCCAGATCGGCGCCGGACATGCCGACGGTGCGCTTGGCCAGCCCGTCGAGGTCGGCGTCGGGCGCGATCGGCTTGCCCTGTGCGTGCACCCGCAGCACGGCGCGCCGGCCGGCCAGGTCGGGGTTGGACACCGGGATCTGCCGGTCGAAGCGGCCCGGCCGCAGCAGGGCGGGGTCGAGGATGTCGGGACGGTTGGTGGCCGCGATCAGGATGACGCCCTGGCGGTCACCGAAGCCGTCCATCTCGACGAGCAGCTGGTTGAGGGTCTGCTCGCGCTCGTCGTGGCCGCCGCCCAGGCCGGCGCCGCGCTGGCGGCCGACGGCGTCGATCTCGTCGACGAAGATGATGCACGGCGCGTTCTGCTTGGCCTGTTCGAACAGGTCGCGCACACGCGAGGCGCCGACGCCGACGAACATCTCGACGAAGTCGGAGCCGGAGATCGTGAAGAACGGCACGCCGGCCTCGCCGGCCACGGCGCGGGCCAGCAGCGTCTTGCCGGTGCCGGGCGGGCCGTAGAGCAGCACGCCCTTGGGGATCTTGGCGCCCAGCGCCTGGTACCGGCTGGGGTTCTGCAGGAAGTCCTTGATCTCGTAGAGCTCTTCGACGGCTTCGTCGACGCCGGCCACGTCGGCGAACGTGGTCTTCGGCATGTCCTTGGACAGCTGTTTGGCGCGCGCCTTGCCGAACCCGAAGCCCATCCGGCCGCCGGTCTGCATGCGGGAGAACATCACGAACAGGCCGACGAGCAGAAGCAGCGGCAGCAGGTAGATGAGCAGCGAACCAAGGATGTTGCCCTGGTTGACGATGGTGTTGACCTTGGCGTTCTTGGCGGTCAGCGCATTGAACAGGTCGACGGCGTACCCGGTGGGGTACTTCGTGATGATCTTGTCGCTGTCCTCGGTCGCGTCGTTGCCGCTCTTGAGCTCCAGGCGCACCTGCTGTTCGCGGTCGTCGATCTGAGCGCTCTTGACGTTGTCGGCGCTGATCTGCGCCATCGCCACCGAGGTGTCGACGGGCTTGTAGCCGCGGGTGTTGTCGCTGAAGTAGAAGAACGACCAGCCCAGCAACAGCACCACCGCGATGACGGTGAGCGTGCGGATAACGTTTTTTCGGTTCATCAAAGCGTTCGGCCCAGGTGGGCCAGTCCTTCCATACGTGCAGCTGGAATAGTCAAGGCTACCGCTAGACCAACGTTCGGCGGTTCCCGACGGTTCTCCGCGGCCGTTCGCTACCCGAGGAAAAATTGCTGCAGGGCGCCTCCCGCAGGGCGATTTAGCCTCGTCCCACGGCGTCGACCAAACCGTATCGCGTCGACCAAACCGCCGACCGGCCACCAACGTATGGCCGCTGGAGGCGTTTCGACCCTTCGGGATCCGTAGCCCATACACTCGCGGGCTTCGCAGGGGCTCGCCGCCGTTTCGCCCGGTTCGCCCGCAGGATTCCCAGGGCTGAGTTGTCGATTGTGCGGTGTCGTACGCGACGCGGCGCCGCGGCGTAGGAATCCGCACGATCGACAGTGCGAACACCCTCTGCTTGGGTGAAGCCGTGCTCAGCTCGGCGCGGATGGTCGACGTCAACGGGGTCGAGCTGCGTGTGTTCGAGGCAGGCGATCGCGGGGCGCCCGTCGTCGTGCTGGCCCACGGCTTCCCGGAGTTGGCCTACTCGTGGCGACACCAGATGCCCGTGCTCGCCGCGGCGGGCTTCCACGTCATCGCGCCCGACCAGCGCGGCTATGGCGGCTCCAGCAGGCCCGAGCCCGTGGAGGCCTACGACATCCACGCGTTGACCGGCGACCTCGTCGCCCTTCTCGATCACGCGGGCCACGCGGGCACCGAGCAGGCCGTGTTCATCGGCCACGACTGGGGCGCCATGGTCGTCTGGCACGCCGCGCTGCTGCACCCGACGCGCGTGCGCGCCGCGGCGGGCCTGTCGGTGCCGCCGATCCCGCGCGCCCGCTCGCGACCCACGCAACGCTGGCGGGAGAAGTTCGGCGAGGACTTCTACATGCTGCGCTTCCAGGAGCCCGGCGTCGCCGACGCGGAGCTGGCCGCCGACGTCCGCGCCACCATGAGCGGAATGTTCGCGGGGCTGTCCGTAGGACGCGCGACACTGCCGGACTGGATCAGCCCCGACGAGTTCGAGTACTACGTCGCCGAGTTCCGCCGGACCGGGTTCACCGGTGCGCTCAACTGGTATCGCAACTACGACCGCAACTGGGAGACCACGCCGCAGCTCGCCGGCGCCACCACGAAAGTGCCGGCCTTGTTCGTCGGCGGCACGGCCGACCCGATCGCTCCCACGATGAATCCCGCGAACGCCCGCGAGGTCGTTGTCGGCCCCTACACCGAAGAGTGGATCGATGGCGCCGGGCACTGGATTCAGCAGGAGCGCCCCGACGAGGTGAACCGAATCCTGTTGGCATTCCTCGAGAAAGTGCGGCAATAGTGTGCGCGGCGCTGTTACACGACGGGCGGATGGTGGTGCGCGACGACGTCGCCGAACCGGCCCAATCGGTCTGGCAATAGTCGCCGCTCTGCCGCCGCGGCGTCGAACACATTGTGGCCGCCGACTTCTCGCAGATCGCCAACCCCGAGTCGCCCCGAGTCGCACTACAAAGTCCTGGTAACTCCCTGAGAGTTGCTGTCATTCCGCTGTGTGCCCAGCCTCACAGGGGCGCAGCGGAATTGGGCCACAGTGTCCGGCGCTCCCTTGTGCATGATCTTGTGAAAGGGGTGGCCCGTGAATATCGAAGACCGAATCGCCGGCCTCTATGCAAACGATCCGCAGTTCGCGGCGGCGCGACCGGATCCCGCCGTCCTCGAAGCGGCGAGCCAGCCCGGACTTCGCCTGACGGAGGCGCTCCAGACGCTCGTCGAGGGGTATGCCGATCGCCCCGCCCTCGGCCAGCGCGCCCGAGAACTCGTCACCGACCCGCAGACCGGCCGGACCTCGGCACGGTTGCTGCCCCACTTCGAAACGGTCAGCTACCGCGAGCTGTGGGAGCGTGTCGCCGCGGTGGCCACCGCACTGCGCAACGACGCTCACGCCCCTGTCAACCCCGGCGACTTCGTCGCCACCATCGGGTTCGCCAGCCCCGACTACTTCACCGTCGACCTCGCATGCGCCTATCTCGGCCTGGTCTCGGTGCCACTCCAGCACAACGCGCCGGTCTCCCAGCTGCGGCCCATCATCGACGAAACCGCCCCGAAGGTCATCGCGGTCAGCGCCGAGTACCTCGAACTGGGGGTCGAATCGGCGCTGCCCAGCAAGTCACTCCGGCATCTGTTGGTCTTCGACTTCGACCCCGATGTCGACGACCATCGCGACGCGATCGAACGCGCCCGCATCCGGTTCCGCGACGCGGGCAAGCCCGTCGTCGTCGACACCCTCGACCGCGTCGTCGAACAGGGCACCGGCCAGCCGACCGAACCGCCCTTCACCGCCGGAAGCGACGACCGGCTCGCGATGATCTTGTACACCTCCGGCAGCACCGGCACGCCGAAGGGCGCGATGCTCACCGAGCGAACCGTCAAGATGCTCTTCACCTCGGAGTTCATCCCGCGGACCGGTCACGCGGTGTTCAACGTCAACTTCATGCCGCTGAACCATGTGGGTGGGCGGCTGCCGATCGCGTCGGCCTTCAAGGCCGGTGGCACGAGCTATTTCGTTGCGGAGTCCGACCTTTCGACCCTGTTCGAGGACTGGGCGCTGGTGCGGCCCACCGACATGGCATTGGTGCCGCGCGTGATCGACATGCTCTTCCAGCGCTACCGCAGCTCCGTCGACCGGATCCTCGCCGAGGGCGCCACCGAGGCGAAAGCCGAAGCCAGCGCCGCCGCGGAGTTGCGCGAGCACGTCCTCGGCGGGCGGGTGCTCGGCGGATTCGTCAGCACCGCGCCCCTGGCCGCGGAGATGAAGAGGTTCATCGACTCCGTTCTGCAGGTGCACATCACCGACGCCTACGGCACCACCGAGGTCGGCGGCGTCATGGCCGACGGCGTGATCTCGCGACCCCCGGTCATCGACTACAAGCTCGTCGACGTGCCCGAACTCGGCTACTTCCACACCGACAAGCCCTACCCGCGCGGCGAATTACGCGTGAAGACCACGATGGTCATGCCCGGCTACTACAAGCGGCCCGACGTCAACGCCGAGGTGTTCGACGAGGACGGCTACTACCGCACCGGCGATGTGATGGCCGAAATCGAACCGGACACACTGGTTTACGTCGACCGAACCAAAAACGTGCTCAAGTTGTCGCAGGGCGAGTTCGTCGCGGTGTCGAATGTCGAGGCCATCTTCGCCGGAGCGCCCCTGGTCCGGCAGATCTACGTCTACGGCAACAGCGAGCGGTCCAACCTGCTCGCGGTCATCGTGCCGACCCATGAAGCCCTTGACCGGTTCGGCGCCAACACCGGGGCGCTGAGGGCCGCGCTGGCCGACTCGTTGCGTGAGACAGCCCGCGTCGCGCAGCTGCAGAGCTATGAGGTGCCCACGCATTTTTTCATCGAAACCGAGCCGTTCACCGCCGCCAACGGGCTGCTGTCCGGAGTCGGAAAGAACCTGCGCCCCAGGTTGAAAGAGCGCTACGGCGAGCGGCTCGAGCAGCTGTACACCGAGCTCGCGGCGGCCAGGGTGGACGAGTTGCACGCGCTGCGACACGACGCGGCGAACCGTCCCGTACTCGAGACCGTCGTCGATGCCGCGCAGGCCGTACTGGGCATGATCGACATCGCGGTCAGTCCCGACGACCATTTCACCGATCTGGGCGGCGACTCGCTGTCGGCGTTGACGTTCGGCAACCTGCTGCGCGACATCTTCGGCGTCGACGTGCCGGTGGGATCGATCGTCGGCCCGACCAGCGACCTGCGGCAGATCGCCACGTTCATCCAGAGTGAGCGTGAATCCGGTTCGAAGCGGCCGACTTTCGCTAGCGTGCACGGCGAAAACGCCACGTCGGCGCGGGCCAGCGACCTGACGCTGGACAAGTTCATCGACGCAGAAACCCTGGCCACAGCACCGTCGATCGCCTATGTCACCGGCGAACCCAAGACCGTCCTGCTGACCGGCGCCAACGGTTGGCTGGGCCGATTCCTCGCGCTGGAACTGCTGCAGCGCGCCGCGCAGACCGGCGGCACGGTCATCACCCTGGTCCGCGGACGTGACGAGGCCGCCGCCCGCGCCCGCCTGGAGGCAGCGTTCGACAGTGGAGACCCGTTGCTGCTCAAGCGGTTCCACGGTCTCGCCGAAAACCACCTCGAGGTCATCGCAGGCGACATCGGTGAGCAGAACCTCGGTCTGGACCGGGCGACGTGGGATCGGTTGGCCAACAACGTCGATCAGATCATCCACCCCGCCGCGCTGGTCAACCACGTGCTGCCCTACAGCGAGTTTTTCGGCCCGAACGTCGTCGGCACCGCCGAGATAATCCGGCTGGCGATCACGGCGCAGATCAAACCCGTCACCTACCTGTCCACCGTTGCGGTCGCGATGTCGGTAGCCGCGCAGGACTTCGTCGAAGACGGCGACATCCGCGAGGTCAGCCCGTTGCGTCCGGTCGACAGCTCGTATGCCAATGGCTACGCCAACAGCAAGTGGGCAGGCGAGGTGCTCTTGCGGGAAGCGCACGATCTGTGCGGGTTGCCGGTGGCGGTGTTCCGCGCGGACCAGATCCTGGCGCACACGCGCTACACCGGGCAACTCAACGTGCCCGACTCCTTCACCCGACTTCTGCAGAGCCTGATCCTCACCGGGCTCGCGCCGGGGTCGTTCTACGAGAGGGACGCCGACGGACGGCCGCAGCGGGCACACTACGACGGGCTGCCCGTGGACTTCGTCGCCGAAGCGATCGTCAAGCTGTCCGCGACCTCGACGGACGGCTTCCGGTCGTTCGACGTCAACAACCCGCACGACGACGGCGTCTCGCTGGACACATTCGTCGACTGGCTCATCGCCGCAGGGCGCGACATCGCCCGGATCGACGACTACGACGACTGGCTGCAACGGTTCGAGACCGCGCTGACCGCGCTGCCGGAGGAGCAGCGCCGCCGCAGCGTGCTTCCGCTGCTCGACGCGTACCGCAAGCCCGAGCGCCCGATCCGGGGCGGCCTCGCGCCAGCCGAGGTGTTCCACGCCGCGGTGCGCGACGCCGGGATCGGCCTCGACGGGGACATTCCGCACATCACCGAGTCGCTGATCGGCAAGTACAGCTCCGACCTGGAACACCTCGGCATGGTCTGAGCCGGCGGTGTTCTAGGCTGCCAGGCATGCCGATCGCAGCGAGAGCGAACCTTGCGACCCGATCGATCGTCCTCGCCGCGGTGGGGATCGTCGTCGCGCTGGTGTCGGGATGCGACGCGACGTCGCGGTCGGGCCCGTCGGTCGTCCCGACGGCCAACTCCGACACCCGCCAGGTCACCGTCGTCGGGAACGGCGAGGTGCAGGGCCGACCGGACACGCTGACCGTCAACGCCTCCATCGAGTTCACCGCGCCCGACGCGACGTCGGCGATGAATCAGGCCAGCGGGCGGCAGCAGGCCGTCATCGACGCGCTGGTGGGCTCGGGCATCGACAAGAACGACATCAGCACCACGAACGTGACGCTGCAACCGCAGTTCGGCGGCGGCGACAACCCCGCACCGATCGGCTACCGCGCCAACAATTCCATCGCGGTGAAGATCCGCCGCCTGGACACCGCATCGCAGACGCTGGCCCTGATCGGCACCACCGGCGGCGACGCCACCCGCATCAACTCGGTCAGCTACACGATCGATGACGATTCGCAGCTTGTGAAGGACGCGCGCACCCGAGCGTTCGACGACGCCAAGGACCGCGCCGAGCAGTACGCACAGCTGGCGGGATTGACCCTCGGCGAGGTGATTTCGATATCCGAGACCACGGGCACCACACCGCATCCGCCGACGCCGTTGCCGCGCGCGGCGATGGAAGCGGTGCCGCTGGAGCCGGGTCAGCAGAGCGTCAGCTTCGAGGTGACCGTGGTTTGGGAGTTGGTGTAGCGGACCTGCGACGAAAGCGAGTTCCCCGCTGCTGCTTCGGGTTCGCCGTATCGCCTCACTTGTAGGCGCTGGTGAGGTTGAGCCGGAACGCAAGTCGCGCGACCACCAGCACGGCAATCAGGAACACGGACTGGATCAGGCCGAGGCTCGCTGCCCGCGAGAGGTTGCCGTCGGCGATGTAGTCCCAGGTGAGCACCGACAGCACCCTGGTGCCGGGGGTATAGAGCAGAATCACCGAGTTGACCTCGCGGATCACGAAGATCGTCACCAAGACGACGGACGCGTAGACCGACGGCATCAGCAGTGGCGTCGTGATCCGCAGCGCAGTGGCGGCGCGGCCATACCCGTTCACCGCCGAGGCCTCCTCCAACTCGCGTGACACCTGCAGCGCGCCGTTGTGGATCAACCGGTAGGAGTGCGGCAGGTGTGAGATCACGTACGCGATGATCATCAGCGCCAGCGTCGCGTAGATCGGCGTTCCTATGTAGACCCAGACCAGCCCGGCGGCGAGCACGATTCCCGGTACCGCCAGCGGGAAGGTGTTCACGTAGTCCAGCAGCGACGAGGTGGCGCCGCGCCCCCTGATGCGGGCGATGAACACGCTGATCAAGGAGATCACCACGCAGGCGAGTGCCGCGCCGACGACCGCGATGACGGTGTTTCGCGCGGCGGCGTGCACGGCGGGGTCGGTCAGGACGGCGACGAAGTCGGCAGTGCTCAGGTCGAGGCTGGTGAAGTCCCGCGAGGCGAACGGCGACAGCGCGGCGATCACGAGCGCGAACACGGGAAGCACGACGCAGACCACCGCGTAAGCCGCGACACCGCCGACGACCCACGGCTTCAGCCGACCGAGTGGCAGTAGCCGCGGCTGAAAACCCTTGCCGGACACCGTGACAAACCGTTGTTCCAGGCGGGTCAGCCGCCGGTAGGCATAGAGCATCACGGCGCTGAGCAGAAACAGCAGCGACGCGAGCGCGGCGGCCTTGGCGAAGTCGGCGTGGAATTGCGTGACGGCGCGGTAAATCAGCACCGGCAGCGGGTCGAAGCCGAGCTGGCGGCCGAGAACACCTGGGACGGAGAAGATTCCGGCGGCGAAGATCGTGATGAACATGATTGACGAGCCGATCGCGGGGGTGGCGAGCGGCAGCGTCACCCTGCGAATGGTGCGCAGCGTGCCGACACCGTTCACATAGGATGCGGCCTCCAGCGCGGGGTCCATGTTGCGCAACGAACTCGAGATGAAGACGTACGCGTACGGCATCGACACCAGCGCGAGCACCCACACGATTCCGATTGCGGACGTGACGTTGATGACCGGCATGTTCGCGCCGAAGACCTTCGCCAGCGCAATGTTGATCAGGCCGGAACGCGGGGCCGCCAACGCGTACCAGGCGATCGCCGCAACGAACGGGGACGTGAACAGCGGGGCCAGCACCAGCAGTTCGATCACGCCCTTGCCCGGCACGTCGGTGCGCGCGGTGAGCCACGCGAACATACCGCCGACCAGCGTCGCGATCAGTGCGACCGCTAGCGCGATGACCATCGTGCCGACCAGGGAACGCCAAACCTCGCTCGACAGATAGACCTCGGCGAGCGCCTCGAAGGAGAACTCCAGCGGCGGTGCGGCTATTGACGAGGGGCGCACCGCGCCGTAGAAGAGGGCCAGGATCGGTCCGCCGACGAAGAGTCCTAGCGCGACCGCCAGCAGTGCCGACCGGATCCGCCACGGCGACATCGTCGATGTCATCACTGCTCTCCGCCGGGCTCGTCGAGCCAAATGACCTTGCTGGGGTCGACGCGCAGCGAGACGGTGTCGCCCCGCTTGATATCTCGGACGCCACTGACTTCCACCGCGAGGTCCATGGCCCCGGTGGCGACGACGCACTGGATGCGGGAGCCGACGAAGGCGGCGCGGGTGACCTCGCCGACGAAGACGTTGCGCTCCTCGGCCGCCTCGTCGCCCGAAGTGTCACCAAGCCTGGTCAGCTCGAAGTACTCGGGCCGGATGACGGCCTGCCCGGTCGCGCCGGTGGTGCGCGGCCGCCGCTCCGAGCCGCCCAACCGCAGGGTCCGCCCCGGCTGGTCGAGTAGCGCGACGTTCGTGAAGCCCTCGCCGACGTCGGCCACGGTCGCAGGCATCGCGTTGATCGGACCGACGAAGCGGGCCGCGAACTCCGAGGACGGCTGGTGGTAGAGCGTCCTGGGTTCGGCTTCCTGTTCGATGCGCCCGGCGTTCATCAGCACCACGCGGTCGGCCATCGACAGAGCCTCCGCCTGATCGTGCGTGACGTAGATCGTCGTCGTGTCGAACCGGTGGTGCAGGTCGACGATCTGCTCACGGACCTGTTCGCGGAGTCCGGCGTCGAGGTTGGAGAGCGGCTCGTCGTACAGCATCAAGAACGGCCGGGTCGCCAGCGCTCGCGCGACCGCGACCCGTTGCTGCTGGCCGCCGGACAGCTCGGTGCCGTACCGGTCGGCGTAGTGCAGCAGGCCAACAGCCGCAAGGGTTTCCTCGACGCGGTCGGCCAGTTCACGACCGCGGATCCCTTGGCCGCGTACGCCGTAGCCGACGTTCTCCCGCACGGTCAGGTGCGGCCAGATGGCGTAGGACTGGAAGACCATGTTCAGCGGCCGCCGCTCCGGCGGCACGTGCAATCGGTGGCCTGCCATCGGCCGCCCGTCGATCGCGATGCTCCCCGCGGACAACGGGTTGAGCCCGGCGATGGCGCGCAGGAACGTGGTCTTGCCGCACCCCGACGGGCCGAGCAGCGCCACGAACTCACCACGGTTGACGGTCAGGGACAGTCGGTCGACCGCCGTCACGTCTCTGTATCGGATCGTCACGTCCTGGGCCTGCAGCGCGACCGCGTCGACCGCCGATGACCCCGCCGAGATAGCCGCTTTTGACTGCACTGTCATGTTCACGCTGCTCTCCTCCGCTCACCAGCGCGTGTGCTGCTGTTTCAGCCGATCCGATCCAGCCATTCCTGGATGAACGTGTCGCTGTCGTCTCGACTGAGCTTGTCTTGCCATGCGATGTCGATGCCGTTGGCCGGCGGGCGATACCAGGCCTCTGCGCGGATGGGACGCTGGTCCCGCCAGTGGCGGTGGCCGACGAGCCCGCCGGAGATCTCCGCGAGCGAGGTCTGCGCCTCCAGCGTCGTGCCCCATTCCAGCAACAGCCGTCCCGCGGCGGCGTGCGGTGCGTTGGCGCTGACGAAAAACTGGTGCATCGACGAGGGCGCCGGATCGGGGTAACCGATCCGGACCGGCGCTCCCTCGTAGATCCGCGGAATGGCAACGGAATCGGGGACTCCGATGCCTGCGGCGTACTCGCCGGCGGACAGATCGTTCGCGACGAACGGGACCGCGCTCTCGAAGACTGCGGCACCCGAGGACTTCAGCTTGTCCAGGTAATCCCACCCCAGATGCGGGTCGTCGACGATCGCTATATGCGTGCCGAGCTGCGTGCCACCGGCCGTCGGCCCGACGATCCCGACTCGACCGGTCAGCTCCGCGTCCTCCAGCGCCGTGTAATCGCCCTGAATAAGTCGTTCCTGTAGCGCGGGGCCGACGGCCGTCTCGTTCCAGGCGATGGCGGTGATCACCGCGTACATCGGATAGCCTGCCTCGGCGGCGATCAGTTTCGGGTCCAGATCGTCGTAAGTGCGGGTGCGGTACTGAACGGCCCACCCCTGGTCCACGGAGTCCTGGATGTAGGAGGGCACACTCATCGACACCACGTCGGCGAGGTGCCGGCCGGCGTTGCTCTCCTCGCCGAACCGGCGGTAAATGTCGCTCACGGTGGCCCGGTAGATGTCGACCTGAATGTCGTACTTCTCCTCGAAGTCCCGCACCCACGCACGCATGGTCTCCTCGCCAGGCACGCAGTAGAGCGTGACGCTGCCTTCCGCTCTGGCTTCCTTCACAAGGGACTCGAAGTCCGAATCCGACAGTGGGCCTTCGCGTTTGGCGGGCTGCATGTTTCTCGTGCCGCCCATCATCACCCCGCACGCGCTCGAAGCAAGGGTGACTGCCGAAAGTGAGAGGAACGCTCTGCGGTTCAGTGTCATGGCGTCGCCTCCTGATCGTGCCCGCGATACGGAACCGTGCGCCGGTTCACGTCGGGCAGCCCGCCGAGCGTGCCCAACGTGACCAGGTCCGAGTAAGTCGCCTTGCCGATCAGGTCATCGGTCAGGGACAGCCCGCGGATCGTGACGCCGTCCGCATCGTGGTCGGCGATGCGGGTCTCGAACGGTCGGTCACCCCGCATCACGAAGCCGAGCGGTCCCGACGATGCAGGTGCGCTCGCCGGCCGCGACGTTGAGCCGGCCCTCGTCGTCGATCTCGACAGTGATGGTCTCGTCCGGGTAGAGCGGTCCGACGAACTTGACCTCGATCTCGCCGCGGGTGAACCATTCCGCCCCATACTTCTCGGCACCGAGCGCGCTCGCGTAACCCTGGACCATCAGGCCGTGGGCGATGGGCGCCTTGAATCCGCGATCGCGGGCGTACTCGACGTCGTAGTGGATGATGTCGTTGTCCCCGTTGATCTCGCCGTAGCGGTCGATCATCTCCTGGGTGAGATGATAGTCCTTCTTAATCGTGTTCATTTGCATTGCGTACCAAGTCCTTTCGTCTCAATTGGGAAACGTGCTGATGTTCTCCGCCTCGGCGATCAAGCTCCCGTCGGAGTGGGCGAAACGGGCCGCATAGCGAACGTAGCGCCGACCGCGTTTTTCAAACTTCTCCACGATTTCGCCGGAGGCAACGATTTTCGTATCGGTTTCGGCGCTGATCGGCCCGTAGTAGCGGAACTTGTTGCCCGCCATGATCCCGCCTTGGGCTGGTGGGTACCTGCGGTACAGCACCGCCATCAGGTAGACCGACAGCACCGACGGAATGGCGACCTTCCTGCCGTCGAGCGAATAGCCGGCCGGCTCCTGCTCGATGGCCCGGTGATATTCCGCGACGATCTCGGGGCTGATCGTGAAGTCGAACGACGGCAGTTCCGCGCCGACCTCGAACTCGTCCCACCGGGTTCCCGGGCGATCACCTTCGCGGGGCTTGACGTCAGTTGGCCTGGTCATGCTGTTCCCTCTCGTTGTGTTGAATCGGCTGTCGAGTCAGCCCTGGTCGAATCGGCCCCCGAGTCGGCCCTTGTCGAGTCGGCACTTGAGTCGGACCTTGTCGAGTCGGCACGGACGGCGTCGATGTGTTCAGCGGAATAGCCGCACAAGTCCGCCAACGCGTCGGCGGTGTCGGCGCCGTGTCGCGGTGGATAACGCAGTTCTTGCGCGTCGGCGTACTTGACCGGGTTGCCGAGAAGGCGCACCCGCTCTCCGGACACAGGGTCCTCGGCCAGTTCGACCATGGCGCGCAGTTGTGCGGACTCCTGGTCGAGCGCCTCGGGGACGGTGAGCACCTGAGCGGCTGGGATCCGCAGGTCGAAAAAGTGTTTCGCCCAGTCCGCGGCGTCGCGGGTCAAGAAGATCGGGCGGAGAATCTCGGCGAGCTGTTCGACGTTCGTCAGCCGGCTGTACCGGTCGGCGAACCGGGGGTCGTCGGCCAGTTCCGGCGAACCGATGGCGCAACAGAACGCCCGCCAATAGCTCGTTCCTGTCGGGGACACCGCGAGGTAGCGACCGTCGCGGCAGCGAAATGCCTCACTCGGTGCGATGTTCGGGCTGCGGGAGCCCAGTGCGCGGGGTTCGTCACCGGAGATGAAGTAGTTCTGCGCCTGCCAGGTCAACAGCCCCAACTGTGCGTCGAGCAGTGAGACCTGGACCTTTTCACCGCGTCCGGTCTTGGCGGCCGAATACAACGCCCCGGCCACGCCCAGCGCCAGGTAGAGTCCGCCGGCCAGGTCGGCGATCTGATAGCCGACCCTGGCGGGTTCACCGTCCGGGGCTCCGGTAATGGTCATCACTCCGCTGAGCGCCTGCACCACCAGGTCGTAGGCCGGCGCTCGCTGATAGGGGGCGTCGTCGTGGATTCCGATGAGCTCACCAACGACGATCGCCGGGTTGATTTCGCGGAGCCGCTCGTAATCGATGCCGAGCCGTCGCGGGACATCGGGGGCGAACCCGTAGAGCACCGCGTCGGACTGGCGGACCAGGTCGTAGAAGGCGGTGAGTCCGGCCTCGGATTTCAGGTCGAGCGCGACGGATTTCTTCCCCCGGTTCACTGAGAGGAAGAACGACGACAGATCGCCCACGTAATGCGGCGGAATCTCCCTCGCGGGATCACCGCCGGCCGGCTCGACCTTGATCACCTCAGCACCGAGCTGAGCGAGGAGCTGGCCTCCGAACGGCCCGCCCAACACCCAGGTCAGGTCGAGAACCCTGGCCGATTGCAGCATCAAAGATCTCCTAAGCGCAGGGAAAAGTTGTTCCGTTGAGCGGAATGCACACTGTGATGCCCAACACGTCGGTACGCTAGTGACACCCGCGCGCGGGCGTTAAGGTCCTATCTCAACAGTGAGGATTGAGCTGGTGTCATTGCACAACACTGTTCCTCTAAGCGGAACAGCTGGTGGAACGGAGGCCGCCGACCGGGTTGCCGACGTCCTTTTGCTGTTGATGGACGCGACGGAACCGCTCGGGGTCACGGAGTTGGCCACCGAATTGGGCATGAGCAAGTCGGTGGCCCACCGTGTGCTGCGGTCGCTGGCTTCCAGGAACCTGGTGGAGCAGGCCCCCGGCACGACCAGTTACCTGCTCGGTCCGGCGGCGGTCGCCATGGGCGCAAAGGCGCTGAGCCTGTCGAAGCTGGAGCGCGAGGCGGCGCCGCTGCTGCGCGAACTGCGCGACCGAACGCAGGAAACGACCCTGCTGTCCCGACCAGTCGCCGGCGGACGGGTGCATGTGGCGCAGTTCGAAAGCCCGCAGCATGTCCGAATGACGGTGGAGCTCGGCGTGTTTCGGCCGTGGCACGCCGGCGCGAGCGGGAAGATCCTGCTCGCCTACGCCGAACCGGAGTTCCGCGATCGTGCGATCGCGCTGGAGTCGGAGCTCTACGGCCTCGACGAGGAGGCGATCAGGACGTTGAACGAGGACCTCGAGCATGCGCGTGAGCGCGGCTACGTGACCTCCAGCGGTGAACGCAATCCCGACGCCGGCGCCGTGGCCGCGCCGGTCTTCGGCGTCCGCGGCGTGGTCATCGCGGCGATCAGCGTGTGCGGACCGCGATCCCGGCTCACCACAGCCCGCGCGGAGCGGATTGCCCCGCTGCTGCTGGACGTCGCCCGGCGGGTCTCGGCGCGATTGAGCTAGATTGCCACACAACGGCTTTGGCGCCACCGGGCTGCGGCTCAGTCGGCGGGCGCGATGTCGACCGGGATTCCGTTGAGCACGGCTGTGCCCGACAGCGGGTCCAGGCTGTGGCCGTCGTTGAGTTGGTTGACGTTGACCCCTGGCTGCCCGGATGCGACTTGTTGACGGCTGCCTGTCCGGTCATGACCCCAACCGTGCGGCAGCGACACCACGCCGCGGCGCATCCCCGGCGACGGTTCGACCGGGGCCAGCACTTCACCGCCGGGCCCCTTGACCTTGGCGGTGTCGGCAAGCCCGAGTTCGGCGACGTCATCGGGATGCATCTGCAGCGTGCATCGGTTGGATCCGCGGGCCAGCGCCGGCACGTTGTGCATCCAGCTGTTGTTCGAACGCAGATGGCGACGGCCGATCAGGACGAACCCGTCCACGTCGCGGCCCAGCGCGGCGTTTAGTCTCGCCACATCGGCCCGCAGTGGTTCGGGCGCGAGTTCGACTCTGCCGCTTGGCGTTCGGAGCACTTCGCGCAGCCTGGGCTGCAGCGGGCCGAGGTCGATGCCGTGCGGTGCGGCCTTGACCCGCGCCAGTGTCAAGCCGTCGGGCCGAGCGCCGAAGGCGTCGCCGTACGGGCCGAGCCGCAGCATCATGTCCAGTCGCCGTTCGTAACCCGGGCCTTCCGGCAGCATCGCGGTCAGTTCGTCGACCGGCCGCCCCGCCACCGGTGAGTCCTTGTCGCCGGTCTCCTTGGCCAGTGTCGTCGCGATGACCTGCTCGTCGACGAGCGCCGGGTCGCCGTCGACGCCGACACCGTAGAGAATCAACGCGATTCGAGACAGGATCTCGGCCTCGTCGAGCCTACCGTCGAGCGGCAGCACCGGCGGCGAGTAGCGCACGTTGTTGCGCACCGCGAGGTTGTTCAGCGCGAAATCGTAATGCGGGCTGCGCGATGGCGATGGCGGCGGCAGGATGACGTCGGCGTGCCGGGTGGTCTCGTTGAGGTACGGGTCGACGCAGAGCATGAACTCGAGGCTGTCGAGGGCGCGGTCGAGTCGGTCGCCGTCGGGTGCGGACAGCACCGGGTTGCCCGCGATCGTGATCATTGCCTTGATCTGGCCGTCGCCGGATGTGTCGATCTCTTCCGCCAGTGCGGCGGAAGGCATTTCGGACAACACTTCGGGATGGCCGGACACCCGGCTGTGCCACCGTCCGGTCCGGAAGCCGCTGCCGGGCTTGGGCGGGCGTGGTGCCGGCGCCGTCGCCCCGAGCGGGAACATCGCGCCGCCGGGCCGGTCGAGATTGCCGGTCAGCACGTTGATGACGTCGACGAGCCAGCTGGTGAGCGTGCCGAATTCCACTGTGCACGTGCCGATTCTGCCGTACACGGCCGCCGTCGGCGCCGACGCCAGCTCACGTGCGAGTGCGCGGATCTCGTCGGCCGGCACTCCGCAGTACGCGCTGACGCTCTCCGGCGGGAAGTCCGCGGCGAGACGGCGGACGTCGTCGACGCCGTTGACGTGCTCGGCCAGACCGCCGAGATCCGTTGCGACAAGGCCTTCTTCGAACAGCACGGCCACGACGGCGAAGAGCAGCGCCGCATCGGTGCCGGGCCGTGGGGCGAGATGGCGGTCGGCCAGTTCGGCGGTGCGGGTGCGGGCCGGGTCGATCACGACGAGCTTGCCGCCGCGGTCGCGCAGCGCGCGCAGCTTGCCGGGAAAATCGGCGGCGGTGGCCAAACTGCCGTTGGAGACAAGCGGATTCGCGCCGATGATCACCAGATAGTCGGTGCGGTCGAGGTCGGGCACGGTGAAAGCGACCGGGCTGCCGAACATATAGCCGAGCGCGACGTGCTTGGGCATCTGGTCCAGGGTGCTCGCGGAGAACACCTGACGGGTGCCGAGCCCGCGGATGATCAGCGGCGGGTACAGGCTGCCCGCGACGGTGTGGGCGTTCGGGTTGCCCAGGTACACGCCTACCGACCCGCCGCCGTGCGTGCCGATGACCGCGCCGAGCCGGTCGGCGACGACATCGAACGCCTCGCGCCACGTCGTCTCGACCAGCACGCCGTCGCGGCGGATCAGCGGCTGCGCCAACCGGTCGGGGTCGTTGTCGAGTTCGGCGAAGCTCGCGCCCTTCGGGCAGATGAAGCCGGCGCTGAACACGTCGTCGCGGTCGCCGCGGGCGCCGGTGACTCGGCCGTCGTCGATGGTCAGGGTGAGGCCGCAGGTGGCCTCGCACAGCGGGCAGATGCGCAGAGCCGTCCGTGTCATGTCCTCATCCTGCGCCATCCTGCGCCGAGACCGACGAAATGGCGGATTCTTCTCGCACTTCTACGCCCATACGTTGGTTTGGGCGTCAGGTGGGCGCCATGGGGAGCGCGCATCAGAACTCTTGGTAGACCTTCGGGTCGAGCGTGCCGATGTAGGGCAGGTCGCGGTAGCGCTCGGCGTAGTCGAGGCCGTAGCCGACGACGAACTCATTGGGGATGTCGAAACCGATGTAGGTGATGTCGACGTCGTCGCGGACCGCGTCGGGTTTGCGCATCAGCGTGCACACCCGCAGCGAGCGCGGGTGCCGCGTCGCGAGGTTGCGCAGCAGCCAGGACAGGGTCAGCCCGGAGTCGACGATGTCCTCGACGATGAGAACGTCGCGGTCGTTGATGTCGCGGTCGAGGTCCTTGAGGATGCGCACCACACCCGACGACGACGTCGACGAGCCGTACGAGCTGACCGCCATGAACTCCAGCTGGGTCGGCAACGGGATCGCGCGGGCCAGATCGGTCACGAAGAACACCGCGCCCTTGAGCACGGTCACCAGCAACAGATCCTGGTTGCTCGCCTCGATGGCGTCCTTGTAGTCGACACCCACCTGAGCGCCCAGCTCCGCGATCCGGGTCTGGATCTGCTCTTCGGAGAGCAACACCGATTTGATGTCGCCCGGATACACCTCCTCGGATGCCACCTCCACAGCGTGCCATGTGTTCCCGCGCTCGACCAACGTAGGTGTGCCCCTAACTTCTGTGAACCGGTTCTCGATACAACCTCAGCACGCCGTCGCGACGCCCCGCGAACAGCCGCTCCTCTGTCAGCGGTGAGCCCACCGCGACACCACCCTGGCCCCGCCAGTCGGTGACCAACGCGTCGACGCCGCGGATCTGCTTGTCGGTCAGATTGGCTGCGCCGCCTGCCAGCAGCCAGCCGCGGATCACCCGGCGCCGCACCGCCGCGGGCAGCGCCGCCAGCCGGCCGGTATCCAGCCCGTCGCCCGCGGAAGCCTCCGCCAGCGCCTTGCCCGCCAACTCGTCGAGCGTGTCGTTGTCCTCACGCAGCGCGGTCGCGGTGCGGGCCAGCGCTTCGGCCACCCCGCCGCCGAGCACGTCCTCCAAAAGCGGCAGCACCTCCGTGCGCAGCCGGGTGCGGGTGTAGCGCGGGTCGGCGTTGTGCGGGTCGTGCCAGGGTGCGACGCCCAGTTCTGCGCACGCCGCGTGAGTGACCGCGCGGCGGACGCCCAACAGCGGGCGACACCATGGCGGATCGTAGGGCCGCATGCCCGCGATCGACCGTGCCCCCGAGCCGCGGCCCAGGCCGAGCAGCACCGTCTCGGCCTGGTCGTCGAGGGTGTGGCCGAGCAGGACCGCGGCGCCGTCGCGGGCCTCATCGAGCGCGCGATAGCGTGCGCTGCGCGCCGCCGCCTCCGGACCGCCCTGGGTTCCGACGTTGACGCAAAGTACCTGCGCGTCAACACATCCCAGCTCGATGGCTTGCTGCCGCGCGGTCGTCGCGACACGGTCGGAGTCGGGCTGCAGCCGGTGGTCGACGATCAGTGCCGTGGTCGGCTTGAGTTCGGCGGCGACGGCGGTCAGCGCCAGCGAGTCCGGTCCGCCCGACAGCGCCACGCACCACCAGTCGTCGGCGTCGAGATAGCGGCGGCCGAACTCCTCGACCGCGCTGCGCAGCGCGGCTACAGCACCCTGTCGATCCATCGCTGCGGGTCCTCGATTTCGTCTGGCAGAGGAAGTGTCTCGGGTCCGGACCAGATCGTGTTGAACCGCGCCATGCCGACCTGTCGTACGACGTGGTCGACGAACGCCTTGCCCCGCGTGTACTGGCTCATCTTCGCGTCGATGCCGAGCAGCGCCCGCAACAGGCGTTGCAGCGGCGGCTGCTTGCGCTTGCGCCGGTCGTCGAAGCGGCGCCGAATGGTGCCCACCGACGGCACCACGGCGGGCCCGACGGCGTCCATCACATGGTCGGCGTGGCCCTCCAGCAGCGTGCCAAGCACCAGCAACTGGTCCAGCGCGCGCCGCTGCGGCTCGGACTGTACGGCCCGCAACACGCCCAGCACACCGGTCGAATTCGGTTCTGACGCAACGCCATCGCGGCGGTCACGGACGAAGCTGGCCAGCCTGCCGACCATTTCGGTGACATCTTCCCCGGTTTCCTCTGTCAGCACCGCGAGCGCGTTCGACATGTGCTCGGCCAGCCACGGGTTGGCGCGGAACTGCACCCGGTGGGTCACCTCGTGCAGGCACACCCACAACCGGAAGTCGGCAGGCACCACTCGCAGCTGGCGTTCGACGGCAATCACGTTGGGATACACCAGAAGAAGCTCGCCGCCGTTGTCGCCGAAGGGATCGTACTGGCCGAGTATGCCCGAGGAGATGAACGCCAGCACCGCACCCGTCTGCGCGCCGGTGACGCGGCCCATGATGAAGTTGGGCCGCTCGCCGTTGGTCCCGCCGGTCATCACCTTCATGGATTGCGATGCCGCCCTGATCCATTCGGGCCGGTCGACGATGCGGGCCTGCGACACGTCGGCGCCCTCGTTCAGCCCGGTCACCTCCCGCACCGGTATCTCGGCGCGCACCGACGCGCTCGCCAACTGCTCGATCACCTGGTTGCGGGTGTAGTCGGTGGCCGCCGGGCCGGGTTTGGCCAGCTTCGCGCCGATCGTGGCGGCGAAGTTCCAGTCGACGGCGCGACCGACGGTGACCTTGGTTGACCTGCTCATCCGCTGCACCCACATGACCGCAGTGTCGCGGCGAACGCATCGATGGCGGTGCGGCCGGTCGGGCCGGCGTTGTTGGAAAGCAGCGCAAACGTCAGCACCCGGCCGCTGGCGTCGGTGACGATCCCGACGAGCGAGTTGGTGCCTGTCAGCGATCCGGTCTTGGCGCGCAACCAGCCGGCCGACTCACGCTCGGGCTCGGTGTCGAGGAACCGGTTGGACAGCGTGCCGCTGCCGCCCGCGATGGGCAGCAGGTCCACCAGGGGCCGCAGCTTCGGCTGGTCGGGCCCGGCGGCGGCGGTGACGATGTCGTCGAGTGTCTCGGCGCTGAGCCGGTCGTCAATCGACAGGCCACTGCAGTCCATCAGCCGCGACCCGGCGGTGTCGATGCCTGCGTTGTTCAACTCTTCGAGCACCGCCCGCACAGAGCCCTCGAAGCTTTGCGGTTTGCCTTGCGCGGCAGCCACTTCCCGACCGATGGACTCGGCCATCACGTTGTCGGACTGGTTCATCATCTCGCGCAGGCGCTCCATCAACGGCGGCGACTGTACCGACGCGATCTCCTGGCCGTCGACCGGCGACGTGGACACGGTGACGGTGGCCGGGTCGACGCGCAGCGCGGCGGCCAGCGCGCGGCCCGCGTCCAACGCGGGCGTCTTGGATCGGGCGGAGTCGACGCTGACCGGCTGGGTGCGGCCGCCGTCGAGCATCACCGCTTCCATCGGCGCGATGTCACCGCCGTCGATGTCGAGCGGATCCCAGCCGGGGGCCATCGTCGGCCCACTGTAGGCGCTGACGTCGACCTGCACCGCCGTCACCTTCACGCCGCTGCGACGCACCTGGTCGGCCAGGTCGCTGATGCGGGCCGCGTTGCGGTACCAGCTGTCCTTGCCTTTCGGTGCGGCCGACAGCGTCGGATCGCCGCCACCCTTCAGCACGACCAGCCCGGGCTGCCGGTCGGACGCCAGCACCTTGGTCGTGAGACGCGCGTCGCGGTCGAGCGCGTGCAGCGCGGCCGCCGTCGTCAACACCTTGGTCACCGATGCCGGTTGCATCGGCACATCGGCGCCTTGGGCCCACAGCTGTTCGCCAGTCATCGCGTCGCTGATCTTGCCGGTGAAGGCGCCGAGGTTGGGGTCGGCCAGCGTCAACGCCAGCGTGGCGGCCAGCTTGTCCGGGACCGGTTTGTCCGCGTCGTCCGACACCGGCTTGATCGCCGGGTTGGCCGTCGCGGCAGGCGGGGCGGGCGGGATCGCGCTGGCGTCGCTGGACCGGCCGCCGTTGAGCAGCGCCGCGACCGCGACGACGGCGGCGACCACCAGCACAACGACCACCCCCATCAGTACGTGGGTGGATCGTCGCCACTGGGTGGGACGCATACTTCTCCTGACTCCTGCCTGCCCAAGCAGGGTATCCGCTGGGCGGAAGTACGAGGTCAGCCGCGGCGGACGCGCCCGTCGAATGCGCGCTCCAGCAATTCTGCGTCGAACGTGCCCGCCGCCTGCCCCGTCGCGGCGTACTGGTAGACCGCGACCCGGAAGATCTGCGACAGCGCGCTCGACACGACCGAGACGAGGATGACCGCGACGACGGTGGCGACGATCAGGCCGATGGCGAACGGCCACGCCTCGAGCGTCATCAGCGTGATCACACCGATGGTCCCGGCGACCGCGATGACGATCCCGAGCAGTACGGCCACCACCGATATCGTGACGGCGCCGGTGGCGCCCTCACCCCACCGCTCCTTGACGACGGCGGTGGACCGTTTGAGCGAGCGGATCGGGCCGTCGCCTTCGAGCGCGATGATCGGGATGACGAAAAACGATGCGACGGCCCATGCGGCGCCGGTCATCCATCCGGCGATCCGGCCCAGCAGAGGCGCCCGCTCCTCGATCAACCGCAGAACCACGCCGACGCTGCCCGACACCAGCGTCCAACCGAGGATCGCGCCGAAGCGACGCGTCGCGGCGCTGACACCGTCGCCGACCGAGGTGTCCTCCCCGCGCATCGACCGCACCGCGCACGCCGAGAGCGCGACGTTGAAGAAGATCGCGACGAACGTCGTCACGTAAATCGTTGCGGCAGTGGCGATGTAGTACGCCGGATCACCTTCGTCGACGCCGCTGCCGGTCAGCAGCCCGTTGATCACCACGGTCGGCGCCCAGATCGCCGCGGCGGCCAGTGTGGCGAAGATCGACGAAAGGATCGGAAAGATCACCAGCGACCGGTCGCTTTGCAGCACAGACCAACTTTGCTTGGTCAGCGCCCAGCCGCGGCGGATCCGGTCCATCTGGCCTCTGGCCTCCTGGGTGGTGGCTGCCGACGATGCCGTCTGCTCGATTAGGGTGGCTTCGCCCGTTTGACGTCGGTGAGACGTCACTTTCCGACAGAGCATACGAGGAGCCGTGGCGGTGGAGTTCGACGTAGTCATCGAGATCCCGAAGGGCTCGCGCAACAAATACGAGGTCGATCACGAGTCGGGTCGAGTCAAGCTGGACCGCTATCTCTACACCGCGATGGCGTATCCGACCGACTACGGATTCATCGAAAACACCCTCGGCGAGGACGGCGACCCGCTGGACGCGTTGGTGTTGCTGCCGGAGTCGGTGTTCCCGGGCTGCATCGTCGAAGCGCGCCCCGTCGCGATGTTCAAGATGACCGACGAGGCCGGCGGCGACGACAAGGTGCTGTGCGTGCCCGCCGGCGACCACCGCTGGGATCATATCCAGGACGTCGGCGACGTGCCGCAGTCCGAGCTCGACGCGATCAAGCACTTCTTCGTGCACTACAAGGACCTCGAGCCGGGCAAGTACGTCAAGGCCGCCGACTGGGTGGGCCGCGCGGAGGCCGAGGCCGAGCTGCAGGCGTCCATCGAGCGGTTCAAGAGCCAGGGCCACTGAACTTCCCCGGGTTGCTCGAGTTATTTGAGTTTTCCTGGCTGTAACACGCCGTAACGCCGGTGTGCTTTGCTGCTCGCATCATGACGGTGTGTTGATGCATCAAGGCTTGGGGCTGGACGTGTTCAACGCAATGCCGCTGCGCCGGGCCGTTCACGCCGTCTACGAGTGCTGCTACAGCGTGCCGCTGGCCGCCGACCTGGCCCGTGGGCGTCCCTACGACAGCCACGAGGCCCTCTTCCAACAGGCCGACGACTTGTTGTTCGCGTTGTCGGAGGAGTCCATCGACTCGATCCTGCAGGCCTACCCCGACGTCGGCCGCCGGCCCGGCAGTGAGAAGTCAGCGGCCGAACAGTGCGCGATCTGGGACGAGCGCGCGGAGGTGATGGCCGAACTCGGTGCCGCGTCCCAGCGCTACCTCGAGCATTTCGGTTTCGGCTTCGTGATGTTCGTCAACGGTCTGAGCGCTCAGGACGTGCTCGCCACGATGAGCGACCGGATGCTCAACGACGTCGACACCGAACGCAAAGTGGTCCGCAACAAACTGGCCCGGATCAACCGCACGCGGCTGGAGCGGATGCTGGGACCCGAAGGCGGCTACGACAACTGGTGACGCCCCGGACGCGCCGCCGTTTCGTAGCCGTTTGAGAGCCGTTTCGTAGCCGGTTAGCAGCGGGAACACCCGACGGTGGCATCCTGGCGATGTGGCACCGATGCTCGATTTCGCCGGCCATTTCTGGTGGCTGATCTTTCCGCTCGGCGGGATGATCGGCGGCGCGGTGCGGGCCGTCGTGGCGGCCAATGAGCGACGGGCCGAGCGCAGACTCGAGCGGTATCGGATAAAGCAGCAGACCAAGATCGCTGTCGCCGAGGCGGCTCAGCGCTCCCAGACCAATACCGAATCGCAGCGGCGCGAGATGCGGAAGGTGCTCGCCCAGCACGAGCAGACCGACGCCCGCTGGCTGGACTACGAGCTCGACATCGCCAAGCTGCTCGACTTCCCGATGATGACCGACATGCGGCACCCGCTGACGATGGAGTTCCACAAGGCGCGGCGGCGGGCCGATCTGCTGCGGCCCGGCACGGCCGACGACCTCGTCGGTGACCGTGACGCGCAACTGGAATACCGCGACGCGGTGCACGACTACGTCACCGCCTTCGAGATCGCCGAAACCGAAGCCATCCGCAAGCGTCGCAGCGACTTCTCCGACGTCGACCAGCAGCGCATCGCACGGGCGCAGAGCCTGCTGCGGCTCGCCGAAGACGAGGGCGCGACCCCGCAGGAACGCCAGCACGCCTATGCCAAGGCCCAGGCCGAACTCGACGGGATCCTGGTGCTGCCCGCGTCGACACGGGCCAGCATCGAGCGCAAGATCGCCGGCGAGATCGAGGCCTGAGATCGAGGTTTGATCAGGCCGCGAGCGGCAGCCGCTGCGCGATGCGGTCGCGCGCCGCGTCGGCCAGTTTCCGCACGTCCAGCCCCGGCGATGCGGGAATGAAGGTCACGCCGTCGGCCACCTCGGCGACGAAGATGTCGGCGACAAGGCCTGCCAACCCGTTGATGGTGCCCGCATACTGCAGCGAATCACCGTCGTCGCCCGGAAGGAAGTCGCGCGCCGAGCGGAAGTCGGGGCCGATCGCCACCGTGACGTCCAGGATGACCGCGGCGTCGCCGCCCAGCCTGCGGCGCGCCCGTCGCGCCTGCTGCAGATCGGGCGCCGCCAGCCGCACCGCGGCCGTGGTGCCCGACGTCAACTCGGTCCAGTTGTCGCCCGACGCGTCGGCCACGAACAGTCGGAGCTTTCGGTCTTCACCGTGCACACTGGTCACCCCGACACGCTAGGGGCGTCTGCATACCCCCACAATGATTGCGCTCAGCGAGAATCCAACTGTGGCCGAAACCCGTTTGCCTGGCATCTCCGGGGCTGCACAGGCGCTGAGTACGTTGTAGGCGTGGCGATGCCGGAAGTACCTGCACAATACGTCCTGTCGCCGTACGCCCCCGAGCCGCGCACGCTGATCGACATCCTCTACGACACGGCGGCGCGCTACCCCGACGCCCCCGCGATCGACGACGGCTCGGTGCAGTTGACCTACAGCGAGTTGATCGCCGACATCGAAGACAGCGTCGCGTGGCTGGCGGCGCGCGGCATCGGCCGCGGCGACCGCATCGGCATCCGGATGCCGTCGGGCAGCTATGCGTTGTATGTGGCGATCCTGTCCACGCTCGCCACCGGCGCCGCCTATGTGCCGGTGGACGCCGACGATCCCGACGAGCGGGCCGCGCTGGTGTTTAGCGAGGCCAACGTCGTCGGGGTGATCACCGAGCGGGGCCTGATCCGCGGCGTCGGCGAGTCGCGCGGCTGGCGGGCGACGTCGCCGCTGGGCCGCGACGACGCGTGGATCATCTTCACCTCGGGTTCGACCGGAACCCCCAAGGGCGTGGCGGTCACCCACCGCAGCGCCGCTGCCTTCGTCGACGCCGAAGCGCGGATATTCTTGCAGGACAATCCGATTCGGCCCGGTGATCGGGTGCTGGCTGGGTTGTCTGTCGCGTTCGACGCGTCCTGCGAGGAGATGTGGCTGGCCTGGCGAAACGGCGCCTGCCTGGTGCCCGCGCCACGGTCGCTGGTGCGCAGCGGAATGGACCTCGGGCCGTGGCTGGTGTCGAAGGACATCACGGTGGTTTCGACGGTGCCGACGCTGGCCGCGCTGTGGCCGGCCGAAGCACTCGAATCGGTGCGGCTGGTGATCTTCGGCGGTGAGGCGTGCCCGCCGGAGCTCGCCGAGCGGCTGGCCGTCGACGGGCGCGAGGTGTGGAACACCTACGGCCCCACCGAAACCACCGTCGTCGCCTGCGCGGCCAGGCTCGACGGCACCGGCCCGGTCAGCATCGGGCTGCCGCTGCCTGGCTGGGACCTCGCCGTCGTCGATCGCGACGGCGTTCCGGTGCAGGCAGGCGAAATCGGTGAGCTGGTGATCGGCGGCGTCGGGCTGGCCCGCTACCTGGACCCGGGCAAGGACGCCGAGAAGTATGCGCCGATGCCAACGCTGGGCTGGAACCGCGCGTACCGCAGCGGGGATCTCGTCCGCCTCGAACACGAAGGCCTCATCTTCTGCGGGCGCGCCGACGACCAGGTGAAGGTCGGCGGACGCCGCATCGAACTCGGCGAAGTGGACGCGGCCCTGGTGAACCTGCCCGGGGTGAGCGGCGGCGCTGCGGCGGTGCGCAGAACCGCCAGCGGCACCCCCCTGTTGGTGGGCTACGTCTGCGCCCCTGGCACCGACTTCGATCTGTCGGCGGCGCGCAAGAGATTGTCCGAATCGTTGCCTGCGGCGCTGGTGCCGCGGCTCGTGCTCGTCGACGAGCTGCCGACGCGAACGTCCGGCAAGGTGGACCGCGACGCGCTGCCGTGGCCCGTCGACGACGAAAACGTCGACACCACACCGGATCTCGGCGGCACGATGGGGTGGTTGGCGCACTTGTGGCGCGACGTGCTGGCCGCGCCGGTGGACGGTCCGGAGGCCGACTTCTTCGCGCTCGGCGGCGGCTCGTTGTCGGCGGCGCAGTTGGTCGCCGGGCTGCGGCAGCGCTACCCGCAGGTGACGGTCGCCGACCTCTACGACCATCCGCGGCTGGGGTCGCTGGCCGGTTTCCTCGACGAGATGGATCCGCCGCCGCAGGTACAAAAGCGCACGGTGCGGCCGATACCGTTGGCGGCGCAGACTTTTCAGGTCGCGATGTCGCTGCCGCTGGCGACGTTGCGGGGTGTGCAGTGGGTGGTGTGGCTGGCGTTGCTGAACAACGTGGCCGCCGCGCTGACCCCGGTGCCGTGGCTGGCGTCGCTGAACTGGTGGTGGATCCTGGCGGGCTTCCTGCTGTTCGTCACACCGATCGGGCGGATGGGCATCGCCGCGCTGTGCGCGCGCATGTTGATCGGCTTCCTCAAGCCGGGCACCTATCCGCGCGGCGGCACGGTGCACATGCGGGTCTGGCTGGCCGAACGAATAGCCGACGCCAGCGGCGCGGAGAACCTCGCAGGTGCGCCGTGGATGGTGTATTACGCACGCGCGCTGGGCAATAAGGTCGGCAAGGGCGTCGACCTGCACTCGACGCCACCGGTCACGGGCATGCTGACCCTCGGGCATCGCTGCGCGATCGAGCCCGAGGTGGATCTGTCGGGGCACTGGATCGACGGCGATCAATTTTACGTCGGCACGATCACGATCGGCAACGACGCCACCGTCGGGGCGCGCACCACGCTGCTGCCCGGTACGACGGTCGGCAAGAACGCCTACGTCGCAGCGGGATCGGGCGTGATCGGTCGGGTCAAGAAGGGGCAGTACTGGAAGGGATCGCCGGCGGCGAAGTCCGGTAAAGCCCGCCATCCGTGGCCGGAAGATCGCCCGGGCCGGGCGCCGCTGTGGGTGTTGATCTACGGGGTGACGTCACTGCTGTTGAGCGCGTTGCCGCTGCTGGCGTTGGGGTGCGGGCTGGCGGTGATCGGTTGGGGGATCCGGGATTCGGCGTCACTAGCCGACGCGGTCGTGCCCGCGCTGTTGTGGACACCGGTGGCCGCACTGGTCGCCGTTGTCGTGTATGCGGTGTTGACGGTGCTCGGGGTGCGGGTGCTGTCGCTGTGGCTGCGCGAGGGCTATCACCCGGTGCGCAGTCGCGTCGGCTGGCAGGTGTGGGCGATCGAACGGCTGATGGACGCCGCACGGCACTACCTGTTCCCGCTGTATGCCAGCCTTCTCACGCCGGTGTGGCTGCGGGTGCTCGGCGCGAAGGTCGGCCGCGGCACCGAGATCTCCACGGCCCTGCTGACGCCGAAGTTCACCGAAATCGAGGACAGCGCGTTCCTGGCCGACGACACCATGGTGGCGTCTTACGAACTCGGCGGCGGCTGGCTGCATGTCGCGAAGGCGAAGATCGGCAAGCGGGCGTTCCTGGGAAATTCGGGCATCACACAGCCGGGCCGCAAGGTGCCCGACGACGGGCTCGTCGCGGTGCTCTCGGCCGCGCCGCAGAAGGCCAAAGCCGGGTCCTCGTGGTTGGGCAGTCCGCCGATTCGGTTGCGCCGCAAACCGACCGCGGCCGATGTGCTGCGGACCTTCCATCCACCGATGCGGTTGAAGGTCATGCGTGCGTTCGTCGAGATGTGCCGGCTGGTGCCGCTGATCGTGACGTTTGGGATCGGTGTCGGGGTCCTGTTGGCGCTGCAGGCGCTGACGCTGTCGTTCGGCTATCTGTGGGCCGCGCTCGCCAGCGGCGTCGTGTTGTTGGCGGCCGGCGCGGTCGCCGGTGTGATCGCGGTGATCGCGAAGTGGGTTCTGGTAGGCCGCATCCGTGCCGTCGAGCATCCGCTGTGGTCGCCGTTCGTGTGGCGCAACGAGGTGTCTGACGCATTCGTGGAGACGGTCGCGGCGCCGTGGTTCGCGCGCGCCGCCACCGGCACCCCGGTGATGAACCTGTGGCTGCGTGCGTTGGGCGCGAAGATCGGCCGCGGCGTGTGGTGCGAGTCGTACTGGCTGCCCGAGGCCGATCTGGTGACGCTTTCCAGAGGCGCGACGGTCAACCGCGGTTGTGTCGTGCAGACGCATCTGTTCCATGACCGGGTGATGCGACTCGACACCGTCGTGCTCGAGGAGGGCGCGACTCTGGGACCGCACTGCGTCGCGCTGCCCGCCGCACGCCTCGGGGAGGGCGCCACCGTCGGCCCGGCGTCGCTGGTGATGCGTGGCGACAAGGTGCCGCCGTCGACGCGGTGGCAGGGCAATCCGATCGCGCCGTGGAACATCGTTCGCAAGAAGCGCAGCGGGGCCGCCGACAAGGTGGCCGAGGAAGTCGCGGCGTGACGCGTACCAAGAAGGCGGCCCGCAAGATTCCGGTCATCGACCCGTATCTGCCGCACAACGGCAACTTCGGCTACCGGGTGTCGCGCTATGAGCTCGACCTCGAGTACAAGGTGGCGATCAACCGGCTGGCGGGTTCGGCGACGATCACGGCGGTGACGCTGGCGCAGCTGCGGACCTTCACGCTCGACCTGTCCGACGCCCTGAGCGTTTCGAAGGTGACCGTGAACGGCCGCAAGCCCGCATCGTTCGGCTGCTCGCACGACAAGCTGCACATCGCGCTGCCGTCACCGTTGCCCGCCGGCGCGGCGATGACGGTTTCTGTGCGATACGGCGGGGCACCGCGTCCGATCCGATCACATTGGGGTGACGTCGGTTTCGAGGAGCTGACCGAAGGCGCGCTGGTGGCAGGTCAGCCCAACGGTGCCGCGTCCTGGTTCCCCTGCGACGACCATCCCAGCGCGAAGGCCAGCTTCCGTATCCAGATCAGCACCGAGAATCCGTATCGGGTGATCGCCAACGGCGAGTTGATATCCCGTCGCACCCGCGCGGCGATGACGACGTGGACGTACGAACTGGCCGAGCCGACGTCGACGTATCTGATCACCCTGCAGATCGGCATGTACGAGATATACCGGCTGCAGAAGTCGCCGGTGCTGATGCAAGCGGCGCTGCCGGCGCGGCTGAAGCGCAACTTCGATCATGACTTCGGTCGGCAGCCTGAGATGATGAAGGTGTTCGCCAAGCGCTTCGGTCCGTATCCGCTGCCGACCGGCTACACCGTCGTCGTCACCGACGACGATCTGGAAATTCCGCTTGAGGCGCAAGGTATTTCGATCTTCGGCGCCAACCACTGCGACGGTACGGGCTCGTCGGAACGGTTGATCGCCCACGAACTGGCCCATCAGTGGTTCGGCAATTCGGTGACGGCGCGGCGCTGGCGCGACATCTGGTTGCACGAGGGCTTCGCCTGCTACGCGGAGTGGTTGTGGTCGGAGGAGTCCGGCGGCCGAAGCGCCGACGAGTGGGCCCGTCACTACCATGCGCGGTTGACCAAGTCGCCGCAGGATCTGCTGCTGTCCGACCCCGGCCCGCGCGACATGTTCGACGACCGGGTGTACAAGCGCGGGGCGCTGACGTTGCACGCGCTGCGCCGGTGCATCGGTGACGCGAATTTCTTTACTCTGCTGCAGGATTGGGCTGCTAGGTATCGGCATGCCACCGCGGTCACCGACGATTTCACCGGTCTTGCGGCCAACTACGCGGATGTCTCGCTGCGCTCGCTGTGGGACGGGTGGCTGTATTCCAAGGACGTGCCGGCATTGTGACCGACGCGGGCACCCCTACCGGCCCGATCACACGCGGCAGCGTCGCGCGGGTCGGCGTCGCAACGGCCATCACCGCGCTGTGCGGGTATGCGGTGTTGTATCTGGCTGCGCGCGACCTGGAACCGGCAGGCTTCTCCGTCTTCGGCGTGTTCTGGGGCGCGTTCGGATTGGTCACCGGTGCGGCGTTCGGGCTGCTGCAGGAGGCGACGCGCGAAGTCCGCTCGGCCGGTTACACGGAGGCGGTGTCGGGGCCGCGCACGCATCCGATGAGGGTGGCGGCGCTGGTCGGCGTCGGCGCGGCGGCGGTGATCGCGGGAACGTCGCCGCTGTGGTCGGGGCATGTGTTCGTCGCGTCGCGATGGTTGAGCGTCGTGCTCCTCAGTGTGGGGTTGGCCGGGTTCTGTCTGCACGCGACGCTGCTGGGCATGCTGGCCGGCGTCGGGCGATGGACGCAGTACGGCGCGCTGATGGTGACGGATGCGGCGATCCGGGTGGTGGTCGCGGCGGCCACATTCGTCGTCAGTTGGGGGTTGGTCGGCTACCTGTGGGCGACGGTCGCGGGCGCGGTGGCCTGGCTGCTGCTGTTGATCGCCTCGCCTGCCACGCGGGCGGCGGCGCGGCTGCTGACACCGGGCGGAACGGTGACTTTCCTGCGGGGCGCGGCGCATTCGATCGCCGCGGCAGGGGCAAGCGCGATTCTGGTGATGGGGTTCCCGGTGCTGTTGAAGGCGACGTCGGGTGATCTGGGGGCGACGGGTGGCGTGGTGATTCTGGCGGTGACGCTGACCCGCGCCCCGCTGCTGGTGCCGCTGACGGCGATGCAGGGCAATCTGATCGCGCATTTCGTCGACCAGCGCGCCGACCGGTTGCGGTCGTTGGTGGCTCCGGCGGCGGTGGTGGCCGGTTTGGGCGCGCTCGGGGTGGTGCTCGCCGACATCTTCGGGCCGTGGCTGCTGCGGGTGGCGTTCGGTGAGGAGTACCGGGCCGGCGGCGGGTTGCTGGCCTGGCTGACGGCGGCGGCGATCGCGATCGCGCTGCTGACGCTGACGGGGGCGGCGACGGTGGCTTTCGCGCTGCATCGGTCCTATTCGGCGGGTTGGGTGATCGCGACGGTGGCGGCGACGTTGCTGCTGCTGCTCCCCCTGGATTTGCAGACGCGCACAGTGATTGCGCTGCTGTGCGGCCCGCTGGTAGGAATCGCGGTGCATCTGCTGGCGCTCGCCCGGATTTCGGCACCGTGACCGTATTTCGGCATCGCGACCGTATTTCGGCATCGCTACCGTATTTCGGCATCGCGACCGTGCGTGTCTGCGGCCGACACGCCGTAAGAATTCGGGAGTTTGCGCACGCTCGATGCCTGAAAACCGTTCACTTCGGTCGCCAGTTCGGCTCTACGCTTGGTGAGTGGCGAGCGGGCGGGAGCGACCGGTGGATAACAGCCGCGCGCAAACGCATGTATCTCGCGATGCCGCTGCACGTTGTGCCGTCGTCAATTGGTGGCCGTCATGGATCTAGGCTTACGCGGCAGGAGCATTCAGTCTCAGCACATCGAATACGGGCTCACGATGTCGCTTTCCGGCGGCTATTTCCTCCGACTTGATAGCCCCTTCACCTTGATGCTCGATGGCGAGACCACGGATCTTTCGCCGCAGACGGATCCGCCCGAGCGCTTGGTAGCAATCGAGCAACTGATCGGCCGGGTGATCACCGAATCCGTCGTGGACGATTCAGGTGTACTGACAATCGCGTTTGACAACGGAGCCGTCATCACATGTCTGCCCGACGACCATTACGAGGCGTGGATGATGACTGCGCCCAAGGGATGGACAGTCGCCGGCACGCCCGGCGGAGAGGTTGGCGTCTGGATTTCTGAAGAGCCGTAGAAACCAGCAATCTCAATGCAATTGGGGTGCGTTATGGCGAAATTCGTGTGCGTGTGGTACGACGATACGGACCAGCGGTGATGTCCCGAACGAGAATGAGTGGAAGTTGCTCTCCGACACCGACTTTGACAATTACAGCGGTCGGGTTGATGTCGAAGAATTGTACCTAGCGGCAACCATTGCGTTCCGTTGTCCCGTGAGCGGTCATCTCTGGATCTATTGGGACGGCTTCGACAAGTCCCCTCAGCTTTATGAGCCGATACGCGGCGGCGAGCTGGCGGCGCCAAGCTTGCATGCCGCGCTTCCGCATGAAGTAAACCCGCGATAGTCAGATCTCTTGTTCTTCGCGGAAGAACGCGACCGTTCTGGCGATGCCCTCTTCCAAGTCGACCTTCGGTGTCCAGCCCAGCACTGTCTTGGCGCGGGTGATGTCGAGGCAGGACCGGCGGAGGTCTCCGAGCCTTGGCGGATGAAACTCCGGCTCGTCAGGCTTACCGGCCGCGGCGGCAATTGCCGAATGCAGTTGGCGCGTCGACGTTTCCACGCCGGTGCCGATGTTGAACCGCAGCCCGCCGCCCTGGTCACCGGCGGCGCGAACAAACGCGTCGACGACGTCGTCGACGAAAACGTAATCGCGAGTGTCGGTGCCGTCACCGAAGATCTTCGTCGGCTTGCCCGCGAGCAGAGCGCGCGAGAAGATGGCGACGACGCCGGCCTCGCCGTGCGGATCTTGGCGTGGCCCATACACATTCGCGGGTGCGATGTGTGAGCAGTCGAGGCCGTACAGGTTGCGGAACGTGTTGAGATAGATCTCGCCGGCGACCTTGCTCGCCGCGTATGGCGAAGCTGGGTTGTTGGGCGCGTCCTCACTCGTCGGGAAGCTCGGCGGTGTTCCGTATACCGATCCTCCCGACGAGGTGTGCACGATCTTGCGAACCTCGGCGCGCCGCGCGGCCTCGGCGAGACGGACGGTGCCGACGACGTTCACCGACGCGTCAAGTTGTGGGTCTGCGACGGAACGGCTCACGGATATCTGTGCGGCGAGGTGAAAGATCACCTCGGGACGAACATCGGTGAGCAGGCCGATCAGATCGGCATCCACGATGTCGGCCTTGACGAAGTCGAAGTCCGAGCTTCGATCGGCGACGCCGAGGTTGGCGCTGTTGCCCGAGCTGAGATCGTCAAGACCAATGACGGTGTGTCCGTCTGCAAGAAGACGATCAACCAGGGTGGAGCCGATGAACCCGGCCGCCCCCGTCACCAGTGTGCGCATCGGCTACACCATACCGATGAGCGCTGTGCAAGTCAGACTTCGGTAATACCCGCTTCGGGGACCCCGGTCTGGACCTCGGTGATCGTTTCGACGTTTTGTTCTTCCTGCGCCCGCATGGCTTCGATGGCTTGGACGGACGCGGCGTAGTGCTGAGTACCGCGGCTGGCGATGGCTTCGGCCGATGCCGCGGCTTTCTCGGCAGCAGCCGCGGCCACGGCGTTGAGTGCCACATCGATCGGGCTGGCCGGAGGCGACGGAGGCGGCACCGGGCCGGGCACGGCGGCTTCGGCCATCGTCGCGGCGATCTTGTTGACGTGACCGAGCGTCTCGTCGGGGTTCAGCTTGATGTTCTTGCTGGCCATAGCTGGCCCTCCTTGCTGACTTGCTCAGTGGCATAGACGATATCGGCATAGTCGGGGTTATCACCACGCCAAAGCGAAAGTGCTTCCACGGCCCGGTCGAGGTTGTGATGGGCGCGATACAGGACGGTGGTGTTCGGATCGCCGGACGGCTCGACCTCGATGAAGCCAGGCCGCATGAACAGCGACTTGCCGTAGAGCCGCACCTCGGCGAGTGCCGACCACTGGTCGTCGGACACGGGGGTGCCCGCAGCGAGCGCGCCGAGGATTTCGCGGATGACGGGCGCGACTTCGATATGAAGAATCTCCGCGCCCGCGAGAGCGGTCGCGACGGCACCGGCGGTGGCTTCCCATGCGGTCGAACCACGTTCGTTTGCAGCAAGATTGGCGTCGGTGAGCTCCTCGTAGCGCTGTGGGGACATCACCGCGAGCCGGTGTACGCGGGAGTCGTCGAGTTCGGGCGCGGGCGTGGCCGGGTCGATCGGCGACCGCGTGGAGTCGCAGTCCTGGTAGTGCGGCACCCCAGCGCGGCGGGCGGGCAGAACGGACGAACCGCCGGGGTCGGTGGTGGCGGCGACGGCGTAGAGTTCGACGTTCGGGTCGAGGACGGCGCGTTCCGCGGCATAGGCGACCATGATCGCGGTCGGGTTGACCCAGCCGAACCACTTGGCATGGAAGCCGGCGCTGAGCTCCGGATCGACGAAAAGCACACGGGCAGAACGAGGTACGTACACGCCGGGGGGAATGTAGCTGGCTCCGTCATTGCTGACGATGACGGTCTCGGTACCGGTGGCGAGCTTGAAGATGCCGACGCACCAGTGCAGGCCGGGATACATCCGCGACGCGTGCAACAGCTCATAGGCGAGTTCGACGGCGTCGTCGAGGTGTTGATCCTTGGTTTCCGAGCTGACCATCGCCGCGCCGGTGCCGGTGGCGGCGATGCCCGATGTGGCGAGCACGCTCGGCGGCACACCGGTTGACGAGACGCCGGCGGACGCGGCGGCTGCGGGCATCGATGCCGCACCGCCCGAGCCGCTCGCGGAGACGGTGGGCGCCGGGGGCGTCGGGGTTCCTTTGGGCAGGTCGGAGCCGAAAGCGGCGAGGTTCCCCGGCGGCGGGGCGGCGGCGATCATCGGTGCCGGAGTGCCGGATGATGCCGCGGGAGGGGGCGAAGCCGATTGACCGACGACGGGCCCGGCGGCCGCGGCGGGCGGCGGCGCCGACGCGGGGTGCGACGCCGGGGCGATCTCCGTGGCCGCTGGGGGTGTCATAGGCGTTTGCGGCGTCGTCGGCACAGACGGCGGCAGCGGAGCCCCGCCGGCGGCGAGCCCCTTGGCGAAGCCCTGCGACAGATCGTTGGCCGCCGTAGCGGGCGTCGGCAGGCTGGCAGGCGTCGTCGGCGTCGGTGTCGAGGGCATGCTCGGCGTGCTGGGCATGCTTGGAGTGCTCGGCATGGAGGGCATCGACGGCGGCTTTATCCCGCCACCGCCGCCTGCGCCAGACAGTCCGGAGACGGGGGCCATCGGCGGGATAACCGCGCCGCCACCGGTCTGGGGTTGTGATGCTGCTGGGAGAATTGATGCAGGCTGAGAGTCATGGCCCTCGACACGGACAGGTGCTTCATGCCCGGGGAGCGTGGAGCCCACGTGACCGTCGGCACTCTGGGAGACCGAGTCATCAACTCGAACTGGATCCGAGTCAACATCTGGGCGAGCTGGCTCCGGAGTTGCGCCTGGCTCGGGTTTCACTACAGAGTCGTGACCATCCACCCGCACCGGACGCTGGGGAGGTTGTGGAGGAACGTCTTGCGGGATCGTCTCGTTGCCTGCCATAAAAAATTGTGGTTGAGGACGCGGACTATACGGCTCTGCTTGAGTAGGTAAGCCGGACACGCTGGCCGGTGTCGGTGCGGACGCCGACTCAACCCTGAAACCCTGCGAAGCGATATTTGCCGCTGCAGCTGAGGACGCCGCCATCGCAGCCGCTCGAGCTTGCGAGAGAATCGCCCAAATCATGGACAGCACAGCCCAACCGCCGAACACCCCGCCCTTCTGGCTGTCGATGAGTTCCTGAATCGCTCCGTGCGCCTCACGATCGATCGCATCCAGCTGCAGCCGAGCCTCTTCGACGATGTCAGCACATTTGTTGATCGCACCAGCCATTTCAGCGAACAGATCCGACTGCGACTCAACGGCCTTGCTGTCGCTCTGATAGGTCGCGTGCATGGACTCGATCATCGCTCCGTCATTACTCGAGAGGATCGAAGCAGCGGACGAACTTACCTGTCCTGCCGCGGTCCGAGAGGCCTGCGCGAAAGTTTGTTGTGCACTCGCTACTCCCGCCCATGGGCTAGGGGAAGTTTCGGGCCACAGCCCATCGAGGATCAAGTGCGAGAACTTGCGATTCGGTTTGACCTCGCCAGCGCCTCCGACTGCTACCACCGAACGCCGACCTTGTAGCAAGTTCCGAGGGGCCCGCCGTAAGCGACAATTGCAGAATCATAAGTGGTGGTGTCAAAAGGATCAGGCCCGCGTTCCTTATACATATTTTCGCTGTAGAGCAACAACCCATCGATATAGCGCTGGAGCGTACGAGTGAGGTAGCGCGGGGGGTCCGCATGCTCATTCAAAATTTTCTGGATGCGATTAGCCCAATCTGCTGTTTCGGCTTTGAACCCTGCGATCGCATTCAAGCGCTCCGGCGAATCGGGAGTTCCTGTCCGCAGAAAAGCGTTGGTGCGATCACTAGCTTCTCTCATGAGCGGGCCAATTGCCTCGCAGAGCGCCTTGTCGGCGTCATCTACGAACAGTTGCTGCGGAGCGGCTTGAGGAACGGCAGGCTGAGGCGGTAACGCAGGTTCCCGCGTGACCGCGACGATCGACACCACCAGTGCGGCAACTCCCAGCAGCACGGCTAGCACTACGCCGGACGCTAAGAGACCGGTTCGGCCTGTCCGCGGAGAGGGGCTCGGGCGGGGAGCCGACGGGTGCGGGGCATAACCGGGCCCGGCCTGGGGAGGGCCGCTTCCTGGCGGAGGAGCGCCATAACCAGGCGGATAGGGCGAGCTTCCAGTCATTGTTCCAGCGTAAAGGCATCCCGAATCGCATCGCAGCAGCTGTTGTGAACGCGTGACCGGCCCCGATTGGCTGGCAGCACCGCCAGGATCGCTGGCCAACCCGTCCGACCCGTACCCTCGAAGGGTCCCGCCGACCAGCAGAAAGGACGTATGGCAGTCCGGCTGACCCGCACCAACTGGGTTGCATCGACCGCCATCGCCCTGATCGCGGTCCAACTCGTCCTCCGGGCGATCCTGGCCTTCAAGGGCTACTTCTACTGGGACGACCTCATCCTCATCGGCCGCGCCGGCACCCAGAGCCTCTTCTCCCCCGCCTACCTGTTCGACGACCACGACGGCCACGTCATGCCCGCCGCCTTTCTCGTCGCGGGCGTGATCGCCCACCTGGCACCGCTGAACTGGGTCGGGCCGGCCATCAGCCTGGTGGTTCTACAGCTCCTCGCCTCACTCGCGCTCCTACGAGCCCTCCACGTCATCCTTGGGTGGCGGCCCGTCCTGTTGATCCCGCTGATGTTCGCGCTGTTCACTCCTCTCGGCATCCCCGGATTCGCCTGGTGGGCAGCCGCGTTGAACTCGCTGCCGATGCTCACCGCGATGGCATGGGTCACGGCAGACGCGATCCTGCTGGTGCGCACCGGCCAAAAGCGCTACGCCGTCACCGGATTCCTCGTCTTTCTCGGTGGCCTGCTCTTCTTCGAAAAGGCCGCCGTCATCCCCTTCGTCGCATTCACCGTCGCAGCGCTTCTCGCGCATGTCACAGGTGACGCGAAGGCTCTGCGCACCGTTTGGCAACGCGGACAACACCTCTGGATCAGCTCACTCACACTCACCGCCGCCTGGATCGTTCTCTACGTCATCATCGTCGACCAGGAACGGTGGAGCCGCGACCTCCCCATGACTCGAGACCTCTTGATCCGCTCCATCACTCACGGCATCATTCCCGGGCTCGCCGGCGGGCCGTGGGACTGGCAACGCTGGGCCCCGGCGTCGCCCTGGGCGACACCACCGGCCACCGCCATGGCGCTCGGCTGGCTGGCGCTCGCCGCCGTCGTGACCGTGTCATTCCTCCGCAAGCAACGCATCGGCCTGCTGTGGCTCACCGCCGTCGGCTACGCCATCGCCTGCCAGATCCCGATTTATCTTCTGCGCTCATCGAAATTCACCGCGTTGGAGCTCGCGCAGACCCTTCGCTACTTCCCCGACCTCGTCATCGTGCTCACGCTGCTCGCGGCCGTGGGTCTCTGCGCCCCGAACCGCGAACGCTCCCGTTGGCTCGACGCCTCGCCCACGCGCACCGCGATAATCGTCACCGCCACAGCAGCTTTCGTCGTCAGCAGTCTGTACTCCACCGCGACCTTCACGACGATCTGGCAAGACAATCCCGCACAACCGTACCTGCAGAACGCCCGAGCCGGGCTGGCCAAAGCCCACCAGACCTCCAGCGCTCCGATGCTTGACCAAGAAGTCGACCCGTTCGTCCTTCAACGGGTGGCCGCACCCGAAAACCTGGCGAGCCACATGTTCGCACTACTGCGTGACCGGCCCGAATTCGCCGACAGCACAACCGAACTGCGCATGCTCGACAATCGCGGCAACCTCGTCGACGCCAAGGTCACCTGGGTCCGCACCATTGTCCCCGGACCCGACCCGAAGTGCGGATACCTCGTCCAGCCCGACTTCCCGGCCCGCATGCCACTCGACGGGCCGCTGCTGCCGTCGGACTGGACCGCCGAAATCAATTACCTTGCCAACAGCGAAGGCTCCATGACACTGTCGCTCAGCGAGGGCAAGGACATCAAGGTGCCGGTACACCCTGGCCTCAACCGGGTCTTCGTGCGTCTGCCCGGCGCCGGCGACGCCATCAACGTGCGCGCCAACACCGCCGCGCTGTCCATCTGCGTCGCATCCGGGCCCGTGGGTTACCTCGCCCCGGTCTGATGCGACAGTGAGCGCATGACTGATGTGCGCGAAACAGGAACCAACGTCTTCCGTCAGCTGATGCCCGGCGTCCTGGGCGACGACGCAACCCTTCCGAAGGGCGGTTTCGCCGACGAGCTGTTCGAGATCGCCGTCGACAACGTCTTCGGCCGGCTGTGGGGACGCAGCCTCGTCACTCTGGGCATGCTCATCGCGCTGCGCGCCACCGACGAGCTGGCCATCCATTTCCGGATCGCCCGCACCAACGGGCTGACCGACGACGAGATCGCCGAGGTCATCTACCACTCCAGCGGCTATGCGGGCTTCCCGGCCGCCTCGACGGCGAACAGGATTGCCCAGGAGACGCTCGGCGAGTAGCAACACAGCGGGCCGCGAGGGTGCGCAAACTTCGCAATTCACACGGCGTGTCGCCCGCAGACACGCACTCTCGCGCGAAAAAAGGGGGTGCCGCGCGAAAAAGGGGGTGCCGCGCGAAAAAGGGGGTGCCGCGCGAATCGACAAGTGAGAGCCACCTGGGGGAATCGAACCCCCGACCTATTCATTACGAGTGAATCGCTCTGCCGACTGAGCTAAGGTGGCACGCCCGGAGCGAGCCGGGCGGCACGAGTCTACGGCAGGCCCCGGCGAGCGCCCAAGTCAGTTCCGCAGCGCCCGCCCGACGGTGGCGACCATCGCGTCGACGGCGAACTTCGGCTTCACGTTGACCGCCAGCGCCTCGCGGCACTCCAGCACGGCCTCGATGCAGCGCAGCAGGCGGTCCGGCGGCACCGCCGCCGCCATCGCCGCGACCTTGTCGGCCATGTCGGGGTGGTTGGGCTGCACCGTCTCCGCGTGCGCCGACACCAGCAGGGCGTCGCGGAAGTACGTCGCCAGGTCGATCAGCGCGCGATCCAGCGCGTCGCGCGAGGCCCGCGTCTGGCGTGACTTTTGCCTGCGTTCAAGGTCTCTGATCGCGCCCGTCGCACCCCGCAGAGCGCCCGCGGTGCCCTTGCCCGTGCCGCCCGCACCGAGCGCGGTGCGCAGCTCCTCGGTCTCGGCCTCGTTGCGGTCGACGGTCAGCGCCATCGCCTCGGCCTCGGCGGCCGCCACCAGCTCCTCGGCGGCGGCGAACGCCCGCGACGGCGTGGCGGCGTCCCGCGCCAGCCCCAGCGCCCGCTCACGCCTGCGGCGGGCCTCCTCGTCGGTGGCGAGCCGACGGGCCCGCCCGACATGCCCGCCGCTGACCGACGCCGCCCATGTGGCGTCCTCGGCGGGAATCCCGTCCCGCTCGATCAGCACCTGCGCGATGGCCTCCACCGGCGGCGTCACCAACGCCACGTGGCGGCAGCGCGAGCGCAGCGTGATCGCGATGTCCTCCGGGTCCACCGACGGCGCGCACAGCAGGAACACCGTCGAGGCCGGTGGTTCCTCGACCACCTTGAGCAGCGCATTCGCGGCGCCTTCAGTCAGCCGGTCGGCGTCCTCGATCACGACGATCTGCCAGCGCCCCGTGCCCGGCCGCCGCGACGCGATCTGCACGATGGTGCGCATCTCGTCCACGCCGATCGACAGCCCCTCGGGGATGATCCGCCGCACGTCGGCGTGGGTGCCGGCCATCGTCGTCGTGCACGCCCGGCACTCCCCGCACCCGGGCACCCCGTCGGACGTGCACTGCAGCGCGGCCGCGAAGCACAGCGCCGCCACCGAGCGGCCCGACCCCGGTGGCCCCGTGATCAGCCAGGCATGAGTCATGGTGCCTGTAGCGTCGGCGCTGTGAGCAGGATCACGGCGCGCAGCCTGCGCCGCGGCCACAAGTTCGGCCTCCACAGCGCCCTGGCCGACCAGACGTGAAAAAACACCCGCCATCGCAGGTAACAGTAGTGCTGCGAACCGACACGTCCGTCCCAGACCACCTTTTCTGGTCTCCACGGCCCGATACGGTTGACAGGTGACCACCGCGCCAGAACCGATCGGACGAATCAAGGCATTCGTCCGCTGGGTCGCGCGCACCCCATGGCCGGTGTTCACGCTGGGCATGCTGCAGGCCGACATCATCGGCGCGCTGTTCGTCCTTGGCTTTCTGCGGTTCGGCCTGCCGCCTGAAGACCGCATCCAGCTGCAGGATCTGCCCGCGTTCAACCTGGCGATCTTCCTGGGCTACCTGTTCCTGTCGTTCACCATCGGAGCCTATGTCAGCCTGCGGCTGCTGATCCCGGTGATGCGGTGGCAGCGCCGCGACAGCATGCTCACCGACACCGACCCCGCCGCCACCGAACTGGCGCGCACCAGGGCGCTGAGAATGCCCTTCTATCGCACGCTGATCAGCGTCACGAACTGGTTCCTGGGGTCGATCGTCTTCATCGTCGCCAGCTGGCCCGTGGCCAGCCACTCGGCGCCCGTCGTCGCGGTCGCCACCGCGCTGGGCGCCACCGCGACGGCGATCATCGGTTACCTGCAGTCCGAGCGGGTGCTGCGGCCGGTCGCGGTCGCCGCCCTGCGCGGCGGCGTACCCGAGAACTACCGCGCCGCGGGCGTCATCCTGCGCCAGGTGCTGACGTGGGTGCTGTCCACCGGGGTTCCGGTCCTGGCCATCATCTTGGCGTTGGTGGCCAGCAAGTTCCAGATCCTCACGGCCTCCCCCGACCGGCTGACGACGCCGATCCTCATCATGGCCATCGCCGCACTGGTCGTCGGCCTGGCCGGCACGGTGTTGGTGGCCATGGCCATCGCCGACCCGCTGCGCCAATTGCGTTGGGCGCTCGGCGAAGTGCAGCGCGGCAATTACAACGCCCACATGCAGATCTACGACGCCAGCGAACTGGGGCTGCTGCAGGCCGGCTTCAACGACATGGTGCGCGACCTCGCCGAACGGCAGCGGCTGCGTGACCTCTTCGGCCGTTACGTGGGCGAAGACGTGGCCCGCCGCGCCCTGGAGCGCGGCACCGAACTGGGCGGCCAGGAGCGCGACGTCGCCGTGCTGTTCGTCGATCTGGTCGGCTCGACGCAGCTGGCCTCCACCCGGCCCGCCGCCGAGGTCGTCAACCTGCTCAACGATTTCTTCCGCGTCGTCGTCGACACCGTGAACCGCCACGGCGGCTTCGTCAACAAGTTCCAGGGCGATGCGGCGCTGGCGATCTTCGGCGCGCCGATCGAACACCCGGACGCGTCCGGCGCTGCGCTGGCCGCCTCCCGGGAACTGCACGACGAACTGCTCAACGTGCTGGGCTCCGATATCGAGTTCGGCATCGGGGTGTCCGCGGGCCGCGCGATCGCCGGGCACATCGGCGCTCAGGCGCGTTTCGAGTACACCGTGATCGGCGACCCGGTCAACGAGGCGGCCCGCCTCACGGAGCTGGCCAAGCTGGAGGAGGGTCATGTGCTCGCGTCGGCCATCGCGGTCAGCGGCGCGCTGGACGCCGAGGCGCTGTGCTGGGACGTCGGCGAGATCGTCGAACTGCGCGGCCGCACGGCCCCGACCCAGCTGGCCCGTCCGCTGAACCTCGTCGACCCCAACCAGCAGACCGACGAGGCCGCTGAACAGCAGCCCGACGAAGACAGAGAAGTCGCTGCGAAAGCACAGACCGACGGCGCGGCCTCGCAACCCTCACAAGCCGGGCCCAAGGATCGTCAGGCCGAAGACGCCGAGGCGCGCAGCTAGCTGCCCTTGGCGGCCTTCTTGGCGGGCGCCTTCTTCGCCGCCTTTTTGGCGGTCTTCTTCGCGGTGCGCTTGACCGGGCCGCGCGCACGGCGGTCGGCGAGCAACTCGGCGGCGCGCTCGTCGGTGATCGACAGCACGTCGTCACCCTTGCGCAGGCTGGCGTTGGTCTCGCCGTCGGTGACGTACGGGCCGAACCGGCCGTCCTTGATCACCATCTTCTTGCCGGTCGCCGGGTCCTCACCCAGCTCCCGCAGCGGAGGAGCCGCAGCCCGTTGTCCCGCACGGCGTTTCGGCTCGGCGTAGATCTTCAAGGCCTCTTCGAGCGTGATGTCGAACAGTTGCTCTTCGCTGGCCAACGAGCGAGAGTCGTTGCCGCGCTTCAGATACGGCCCGTAGCGGCCGTTCTGCGCGGTGATCTCCTCACCGGTGTTGGGGTCGACGCCGACGACACGCGGCAGCGACAGCAGCTTCAACGCGTCCTCGAGTGTGACGGTGTCCAAGCTCATCGACCGCAGCAGCGACGCGGTGCGCGGCTTGGGACCCGTCGGCTTCTTGCCCTTCTTCGCCGTCACACCGTCTTCCGGATCCTCGGGTTCGGGCAGGACCTCGGTCACGTACGGGCCGTACCGGCCATCCTTGGCGACGATCTCGTGGCCGGTCTGCGGGTCGACGCCCAGCACGCGCCCCTCTTGCGGTGTGGCGAAAAGCTTTTCGGCCAGCTCGAGGGTGAGCTCATCCGGGGTCAGCGAGTCGTTCAAGTTCGCGCGCTGCGGCTTGGGCTCGCCGTCCTCGCCGATGATCATGCGCTCCAGATACGGGCCGTTCTTGCCGACGCGGACGTAGATCGGGCGCCCTTCTTCGTCGTCAAAAAGCTTGATGGAGTTGACTTCTCGCGCGTCTATGCCTTCGAGGTTGACACCGACAAGCTTCTTCAGCCCGCCCGAGCGCGCGATCGACTCGGGCACCCCGTGATCGCCGCCGAAGTAGAAGTTGTTGAGCCACGTGGTGCGCTGCTCGTTGCCCGCGGCGATCTCGTCGAGCTCGTCTTCCATCGCGGCGGTGAAGCCGTAGTCGACCAGCCGGCTGAAGTGCTGCTCGAGCAGGCCGGTGACGGCGAACGCCACCCACGACGGCACCAGGGCGCTGCCCTTCTTGTGCACATAGCCGCGGTCCTGGATGGTCTTGATGATCGACGAGTACGTCGACGGGCGACCGATGCCCAGATCCTCCAGCGCCTTGATCAACGACGCCTCGGTGTAGCGCGGGGGCGGCGTGGTGGTGTGCCCGTCGGGCGTCAGCTGCTTGGCGTCCACCCGCTGGCCCTCGGTCAGGTTCGGCAGCCGGCTCTCGGCGTCGTCGGACTCGCCGCCGGCCAGCTCGTCGATGCTCTCGACGTAGGCCTTCAGGAAGCCGGCGAACGTGATGGTCCGGCCGCTGGCGTTGAACACCACCTGCTGCCCGTCGCGGGACTGCCCGGAGATGCGCAGCGACAGCGTCGTGCCGCGCGCATCGGCCATCTGGGAGGCCACGGTGCGCTGCCAGATCAGCTCGTAGAGCCGGAACTCGTCGGTGTCCAGCTCGCTGTGCAGCTGCCCCGGCGTGGCGAACACGTCGCCGGCGGGCCGGATCGCCTCGTGCGCCTCCTGCGCGTTCTTCACCTTGCGGGTGTACTGCCGCGGCGTCGGATGCACGTACTCCTCGCCGTAGAGCTGGCGGGCCTGGTTGCGCGCGGCGTTGATGGCCGACTCCGACAGCGTGGTGGAGTCGGTACGCATATAAGTGATGTAGCCGTTCTCGTAGAGCCGCTGCGCGATGCTCATCGTGCGCTCCGAGGAGAACCGCAGCTTGCGGCCCGCCTCCTGCTGCAGCGTCGACGTCATGAACGGCGCATACGGCCGCCGCGTGTAGGGCTTCTGCTCGACCGAGGTGACCTGCAGCTGCACACCACGCAGCCCCGAGGCCAACGCGCCCGCGCTGGCCTCGTCGAGCACCAGCACCTCGTCGGGCTTCTTCAGCTCACCCAGCGAGTCGAAGTCGCGGCCGGTGGCCACCCGCTTGCCGTCGACGATGTTCAGCTTGGCCGCAAAGGTCGGCGGCGTGGCCTGCGGATCGGAGACGCTGGCGTCCAGTTCGGCGGTGACGTCCCAGTAGGCGGCGCTGCGGAACGCCATCCGCTCGCGTTCGCGCTGGACGATGATGCGGGTCGCCACCGACTGCACGCGGCCGGCCGACAGCTTCGGCGCGACCTTCTTCCACAGCACCGGGCTGACCTCGTAGCCGTACAGCCGGTCCAGGATGCGGCGGGTCTCCTGCGCGTCGACCAGATCGTTGTCCAGGTCGCGCGGATGCTCGGCGGCGTTGCGGATCGCCGGCTCGGTGATCTCATGGAACACCATCCGCTTGACCGGGACGCGCGGCTTGAGCGTCTCGAGCAGATGCCAGGCGATGGCCTCGCCCTCGCGGTCGCCGTCCGTCGCGAGATAGAGCTCGTCGACGTTCTTGAGCTTGTCTTTCAGCTCCCTGACGGTGCTCTTCTTCTCCGGGCTGATGATGTAGAGCGGCTCGAAGTTGTGGTCGACGTCGACGCCGAGGCGGGCCCACGGCTCCGACTTGTACTTGGCGGGCACGTCGGCGGCGTTGCGCGGCAGGTCGCGGATGTGGCCGCGGGACGACTCCACGATGTAGTCGGAGCCCAGGTAACTGGCAATTTTGCGTGCCTTGGTAGGCGACTCGACAATGACGAGTCGCCGCACGCTACCGTTGCGGCCGCCGCCGCGGTCTTCAGCCAACTGTGCCTACGCTCCACTTCTATATTTGCCGTCCGGTGCCAGATCTATGCGTTTTCCACTATCCGTCGCCCGTTAGCACCTGACAATTTCGCACCCCGGACGTGCCGACGCAAACTGGCCCCTCCCCTGTCAAGCCCCTTTCGACGTCCTACAACCGAGGCCAATGCGAGAACGCTTCCACGTCCGCAGGAGGTTCCCCGACGTTCTCTACCAGGCGCGATAGGCGTCGACGGCCGCTGATCCGCAGCGCCGGACGCGAGCCGCGGGTGCCGATCAGGGTCGGCGCGATCCCGACACGCATCAGCGCCGAGGCCAGTGGCGAATATGTGTCAGGCGCGTGCGGGTCCAGCCCCAGCAGGTAGCGATCCGCCTCCGGGGTGCCTGCCGCCAGCGTCCAGGCCCGCAGCTCGCGCGGGCCGGGCAGCCACTGCGGCGGCACCGTCTTGACCGCGCCCCTGGTCCACTCGGCGGCGATGCCGAGCAGCCGCGAATCCACCGCGGTGCGCACCAGCGGCGTGTTCTCGTCGGTGCGGGCGATCTCGGGCTCCAGGTCGGCCTCGACGATCATCTCGGCCAGCGCGACCGCCCGCCACAGATCGTCGACCACCACCGACAGCCGTGCGCCGCCGCCGACGACCACCACCTGGCCCGGCCCGGCAAGCAGCCCCGTGAGGTCGGCGACCGCGGGCGGTACCGACTCTGCCGAGAAGAACGACAGCTGGCTCACGCCAACGACAGTAGGCCAGTCGACCGCGCTCGGGGGGCCGTCGCGGCCACCGCCGCGCCGGAAGTTCTACCGAAAATCTGGGCCGGGTCGTGCGGCGCGCGTATGGAGCGCCGCACGCAGGGCACAGAGAAACGAAAACCCCCCGCCGGTCTGGTTGGACTATGCGGGGGGTGATCGTTCAGGTTCGATTTCTCTCAGATGGACCGAACGCCGGTTGCCTGCGGGCCCTTGGGGCTCTGACCGACCTCGAACTCAACCTTCTGGTTCTCTTCCAGAGTCCGGAAGCCGGTTCCCTGAATCTCCGTGTAGTGGACAAACACGTCGGCGGAGCCGTCCTCGGGCGCGATGAACCCGAAGCCCTTCTCCGCGTTGAACCACTTCACAGTTCCCTGTGGCATCTTTCGATCTTTCCTTCTCTTCTTACCGGGTGCGGTCCACCGACTTCCGGCGTACCGGGCCCGTTCCGACCGCCATACCTTCGTGGAGTCGTCGGAACTTGACCCGACCTACAACCCTCGCAGGAACCGCGATCGCAACGTCGATCCTGCGGGTGCATATATACACGAACACAGAAGCTGCGACCGCCCATAGTCAATCATGTTCGGGGCCTCCGCGACAGTCTTGCCACATCACTTGAGGAACAATTCGCTTACAGGAGGGTCAACAATGTCGGATTTCGGCCGCGAGCTGCTCGCGTGCGCGGTCGAGGGCACCAGCCCGGACGAGAAGCCGGTGCGGCACGTCGCCGATCTGCCGCCGCGGCGTGCCCGGCCACGCTCGTGGCCGCACTGGGCGGACCCGGATGTGCTGCGGGCGTTCCATGATCGCGGCATCACCGAGCCGTGGTCGCACCAGGTGGAGGCGGCCAACCTGGCTCACGACGGTCGTCATGTGGTGCTCAGCACCGGCACCGCGTCGGGCAAGTCGCTGGCCTACCAACTGCCGATCTTGACGGCGTTCGCCACCGATCCCCGTGCCCGCGCGCTGTATCTGTCGCCGACGAAGGCCCTTGGGCACGACCAGTTGCGGGCCGCGCAGGCCCTCACCGATGCCGTCGAGAAGTTGGCGTCGGTGGCGCCGAGCGCGTACGACGGCGACAGCCCCAGCGAGGTGCGGCGTTTCGCGTGCGAGCGATCGCGCTGGATCTTCTCCAACCCCGACATGATTCACCTGTCGCTGCTGCGCAACCACGCCAGGTGGGCAGTGTTCCTGCGCAACCTGCGCTACATCGTCGTCGACGAATGCCACTACTATCGCGGCGTTTTCGGATCCAACGTGGCGATGGTGTTGCGCCGCCTGCTGCGGTTGTGCACCCGCTATTCGCCCGATCACTCGATGCCGACGGTGATCTTCGCCAGCGCGACGACCGCGTCGCCCGCGGCCACAGCGTCGGAATTGATCGGGCAGACGGTCCACGAGGTCACCGATGACGGCTCACCGCAGGGCGCGCGCACCGTCGCGCTGTGGGAGCCGGCACTGCTCACCGATCTGGTCGGGGAAAACGGTGCACCCGTACGCCGTTCCGCCGGGGCGGAAGCGGCCAGGGTGATGGCCGATCTGATCGCCGAGGGCGCGCGCACGCTGACGTTCGTCCGGTCCCGCCGCGGCGCCGAACTGACCGCGTTGAGTGCGCGCTCCCGACTGGAGGAGATCGCCCCGGAGTTGACGGAACGGGTCGCCTCCTATCGCGCCGGGTATCTCGCCGAAGACCGCCGCGAACTCGAACGCGCGCTGGCCGAAGGCGACCTGCGCGGGTTGGCGAGCACCAACGCGCTGGAACTCGGCGTCGACATCGCAGGCCTGGATGCCGTGGTGCTGGCCGGTTTTCCGGGCACGGTCACGTCGTTCTGGCAGCAGGCGGGCCGCTCCGGCCGCCGCGGGCAGGGCGCGCTGATCGTGCTGATCGCGCGCGACGATCCGTTGGACACCTACCTGGTGCATCACCCGGCCGCGCTGTTGGACAAGCCGATCGAACGGGTGGTCATCGATCCGACTAACCCGTTCGTTCTCGGGCCGCAATTGCTGTGTGCTGCAACCGAACTGCCGTTGACCGACGCCGAGGTGCGGGCATGGAATGCCGAAGAGGTCGCCGACGCCCTTGTCGACGACGGCCTGTTGCGTCGACGGCCCAGCGGTTACTTCCCCAGCCCAGGCCTCGATCCGCATCCGGCCGTGGACATTCGCGGGTCCTCCGGCGGTCAGATCGCAATCCTGGAAACCGAAACGGGCCGACTGCTCGGCAGCGCTGATGCGGGCCGCGCGCCCGCGACCGTGCATCCCGGCGCGGTCTATCTACATCAGGGCGAGTCGTATGTGGTCGACTCGCTCGACTTCGAAAACGGTGTCGCGTTCGTGCATGCCGACGATCCGGGCTACACGACGTTCGCGCGGGAACTCACCGACATCACGGTCACCGGCCCGGGTGAGCGAAAGACTTTCGGCGCGATCACCATTGGCTTGGTTCCGGTGTGCGTGAGCAATACGGTGATCGGCTATCTGCGTCGCGAGTTGAGCGGCGAGGTCATCGACTTCGTCGAGCTCGAGATGCCGACGCGCGACTTGGAAACCAAAGCGGTCATGTGCACTATCACGCCGGAAGCGCTGCAGGACAACGGGATCGATCCGTTGCAGTTCCCCGGGGCGCTGCACGCCGCCGAGCACGCGGCGATCGGACTGCTGCCGCTGGTGGCCAGCTGTGACCGCGGCGACATCGGCGGACTGTCCACCGCGGTGGGACCGGTCGACGGGTTGCCGACGATCTTCGTCTACGACGGTTACCCGGGTGGCGCCGGCTTCGCCGACCGCGGCTATCACCAGTTGGCCACCTGGTGGGGCGCGACGGCCGACGCGATCGAGGCCTGCGAATGCCCGAACGGCTGCCCGTCGTGTGTGCAGTCTCCGAAATGCGGGAACGGGAACGACCCGTTGGACAAGGCCGGCGCCGTGCGCGTGCTGCGGCTTGTGCTTCGCGAGATGGTGGCCTGGCAATAAGAAGAAAATGGAACACGGCGACGGCCGCCCCCGTGGACCAGCAATCGACGGTGCCGGATCGGGCACGCCGAACGCCCAAACACTTGAGACGAATCGACATACAACGCAATTCGTTGTCGTCTCAAAACGCCAGGCGCACAGGTAAAGTACCTCGTAGCAGCCCTTCGAGCAACTTGGCGTTCGATTTACGGCGGCGCCAAATTCATGGTCTATACCATGAAACGACGAATTTCGTCGTCGCCTCGCGTTGCGTGTCCGCAAACCGCAGCCCGGTAAAATTCAGGCAATGAGCCACGACTGGCTGCTCGTGGAGACGTTAGGTGGCGAACCGGTTGTGGTCGCCGACGGTCGCGTAACCAAGAATCTCATCCCGATCAGCGTATTTTTGCGACGAAGTCCGGATTTGATGGCGATTCAAACGGCGGTTTCCGAAACAGTTCAGTCCGGTGAAGCCATGAGCACCATCACGCCGAAAAATGACCGCGTGATTCGTACCGAACCCGTCGTGATGTCCGATGGGCGGCTCCATGGCGTGCACGTTTGGATCGGCCCGATCGGCATGGAACCGCCGGAGCGGTCCGTTCCAGGGCCCCTGATCTGGGACCTGACGGCCGGGGTGGCCACCGACACCAAGGAGTCCATCTACAACAGCGGCAGGGACCCGTCGACGGCGGACACCCTTCACCGCACCCTTGCCGAAGACCAGCCGATGCGGGAGGCCAAGCCGACTGAGGCCAAGGTGCTGGCGATGGCGCTCAAAGCCGAGCCCGGCATGACGATGTGCGACACCTGGACCGTCACCGACTACAAGGGCGAGACGATATCGGTCGGCTTCGTGGCCCGCGCGAACATGGAGGCGCAGGAGGACGGCAGCGAGCACCTGATCTGTCGCGCGATGAACTGGCGTGCCGAACCGGTGGGCCCGGCGCTGCCTGCCGACCACCTCGAGCCGGACGTCGTCGATGGGCCCGCGCGCCCCGGAGTGCACCGGGCGCTGGTCGATCCGGTGAACTGGACGCTGTTGAAGTGGCTCGATGACCCCGCCCCGTTCTTCGACTGGCGGGCCCGCGAGGCCGGCAGGGAATCGGTCAATCCCGCCGACGCCATGCACATGGCGCGCATGACGCTGGAGTTCGCCAACGGCGCCACCACCGGGGTGTTGCGGCTGCCCGCCAACGATGGCGGCTGGGTTCCCGTGCACCTGACGATCAATCGCGTTGAGTTGGAACCCGATACGTTCGCAGCCGTGGTCGCGTTCCGAAGGCCCACCGACGAGGAACTGCAGATCGTGAACCTCGACGAAGACGGCGGTTCTGACGACGTATCGGGCAAGAAGGCGCGAAAGAGCAAGAAGGACAAGAAGAAAAAGAAGGGCAAAGTCGACTAGACCGGTCCGGCCCGCGCGGCGGCCTTTGCCGGACCGGCGCTGACGGTCACCACCACGTCGAGCGCGTCGGCGGTGCAGCCGGTCACCTCAACCCCCATCCTGGTTGCGATCAGCGACGCCTTCCCGCAGGCCGCCCCTGCGCCTGCCGGGAGTGCAGCGGCAGCGGCCAACGCCGCCAGGTCGGCCGCGGCTTGCGCGCGGTGCCGCGCGATCACCGCCGAGGCGATGTGGACGCCCCCAACGGTCACCGCGACCAGGACCGCCATCATCGCCACGGCGATCAGCGTGGCCGCGCCGCGGTCATCGCGCACCCGGCTCGCGAGCCGCCACCGCTTCCGCTCGAATCGTGATGCCCGGCAACAGAAGCGAGTGCGCCGACACCGCAGCCACCACATAATCGCCTTCCTCCTGCATCTGCAGGCGCGCGCCGAACGGGGCGATGTCATGGGCTGCCTGCATTGCGTCGCCGTCGTCGCCGCGAGCCGCCAACCGGGCCGCCTCCCGCGCGGCGTCGATACAGCGCACCTGCATCGACAGCGCGGTCAGGCCTGCAACGCACAACAGCAGCACCACCATCAGTGCTGCGATCGCGAACGCCGCTTCGACGGTGGTGGCGCCGCGCTCGCCGATCAAACGTTGGTGTTGAGCGCCCGGTTGATGATGTTCGTCAACGCCGTCACAATGGAGTCGCCGGTGACGACGGTGTACAGGATTGCGCCGAACGCCGCCGCGGCAATCGTGCCGATAGCGTATTCGACGGTAGACATGCCCTCGTCGTCGACGAGCAACAGTGTCAGTCTCGCCTTCGCTTCGCGAATCATACTCGCCGCCATCGCTTTTCCCTTCCATTGGTTCCTCTGGTTCCTCGTGACGTAGTTTCACGTTCATGACAGCCCCGATCGCAGCACGTCACCTGCCAGCCCGGCGACGATCGGCACGATGCCCAGACAGACGAACGCGGGCAGGTAGCACACCCCGAGCGGCCCGGCGATCAGCACCGAGGCGCGCTGGGCACGCGACTCGGCCGCCGCGGCCGCCTGACTGCGGGACTGGTCGGCGAGGTCGGCAACGCCTTGCGCCAGCGCCGAGCCCGAGGCCGCCGATCGACGTGCCAGCCGCAGCAGGGCCTCACCCTGGCTGTCGAGCGGCAGCGCGGGATTGGTCCAGGCCGCAGCGGGATCCGCGCCAAGGGCCAGCATGTCTGCGGCCCGTGTGAGCACACCGGCGAGCGCCGCAGGTGCCGACGACGCAGCCGCGGCTGCCGCAGTCGACACCGCCATCCCCGAGTTGAGGCAAGCGGCAAACACGTCGAAGGTCGACGCGACGGCCAACGCATCCGCGTCCCGCGGCGCTGAATCCTTCGCCCTCGTATCGTCTGCCGCGCGCACGTGTGCCCGCGTCGGTCTTCCACCGAGCAGCAGGGCCGCCGCCAACAACACCGCCGCCCAGCTCATGTCAGCGCACCCCCGGTGATGCGATCCGACCACAGCAGGCCGCAGCAAGCCAGCGTCACGCCGACGACAAGCAGCCATCCGCCCGCCCCGCCCGACGTCAGAAACCCGACCGGATCCGCGCCGATGAGCTCCCCCAGCCCGATGCCCAGCACCGGCAAGCCCGCCAGCACTGCCGCCGTCGTCCGCGCACCGGCCATGCCGGCATCAACACGGTCCGAAAACTGTTGCCGTTCAACGACGTCACGCTGAGCCGCACGCATCAGAGTGGCAATCGCCAGGCCGTGCCGCTGCGCCAACCGCCAGAACAGCGCGAGCCGCTCCCAGTGCCCCGGCAGGCGCGACGACCGCGCGACCTGACGCAGTCCGGCGGCCACGTCGGCCCCTAGCCGCGCCCTGGCCGCGACGGCGCCCATGTTCGCCGACACGGGGCCCGTGACCTCCCGGGCCGCCACATCGAACGCGGCGACCGGGTGGGCACCGGCGCGCAGTTCACCGACCAGAACGTCCAGTGCGCTCTGCAACGCACGCGCTTCGCGCGTCCGTGCCCGGTGCACCATCCGAGTCCGCCACCGCAGAAGCAACGTGGCGGCCAGAATCACCGACGCGACCACCATTGGCAGCGGCAGAACCATCGCCGTCGCGGCAGCGACGACGGCCGAGACGGCCTTGAGCGGGAACCGGCGGTGATGCCTGTGCGACTGCCACATCCGGAGTCGCGACGGTCCCGGCGCGATCAGGATGGCCGCCGCCATGGCCAGCGCCGCGGCCGTCACAGCGCGCCCCGCACGGTCAGTAGAGCGGTGAGATCGTCTGCGCCGCTGCCCTTTCCGGCTTCAGCATGCCAGGCGGTCGACACCCCGACGAGGCCGTCGCCGTTCGGCCGCAGCACCGCGATCTCGTTGAGCCGTCGCTTGCCACCGTGGTCGCGCGCCACGTGCAGCAGCACCTGGACCGCCGCGGCGAGCTGACTGTGCAGGGCCATGCGGTCGAGGCCGCCGAGCACCGCCAGCGCCTCCAGCCGTGCAGGCACCTCGGCGGGGTTGTTCGCGTGCACGGTGCCGGCGCCGCCGTCGTGGCCGGTCTTACCGCCCGGCTTGCACGGCGTTCGCGACGTTCTTGGCGAGCCTCACCGGGCATGTCGCGAACGCGTGATAAGACTGCGTTCGTATCAATCACCGCTCCGGAAGGAGTCTTGGTGGGAGAGTTCGCCCGGTTTTCGGTACGGAAGATCCGCCACCCTGGTGGCCGGGTGTCTCATTGGATCGTTGACGCGAATTCTGAGGTCCACCGTCGTTCGCTGGATGTGCTTAAGCGCTACGGCCCGGGGACCCAGGCAACCTACGCCTACGGTTTGGCTGACCATCTCAACTGGGCGGCAGCAAATGGCAAGACCCCCGATCGCGTTACCCTTGACGACTTGTTGCGCTACATGAATGGCCTCACAGGTGCAGCAGAAGACGTATACGGCATCGCCTGGCGGCGGGCGGATCAACTGCCGTTGGGCCCGTCCGCAGCTAACAACGTTGCGACCATCGTGAAGGCGTACTACCTGTGCGTCGCCGCGAAATCACCCCAGGCGGTTCATCCGACGTTGATCGAGGGTCTCGGAGCCACTTCTGCAACCGTGCGCGGTAGGCGTACCGCCGCTAATCCGCTTTCGCCGAGGAAGCCGGCCCGCCGACCCCGCTATTTGTCTGACCAAGTTGTCGCAGCACTGTATGAGCCGGGTGTACTGCTTACAGCTCGTGACGTCATGATCGTGACTTGGCTTCACGACGGCGGTTTTCGGGTGGGCGGGTTATGCGGCCTCCGCTTCTCGGACCTTCATCTGAAACGCCACCATCCATGCGGTCAGCGTGCTGATCCGCACGTGCACCTTGTATCGCGCGACGACAACCCAAACGGAGCTCGCGCCAAGTCCAGATTTGTGTCGGGCGCGAGGCTCAGCGCAGACGGCCACGTGGTCGATGGGGTTATCCGAGCCGTGAGCCCGGACATGGTCAGCACTTTCTATGCCTACTTACTTGATGAATACCATCCGGTCCAATACGCGGTGACCCATGAGCAGGTGCTGATCCATACGCAGGGCACAACGGTGGGCGCTGCACTGACTACCGCTGGCATCCGCAAAATGCTGCGACGCGCATGCGGTCGGGCAGCGATTGATGTTCGCGTCACGCCCCACAGTTTTCGGCATAAGGCGGCCGCCGCGTTCTACGTCGCCTCGGACTTCAACGCTGACATGGTCGCACAGGAATTTGGTTGGGCTAGTCCAGAAATGGTGACCGATCTCTACGGCAAGTCCGCCAACCGTCACGCCATCACCTTCCTCAAGCAGGCCTGGGAGGCGACAGCACGTCCTCCAGTCGACGCGCATCTCAAGGAAAGTAGGGACGAATGGTGACCGCCATAGCTGAATTCGATACCGCCGCCATCCCAGTCGTCGATGCAAGCCGATCACCAGGGTTGAGTTTCGAACGGCGGTACGAAATCGTCAGCGAACAGTTCGCCGATTGGCTTGTGATGGAACCGATTCAATTCCCTCCGCAGCATCCGACCTATGGGTGGGCGTGTCGCGTTTCCGAGTGCGAAGGAGCAGTTGCGCCAACTCACACGACCTACCTCTGCGATAAGCACGCCAAGCAATATTCGCTGAGCAACCCCACCGCCGACGTCGAAGACTTCATTTCCAGCGCTGAACCGATCGATCGGTCACGAATCGGTTTCGCGCTTAAGCGGTTCCCCGAGTGCACAGTGGAACACTGCAGTCGCGAGGCGAGCGGACGCGGCCTGTGCACTGCGCACGCAAACTCGCTTGCGAAGGAAATAAAGCGTGGAGGAAGCGAGATAGCCTGGCGCCGGGGCGTCGTCAGCCGGTTATCGGCGTTACAGAGGTGCTCGTTGACCGGTTGCGCGCACGATGGCGCTCTTCTCACGCCCGATGGTGGACGCATCTGCCGATCCCACCACAGTCAGTGGCGACACTGGTTACGCACCGTGGGGGGCTCAGCAGATCTGGCCGCGTGGAGCGATTACCTAACCTCGTCATTACTACGAGACTCGCTCGGTGACGTGCAGAGCCGAGGGAAGGCTAGTCTCAGCGCCCTGCCATCTCGTCTGCAGGCAGAGATCCGTTTCGCGTTGCACCGGCATTGTCAGTTAAAACACCGCGTGAGAATAACCCCCGCCACAATTCGGGCCGGTGTCGATGCCTTGGCGCGCCATAACATTCAATCACTGGCTGAGAACGACCAGATGCAGACGGTCCTGACCTCCTGTCAGAACGCTTTGGTCCGTCGGGGACTTACGGCGCTCGCGTTCGCTGCTCGAAGCCTCACTGCCACAGACACATCCGCAAAGGAAGAGGGCTGGTTCGATCCAGTCGTCGTCGGCGCTGCGCCGTTTCCGGACACACAAACCCGTACGCGACGCAAGCCATGGGTCTTGACGGAAATCTCGCAGCGCTGGCTTCGCGACCTAGCTTGGGAGTTTTGCCGCGATATGGCCTTGCTGCCCGAGGGTAAGCGGCCGTCCGCAGCGACGGTCCACCAGCGGATGTGCGGAGCCGTTTGCCTATCAGGGTTTCTGCGTCAACATCGAGACGACGGGGGTGTAGACCCAGAAAAGCTAGGCCCAGACGACGCGAGCTTGCTCAAAGAGGTGTGGGACATATGGTTTCGAGAGAAGATCCCTATAGCTCGACTGACCAATACTCCTCTTCGGCAAGCGCCTGTGCTGACAACGCTCACCCGGATGGTTTACATGAAGTCAATACGGATCCTGTTGCAGCACAGCCGTGATCGACGCCGCACCTGCCCGGAATTGGACTCGTTCACCCTTGCATTGCCGATGATCTCACGACAACCCAACGCTCCCAGACCTCGACCGATGGCCTTCGGTGAGTTTCAGACCCTTGTTGCTCCGGCGAATATTCTCCGACTCGAGGCGGCAGATCGCGCTGACGTGGGGTTAGCCGACATCTGGCTGGTGCAGGCCTTCCAGGGCGGCCGAATCGGCGAGACTCTCGGATTACGGCTTGGCTGTATTGGTCTGGTGGGAAACGCTCAACCCTATATTTGGCGCGACATCACCAAGAATCGAATTGTCGACCATGGCGTCCCCTGTCACTTGCCGGTTTACGAACGATTGCTCGCGCGACAGGAGAAGACCCGATCGAAGTTGCGTAGGCGATATGGCGGAAAATTGTCCACTCTCAGCCCGCGGGAAAGGCAGCGGGTCGAAGACGGTTGGGAGCAGACGATGCCACTGTTCCCTCGCTCGGTGCGCAATCCGGACCTGGTCTTCGAACTCTCACAGGATGCGTTCCGGCGTTCATGGGGTCTCTGGCTGAAATCGCTGGGAGTGCGCAATCTCAAGACCCACCAAACTCGGGCGACCCTGGCGACCTCGTTGCTCAACAACGGTGCGCCGCCGGCCCTGGTTCGCCAGATGCTCGGACATTTTTCGCCCGAAGCGCTGGTGCACTATGCCAGCTACAACAACGAGTCGATGACGCGCCACCTTCAGCAGGTCTGGGCGGCCGGGCCAGGTATGGACAAACCGGGAACCATCTTGCTGCGACCCGCAGAACTTAACGGATGCAACCCCAGGGCGGCTGCTGATCGGATTGACTTGACGGTAATACCGGTCGAGCACGGACTGTGCCGTTACGGGCCCGTCGTAGGCGGATCCCAATGCCCTAAAGCTAAGCACTGCACTACAGCACCAGATGGTCCGTGCGAACACTTCGTGCTAACTGGAGCCGACCTGACCTACTGGGAACGCAAGCGCGACGCGGCCTACCATTTCGCCGAAGGTGCACCCAACAGCGACGCCCGCGACTACATCCTGAATCAGTGGGAGCCTTGGGAATCCGTCCTTAATAACCTCCGCGAAGCACTTAACGAACTCGGCCTTCTTGAGGAGGCCGAGAAGCTGGACTTGCGAACGCCACTACATGACTACTTCAATCCAATTTTCGCGACGGGGTGGCAAGTAACTGACTTGCACACGGGTGAAGCGAGCCACATACAAGCCGTGGAACAGGGAGCAGGAGAAGATGGGCAGTGATGCAAAGCCGCGTCGGCGACCGGTGGAAGCAATCGAATCCCGCACTCAGCGCAGTATCGAATGTGAACGGCGGGTCCGAAACGCATTGGCCCGACTGACCAAGAAGGGCGTCCCATTCACCGTTGAAGACGTCTGCGACCTCGCCGGGGTGAGCAAAACCTTCATCTACGACAAACGTCGTCCACTGTTGACGCAAGCCGTCATCCTCGCCAGAGACACGTCGCAAAATACACCCACCGAACCTGCAACCGAGGAACTCGGCGCTGCGACCGCCTCCTGGCGGGAGCGCGCAATCAACGCCGAGGCGCTCGCAAAATCCCTCCGAAACACCCTGCGGGACCGCGATGACCGGATCAGTGATCTCATCGGCCAGCTGTTCGATCCCCAGGGAAACCACCTGGCAGAGCAGAATGCCGAACTGCGTCGTCTCATGCGGACTCTGCATGAAAAGCTCCGCGCCGGAGAAGAAGAGAACGCCAAACTCCGGCGATCCCTTGCCTCTGCTCGAGCGAACGTCAAGCACGAACGTGAACGAAACGTCACCGCACTTACGGCGGGAACATCGTACTCTCACAGCTGACCGCCGATCAACGGTGACTGCTACGTCGTATATCGACAGCCTTTGCGGCACTGCCGATTTAGTTAGTGCATCAGCGCGGGGCGTTAGATTGAGCGCCGCCGCCACGCGGCGTCCATAACCTCGGAATTGTTCACGTCATTGGCGGCGTCGGCGGCGCGGTGCAGATCGTCGACGGTCATGCTGCGTGGTGCTGTTGCCCGGTCGTGGAGTCCGGGCGAATCGGCGCTGGGCTGGTTCATCTGCTCGCGGATGGCAGCCACGCGAGCTGCACGTTGCGGATCGGCCAATAGTTTGGCCAGGCGTGCGCTGCCACGATCTTGGGCGGTCATGGTTAGTCTCCCTACGCCCGATGGACCCATGCACCGACCTGGGTATTGCATCGGCGGTGCACCCATCGAGTGCTGATCTGATTCGTCATGCTTAAAACGGTAGCTGGACGCCGAGCCATTCGGGCCGCCATTCCAAAACAGTTAGCATCGGTCACTTGTGAAGTCGAACTCGATCACTTTGCTGGACATCCGGATCAATCTGGACGAGATTCTTTCTCGCATTGCAGCGGGAGAACATCTCGTCATCACTCGGCACGGTAAACCCGTTGCCGAGCTTCACCCCCTCCGGCCCGAAGGGCGTCGAAAAAGAGAGGTACCTCCGCCACGCCATCCCAAGCGTGCCGCCATCATGGGCGAGTACGACCGGCAACAACGCCTGCAGGCCATGGCATCAGCGATGAACGCGGCCGATGCTACGACGATGGATGAGTACCGGGCCGAAACCGCCGAGTGGGAAGAGCTCGACAGTCGTCAATGAACGTGTCGATTCGCGCCAGATCAGTGCCGAGTGAACAAGTCGGCCACAGCAGATTACCGGCGGTCATGGCGCGCGCCTATTTCGCGTCGTCGCCGCTCAGCTACCCGTGCGGCGTGCCGGGTGGACCTGAGCTGCCAACCCCACACAACCGCCATCGCTGACCGGAACGTCCCCCTGCTTCGCCAGCGGTTTAAGGAGCGCAGATGTGAAAAAGCCACTGATTCTGCAACAGCAACGAGCCTCTTGAGTTGCGGCTCGGCCCGGACGAGGGGGAGTTCCCGACGAAGCGTCCTGTCTCGCGAGCATGTGTTCGGGGCGAAGTCACCGAACGGCAGTTGCGCGGCCCCTCGGGGCATCGAGGGCCTCAGGTGCCGCCGAATGTGAAGCCGAGCTGTCCGTCCAAGCCCTCGCTCTGATCGCCTTGATCCGCCTCTGCGTAGTTGGGGATGCGCTGTACGTCATTGGCGTGGGGGCCAGGCCAAGTCACTCCGGCGGAGGCGAGGTCGGTGTAGCTCGCCACAGGTTTGGCGAGTATGGCGTTGAGCAAGTCGGCCTGCGCGGGCTCCAGCTCTACGAGGCGACTGAGCACCGACAGCAGGTCGATGAGTTCGCCGTTCCATTCCGTCGGCCAGGTCGTTGCGTTGATGTCGTCCAGAGGGCTGGTGCGGCGGCCGCTCGGGTTGCTCTTGCGATAGTTGAACCAAGATTTGACGACTTCTCGGCCCCGACGGTGTAACTCCAAACTGCCTGCGGGACGGGGCCGAATGAGCCTCCGCCGATGTGGATGGTGGCGGTACCGGGGTCGTAGGTCATTGCGGTCGGCATCGTGTTGACTGCGGTCAGGTTTGTGATGCGGTGCGGGTCACCCGCGGGGTATCGGACGTCGCTGCCGTGGATATCGGTGAACCGTTCGGCGTAGGTGTGTAGCCAGATCGCGTGCCGGCCGAGGTCGATGGCTTGTTGGAGCAGTTCGAGGTCGGTGGTGATCGGTACACGGATTCCAGGGGTGTCCAGTTCTTCGGTGAACTTTTCGGTGAATCCGGGATGGGCGGTGACGCCTGCGATGTATGCGATCAGGTCTTCGGCGGTGAGTTCGCGGCCACTGATTGTCGAGAGAGCTCCGAGGAGGCCTTTGGCGACGTTGGGTCGGCCGCCGGGGTGCAGCATCGGTAGTGCGCGGCCGCCTCGGTTGTTGAAGTGGTGGGCGTCGGGGATGAGGGCCGAGACCATGATGCCCGGCCCGTCGCTGACTGGTTGGGAATGTTGCTCGATTACGAACATCTGGCCGGGGAGCCGTGCTGCCCACAGTTCCGGGCGTGAGCGGTCCAGCAGTCGTCGGTCGGCGATTATCCATTGGCGATCGAATGAGCGGTAGCCGTATCGGACAATACGTGCGGTGTTGACATAGCTAGCTGTTTCGTTGTTGAACGCGCGGTCGGTGTGCGGTTCGGTATCCGAAGCGGCGAAGGGCTCTTTGCGCGCGGTCAATGACGATGTGTCGGTTTGCTTGAATAATACGGCCTTGCGGGTGTTATCAGGCTCTGCGACAAGCCGTTTGAGGCGCTCTTTGAGGACCGCGACGACAGGGGCACTGGGCCAGTTGCGGTTAGCCGTGATCCCGGTGCTGCTCCAGGGCAGCAGATCATTCAACGCGGGGTAGTCGTCCCACTGGGACTGGGCCGCAGGCGTGAACGGGGCCTGCCAGGTAGTGCGCGCCGGCTGCCACTGTGTGTCTTGGAGGTTCAGCTTGGCCAGGGCGTTGCACTTCTCTGCACGGTGACCGTGCACGGCGGTGTAGTGAATTTGGGCGGGGGTCTGCGGGTCACAGTGCGGGGTTCGGGTGAAGATGGCAATCGCCAGGGGTTGTTGGACGCCCGGGAAAATACGCGTAGCCACCTCGGGGCGTTGCCCTTCGGGCGAGACGTCGATGATCCAGCCTTCGGTGGTGTTGCGGCGTAGATACTCGTGGCTGTGACAGGTTGATTTGGCCCCGGTAGGACGGTCTGTTTTGGCCCCGTCCGCCCGACTCGCCGGTGCGGTTGT
>NZ_PDCP01000019.1 GCF_002553505.1 Mycolicibacterium agri | reverse complement strand
AGCCGCGCCGAAGTGTCCATCGTCTGGTGCAGCATCGCCATCACCTGGTTCTCGATGCGTCGGGTCAGTTCGCGGCTCTGCTGTTCCTGGCACCGGGCAAGGCGCCGCCCCGACGCCTGGTCGCGTTCGTCGAACTCGCGAAGCGTCGCCCACAGGTCGGCGACGCCGTCGCCGGTGAGGGCGACCGTGCAGCACACCGGCGGCATGTCGGTGTGCGAGTGTCTGGCCCCGACGGCGAGCGCCTGCTTGAGGTCTCGCACGAATCGGGAGGTCTCCGGCCGGTCGGCCATGTTGACGACGAACAGGTCGCCGATCTCCATGATCCCGGCCTTGTTCATCTGCATGGTGTCGCCGAGCCCGGGCACCAGCACCACCGCGACCGTGTCCGCGACGGTGAGCACGTCGAGTTCCACCTGCCCCACGCCGACCGTCTCCACGATGACGATGTCGTAGCCCGCCGCGTCGAGCACCTTCACGGCGTCGCGGGCCGCGCGGGCCAGCCCGGTGGTGGATCCGCGAGTGCCCATGCTGCGTATAAAGATTCCCGGGTCCTGGCTGTGCGACGACATGCGGACCCGATCACCGAGCACGGCCCCTCCGGTGAGATGGCTCGACGGGTCGATCGCCAGAATCGCAACGGTGCGACCGTCGGCCCGCATCTGCCGCGCCAGCACGTCGACGAGTGTGCTCTTGCCCGAGCCGGGGCTGCCGGTGATGCCGATGACGTGGGCGCCCGCCGACGTGCCGAACGCCAGTTCGCCTGCGACGTCGGTGACCTCGCCTCGCTCGACCTTGCTGATGAGGCGGGCGATCTCGCGTTCGGATGTCAGCCCGACGGTTGTCCCGCTCATGGTCACGCGTCCACGCGAACGAGGTGGTTGACGCCCCGCCTGACGGTCCAGCCCGCCTGTTCGCGATCCCATTCTGCGGCACAGGGTTCGGCGGTAGCGGCACGCAGCGTTCGCTTGAGGACCTTGCCGGTCGGGGTTTTCGGCAGCTCCCCGATGAACTCGAGGTAACGCGGTACGGCGAAGTAGGGGAGTCGGGTCACGCAATGGCTGAGCACTGCGACGGGGTCGGGCGGCGATACGTCCTCGGCGACAACCAGATACGCCTTGATGTCGTCTTCACCTTCCTGCGCCGGCTTGGCGATCACGGCCGCCTCCTCGATTTCGGGCAATTCGGTGAGTGCGACTTCGACGTCGTAGGTCGTGATGTTCTCGCCCCTGCGACGGATGCGATCCTTGAGGCGGTCGAGGAAGTAGTAATAGCCGTCGGCGTCGCGCCTGGCGGCATCTCCGGTGTGGAACCACAGATTCCGCCATGCTTCGACGGTCCTGTCCGGCATGGCGTGGTAGTTCAGGAACGTCGTGAAGGGATAGCGGGGCCGGACCACGATTTCGCCGGCCGCTCCGTCCGGCACGGGTTCGTCGGTGTCGGGGTCGACGACGGCGACCTCGAACCACTCGTCGAGGGCCTTGCCGCAACTTCCCGGGCGCAGCGGCTCGTCGATCGGCCGATAGATCGGCAGGCAGATCTCGGTCATGCCGTATGCCTCAACGCATGTGGTGTCGAAGCGCCGCTCGAAGTCCTCTGCGACCACCGTCGGCAGCGGGATCGTGATCATCCGCCGCACGTGGTGGTCGGCGTCATGCGGCGTCGCCGGTTGGTTGAACACGTACTGCGCCATGACGCCCAGCAGACTGGTGACCGTCGCGCCCGACGCGCGCAGGTCCTCGAGCCAGCGACTGGCGCTGAAGGCGTCTGCCAACACGACTTCGGCGCCGGTCATCAGACACGGCAGCACCTGCATGAACTGCGCGTTGGCGTGAAACATCGGCAGGCAGATGTAGTACACGTCGTCCTCGCCGATGCGGAGCTGCTCGACGACGTGCGCCGCGAACGTGTGCATGTGCCCGTGCGGGACCACCACGCCCTTGGCGGGGCCCGTCGTTCCTGATGTGTAGATGATCGAGGCCGGGTCCCGATAGGTCACCTCGACCTCAGGAGGAGCGCCGGGCGAGGCGTCGAGATCCGGCAAACCGATTGTCGCCCAGGGAAGGTCGGGCACGCCGCCGCGAACAACCGCAGTCCGCAATGCGGTCAGTTCGCCCGCCACGTCGACGAGCGCGGCCGCATGTCGGGCGTCGATGATCGCCACCGTCGCGCCGGAGTTGTTGGCGACGTGCACGAGGCTGGGCCCGCGATTGGCGGTGTTGACCGGAACCTCAACGGCGCCGAGCAGGTTGATGGCGAACCAGCAGACGACCATGTCGATGGAGTTGTCCATGATCAACAGCACACGATCTCCCTTGGACACCCCGAGGGCCGCGAGACCGGCGGCTCTGCGCTCGCTCAGGGCCAGCAGTTCGGCGTAGGTGAGGCTGTCGCCGCCGAGCGTACGGATACCGCGCTTCGACGGGTGTTTGTCAGCCGCGCTGCGCAGGAAGGTGGGTAGCGTGAAACCGCTGCGGTCGGCGGGAGTGAAGCGTATCGAGCTCTTTGACGGTGCGGCCATGAGGGTTTGGCGAGCTGACACGACTCATGCCTCCGCGTGTTGGGCGCCCCGGATCGCGGCGACCCGTTCCTCGATGAACGACACAATGTCGGCCGTATCGGTGCCCGGCGGGAAGCAGCCGTCAATACCCATCCGGCCAAGCTCCTCGATGTCCTCGGGCAGCAGGCTGCCGCCGGCGATCATCAGGATGTCGTGAGCGCCCGCCGCGTCGAGCCGCTCCTTGAGCTCCCGCATCAGCCGGACGTGCTGCGCCGACAGGTTGGACACGCCGACCACGTCGACGTCCTCCTGGACGGCGGCCCGCGCGACGTCGGGAATGGTGGTGCGCAGGCCGGTGTAGATGACTTCCATGCCGGCATCGCGCAGCGCGCGGGCGACGATCTTGACGCCGACGTCGTGGCCGTCGATGCCGGGCTTGGCAAGAAGAACGCGGATCATGAAATGCCTTCCGGTGATGGGGATCAGGGCTGGACTCAGTAGATGGGCGGCGCGATGTACTCGCCGACCTCGGCGATGACCCGCTTCACGATCTCGCCTTGTGACGCGTGGACCTTGCTCGCCGCGATGACGGCCTCCATGACGTTGCCGCCGTCCGCGACGACTTTCTGCAGGTCGTCCAGCGCTCGTTCGACGTCGGAGTCGTCCCGCTCGGCGCGCACCTTCTCGAGGCGACGGATCTGCTCCTTCTCGGACTGCTCGTCGACGCGGAACGTCTCGATCGGGCGTTCACCCTGAGTGCCCTTGAAGTCGTTGACGCCCACGATGGTGCGCGTTCCGTTCATGATCTGCAGCTGTTGGGCGTGGGCGGTGTCGGATACCGTCTTCTCCAGCCAGCCGCTTTCCACAGCCCGGATTGCCCCGCCCTGGTCGTCGACTCGCTCCATCCAATCCCATGTGCGCCTTTCGATTTCATCGGTCAGGCTTTCGATGTAGTAGGAGCCCGCCAGCGGGTCGACGACGTTGGTGACGCCGCTTTCGTAGGCCACCACCTGCTGGGTGCGCAGCGACATGCGCTGGGCGAATTCCGAGGGAATCGAGTACGCCTCGTCGAAGCACGACACGGCCATGGATTGCACGCCGCCGAGCGCACCGGCCATCGCCTGCAGCGCTCCGCGGATGAGGTTGACCTCCGGCTGCTGGTACGTCATTGTGCTGCCGCCGGTTTGGACGTGCGTGCGGAGCTTCGCGTTCTTCGGGTCGGCGCCGAAACGGTCGTGAGTCAGTTGCGCCCACACCCGGCGGGCGGCCCGCAGCTTGGCGATCTCCTCGAGAAAGTCGTTGTGCACGTTGAAGATGAACGAGAAGCGTCCGATGAAGCTGTCGATCGGCAGCCCGCGGCCGAGAAGATCCTCGATATAGGCGATCGCGTGGCCAAAGGTGAACGCCAACTCTTGATCAGCGGTGGTGCCCGCCTCGCGAATGTTGTAGCCATTCAGGCTGATTCCGTTCCAGCGGGGCATGTGCAACGAGCAGTACTCGATGAGATCGCAGGCCAGCCGCACCGACGGAGCCGGCGGGAAGATGTAGGTCTTCTGCGCGTAGAAGTCCTTCAGCGGGTCGTTCTGCACCGTGCCTGCCAGCTTGCGGAGGTCGAGCCCGCGCATCTGGGCTGCCGCGACATACTGCGCTACCAGCACAAACGCCGGGTGGTTGATGGTCATCGAGACGCTGATGTTCTCCAGGTCGATACCGTCGAACAGGTCGTACATGTCGGGCAGCGTGTCGATCGCGACGCCGGTGCGGCCGACCTCGCCGACCGCACGCGGGTCGTCGGAGTCAAGGCCGATGAGCGTCGGCACGTCGTAGTCGTTGGACAGACCCGTCTGCCCCTGCTCGATGACGTACTTGTTGCGGGCGTTCGTCTCCGGCGCGGTGCCGAGGCCGACGACCTGCCTGCGGGTCCACTGCCGGGTGCGGTACATCGTCGGGTGCGGTCCGCGCGTGTACGGGTATTCACCCGGTGCGCCCAATTTGGTTGTCGGGTCCCACGATTCGAGTCGCGACTCGTCGTAGAGAGCGTCGACGGGAACGCCCGAGAGTGTCTGAAAGCTCGGTTCGACGGTGTCCTCGGTCGTGCTGGCTCGCGTGTCTGACACGGTCATGCGGACCCCTCTGTGACGTAGTGCTGTGGTTGGACCACATTTGTGGTGTACGTTACTATGGACTCTGGATCCAGGATTTGCAACCCGTTCCGCGATCGGACTCCACGGACTTCAATGAACCAAGGATTGGTGCCCATGCCCGAGATGACCGTTTCCCAGCTCATCGCCGATCGGCTGGTCAGCCAGGGTGTACGCCGCATTTTCGGCCTGTGCGGCGGACACATCCAGCCGCTGTGGGACGCGGTGGCCCGCGCCGGCATCGAGGTCGTGGATGTGCGGCATGAGGCCGCCGCCGTCTACATGGCCCATGCGACGGCCGACCTGTCCGGTGACCTGAGCGTGGCGATGGTGACCGCGGGCCCGGGGCTGACGAATGCGGTGACGGCGATTTCGAACGCGTTCGTCGGGCGAAGCCCGGTGCTGGTGATCTCCGGTCGCGCGCCGCGGCCGCAGACCGGCATGGGCGCGATGCAGGACATCGCCCAGGCCGAGATCGTCAGGCCGATCACCCGCCTCGTCGAGCAGGTGTCCGAACGTCACCACGTCATCTCGCGCCTGGACAAGACGATCGCGGCGGCGCTCGGCGCAGCGACCGGCGCGACCGGACCGGCCTACATCGACTTCCCGACGGACCTCTTGGAGGAGACGGTTCACGACGCCGACATCCCCGCTGTCGCAATGGAACCGCGTGCCGCGGTAAAGATTGCTCCCAGCCCGGACTTGGTCGCCCGGGCCGCCGAACTGATCCGCGCGTCGTCGCGGATCGTCGTCATCGGCGGTCGGTCGGTACGCACCGCCGCGGACGAGGTGCGGGCGTTTCTCGAAGCGGCACAGGCGCTTTACCTGGATTCGGGCGAGAGCCGCGGCGCGATTCGCGACGACGTGCCGGGCTACGTGCCCGCAGTGCGGGGACGGGCGATGGCCGAGGCCGACCTCGTCGTCACGCTGGGGCGACGCCTGGACTTCCAACTCGGCTACGGGTCACCGGCGGTGTTCTCTCCGAACGCGCGGTTTCTGCGCATCGGCACCTCGTTCGAGGAGTTGGGCGAGACGCGCCGCGGCGACGTCGAGGTACAGGGCAGCACCGCGGCGGTGCTCACCGCCTTGATGCAGAGCGAGGCGAGTCCCGCTGCGCCGGACACGGATTGGCTCACCGACATGCGTAAGTCGAACGAGGAGAGGTCGCGCAAGCTGGTCGCGAAACTGCAGTTGCCCGACCTTGACTCCGACGGCCGGATGTCACCGAATTTCGTCGTCGGCGCGGTGAACGACCTTTTGACGGACCGATCGGTGGTGGTCGCAGACGGAGGCGACATCCTCTCCTTCGCGCGGGTCGGCCTCAAATCCGTCGACTACCTCGACTGCGGTGCGCTGGGGTGTCTGGGTGTCGGGGTGCCGTTCGCGACCGCGGCCGCGTTGGAGCGGCCCGACGAACCTGTCGTGGCCGTGATCGGCGACGGCAGTTTCGGTTTCACGGCGATGGAGATCGACACCGCCGTTCGGCGGGGAGCGCGGGCGGTGTTTGTCGTTGCCAACAACGAGGGGTGGAACATAGAGCGCCACGATCAGGTCGATCGGTTCGACGGTAATTGCGTCGGCGTCGATCTGCCGGGGTGTCGCTATGACCAGTTGGCACGCAGCTTTGGCGCGCACGGCGAGCGGGTGGAAGATCCGGGTGAGCTCGCCGACGCGCTGAAGCGCGCGATGGACAACGCGCCGGCCGTCGTCGACGTCGTCGTCTCGCGACAGGCCAAGTCGCCGGACTATCTCAGCGGGCTGGCCGCGGTTCCGCCACGCCAGGCGGTCGGCCCGTGGAATGCCGCGGAGATGAAGCGCTTTGCCACTCAGTGAACAATCCACCCGCGAAGGCACTGGTTCGACGGCACGCGAATACAGTGACTCCGTTGCGCATGCCATCAGGAGACCAGACGTGAGCCTCAACCCCGATACCGACGCGGGCCTTCTCCAGGAGAAGGCCTCGTGCTTCTCTTCTCTGAGCGCTCTGCCGCCGCGTGACACGAGCGCCCTCGCCAGGTCTGTCCGAGACCGGCTGCGCAGGGCGATCGTGCTCGAGGAGTTGCCTGCGGGCGTGCGCTTGAATCAGGTGATGGTGGCGCAGCAACTCGGGGTGAGTCGCATGCCGGTGCGGGTAGCCGCTGCGGATCTGGTGGTTGAAGGGCTGCTCGAACCGCTGCCCACCGGCGGCGTTGCGGTCAAGGCGTTGTCCAGAAGCGACGTGGAGGCCGCATACAAGGTCCGCGAGGCGCTCGAGACACATTCGGTCCGCGAGGTGGCGCAGGCCCGGCCGGAGCGAGGGCTGCGCGAGTTGTCGTCGGTGCTGAAGAGGCATGAAGAACTGGGCGGAGTCAACGACACCGAACGGCTCCTGGAGCTGGACCGCGCGTTCCACTGGGCCATACTCGACGCCACTGGCAATCCGTATTTCAGGCGGGCGATGGTGCCGATGTGGTCGGTCGTCGAACGTGCGATGGTCGGCATGCTGCGCACCATTCCGGAGATGTTCGACCTGGCGTGGCGCGAACACCGGCAGATCGCCGAGGCGATCGCAAACGGCGACGCAGACCTGGCCGAACAACGGATAAGAAAGCACATCCGCGACTCGGCGACGAAGTTCTCGAAAGCCATCCGCGAGGGGTAGCGCACCACCGCTGAGGGGACGGCTTCGGCTGCGCTGCAGCATATTTCGGTGGATTTGTTGTGGGAAGGAGGCCGCCGTGACAGAAGCAACAGGCAACGCGGCCCCGGGAGGCAGGCGGCGCGCGTTGCGCTCGGGCGCCGTGGCGATGCTGCCGATACTCATCGGCATCGCACCGTTCGCCGCAGTCGCAGGCCTTGCGGGCACCCACAACGGCTTCACCGTTGTTGAAACGGCGGCTTTTTCGCTGTTCGCCTACGCCGGCGCAGCGCAGGTGGCCGCGCTGGATCTGATCGGCAACGGCGCCGGGGTCGGTGTGGTGATCGCGACGGCGCTCATCATCAATGCCCGCTTCATCGTCTATTCGGCGACATTGGCGCCAATGTTCTCCGATGCGAACGTCAAACAGCGAGTGGCCGGCTCGTACCTGTTGGTGGACCACGCCGTGCCGCTCACCCTGACCCGGACAGTCGAGTGGGCGCGCCGCGACAAGATCGCGTTCTATCTGGGCGCGTGCCTGATGTTCTGGAGCACCTGGCAGATCTGCTCATTCATCGGATCATTTCTCGGGGTCGCTGCCGGACACCGGTATCGTCGCATTCGCCGTCCCGATCTCGTTCCTAGCGCTTCTTGCGCCGCAACTCAGCAATCGGCCAAGGGTTTTCGCTGCTCTGGTCGCTGCCGTGGTAGCCGTTGCGGGAGCGGATCTGCCCGCGAACCTCGGCATGATGCTCGGCACCTTCGCCGGCATCGCGACGGGTGTGGCGCTCGGGTGGCGTTCGGCCGGCGAGAAGGCCGAATCATGAGCACGGCGACGGTATGGCTGCTCATCGCCGCGATCGCGGCCGGCGGCTTCGTCCTGCGCGCGATCTTCATCCTCGTCCCGATCCTGCCCAGGGAAGTCCCGCCACGGCTGAGCCTCGTGCTGCAGATGGTTCCCGCTGCGGCGTTCGCGGCGCTGGTGGCGCCGTCGCTGTTCCGCGAAAACGGGCATCTGCAACTGATTTCACCGGCATCGCTGGCGGGCGTCATCGCATTGTTGGTGTCGTTCCGGTTCAAGAACCTGGCACTGACCATCGTGTGTGGTCTGATCGCCTACGGCTGCCTGGACCTGCTGCTCTAACGGCTCCGGTAACACAGCTCAGGTGGCCGGCGATAGCCGGGCATGACGTTGTTTCGTGGAGCCGCGCTCGCCCTCGCGCTGATGGCGCCATGGGGTTGGGCGCCTGCGGCCCATGCGGAGAGCGCAGCGCAACTCGAACCCGTTGCGGTGCAGGCCTCGCCGACCTGCGGCGGCAGTGTCAGCGCCGAAGCGCAGGTGACGCCGGTACAGGTCGACGACCGCGTCGAAGACGGCGTGCGGGTGGCGATCCACTACGACGCAGGCATCTACGACGGCTCCTGCACGCTGACCGTTACCGCCAACTGGACGAACCTCGACACCGGCGGCTCGGGCAGCGGCGACATCACCGCGGTGTCCACGATCGACGGGCATTACGGTTTCATCGGCTACGCCAATGCGACATTCGAAACGGGCGAAGGGACCATCGTCATCACGGTCAGCTCGCACCCGGGCGCCGAAATGCGCATCACGACCTGAAGTCGCTTTTCGTCAGTGAATCGGCGTCTGGTAGCACCCGCAGCCACACCCACTGACACGATTGCAGGGTCCGCTCGAGCTCCTGTTCGGAGATCCTCGATGCCTGATAGAAACCGCGCTCGACCATCCAGCACAGCATGCGCGCCACCGCGGACGCCTCGTCAGGTCCGTCGCCGGATGGCAATCCGCCGCGCACCAGCAGTTCGGCCACGGCCTCGGCGATTGCATGCGCGGTCTCTGTCCACATCCGGTCGACTTCGGGAACGGTCGATGCGAAATCCACCGCAGCACGCAGCACCACGCCGTGGTCACGCCATTGTCCGGCGGTGTATTCCAAAGCGGCCGGGATGATCTCTTTCACGGGGCCGGAGCGTCCGAGAACCTCCTCGGCGCCCCGCTGAAGGGTTTGGCCGGTGCGCGCCACCAAGGCAATCAGAATGTCTTGTTTGGACGCGAAATAGAAGTACACCCCGCTACGCGTCATGCCTGCCGTCTCGGCGATGTCGCTGACGGTCATGTGCACGTAGCCGCGTGTCGCCAACAACGTTTCGGCCGCGTCGAGGATCTGTTGTTCCCGAAGGTCGCCCTTGCGCATTGCCGGTGGTGCGCCGCGGCGCGAAGGATATGCCTTGGCCATCGACCCGAGGGCGTCAGCTCGCGGCGAGCTGAGCGCCGTCAGGGAAATCCGTGCTGCGAGACAGTTTTTCCCACTGTCGGATATCGTCGTCGACAGCCTTGCGGGCCGCGGAGGCCAAACGCAGTGCATCCGAGCCGAGCACCAAGTGCGCGGGCGGCTCGTCGACATCCAGGATCGACAGGACGGCCTCGGCCGCCTTCTCGGGGTTGCCCAACTGGTTGCCGCTTGCCTTCTGTCGCGCAGTGCGGATCGGATCCATCAGCGCGTCGTAGTCGGCGATCGACCGCTCGGCGCGCGTCATCGAGCGACCGGCCCAGTCGGTGCGGAACGAACCCGGCTCGATGGCGGTCACGTGAACGCCGAAGTCCGCGACCTCTTTTCGCAGGCTTTCCAGCAGACCCTCCACCGCGAACTTGCTCGCGCAGTAGGCCGACATGCCCGGGACCGCCATGAGGCCGCCCATGGAAGTCACCGCCATCAGATGGCCAGCGCGACGCTGCCGCATGTAGGGCATGGCGGCCTGCAGTGTCGCGGCGACGCCAAACACGTTGGTAGCGAACTGCGCTCGCACATCCGAAAGGGGCGTTTCTTCGAAGATGCCCTCGACGCCGTAACCGGCATTGGCGATCACCACATCGACCGGACCCACCGTCGATTCGACCTCGGCGACCGTACGAAAGACCGCGGCGTCGTCGGTGACATCGAGCAACCGGGCGTGCGCACGGCCGGGACCCAGGGCCTCGAAGGCCGCGGCGTCGTCAGGCTTGCGCACCGTGCCGACGACTACGTCGCCGGCCTGCAGGGCGGCCGAGGCGAACGCGCGCCCCAGTCCAGTGCTGACTCCGGTGATGAGGAATGTACGCACAGCAGCTGTCCTTCTCGTCGAGCGATGGGTCTTGACACAGTGTCAACTCGAATCGACACAATGTCAACTTTCCAAGTCGGAACCACCTCGACAGGGACGCCGATTGGGGATTAGCGGAGTTTGGCGCCGATCTGCTCGGCTGCCTCCCGCACCTTCTGACCGGCGTACGCCAAGCTGTCAGGCGCCAGCCGATGGGTGACGAAGCTGACGCTCAACGCGTACTCGGGCGTCTGTCCCGCCCTGGCAGGCACGGCCGCAGCCACGCAGCACAGCTCTTCGTCGGCTTCTTCGTTGTCGATGGCGTAACCGCGGGCACGCGTGCGTTCGATTTCGTCGGCGAGACCCTCGATCGAGGTGATGGTCTGCGCGGTGAATGCCGGCAACGGTGCGGTCCCAACGATGTTGCGCCACTCGGCATCTGACATCGACGCGAGCAGGGACTTGCCCAGCGCGGACGCATGCCATGGGTCATGCTGCCCGACGACGTTGGTCTTCTTGACGCCGCGCCGACTCTCCAACACGTCGATGATGACGACGGCGTCGCCCTTGATCATCGCGAAGTTGACCGTCTCGTTGAACTCCGCCAACAGGTTCTCCATCGTCGGACGGACGGCGTCGCGCGGCACCCGGTCCGAAATGGCGTGCTGGCCCATCCGAAACACTTCCCACCCGAGGCGATACTGCGTGGAATCGAATCGCTCGATGAAGCCGAGGTTGCTCAAGCTGTTCAGATATCGCAGCGCGGTCGCCTCGTTGAGTCCGGCGCGCCGGGCGATGTCGGCGAGGTTCGTCGCGCCCGCTGCCTCGACCGCCTTCAGGATTCGGACGGTGCGTTCGACGCCGGACAGCGTGGTGCTGACTTCACGATGCTCTTTCACTCAGTGAAGGGTATCAGCAGCGATTGAAAGATGTCCGCTGCCTGCTGTTCGCGCTGCGACCCGGCATCGCTCGGGTCATCTTTCATCCAGTGAAACGAGGCAACGATTACTGAAAGAAATTCCGTCGGCTCCATTGACACCGGACAGTCGCCGTCGTCAAGTTTCAATCACTGCAAGCTAGTTTCAGTCAGCGAAAGCCGCTCGGCTGGCCAACCAAAGGAGCGCTTAATGTCATCGACACCGTCGGGCAACGGGTCATCGAGGATCGACGGGGCCGGGATCCTCGCCGCGCAACTCCTGCCGACGGCCGATGACTACGCCTTGACGCCATCGGACAAGCGCTTCCCCGACGGCGGCCACTACCGCCTGGAGATATCCGGCGTCGAGCGGGTGTCGACCCTGGAAGCGATGCTCGACGAAGCGACCAAGCACGGGGTCTTCATCAACCGCGTCGTGGCATTCGGGGGTGGAACAACGCTGCTCACCAAGGAGGAGTTGCGCGACTTCGCCACTCTGGCCGACGAGAACGGCATCGAGGTGATCGCCGTGCCCGGCCCCCGGACCGGCTGGGATGTCGGCCGCCAGGCGTTGAGCACCGAAGGGCAATCCGGCGGGCGTCGGGTGCGGGGGATCGACAATATCCGCTACCTACTCGACGATTACTTGCGGATCTTCTCGACCGGGTTGCGCGGCGCCCTGGTGTGGGACGAGGGCGTGTTGCAGATTCTCCACAAGGCGCGCGACGCCGGGCACATCCCCGCCGACACCAAATTCAAGGTGTCCGTCTACGCCGGACACGCCAACCCGGCGGCCATCAAAATCATGCAGGACCTCGGCGCCGACAGCGTCAACCCGGTCGGCGACCTGAGCCGGCCGATGCTCGCCGCGATCCGCAGCAAGGTCGACATTCCCCTCGACGTGTGGGCAGAGACCTTCGACTCCTTCGGCGGGATGAACCGGCTGTGGGAGGCAGGCCAAATCGCGGCCGTGACAAGCCCGGTGTACTTCAAGATCGAGCCGGGCGAATCAGAAGGGGTTATGTACAACGGCTGGATCGAGCCCGAATTTCACGAAAAGTTGGTGCGACACAAGGTTCGTCACGCAGCGATCCTCAACGAGCTCGCCGCCGCGACCACACCCGGCATCACCGTATCGCCTGCGCCGCAACGGAACGCATTGATGCACTGAGCTACGGCCCACGGCGACGACACGACGACGACAGACCAGAAAGAAGACCTCGTGAGTGCACAAGCAGCCATCGTCGGGTCGGGCAACATCGGCACCGACTTGATGGTGAAGCTCCGGCGCCATTCGACGCTCGAGCCGGTCGCCATGGTGGGGATCGACCCATCCAGTGACGGGCTGTCGCGAGCCCGCGGCTACGGGTTGTGGACCGCCGCCGGCGGTATCGACGCCTTGCTCATGTCGGAGGCGTTCCGTGATGTCGACATCGTTTTCGACGCCACCAGCGCCGACGCGCATATGTACAACTGGGCCCGGCTGCAGCGCACCGGACGCCGGGTAATCGACCTCACCCCGGCCGCGGTCGGACCCTTCGTCGTGCCGACGGTCAACCTCGAAGAGCATTGCGCAGCAACAAATGTGAACATGGTGACCTGCGGCGGTCAGGCGACCGTACCTGTTGTCGCGGCGCTGTCACGCGTCACTACCGTTCACTACGCCGAAATCGTGGCGTCCATCTCGTCGCGATCGGCCGGGCCGGGCACTCGCGCCAACATCGACGAATTCACGGTCACGACGGCACGCGCCCTTCGCGCCGTGGGCGGTGCGCAACGGGCCAAGGCCATCATCGTGCTCAACCCTGCCGACCCGCCGGTCATCATGCGCGACACCGTGACGGCACTGATCGAGCGGACCGATGACGCGGCAATCGCGGGAGCCGTCGTCGACATGGTTGAGGCCGTCGCGAAATACGTGCCGGGATATCGGCTCAAGCAGGACGTGCAGATGGTCGACGTCCCCCCTGGCGACACCCGTCGCAGCCTTGCCGGTGACATCGAGGGGCCGATGTGCCACGTGACGGTTTTTCTTGAAGTCGAGGGCGCCGCCGATTATCTGCCTCCGTACGCGGGAAATCTCGACATCATGACGGCCGCCGCGGTCCGGGTGGGCGAGTTGATAGCCGCTGATCGCGCTGAGCCTCAGAGGGTTTCGCTGTGATGACCGATATCTACGTCCAGGACGTCACACTGCGTGACGGCATGCACGCGATCGGTCACCAGTTGGAATTGCCGGATGCTCGCCGCATCGCCGCGGCACTGGACAGGTGCGGCGTGGCCGCCATCGAGGTGGCCCACGGCGACGGACTGGCTGGCGGAAGCCTCACCTACGGAGCGGGCAGCCACCCCGACGCCGACTGGATCAGCACAGCCGCCGAGGTCCTCACTCGAGCGCGCCTGACCACCCTGCTGCTACCGGGCATCGGCACACTGGACGACTTGACGGCCGCAGCGGACCTGGGCGTCACATCGGTGCGAGTGGCCACCCACTGCACTGAAGCCGACATCCCTGAGCAGCACATCGACGCTGCGCGCGAACGCGGCATGGACGTCGCCGGCTTCCTGATGATGTCGCACATGACCGACGCGAACAGCCTTGCCCGACAAGCCAAAATCATGCAGGACGCGGGAGCTCAGTGCGTCTACGTGACCGATTCGGGCGGGCGGCTGACCATGAGCGACGTCCGTGACCGCATCCGCGCCTACCGAGACATCCTCGACCCGGCCACCACCATCGGCATCCACGCCCACCACAACCTGGGGCTGGGCGTGGCCAACTCGGTCGTCGCCGTCGAGGAAGGCGCCCATCGGGTCGACGCCTCACTGACCGGACTCGGCGCCGGTGCGGGCAATTGCCCATTGGAAGTGTTCGTCGCGCTCGCCGACGTCACCGGGTGGAAACACCACTGCGACGTCTTCGCACTGATGGACGCCGCGGAGGATCTCGTGCGGCCGTTGCAACGTCGCCCGGTGCGCATCGACAGGGAAACGTTGACCCTCGGATATGCCGGGGTCTACTCCAGCTTTCTGTTACATGCCGAGCGCATCGGCACCGAGTACGGCGTACCGCCACGCAGCCTGATTCTCGAAGCAGGCGCACGCGGCATGGTCGGTGGTCAGGAAGACCTACTCACCGACGTGGCCCTGGACCTTCTGGCCACCCCCACCTGTCGCGGCGCAGCGGCATCCTGCTGATCACTCCCCGGAAGAAGTCGATGACCAATCCCACCCTCCCGCCTCCAGCGCAAGTCAGCGATTCCGCCGCAGCACCGTCGGCACTGAAGAGCCCGATCCGTCAAGCCGCCGGACGCCGGAACAACGGCCTCAAGGAAAACACCTTGGGGGTGCCGAGCATCGTGTTCTACATCATCGCCGCGGCCTCCCCGCTGACCGTCGTGGTCGGCCTGTTCCCCATCATGATCTCGGCGGGCAACGGCATCGGGATGCCAGGCGCCTTCGTGGTCGCCGCGGCGGTGTTGATGATCTTCGCCGTCGGCTACGTCGCGATGAGCCGACATGTCACCAATGCCGGGGCCTTCTACGCCTACTCCACGCTCGGGCTGGGACGCATCCCCGGGCTGGGCGCGGCCACGCTGGCGATCTTCGCCTACAACGCGATCCAGGCCGGCCTCTACGGCGGATTCGGCTACTACGCAGGCGAATTGATCAACAACAAGTTCGGCGTCCACCTGCCGTGGTGGCTGGTTTCGATGGTGGCCATGGTCGGCTGCCTCGGCTTGGGCATTCAGGGCGTACACGCCGGAGCGAAGGTCCTCGGCGTGTTCATGTCGCTGGAAGTCACGATGATCACCATCCTGTCGCTGTTCAGCCTGAGCGGGAAAAACGTTCCGGTGAGCGACTTCTCGCTGGAACCGTTCAGTCCATCTGTGGTGTTCGGCGGCGCGGTCGGTGTCGCGTTGATGTTCGCCCATGCTTCGTTCATCGGGTTCGAGGGGTCGGCCATCTACGGCGAAGAAGCGAAGGACCCGCAACGTACCGTGCCCCGCGCCACCTACATCTCGGTCGCGTTCATGGGAATCTTCTACGCGATCGCCGGCTGGCTCGTGATCAACGCGCTAGGGCTCGACCGGGTGATCGCGATGGCCACCGCAGAAGGCGGCGACTTCATCTTCGCGGCAAGCGACGACATCATCGGCCACAACATCTCGCTGATCTTCCAAATCCTCATCTGCACTGCGATCTTCGCCGCGATCGTCACCTTCCACAACAACGTGTCGCGCTATCTGTTCTCGCTGGGCAGGCAGGGCCTGATCTGGCGGCCGCTGGGCTGGACGAACGCCAAGCGGCAGACCCCGTGGGTGGCTGCGCTGACACAGACCGCGATGGTATTGATCGTGGTCCTCGCATTCGGCGCGGTCACCAGCGACCCGTTCGCCACCCTGTGGACATGGGCGACCGGCATCGGCGCCATTGGCGTCATCAGTTCACAACTGCTCGCCGCGATCGCCATCTTCGTGTTCTTCCGCCGGTCCAGTGTCGACAAGCGGCCGTGGAACACCTTCATCGCTCCACTGCTGGCCATCGCCGGCCTCGGCTACTTCGTCATCGTCACGCTGGGCAGCCTGGACGTGCTGCTGGGTGTGCACGGCGGAACCGCGGTGCTGATGGTGTCGCTGGTGTTCATCGCCTTGGCCATCGGCATGGTTTACGGCATCTACCTCAAATACACCGCGCCGCAGCGCTACGAGCGAGTGGGGCGGGCGCTCAACGAACGCCAACTCGACGAGCCGGCCCCCGAGGCAACCTAAACGGTTCAGCTGCAACGCAATCGCTCGACGCACCACCAAAAGAATCGAGGAACACCATGACATTCCATCCGAAGATGTTCATCAACGGCCAGTGGACCGACGCCGCGTCCGGTGATGTCGACGCGATTCTCGCTCCCGCCAACGGCGAACAGTTCGCCGAGGTTGCTAGCGCCGGTGCGACCGACGTCGACCGAGCCGTCCAAGCCGCCGACGCGGCCTTCTACGGATGGTCCAAGACCCCGGTCGGTGAGCGCAGCCGAGCGGTGCTCAAACTGGCCGACCGGGTGGAAGACGACCTCGAGACCCTGGCGCAGATCGAATCGCGCAACGTCGGCAAGCCGATCGGGTTGGCCCGCGAGGAGATGGAGATGATCGCCGATCACCTCCGGTTCTTCGCGGGAGCGGCGCGCTCGCTGGAGGGCCGCGCCGCGGGCGAGTACGTCGCGGGCAAGATGAGCATCATCCGGCGCGACCCACTCGGAGTGGTGGGATCGGTGGCGCCGTGGAACTACCCACTGCTGATGGCCATCTGGAAGATCGCGCCGGCCGTTCTCACCGGAAACACCCTGGTGCTCAAGCCATCTGAGCACACGCCGTTCTCCGCACTGCGGCTCGCCGAGCTGGCCTCCGACCTGTTCCCGGCCGGCGTGTTGAACGTGGTCACCGGGGACGGGCCCAACGTCGGCGCCCGCTTGGTCAGCCATCCCCGAGTACGGATGTCGTCACTGACGGGATCGCTACAGACCGGACGTGCTCTGTTGCATGCCTCGGCGGACTCGAACCTCAAGCGACTGCACCTCGAACTGGGCGGCAAGGCGCCCGTGCTGGTCTTCCCCGACGCCACGATCGACCTGGCCGTGGACAAAGTGATGGAGGGCGCGTTCTGCAACTCGGGCCAGGACTGCATGGCGGCGTCGCGGCTGTATGTGCATGAAGCCGTTCACGACGAGTTCGTCGCCAGCCTGCACAAGGCCGTCCAAGGGCTCTCACTGGGCGACCTGCAGGACGAAGCGACCGCCATGGGCCCGGTGATCACCGACGCGCACCGCCGCCGGGTGGAAGATTTCGTCGAGCGGGCTCAGTGCAGCGGCCACGTCGAGATTTTGCAGGGCGACGACCCCGGCGTCGGCTTCTACACCGCGCCGACCCTCGTCGTGGGTGCCCGCCAGGGCGATGAGATCGTCAGCAACGAGGTGTTCGGCCCGGTCACCTCGATCACTAAATTCGCCGATACCGATGACATCGTCGGCTGGGCCAACGACACCGAGTACGGACTCGCGGCGTCGGTGTTCACTCGCGACGTCGCGCGCGCGATGTCGGTGGCCGCCGATCTGCAGTTCGGCACGGTATGGGTCAACGACCATCTGCCGGTCACGCCGGAGATGCCGCACGGCGGGTTCAAGCAGTCGGGCAACGGCAAGGACATGTCGGTGTACGCGCTCGAGGAATACACCGAGATCAAGCACGTCATGGTCAACACCGAGGCTGCGTAGCATGTCCCCGGTTACCGCCATCAACAGGTTCTCGCTGCGACCAGGTGTCACCGCGGCGCAGTTCGAGCGGTTCTCCCGCGAGGTGGACCGCCCAGTGTGTCTGTCGTTTCCCGAGGTAAAGCGGTTCGACGTGTTCATCGCGGACGCCGACCCGTCGCGCGTCGAGGTGATCGAGCTGATGACGGTCGCCTCCTGGCCCGAATGGGAGGCGATCCGTGACGGGGCTCCCGAATTGGCTCCCATCGTGCAACGATTCTCCGAACTGGTCGACACCTCGACGGTCAGCACCGTCTTTACCCGCCCGCTGTCGCCGCCGGAAGAGAAGTGACATGTCCTCCACACAGAATTACGACGCCATCGTCATCGGTGCCGGACACAACGGACTCGTGGCGGCGAACTATCTGGCCAAGGCGGGCAGATCGGTGCTGGTGCTCGAAGCCCGCGACGTGGTCGGCGGCGCGTGCGTCACCGAGGAGCTGATACCCGACAGCAAGTGGTCATCGTGCGCATTCATCGCGGGACTGCTGCGGCCCGAGATCATCGAAGAACTCGAACTGCGGCGTTTCGGCCTGGAGCTCTATCAAGGTGATGCGTTGTCGTTCAGCCTGTTTCGCGACGGCACCCACTTCACGATGTGGAAGGAGACCGACCGCACGCTGCGCGAACTGGAGAAGTTGAACAAGCGTGACGCGCAGGCGTTCTTGGACTTCGGCATGCGGGTGCAGAAGTTTGCCGGCCTGGTGACGCCATGGCTGCTTGAACTGCCGCCGGAGCGCTCCGAGGTGCTCGCCAGATTTGAAGCGGCGGGTGAGCAGACGCTGTTCGACGAGTTCACACTGCTCTCGGTGCGCGACCTACTGGATCGCTACTTCCAAGACGAACGCATCAAGTCGATGCTGACCTTCTTCGGCATGGTGTCGATCTACGGCGGCCCCTCCAGTCCTGGTACCGCCTACACCTACGGGCATCATTCGTGGGGCGAATTCAACGGTAACTTCGGTCAATTCGGGATGGCCCGTGGCGGTATGGGCGCAATCTCGGAGGCGCTGGCCGCCGGTGCCCGCCACTACGGCGCGACCATCCGAACGGGTGCTCCCGTGGACAAGGTGATCGTGCGCGGCGGAAAAGCCGAGGGCGTGCGCCTGGTCGACGGAACCGTCATCACCGCCGCGCAGGTGCTGTCCAACGCCGACCCCAAACGGTCGCTGCTGGGCCTGCTCGAGCCGGGCGTTCTCGATGCCCGACTCGCCCGCGACGTCGCGAACATCGACACGCGAGGATCGATGGCGCGGATCCACCTGTTGATAGACGAACTGCCGCAATATCTTCCGTTTTCCGACGCGAGCGAAGGTCCGCAGCACCACGGTCACCAATTGCTCGGTCCCAGCAGGGAGGCCTTCGAGCAGGCGTGGGAAGCTCAACGCCGAGGCACGTTCCCCGACTCGTTCGTCATCGAGGCCGTCATTCAATCGGTGACCGACCCGACGCTCGCCCCACCCGGGTTGCACACCATGACGCTTGGCATACAACAACTTCCGTCGCAGCTGACCGGCACGACCTGGGCCGCCGAGAAACAACGGTGGGCCGACCTGGTACTGGAGGATCTATTCACCTACGCGCCCAATCTGCGCGACCACATCCTCGATCGCGTCGTGATCACCCCCGACGACCTGGACAACGAGTATCTGATCACCGACGGAAACATCTTCCACGGAAGTATGATGCTCGACCAGCTCTTCGGCGCGAGACCGTTACCCGAGATTGCGCACTATCGAACGCCGATCGACGGTTACTACCTTTGCGGGTCGGGCACCCACCCGGGCGGCGGCGTCATGGGCGCCAGCGGCCACAACGCTGCGCGCGTCGCACTCGACGACGCCGCAGGCGTCGCCGCGCTTCGGCCCCGACGTACCGACGCGCCTGTGTGTCCGCCATGGCAGCAGCGTCTGGTCGGCCAACTGATGGGAACGCGCGCCGGCCGCTGGCTGGGCTACCGGGCCGCGAGGCAACCCGCGCTGCGCAAGGTCACCGCGTACGCCGCCCGCAGCCGTTACTGACCGCAGGACTGGAGGGGAGTGGTACATCGATGGCGGAATCATCTCCGCTGAAGAGCAGCAGATGGTTCGGCGGACGCGACATCCCCGGGTTCGCGCACCGAGCCGCGATGCGTGCCTCCGGTTTCTCACGGATGGCCGTGGAAGGTCGCCCCGTCGTGGGGATCTGCAACTCGTGGTCGGAAGTGGTCAACTGCAACATGCACTTTCGCGGTCTCGCCGATGCGGTGCGCCGAGGAGTGCTTACAGCGGGCGGGTTCCCGCTGGAGTTTCCCACCGTCTCGCTGGGCGAGCAGTTGATGAAGCCGACGACTATGTTGTTCCGCAATTTGATGGCGATGGACGTCGAGGAGTCGATTCGGGCGTACCCGTTCGATGCGGTAGTCCTGCTCGGCGGCTGCGACAAAACCGTTCCCGCGCAACTGATGGGCGCCGCCAGCGCCGACGTGCCCGCCATCATGGTCACCGGCGGGCCGGCGACACCGGCAGTCTTCGACGGACGCCAGATCGGCGTCGGCACCGACATCTGGCATTACATGGACCGGGTCCGCGAAGGCACGTTGAGCATGGCCGATTACGACCGGTTGGAAGCGGCCGCCGGACCCTCGCAGGGCCACTGTCCGGAGATGGGCACCGCGTCCACGATGGCCGCGATCGTGGAAGGCCTCGGTATGACGCTGCCGGGCGCGGCGGCAGTGCCTGCGATGGACTCACGCCGAATGCAGGTCGCCGAGATGTGCGGCGCACGCGCAGTCGACATGGCACTCGAAGGTCTGCGGCCCTCTCAGGTCCTGACCGGGGAAGCCTTCGACAACGCCATCACCTTGATGCTGTCTGTCGGCGGGTCGACGAACGCGATCCTGCACCTGTTGGCCATCGCAGGCCGCGTCGGTGTGAACCTGACCCTCGACCGGTTCGCCGAATTAGCCGACCGCACACCACTTGTCGTCAATGTGCGGCCGGCCGGGCGGCATCTCGTCGAGCAAGTCTTCCACGTGGGCGGTATTCCCGCGGTGATGAAGATCCTCGAACCGCTGCTGCACACCCACGCCATCACCGCCACGGGAAAAACGGTGCGCGACAACCTCCCGTCGGCCGTCAATCCGGACGGCGAGGTGCTGGCCGACCTCGACCATCCCTTCCAGCCACCCAACGGCCTGGCGGTCGTACGCGGCAACCTCGCCCCCGCCGGCGCGGTCATCAAGACCAGTGCCGCCAGCCCCGAATTGCTCGTGCACGAAGGCCCCGCCGTGGTTTTCGACAGCATGGGCGACATGATGGCCCGCTTCGACGACCCGGATCTCGACGTCACCGCCGACTCGGTGCTTGTGCTGCGCAACACGGGACCGCGAGGCGCACCCGGCATGCCCGAATGGGGTCAGCTGCCCATCCCGAGCAAGTTGCTCCGCCAGGGTGTCACCGACATGGTCCGCATTTCCGATGCGCGCATGAGTGGAACGGCCTATGGCACATGCGTCTTGCATGTCAGCCCCGAATCCGCGGCCGGTGGGCCACTCGGATTGATCGCCGACGGCGACATCATCTCGCTGGACGCACCCGCAGGAACGCTCAGCGTGCGCCTGTCCGATGCCGAGATTGACGAGCGCCGCCGCACCAGCGATACCGGGGCCAAGGCGCCGCCGCGACGGGGGTATGCGGCCCTCTACGTCGACCATGTGATGCAGGCCGACACCGGGTGTGACTTCGACTTCCTCGTCGGCCGTTCCGACGACCCGGCCGCCGAACCCGAAGGCGTCTTCGATGGATGGGTGGGCGGCTGGTAGCGCCCCTCGTGGCGAAAGCCACAGGACCTCGGCAGCGAGTCCTCACAGGGGTGAGGAATAGCCTCGTGTAGCGGAAGCGTTTCTCAGCGTTGACAGCTAGAGCGAGGTGCACATGGAATTCGGAATCTCCACATTCGTCAACGATGACACCATCGACACCGTGACGCTGGCACGCGCGATCGAAGAGCGAGGCTTCCACGCGCTGGCGATCGCCGAGCACACGCACCTCCCCGCCAGCCGGGAAACCCCGTATCCGCAGGGTGGCGAGCTGCCGTCCATCTACTACCGCACGCTCGACCCGTTCGTCACGCTCGCCGCGGCCGCGGCCGTGACCTCCAAGATCGAGTTGATCACCGGCATCGCTCTGCTCATCCAGCGAGACCCGATCATCACCGCGAAGGAGGCCGCCAGCATCGACCTGATCTCGGGCGGCCGGTTCGTCTTCGGTGTCGGCGCGGGATGGAACATCGAGGAGCTGCGCCACCACGGCACGGATCCGAAGACCCGCGGCGCGCTGCTGGACGAACGTATCGAGGCGATCAAGGCGCTCTGGACCCAGGAGCCCGCCGAATACCACGGCAAATTCGTTGATTTCGATCCGTCCTATATGCGGCCGAAGCCGGTGCAAAAGCCGCACCCGCCGATCCTGATCGGAGGCGACTCCGATGCGACCGTCAAGCGGGTGATCCGCCATCAGGCTGGCTGGATTTCCAACCCGCTGCCGGTCGAGCGCCTCACCAAGCGGATCGAGCAGATGCGTGAGCGCGCCGGCCACGACGTCCCACTGACGACATTCGGCACCCCGATCAAGCCGGACTACTGGCAGGCCCACGAAAACCTCGGGTATCGGCAGGTGAATCTGCTGTTGCCGACGAAGCCGCGCGACGAATCACTGCGTCTGCTCGACGAGTATGCGAAGAAGGTCGCCGAGTACCGCGGCTAATCGCCGTCGGCGTCAGTCGATCCTGACCTCGTCGCCTTCACGCACCGTGCCGCCGACGCTGACCGCCGCGTAGAGGCCGGCGCAGGGCAGGTTGCCGAAATCGCCTGCCTCGACGCGGTTGTGCTCGAACGGATAGCGAACGGCCTGCGGCGAGCGTGGCATCGCGCCGTGTTCCAGCGTCGGCACCGAACAGCGCGGCGTCGGCATGGTGCCGTCCAATGCGACACCGCCGACGCGGATTGTCATACCGACCCAATCGTTTTCGACGAACGGCGGGCATCCGTCGGGAGTCTCGATCACGATGTTCGGCCGGTAGCGCAGCGCCTCGTCCGAGCCGAGGCCGACGGCGTCCAGCGTCGCGGTGGTGATCAGGTGTACCGGCGAATGGTCGACGAACGCACCACCAGAGGTACCTTGAGCGATTTCCAGTAGGGCGGCTTCGATTTCGGCGTCGACGCCGTGGGTCAGCACATCGATCGGGTCGGACCGCTCGACCACGGCGCCTGCCGACCGTTCATCGGCGACGTGCACCTTGCGGCCGCAGAGTTCTGACACCGGCTCCGCGGCCTCGTCGATCGGCACCGTCCGGCCGTCGGGCAACGTCACCACGACACCGTCGGCGGCAGTGACCGCGGAGCACTGCAACAGACGGCGCCACAGGCGTGGATTCTTGGCGGTGGCGACCCTGCCGGTCTCGTCGTCAATGAACGCGTAACGCCGATCACCCACTACGCCAGGCGGATTCACGTCGAGCGTCGCGCACTGCTCACCCAACATCGACTTCACCGGGTAGCGGCGGAGCATGGTCACCCGCCCGGTCACCTCAACACTCATGCCAGAGCAGCCCCTCAGCGGAAGCGGACGTTCAGCGTCGCCAGGCCGAAGATCTTCTTGCCCGCCGACTTCGCCGCGACCATGATCACGCCGGAGCGGGTTTCCGGGTCCAGCGACTTGATCCGGCCGCTGAACTCGATGTCGGCGCCCTCGGCGGACACGATCGCGGGCGCCGACAGCCGCACCGCGTAGCGCGTCACCGCGCCCGGGTCACCCGACCATTTGGAGACGTACCCGGCGCCCAGACCCATGGTGAGCATGCCGTGGGCGATGACGTCGGGAAGGCCGGCCAGTTTGGCGATGGTCTCGTCCCAGTGGATCGGGTTGGCGTCGCCGGCCACGCCGGCATAGTTCACCAGATCGCCACGGGACAGCCGGGTGTGCTGCACGGGCAGCTCGTCGCCGACCTTCACATCGTCGAACGACGGTGTTCCGGGGGTGCGGGTCATACCTTCCTGGGCAATTCGCACCTCGCGGGGCGGGCGCACCGTCTTGTGGTACTCCTCGTCGGCGCCGATCGCGAGGATGTCGACGTCATGCATCATCGCCTTCGCGACAGACTCCTTGATCTTCGGATCCACATCCTCGGCGGTGACGCCGACGACCGTGGTGTGCAACGTGTGCACCCGCTCGCCGGCGGTGTCGGTGAAAGTGTTGGTAACGGTGATCAGGTCGCGGCCCGCGATCCTGCGCACTGACGTCAACTCGACGTCGATGGTCAGTTCATCGCCGGCGACGATCGGGCGGTGCTGCTCGAACACTTCCTCGGTCTGCAGGTAGGTCTCATAGCCGACGACGATCTGCTCGAACATGCGGCGATTGCAGGTCATGCCGGGCGTCGAGGTGAAGGTGAGCGGCGCGACCAGGTCCGAATAGCCCAGCTCGGCCGCTGCGGCGACCTCCCAGTGCGCCGGGTGGTAGTCCTGAACGGCGCGCGCGTACTCGCGTAGCTTCTCGCGGCCGACCAGATAGGTGTTGTCCATCTGGTAGTAGTGGCCGACCCGCGCTTCGAGTGCCGACGTGTCTGCTGCGGTCATGGATGTGCTCAACTTTTCTATCGACTTGTTCGCTGAGGCCGATCGAACGACCCTAACCCGCGTACGCCGCCACGCTGAAACGCCCTGTGCTCGCAGGAGCAGTCCCCACGAATTCGTTAAACCAGGGGCGGGGGGTCCAGGTAGTAACCGTCTTCGGTGGATAGCGTCCGCTTGACTAGGCGGGACTGTTCGTCGGCGAGGACCTCCTCGTCGCCGCGTGCGAGTCCGTCCAGGGCGACGTGTGCGACGAAGTCGGGCGAACTCTTCACGGCGTCGATATCGCGCGCCATGTCGGTGTCGATGAAGCCGACGTGCAGGCCCACCACCTGTGTGTCGGTCTCGCGCAACTCCACACGCAGTGCGTTCGTGTAGCTCCATGCGGCAGATTTCGTCGCCGAGTACGCGGACACCATGGGTCGCGCGAACCATGTGGCGTCGGATAATACGTTCATGATCGCGCTGGGTCGATTGCCCACGATGGCAGGAGCGAAAGCTTGGCAGGACCGGACGGTGCCATAGAAGTTGGTCTCGAACATCTCGCGAGACAGATCGATGAATGCGGTATCGAGGGCACCCACGTTCACCTTGCCGAGTGCGGCGTTGTTGATCAGCAGCGTCACATCACGGCAGTGCTGTGCCGCGGCGGCGATCGAGGCCGGTTCGGTGAGATCGAACCTCATTGGCACGACTCCGGACAGGGTGAGCCGGTCGGGATTGCGGACCCCGGCGTAGACCTTCGTTGCACCGCGGGACTGAAGCGCTTGCACGAATGCGCGACCCAATCCTCGGTTCGCGCCGGTCACAAACGCGACTGAACCTTCGATCTGCATCATGGTCCTCCCGCTTGAGCCGAATAGATGACGGCTCCGCGCCGTTGACGGAGAGAACCCATCGGCTGATCGGATCTATTGCTGGGCACGATGCCAACTCCAGATAGCGGTTATTAGCGCGACGAATGGCCTTTCGGTCAACCGGTGTCGCTACCTGTCCGAGATGTCCGCCTCCTCGAAGGCAGCGATCAGGTGTCCAATGTCGCGGCGACGCGAATTGGCCGGCCACACCACCCATGTGCGACGGATGAGTGGGTGGGCAACGAGCGGCGACCACGCGATGTGGGCGGGACGGGGATGCGGCCAGTCTTCGGGGGCAAGCGCGAACGCTCGTCCACCGCTCGCGCCAACGCTGATCAGCTTCACCGCGGGGATGAGTTCGTGCTCTTGCCGCGGAAGGGCGATGTCAATTCCGTGACTGCGCAGGATTGCGGTCAGCTCGTCGTACCAGGCCGGAGAGTCTTGACGGGGAAACCCCACCCATTCCATTCCGCCGAGAGCGTCGAGGGGAATCCCGTGTTGGCCGGCAAGCTTGGTGGAGACCTCCAATGTGGTGAGAACCCCGAGGGTTTCCCGGTTGACCAGCATGGCGTCGAACTCAGATCCAGCGTGACGCTCACGGACCAGACCGACGTCAAGCTCACCATCGCGAAGGGCGGCGAACTGTGCCGAACTGGACAGATAATGGGGAACGACTCGAGCGTCGGGCCGGCTCTCGGTGAATCGCGAGAGCGTCCGCGGCAGCATGCCACGCGGTGGCTCCAACGGCACACCCAATCTGATGACTCCGCTAGCTTTGTTGGTGTAGTTCGCCATCGTGCGTAGCGCCTGAGCTTGCCGAGCGAGCACCGCACGGGCCTCGCCCAGCAACGCCGTCCCGGCCTCCGTCGGACCGACGCCAGTGCTGCTTCGAACAAGTAGCTTTACACCAAGCTCGCGCTCCAGCGCGTTGACTGTTTGCGATAACGCCGACTGGCTGACGTGAAGCCGGCGAGACGCTGCGGACATTCCGCCTTCTTCGACGATGACCACAAACGCATTCAACTCGCGCAGCTCCACGACCTGTCATCCCTTTACACAGCGAAGCCACCTGCAAGGTAGCCAATTAGCTTATCGCCGTCATCAGCGATTGACATAGCCAAGCGCAATACCCGGCCGTATTAATCCCGTTGTCCTGCTTGGCGGTCCATCCGGTTGCCAAAGACATGGGCCGAAAGGGGCAGGAAATGCAGAAGCACGACATCGTGATCGACACGACCATGCAGGGGCGCGACACCGAACTCTTCGACGTCATCGTCCTGGGCGCGGGCCCCGTCGGGCAGACCGTTGCCGATCGCACGCGAGCCGCCGGACTGAGCGTAGCCGTGGTCGAGCGCGAACTGGTTGGCGGAGAGTGCTCGTATTGGGGCTGCATCCCCAGCAAGGCCATGCTTCGCCCCGTCACCGCGGTCGCCGATGCCGGCGCGTCGAAGGCGCCCGAGAAGCTGTAACCGGACCCATCGACGCCGACGGCGTATTCAGGCGTCGCGATGCCTACGTAACCGACTGGGACGATGCTGGGCAGGCTGAATGGGTGAAAGCGATTGGTGCACAGTTATTTAGAGGCCACGCGCGGTTAACCGGCATCCGCAAGGTGTCGGTAGAGACTTTCGGAGGTGCCAAGAGCCTCAGCGCCCGCCACGCCGTCGTCATCGCCACCGGCAGCATCGCGGCTGTTCCCGATGTGCCAGGGATCGTCGAAGCTCGTCCGTGGACAAACCGAAAGGCCACGGACAGTAGTTCTGTCCCCCATCGATTGGCAATCGTCGGAGGCGGCGGCGTTGGTGTGGAAATGGCGACCGCCTGGCAGGGGCTAGGAGCGTCGGTCACGCTGCTCGTGCGCGGCAAGGACGTCCTGCCGCGGATGGAGTCGTTTGTCGGTGAACTAGTCGGACAGCGATTAACCGAGTCCGGCGTCGTCGTACGTACCGGTGTATCGGTCACCGAGTTGCGCCGACCGAACGCCGTGGGCCCGGTGACTGTGGTGCTCGACGACGGCACCGACCTTGAGGTCGACGAAATTCTCTTCGCCGCCGGTCGTGAACCCCTGACCAGCGACGTCGGACTCGACACCGTCGGCCTGACCCCAGGCGACTGGATCACCGTGGATGACACGGGACGCGTCACAGACGTTGACGGCGACTGGCTCTATGCGCTGGGCGACGCCAACGGTAGGGCCATGCTGACCCATCAGGGCAAATACCAAGCGCGTATCGCAGGCGCGGCGATTGCAACGCGGGCAGCGGGTGAGCCACTCGACACCGAACCGTGGGGTGCACATGTCGCTACTGCCGACCATCTCGCGGTGCCGCAGGTGTTCTTCTCCGATCCGGAAGCCGCCGCAGTCGGTCTCACCGCCGCACAGGCTCGTGATGCCGAGTATCAGGTTCAAGTGGTCGACGTCGATCTCGGTAAATCGGTGCCCGGGGCGAACTTTTACGCCGACGGCTACACAGGGCGTGCGAGGCTGGTGATCGATGCCGAGCGGGAGGTTCTGCTTGGCGCGACGTTCGTCGGTCCCGGAGTCGCCGAACTACTGCATTCAGCGACTATCGCAGTCGTGGGTCAGGTGCCCATCAGTCGGTTATGGCATGCGGTGCCGAGCTTTCCAACAATCAGCGAGGTCTGGCTGCGGCTGCTGGAAGCATATCGAGACGCCGGATAACTCTAATTGCCACTGTATTTCGTTGAGAGACCGAAAAGTGACCGTTGCGCATCTGGCGCAATCGCGTGGCTCATCGGGCGGCTGAGTTGTACGGCCTCCGCTACTTGGGCTCTGCTAGCGCGCCTTGACTGCAAACTCTCGTCGGTTCGCCGCCACGAAGTGTTCGACCGTCATGGGGCTTTTGCCCCCGACCGTCTCCACGACGTCATTGGTGCCGGCGAAGATTCCGTTCTGATAGTCGATCGCGACATTGCTCAGGTGTTGAATCAAGTGCTCGCCAGCGCCGGAGGCGCGAAGCTTCTCAGCGAACGCCGCAACGGTGATGGGCTCGTACCGGACCGGTCGACCAAGTGCGAGGGACATCGCTGCGGCAATCTCGTCATGGTGCATCTCCACCGGTCCGAACAGGGGATACACCCTTCCCGCGTGTGGCTCGGGATCCGCCAAGATGGCGGCGATGACATGCGCCTGGTCTTCGGCCGCGATAGGCGCGTGCCTGCCGTCGCCAAGCGGCAACGCGAGCACGCCCTCGTGTTCGTTGTAGACACCAAATTGAGTCAGCCACTCAGCGAAAAACGTCGGCCGCAGATGCGTGACCCGCAAGGGTGTCCAATCGAGCCAGCGCTCGGCCAGCCAATGTTGTCGTGCCGCATTACTCACAGCGTCGGGCCGTGCGGAAACTTGCGACATGTTCACTACTGCATCGACGCTACGAACATCGTGCGCTGCCTGCGCGAAAACTGCAGTGGCCTCGAGTAGATGGGGACGGATCGGGTAGGTGAAGTACGCGCGGTTGACGCCGTCCAATGCTGCGCGGACGGTCGGCATATCCAGCAGGTCGCCAATGACGACTTCAGCACCGGCCTCTGTCAACAACCGAGAGCGATCGTCTTCCCGATGTACCAGGGCGCGTACGCGAAACCCTCGTTGTACCAGAAGACGAACGGCATGCCGGCCCGTTTTCCCGGTGGCGCCAGTGATGAGGAACAGCTGTCTGTCGGCAGGCTTCATCGCCGAATTCTCCTACGTCTTCGAAGCTTTCCGCTTCGGGGTCCACCCGTCTGTACCGCCCGCAGCGGCGAGCGCGAGGTGCGGGGTTCCTCACCGGCGACCGTAACGGAGGCTGTTGCCGCCGACGACAGTGTGAAGGCGCTGGGCTCGATGTCGAGGCGGTAGGTCACAGTATGGCCAGTTGCTTTGCTTTCGCCGTTGCGCGGCATCACTTTTCGATAGAGGCACAACGCTGCCGCGTTGTCGTCACTGACCAGAGCATGGATAGTGCTCACGTCGCGTGCTACGCACAGATCTATGGCTGCTCTGACCAAGGCAGTTCCCAAACCGCGTCCTTGCTCCGCTTCGGCAACGCATACCCCGACCTCTGCTCCGCGCAGGTCGGTGTGGTCAAGGCTGTACTCGGACCACCCGATCAATATCCCACCACGCAACGCAACTGCTGCATTCCAGCGCGTTGGCCACCATTGACGGATGTAATTCAGGTAGTCCTCCGGTATTCCAGTGGCTCCACCATGGAATCGCGATGCCAACGTGCGGCGCGAGAGCTGAGCGCCAAGGCGTTCGAGATTGGGTAGGTCTTCAGGTCGCCACTCGCGAACGACGATGTCGGGGTCCACGCGGCGCACCGGTCGACTCCTTCGCGAGCTTGCACGCTGTGTCGACATGGATCGATCCTCTCGGCAGGCTGTAAACCTCTAAGTAAGGGAACCGATTTGCAGAGCCTGCGAATTGCCGACGGCCATGACGTTTGCCGATGGTTACGATCAGTGGTGCCAATGGCGCCGGCGGCGGTGCCTGCACAGAAACCTCGATTCGCATCTACAGCGAGAATTTCGGAGGTGCCAGGCGGGCGCACTTGTGCGCGTTGTGCTCACGCCAGGAAACGGAGCGGACCGGTGATCGGTAGCCGGTCGAGGTGGGCACGCTCGAGCGATGAACGATGTGAGCAGGTCTTACGGGGTGCGCCAGTTTGTCGCGCAACCTCCGTTCTGGGTCACAGGGCCCCGTAATGTATGGATTCCAGGCGGCGGCTTTGGCGCTGTTGTTCGGTGGCGTCTACCTCTGGACGCGGTGGTCGCGGCGCAAGGGAGATCGTCATTTTGGTCACCGGCGACGGGTTGACAGTCAGTACACGGCGCGGCGAGAAGTATTCCTTCCACGACGCAAAGCTGGGCATGTGGGGCGAGACCGGCAGGATGACGATGGGCGTCGCGCTGCACTTGCGTAGCGGCGTTACCTCGCAAAGGGTGCGACGACATGAAAACGCTTCCCGCACTGGGGCGGGAAGCGCTTCACGAGGAGGTTCCATCGATATCAGGATGTGCTCTTGCGCCGACGTGCCTGTGATCCGGCCAGCCAGACAGCCGCGATGAGGAAGTAGAGGGCGCCGAACGCTGCGTAGGGCGCGATGTCGGCGACGCCAGGCACCTCGGGTGCGTTGGCCTGCTTCAAGAACAGAATGCCGACGAGTGCCGACTGAGCGCCACTGAGGATCATGGGCCATTGCGCGCCATAGTTTTTCCACCGACGCACTCCTGTCGCGAGCTGGAAAAGCCCTGCCAGCGTCGCCCACACTCCGAACATGCCGAGCACAGCGTTCATGCCGATCGCGAGCGTTATTGCCACGGCCCCAGCAGTGAGGATGCTGACGACGGTGTTGAGCGTCTGGGTCGGGTTTCGCCTCAGTCCGCCGTTGTGTTGCGCATCCATGAGATTGCCTACCGCATCCCAAAGTGGGTAGAGCACAAGCAGAACACCCGCGACCGCCGAGACCTGGGTGCCGATGATGAATGCGGCGGCAACCCAGACGCCGGCAACCGCGGCGCGCAGCAGGTAATACGAATGCAGCCAATGGTTGTCGGTGTCCGTGGCTATGGGCGTATTCAGAGCTGTACTTGTCACCTTGTTTTCCATTCTTTAGTGGTTTCCGCACTCGCGATACGAAGCACGGCAGCGCAAATCAACTAGGTCCTAGCGTCGGCGCACCAGACGTTCGATCATGGGTTGTGTGATCGCCCCGAAGATCTTCGGATCGCCGTAGGCCCTAGCCGACAGCATCGCCCCGTGCACCGTCGCCATGAACATCTCGGCTTCGGATTGGGCATTATCGGACAAGACCAATTCGCCCTCCTGTGCGCCACGGTCGAGGACGGATGCGAGCCATGCCGACAGCGCGCGGAAGTACGCCCGCACTTCCAGTGCGACCTCTTCTGGGAGAACGGGAATCTGACTGGCCAGAAGGGCACATACGCAGTAACTGGTCGTGGGCTCGCCGATGCAGGCCTCCCAGTAGCCGGTGTAACCGCGTAGTTGACCGACCGTGTTTGGCGAACGACGTTCGATTTCGGCCATACCGCCCACGGCCTCTTCGCGGTACCGCTCGACCAGTGTGCGGACGAGGTGGACCTTGGTGGGGAAGTGGTGATGAATGCTCGCCTTGCGGATCCCGACGATCGCGGCGATGTCGGCGTAGCTGAACCCGTTGTAACCGCCGGCGACGATCAGCGATCGTGCGCACCGAAGGATCTCGTCGGCGGTGTCGGTGGCGCTGCGCATGGCCGTCAGCCTACCTTCTAGTAGGTAGGCTGACAAATCCGACTGCGCACATGGGGCGGGGTGGTCGTCGATCAACCCGCGGAACAGGGCTCAATGAGCGCTCTGAGCAGCGGTGGAAAGGGCACGGGCTCTGGTGGCCGTCGCCATCGCCGCCGCGGCGGTCGCCACAGCGCCGAGCGCGATGAACATGGCGGCATACCCGTCCAACAGACTGGCCAGCGCGGCACCGACGAAGGGACCGACAGCGGTGGCGACCATGACGGGGGCGGCCAGAATGCCGCTTAGCCGGCCGTAGTGTGTTGTCCCCCAACGCTCGGTCACTGCCGTGGCCTGCAGCAGGGTCATGACGCCGCGGGCCATACCGGCGGCGAAGACAACCGCGACGAGCGCGGCGAGCGAGGTGACGACGCCCAGCAGGGTGGTGGTCACGGCGACCGCTGCCATCACGATCACACTGCGCGGCACGACACCGATCCGCCTGACCATCGTCTGATATCCGAAGCGTCCCAATACCTGCGCTGCGCCACCCAATCCGAGCGTCACCGCTGCGGCGCCGGTGCTGACTCCGCGCTGTGTCATAAGCGGCACGAGATTCACGATCACCGCGTACGACGCCAGCGCGGTGAGGGCGAACGAGGCTGTCAATGCGATGAACGGCAGGCTGCGCGCGGTTCGGGTGGGATGCTCCACCGCATGGTGGTGGTGCTCGATCCGTGGCCACGGCCGACGCAGCCCGAAGAAGTGTGCCGGGATGGTCACCACGGCGAGAACACCGGCGAGGACGAGAAAGGTGTCACGCCAGCCCAAGTGGGAGTCCAAGGCGGCGGTGAGCGGCGCGAAGACAGTACTGGATAGCCCGGCTGCCAATGTCAACGCGGTCAAGGCGGGTACGGCGTTGGGTGCGAAGTAGCGCGTGAGCGCGGCGAATGCCGGCGGATACAGCGCCGCGCTCATCGCGAACCCGGCGGCAATCCAGGCAGCCACGAACCACCCGAAGTTGGGGGCGAGCGCGACGGCGACCACCGACAACGCGCCGAGCACCGAGCCGGCCGTCATGATCCAGCGGGGGCCGTACCGATCCAACCAGCGCCCGACCGCGATGCCGGCGAGCGCGGAGATGACCAATCCGGCTGAGAACGCCCCTGTCACTGCGGGCGGCGACCAGCCCGTGTCGGCGCAGATCTGCCCGGACAGGACGCTGAACGCGTAATACAGGACGCCCCAACTGGTGATTTCGGTGACGCACAGTGTGACCAGCACCCAACGTGACCCTACGCCGCGGTCGGCGGCGAGCCGGTCGTTGTCACTCCGCGCGGTCATCTCTCAATCATGTTGAGTAGCAAGTAAACCCCCCAGTCAAAAGTACGCGACCGCCGCACATGGCACGGCTATGGGTCTGGATGAGCTCGGCTATACCTCCCATAACGAGAACACGGGTTCAGTGTTCCCGACAGCGCGCGCACTATCTATGTGGGAACCTTCACTTCGGAAATGCAGCAGGAGCGCAGCGTGGGATCAACCTCATTCACCGTCAACGACCGGACCTACACCATGCCGGCCGCCCCAGTGGTTGTCATCTGCATTGACGGCAGTGAACCGGACTATCACTCCGAGGCCATGCGGGCCGGACGGATGCCATGGTTGAGCAAGCTGCTGGACGGCGAAAACAGCAGTTCGTGGCCTGCTCACTGTGCCATGCCGGCGCTGACCAATCCGAACAATCTGTCGATTGCGACGGGGCGGCCGCCGGTCGTGCACGGCATCAGCGGCAATTACATCTTCGACACCGAGCGGGGCGAGGAAGTGCTGATGAACGACAAGCACTTCCTCCGGGCGCCGACGATCTTCGCCGTGGCCAACGAGGCCGGGTTGCACGTCGCGCCGTGGTGACGGCGAAGGACAAGCTGCGTCGCCTCCTCGGCGCGGGACTCGTCGAAGCGGGGCCCGGTCAGCGCAATGACGGCGAATTTGTCGAACCCAGCCGGAAGGGGATTTGCTTCTCCGCGGAGAAGGCCGACCAAGCAACCCTGCAGGACAACGGGATTGACGATGTGTTGGAGCTGGTGGGTCGCCCGCTGCCGAGCGTCTACTCGGCCGATCTCAGCGAATTCGTGCTCGCGGCCGGTGTCGCGACCCTGCGGTCGCGTGCCGTCGACTTGATGTATCTGTCGCTGACCGACTACATCCAGCACAAACATGCACCCGGTAGCGAGACCGCCAACGCGTTCTACGGAATGATCGACTCGTATGTGGCAGAGCTCGACGAGCTGGGCGCGATCGTCGTCCTGACCGCCGACCACGGAATGAGCGCCAAGACCGACGCGTCCGGTCGGCCGAACGTGATCTATGTCGAAGACGAGGTGCGCCGCATCCTCGGCCTCGACGGCACCACGAAAGGTGTTGAGGGCGCCGACGACATCCGGGTGATTCTGCCGATCACCGATCCCTACACGGTGCACCACGGTGCGCTCGGCTCGTTCGCCAGCATTCACCTGCCCGCGAATGCCGATCGTGAATCGGTGATCGCCGGACTGAGCCGGCTCGAGGGCGTCGAAGCAGCGCACACCCGTCAAGAGGCGGTCGATCTCTACAGCCTGCCCGCGGACCGTATCGGCGATGTGATCGTGATCGCTGACGCCGCAACAGCTCTCGGCCGATATGCCGAATGGCATGACCTCAGCGGACTCGACGCGCCGCTGCGTTCGCACGGTGCCCTGGGTGAACTGCAGATCCCCTTCATCGTCAACCGCCGGCTGCCCCGCCCCGAACCATTGGACGAACCGTACGGACAACCTGCATACGTACACAACTACGACGCGTTCTGGGTCGCTACCACGCTGGTGAGCCAAACCGAAGTCTCGGTCGCTCAGCGGGTCGATCGGGCGCGGGTCGAACGCGGCGACGGCTCGACACGAGCCCGCCCATAGACGAACCGCGAGTCGGCTCATAGACGAACGCCGAACGTGCAGCCTCTGCGAATTTCGGCGCGATTATTCGCCGTACGTTCACGTTCGGCGAAGGGGCCGTTATCGACCACCGGGGTGGATGGCCGTTACCGGCTGAACTGTTACGTTGGCCCAACAAGGGCTTCGACCTGATGGCGCGTGGGGAAGGCGTCAGGACGGTGGTCAGCTTCTGACGTCCTGGCGGCGGTTTGACCTCGACCGCCGCGGGTAAACGCCCGTGATTGTAGGGTGCTGACAATCGACCGAGGTGAAATCGTGTTGCTCTTTATCTTCGGCTACGGCATCAAGCAGAAGATGCTCGGCCCCGGGAACGTCCGGACCTGCCCGCGCTGTCACAACACGACGCAATGGACCCGCATGCGCGAATTCAAGCAAGTCAGCCTCTTCTTCATCCCCGTCGCACGCTGGGGCCGCAAGGAGTTCGAGGTCTGCGGCATCTGCGGCGCCACCAGTTACGTGTGACGGCAGGAACGACATTGCCCTCGCAGGTCTTCTTCGACTTCTTCGGCACACTCGTCGATTACGACCCGTCGATTCACCCCACCTACAACGCACCGCTGGCATTCGCCAGGATGGCGGGATTGACGATCAGCGCTGAGGCGGTCGACGAGCAGTGGCGACGCGCCTGGGGCCAGCTCGACGACGCCGCCGCCGAAACAGGACGCGAGTTCTCCATGCACGAAGTAGCACAACAGTATTGGCACACCATAGGTGCGCCGTCACTGCCAGCGGGTGCGATTGAAACGCTGATCGCCGACTACATCGACGCGTGGACCGAAAAGGTCGCCATCGCGGCCGGTGCGCACGACTGCGTCGAGGACTTGACGACAGACCACCGGCTCGCCGTCGTCAGCAATACCCATCACCCTGAGCTTGTTCCGCGACTGCTCCGAAAGTTCGGTCTGCACAACGCGATCGAGACGGTGATCACCTCGGTGACTATCGGCTGGCGCAAACCGCACCCGAAGATCTTCGAGACGGCCCTGCGCCAATGCGGCGTCGCGGCCACCGACGCCGTCTTCGTCGGCGACAACTGGCAGGCCGATATCGAAGGCCCGCGCGCGATCGGGATGGCCGCCGTGTACGTCGGACCAGCCAATGAGCGGACACCGACCGTAACGCTGACCGACCTGCCACACGTCATCCGGTCGTTGTCCTGAGCCAGCACACCCGTAGGCTCACCCAGACACTCACCCGGACGCGGTGGAGCCCTCGGTGTTGAGCAGCATCACCGACGAGTCATCCCGCAACCCGAGCCGAGAGCGGGCCGGCTCGACGGCGAGCACCCGCAACGCGGCCAGACTCGCCGCGCCGCACGGACCGCTGTCGACGCCTGCGGCCGACAACTCGGCGCTCGCGTCCGCGGCGGCCGCATCGTCGACCACCACCGCACCCGCCAATCCCCGCGCCAGGTCGGGCCACGCCAGATACGACGGCGTGCCGCAGTTCAACCCGGCCATACTCGTCTCCCCGGTCGGCACGGTGGTCGGCCCGCCGGCGGCCAGGCTGGCCCGAATGCAGTCGGCCACTTGCGGTTCCACGGCGACGATCCGGCAGTCGGGCTGCGAGCGGCCGAACAGCACGGCGGCATGGGCGAGTGAGCCGACACCGGCGGGCACCACGATGAGGTCGATCCCCACCCCGAGTCCCGGGGCCTGGTCGGCCGCCTCGTCGAACAGGGTCGCGTAGCCGTCGACGATCCACCGCGGCACGTCCTCGTACCCGGGCCAGGACGTGTCCTGCACAAGCAACGCGTTGGGATCGGCCTCGGCGAGCGCCGCCGCGTGCCGAACCGCCTCGTCGTAGGGGACATCGAGCACCCGCACATCGGCGCCTTCATCACGGATCAGTTCGACGGCTCGTTCGGAAACACCGTTGGGCACAACGATTGTCGCGGGAAGGTTCATTAAGGCAGCCATGCGCGCGACGGCCCGGCCATGGTTGCCGTCAGTGGCGGTGACGAGCCGGCGCCCGTCGCGGGAGCCATCGCCGAGCGCGCGGTGCACCGCCCACGAGGCGCCGAGCATCTTGAACGCGGGCAGCCCGAGCCGCAGCGACTCGTCCTTGACCACGACCGAACCCAAGCCCAGCTCCGCGGCGACCGAGGGCAGCGGGACGAGCGGCGTGACGGCGTAGTCCGACAGGCTCTCGTGGAACCGGCGCACCTCCTTGGTCTCGCGCGGCTCGGCGGGTCGTCCGGCACTCCAACTCGGGTTGGGCAGAAACGGTTCGGTCGTCAGCACTGCGCACCTCCTGCCTCGGAACCCTAGGCAGCGGCGGGACGCCGCAACATCACCGATTGCTGCCGTCGATCCGGCAGTAGCACTGAAGTGTTTTACTAGACTCGTCTCGTGCTGGATGTACGCCGACTGCGGTTTCTCGTCGAGCTCAGCCATCGAGGCACCATCGCCGCGGTCGCCGATGCCCTGCACATGAGCCCGTCCGGGATCTCCCAGCAGCTGGCCCTGCTCGAACGCGAAGCCGGTGCGGTGCTGCTCGAGCGGGTGGGCCGCGGCGTGCGGCTGACCGACGCCGGACGCCGGCTGGCCGACCGCGGGGCAGACATCCTGGCGGCGCTCGAATCCGCCCAGGCAGAGCTGCGCTCCGGCGAGGAACCGCCGAGCGGCACCTGCCGGGTGGCGGCCTTCGGCAGCGCCGCCCGCACGTTCGTCCCGGTGCTGCTCGAATGCCAGCAGCGGTACCAGGGGCTGCGCATCGAACTGGTCGAATCCGAACCCGAAGTCGCGGTGCCCGCGCTGCTGAGCGGCGAATTCGACCTGGTGGTCAGCGAGGAGTATCCCGGCACCGACACCGAACAGCCCCGCCGCATCGACCGCGAAGTCCTCGGCGAAGACCCGCTCGAGATCATCGCAGCGACATCGCTGGTGGAGGGCCGCGACCTTCTCAAGGACGGTGGCGGTCTGCCCTGGGCGCTCGAACCCGTCGGCGCCGCTTCCCGCGCGTGGGCGGTGCAACACTGCCGCGGACTCGGGTTCAGCCCGACCGTGCAATACGAGTCCTACGACCTCGACCTGCTTCTGCTCCTGGTCCGCCACGGCGCCGCGGCCAGCGTCCTGCCGAGATTGGTGCTGCCGCCGCAACGCGAGACGCCGGCGCTGCGGCGGCTCGAGACGGGATACTCACGAACCCTGGTCTCCCTCGCCCGACGCGCCAGAGTCGGCGACCCTTCGGTGCGGGCAGTGCGGGATGCCCTGCGCGGCCACTTCGCCTAATCGGCAGTTTCAGTGACTAATGCCATGCAGTGACCGGCGCTGTTCTGCGGCGCCCGCGCCCGCGATACTTGTGCCATTGCGACGTACGAGGCAGGAGGACGCGTGACGGCACAGGTGGCGTTGACAACCGACATCGGCGAGGGACTGGGTCGGTGGAGCTTGGGTGACGATGACGCATTGCTCGAGATCGTCACGGCCGCGAACATCGCCTGCGGCTTCCACGGCGGTGACCCCGGCATCATGCGCCGCACCTGCGCGATCTCGGTCAAAAACAACGTCGCCATCGGCGCCCAGGTCAGCTACCGCGATCTGCACGGCTTCGGGCGCAGATACATCGCGGTCCCGGGGGCAGAACTGCGCGACGACCTGCTCTACCAGATGGGCGCGTTGGAGGTCTTCGCCCGAATCGCCGGCGGCAAGGTCGATTTCATCCGCGCCCACGGCGCGCTGTGGAACGTCGCCACCAAGAACACCGAGCATGCCCAGGCGATCGTCGACGCCACCCTCGAATTCAACAAGGACATCCCGTTGCTCTGCCCGGTCGGAACCGAATTGTGGCGTCTGGGCGAGGAAGCGGGCCTGCGACTGATCGCCGAAGCCTTCGTCGACCGCGCCTACACACCGGAAGGGCTGCTGCAGCCGCGGTCCGAGCCGAACGCGCTGCTTACCGATCCCGACCAGGCGGCCGCGCGGGCCGTGCAGATGGTCAAAGAAGGCCATCTCACCGCCGTCGACGGAAGCGAAGTGTCCGTGACCGCCGAGGCGCTGCTGGTGCACTGCGACACCCCCGGCGCCGTCGAGTTCGCCCGTAAGACGCGCGCGGCGCTGGAAGGCGCGGGAATCGAGGTCGTTCCCATCCGGTGACGCGCGCCGCCTCCCCACCCGTCATACGACCCTGCGGTGACGCGGCGTGGCTTCTCGACGTCGGTGACAACGACCTCGTCCATCGATGGGCCGACGCGGTGCGCGCAGCCGACCTGCCAGGCGTCTGCGATGTCGTTCCGGGACTGGAAACCCTTCTGGTGCAACTGGATCCCGACATCGCTGACGCCGGCACGGTGCGCGCGGCCATTGCCGACATTGAGCCGGCTGCCGGTGGATCGGCCGCACACGAACGGCACGTGATCGATGTGCGCTACGACGGTGAAGATCTCGCCGACATCGCGCGCTTCACCGGCCTGACCGTGGACCAGGTGGTGGCCGCACACACCAGCACCGAATGGCGGGTGGCGTTCTGCGGCTTCGCCCCCGGCTTCTCCTATCTGATCGGTGGCGACCCCCGACTGCGGGTGCCGCGGCGCGACGAGGCGCGGATCAGGGTGCCCGCGGGATCCGTCGCCTTGGCCGGCGAATTCTCGTCGATCTACCCGCGCGTCTCGCCCGGCGGATGGCAGTTGCTCGGGCACACCGACGCGGTGCTGTGGGATTCGGCCGTCGACCCGCCTGCGGTGTTGCGGCCAGGAGCGGTGGTGCAGTTCCGCGCCGTGGACCGATGACCTGATGACCTCACTGACGATCGAATCGGTCGGCGTACTTGCGCTATTGCAAGACCGCGGCCGGCGCGGCCTCGCGCATCTAGGGGTGGGCCGTTCGGGTGCCGCCGACCGCACCTCATACGACCTGGCGAACCGCCTTGTCGGCAACCAGCCCGGAGCCGCATGCATCGAAACCGTTTTCGGCCGTATCGAAATCCGGTTTGACACAACCGTTCTCGTTGCGGTCACCGGTGCTCCGGTGACGATCCGCTGCGGTGGCCGCGAGCAGGCGATCAACAGTGCGTTCACCGTATTCGCAGGCGAGACGATGGCTCTCGGCGCTGCGAGCGACGGCTTGCGCACCTACATCGCGGTCCGTGGCGGCATCGAGGGCGACCGCGTGCTCGGGTCGGCGTCATGGGACACCATGGCCCACATCGGCACGCCGCCGTTGCGCGCCGGCGACGTCTTGAAGATCGGCGACCGGTGCGCGGACTGGCCGCCCGTCGATTGCGCGCCTGTGGCAGCGTCGATGAATTCCTTACTCGAACTGCCGTTGCTGCTCGGTCCGCGCGACGACTGGTTCGCCGACGAGGCCATCGAATGCCTGGCCACTGCGCGATTCACCGTGAGCCCGGATGCCGATCGGGTGGGGATCCGGCTGGACGGTCCGCCGCTGGCGCGCCGACGGCCCGGCGAACTCGCCAGCGAGGGCGTCGTGGTCGGCGCCCTGCAGGTGCCGACCAACGGCAGACCGACGCTGTTCATGCCCGACGCCCCGGTGACCGGGGGATATCCCGTCATCGGCGTCGTGCCGCGCAGCGGCGTGGACCGCGCTGCGCAGGCGGTTCCCGGCGCTCGCATCCGGTTCAAGCCGGTTCGACCAAGCGCTGTGAACCAGTGACAAATATGTTGAGTTCAGCTGGCTATCGATGCCATAGAAACGGCCCTCGGATTGCAATAACGTGGCGCCGCACCAGCCCCTTTCGACAGGGAGGACCTATATGCCGGCGACATTCGGGCTGGCCGTGGAGAACTTCACATCGGCCCAGAAGACGCCTCGCATCGAGGAGTTGCTCACGACGGCTCGCCGGGCCGAACAACTCGGCTTCAGCTCGCTGTGGGCGTGGGACCACCTGTTCCTCGGCAGCCGACAGCCCTTCCCGCAACTGGAAGCACTGACGACGCTCGCCGTGCTGGCCAGCCACACCACGACGATCGAGCTGGGCACCGGAGTCCTGGTGCTGCCGATCCGCGACCCGGCGCTGCTGGCCAAGACCGCGGCCTCGATTCAGGCCATCTCCGGTGGCCGGCTGCGGCTCGGCGTGGCCGCGGGCTGGTACGAGCGCGAGTTCGCCGCTACCGGAACCCCATTCAAGGCCCGCGGTCGGATATTCGAACGCAACCTCGAAATCTGCATGGACCTGTGGACCAACGACGAGGTCACAGGGAGCTGGGATGACCTGTCGTTCCGCCGCGTCAAGATGCTGCCGCCGCCCCAGCCGCGACCTCAAATCCTCGTCGGCGGATACGTCGACCGGGTTCTCAAGCGGGCCGCCACACTCGGTGACGGCTGGCTGACGTACTTCTACACCCCCGAGGCCTTCGCTGCGTCGTGGGCCAAGGTCCGGCGGTTCGCCGAAGAGGCCGGCCGCGACCCGTCCGAACTGCGATCGCTCAACCAGCTGCCGATCTGCATCGGCCCCTCGAAGGAGGCCGCCAGGGCCCAAACCGGTCCCTGGCTGGCGTCCTACTTCGACACACCGGAGTGGAGCAGCGCGACGCCCGACAGCGCAATCTGCGGTACACCCGAGGACTGCGCCGAGCAGATCGCGGCCCACCTCGACGCCGGGGTGCAGGAGATCTGCTTGATCCCGCACCAATACGACCTCGAACAAGTCGAGCGGTGCGCCGCGGAGGTGATGCCCCTGCTCGGCAGCGCGGTGGGGGCGGCGTGAGCGCGCGGCTGGCCACCCAGGGCGTCGTCGCCGCACGCGCCGAGCTGGAAGCACGAGACCGGCGAGACCACGAAAAGCTCACCAGCGCACCAGAAGCCGTGCGCCGCCTGGTGGGCGACGGCGCGGTGATCGGGGTTGGCGGCACCAACCACGCCCGCACTCCCATGGCGTTGTTGATCGAGGTGCTGCGCCAGGGCCGCACCGGGCTGACGTTGGCCCGCCCGCTGTCGTGCTTCGAAGCCGAACTGTTCCTCGCCTCCGGTATGGCCGACCGCGTAATGACCAGCTGGGTCGGCATCGGCCACGGGTGGGGTCTGGCGCCGGTGCTGCGCCATCTCGTCGAAAACGGCCAGGCCACCTTCGAGGAGTGGAGCCACCTCGGCATCGGGTTGCGCTACAAGGCAGGCGCCATGGGTGTTCCGTATCTGCCGACGATCAGCATGCTCGGCTCCGACATCGACCGTCGGCTCGGCCTGGCCAAGGTCACCTGCCCCTACACCGGCCAACAGCTCAACGCGGTGCCCAGCCTCAACCCCGACGTCGCGCTGCTGCACGTGCAGCGCGCCGACGCACTGGGCAACGCCCAGATCGACGGCTATGAGCTGATGGACTCCGACCTGGCGCTGGCCGCGCGCAGCGTCATCATCTCCGCCGAGGAGATCGTCGCCACCGACGAGTTGCGCCGAGATCCCGGCCGCACCGTCATCCCGGGCTTCGCGGTCGATGCGGTGGTGCACCAACCGATGGGCGCCTATCCGCACGAGTGCTACGGGCATTACGAGGCCGACATCGCCGAGTTCTCGGCCTACATGCACGCGGTGAAATCCGGTGGGGTCGATGGCGCGCGCGCCTACGTGTCGGCGCTGGTCGCCCACCCTGACCACGACGCCTACCTCGCCTCGATCGATCCCGCGCGGCTGTCGGCGATCCGGCGAACTGCAGAGGAGATGCTGCGCCAATGATGGAATCGGCAACGAAAATAGCTGACGGTCAACGGAACTCGACTCAGCATCCCGACGCCAAGCCGGATGAGATCATGACCATCACCGCGAGCCGGCTGCTCGAGGACGGCAAAGTGCTGTTCGCGGGGATCGGCCAACCACTGGTTGCCGCGGCGGTCGCCAAGCGTCGGCAGGCTCCGCACCTGACCGTTCTGCTCGAGGGCGGAATGATCGGCGTCGAGTTGGCGCCCGGTGAGCTGCCGGCGTCGACCAACGAAGTCCGCGCCGCGATCGGTGCCCAAATGATCACCGGTGCAACGGATATCTTCCTGATGGCGCAGCGCGGCTACTTCGATTACGGGTTCATCGGTGTCGCGCAGGTGGATCAGTACGGCAACGTCAACACCAGTGTCGTGGGCGATATCGCCAAGCCGAAGGTGCGGCTGCCGGGGCCCGGCGGCGCGAACGACATCGCGTCCATGTGCAACCAGGTGGTGGTCGTCACCCAACACGAGCCGCGCCGGTTCGTCGAATGCGTCGACTTCGTGACGAGCCCCGGTTTCCTCACCGGCGGCACCAGCCGCCGCGACAGCGGGCTGCTGTACGGCGGGCCGCGCTGGGTGGTCACCGATCTGGCGCTGCTCGACTTCGCGCCCGACTCGCACCGCATGCGGCTTCGAGCGCTGCAGCCCGGCGTGACCGTCGATAAGGTGCAGGCGGCCACCGGCTTCGAGCTGCTCGTGCACGAGGACGTGGACGAGCTGGCCCCGGTGGGCGACGACGAACTCGCGTTGCTGCGCTATCTCGTCGGTGCCAGCGAAGACAACAACGAGGAGGCGGCCGGATGACCGTCGACCAGGCGATTCGCCACGGTGAACGCACACCCGCGACGTGCTTCGAATACCAGCGCGCCGAATCATGGGCCGACGCCGTCGAGCTACTCGAACTGTGGGAGGGCGAAGGCAAGATTCTGGCCGGCGGCCAGAGCCTTGTCCCGATGCTGAACCTGAGGCTGGCGTTTCCCGCCGCCCTGATCGACGTCAACCCGGTGCCTGCGGCGGACCCACGCATCGACGGCGACCAGCTATTCATCGAGGCCAACACCCGCCACCGCGTGCTGACCACCTCCGAGGTGGTTCGCAACCATGCGCCGCTGCTGGCCCATGCCGTTCAGTTCGTCGGCAATGTGCGGGTCCGCAACCGCGGCACCTTCGGCGGCTCGCTCGCCCACGCCGACCCGACCGCCGAGATCGCGTCGGTGGCCACGGCCATGGGCGGGGAGATCATCACGCTCGGGCCCGGCGGGCAGCGCACGATCCCCGTCGAGGACTTCTTCATCACCTATCTGACCACGGCGCTGGAACCCAACGAAGTCGTCACCGGCGCCAGGCTGCCGATCGCAGGCGAGGCGCGCTGGGGCTTCCATGAAGTGGTCCGCCGCTTTTCCGATTTCGCCACCGTCAGCGTCAGCGTGGTCGCGCGCCCCACCTCATCGGGCCCGCGATTACGCGTCGTTCTCGGCGGCGTCGCCGACCGGCCAATCCTGGTGGACGACAAGCTACTTGAGCCCGCGCTGTCCGACCCGGGCCATCCCGACCGGGCCCGCGAGAGTGCCGAGGCGATCGCGGCCTCACTGGACCCCGACACCGATCTGCACGCCAGCGCCGACTACCGACGCCGCCTCGTCGCGGTACACACCCGCAGGCTGCTTGAACGGGTTCTCGCCGACAACGGAGGCACCGCATGATCCGCACGCAGCTCACACTTTCCGTCAACAACCGCGAACACGAAGTCTGGGTGCGCAACGACCGCACCCTGCTCGACGTGCTGCACGACGACCTGGGCATGCCCGACGTCCGCTACGGCTGCGCCGAGGGCGTCTGCGGCACATGTACGGTGCTGCTCGACGGCGAACCCGTCAGCGCGTGCACCATGTACGCCGTCCAGGCCGAGGGCCATGAAGTTGTCACACTGCGGGGCTGGTCCGATCCTCGAGAGGACCCGCACCCGCTGCAGAAGCGATTCCTGGAGCGCGGCGCCTCGCAATGCGGGTTCTGCACCGCAGGAGTCTTGCTGACGGCAGCCACTCTCGCACAACGCAATCCGACCGCGACCCGAGACGAGATTCGCTACGAACTGGTTGGCAACCTGTGCCGTTGCACCGGCTACCAAGCCATCGTCGACGCGGTCGAGGACTACCTGCGCACACCGACCGAGCAGGCCGCCGAGAAGGGTGAAGCGCCATGACCACCGTTGAACCCGGGACGACACCCGACACCACCGAACCACCGCAGGCGCCAGCCGAATTCGACCCAGACGCCGACTCCGGACCGCTGGAACGCGAACGCAACTTCCGCGTCGTCGGCCAGTCACCGGCACACCACGACTTCGTCAACAAGGTCCGCGGCACCCTGCTGTACGCCGCCGACTGGAACCTGCCCGGCATGATCCACGGCAAGGTGGTCCGATCCGATGTCGGGCCCGCCAAGATCGTGCGCATCGACACCTCGGCCGCCGAGCGCCTCGAGGGCGTGGTGGCCGTGCTCACTGCGGCCGACGTTCCGCACAACGCGATCGTCGAACACGCCAGTGGCGGGCTCGGTGAACTGACCGTCGAGCAGCCCGTCCTCGCGCGCGACCGCGTCCGATACGTCGGCGAACCTGTCGCCGTGGTCGCCGCGGTCGACCCCGAGACCGCCGCCGAGGCCGCCGACCTCGTCGACGTCGACTACGAGCCGCTGCCCGGCGTGTACAGCGCTGAAGACGCGTTGGCCGACGACGCTCCGCTCGTGCACGACGAGGGCAATGTCCTCGTCAACTGGCGTCTCGAGCGCGGCGATCTCGAAGAGGCATTCGCCAAGGCCACCGTCGTCGTCGAAAACACCTACCGCACACAGCATGTCGAGCACGCCTATATGGAGACCGAGGCGGGCGTCGGCTGGTTGGAGAACGACGTCGTGACCCTGCGCGTCTCCACTCAGGTGATCGAGCACGCCGTCGAGATCGCCGCCATCCTCGGGCTGCGGCAGAGCCAGGTCCGCGTCATCGCCTCATACATGGGCGGCGGCTTCGGCGGCAAAGAGGACATGACGGTGGAGCCCTACCTGGCGTTGCTGGTGTGGCGGACCCGCCGCCCGGTACGGATGATCTGGTCGCGCCAGGAGTCGATCCTGGCCAGCACCAAACGCCACCCGTTCGTCATGCATTACCGCACAGCGGCCGACGGGGACGGCAGGATCCTCGCCGTCGACGCCGACATCATCGGGGACGCCGGAGCGTATCCGTGCCTGAGTGCGCGGGTGTTGTTCGCCGCGGCGGCGCTGTCCACCGGCCCGTATCGAGTGCCGGTGCTGCGCACCAGATCCCGGGCGGTGTTCACCAACAATGTGCCGACCAGCGCGTTCCGCGGTTTCGGCGCGATGCAGGTGGTGTTCGCCTACGAATCCCAGATCGATGCGGTGGCAACGGCGTTGGGCCTCGATCGAGAAGAGGTGCGCGACCGCAACTACATCGCCAAGGGTGATCTCACCGCCGCGGGCGAACCCCTCACCACCGCGGTCGCCATCGCCGAGACCCGCCGCGCTGCCCTCGAATCGCTCGGCGCGCCAAGCGAACCCAGCGGACCGAACAAGGTTGTCGGGCGCGGGTTCGCGGGGAGTATGCAGCCGTACGGCCGCACCATCTGGTTCCGCGACCACGCCTCCGCATGGGTCACGCTGCAGCCGGACGGCACGCTGCTGATCCGCAGCGGCGTGACCGATCTCGGCGCGGGCCAGGCCGCCAGTCTGTGCCAGATCGCTTCGGAGATCCTCGGTGTCGCGCTGTCGGACATCAGCGTCTACATCGGAGACACCGCGCTCAATCCGCCCGCAGGCGGAACGTTCGCCACCCGCCAGCTGTACATGTCGGGCAACGCGATCCTGCGCGCGGCGCGTAAGCTGCGCGACCAACTCACCCCCGTCGCGGCCAAGGAACTCGGCGTGCCCGAGGACGCTCTCGTCTGGGCCGACGGGATGGTGCGCAGCGAGAACGGCGAAACCGGGATGAGCCTGCCCGAGTTGGTGCGCGCCGCAAGCGAAGCCCGCGTGGACACGTCGGTGCTGACGACATGGCGGGCACGGTCGGGCGGCTTCGACCCGCAGACGGGCCAGGGCAACACGTTCCCGGACTACACCTTCGGCACACACGCCGCCGAGGTCGAGGTGGATCTGGAGACCGGCGACGTTCAGTTGCTCAAGTATGCGGCCTGCCACGACGTGGGCCGCGCCATCAACCCGATTCGGGTGCAGGGCCAGATCATCGGCGGTGCCGCGCAAGGGATCGGTTACGCGCTGATGGAGGACTGCGTCACCGACGAAGGCCACCCGTTGTCGTCGCTGTTCGCCGACTACCTGGTTCCGTCGTCGATGGACCTCCCCGACATCCAAGTCGCCGTCGTCGAGAGCGGCGAGGGCCGTGGCCCCCTCAACGCGCGTGGCATCGGCGAGCCGCCGATCGGTCCGCCTGCGGCCACCATCGCCAGCGCCGTGGAAGCCGCCATCGGTGTGCGACCCAAACAACTGCCCATCACGGCCGAACGGGTCCTGGCACTGCTCGACGAGCGGGACCGCCGGCAGAGCAAGAAGGAACAGCCATGAAGCTTGCGCATCGAACCGAGGTCAACGCCAGCCCCGACGTCGTGTGGACCTTCCTGCAGGACACCCCCGCGGTGGTCGAATGCATGCCCGGCGCCGAGCTTGTCGACGATCTCGGCGGCGACCGGTATGAGGGCGTGCTGCACGTCGCGTTCGGACCGCTGAAGATGAACTACGTCGGCAGGGCCGCAGTGGTGGAACGTGACGCGGGTGAGCACCGCATCGTGATCGACGCCAGCGGCCGCGACCGGCGCGGGTCCGGCTCGGTGCAGGCTCACGTCCGGGTTCAGGTCGCCCCAGCCGAATCGGGCAGCCGCATCGACGTCGTCTCCGACCTCGACCTCACCGGCCGCATCGCCTCGCTGGGACGCGGCATCCGTGACGTCTCCAACCAGATGTTCGGGCAATTCGCCGACGAGCTCGTATCCAGAATCGAGGGCCCCACCCGCGAACCTCTGCGCGCGGCACCGAGCCCGAATGGCGCCACAGCCACCATGATTCGGCCGCAGCGACCGGCCGACGCGGGCAGTGAGATCAAGGTGCTCCCGCTGGTGTGGGCCGTCACCCGGCAGCGCATCGCAGACTTCCTGGAACGGCTCAGCGTGCGGGTGCGGCCCAACTGAGGCCGCGGCTCACTTCGGGCGGCGCGCGAGATTGCGCTGCATCTCGGTGATCTGCAGCGCGACGCCCACCTGGATGGCGACCTGCGTGCTGGTGCTGAACGGGCCGAGCAGCCGCTCAAGCTTGGCCAGCCGGTAGCGCAGCGTGTTGTAGTGGTAATGCAGGTGCCGCGCCGCCTCGGCCATGTTCATGTTGTGTTCGATGAGCGTCTCCAGTGTGCGGAACATCTCCGATCGCTCGGGGTCGCTGAGCCGCATCAGCGGCCCCAACGTCTCTTCGGCATAGGTGCGCAGTTCCTCGTCGCGCACCTGAGCCAGCAATCTGAACAGCCCGAGTTCGCCGTACGCGGTGACCGCGCTGGTTCCCGACACCCGATGCCCGAGCCGCAGCGCGGTGCGCGCCTCCTGGTAGGCGATCGAAATCCCCGTCTGGCCACGGTATTTGCGGCTCACGCCGATGGCGTACTCGGCGCGGGTGAACTGGGCGACCTCCGCCTGCACAGAGCGCGCGATGGCGAGCGCATCACCGTCGGCGCCGATCACCGCGACCAGTTCGGCGCCGAGACCCGCCGCGGCGGCGTCTCTGTCCCTGCTGCGCACCGCCGACGTCCAGAACTCGATGGCGCGGTCGTCGGCCAACCGCGATTGGCGCTTGCTCAGCGGCATCTCGTCGCCGGGGCTTTCCTTACGTCCGACGAGAACGACGATGTCGCGGTCCAGCCGCCAGCCGAAGCCGGAGCTCAGCGGGGTGTGCTCGCGTGGCTCGAATTCGCTTCCGGTGATCAGCTCGAACAACGCGTTCGAGGCAAACCGCCGCTCCACGGCGCCGACAGCCAGATCGCGGGTCACCTCCAGCGCGGCCACGACCGCCGCCTGTTCGACAGCCGCCACCCCGAATTCGCCGAAGGGCCTTGCTGATTCGACGGCGACGACGAAACCGTGGTGTAGCCGGCCGGCGCGGATCTCGCGCCACGCCCAACTCTTCCGCGTGCGCTGGTCGGTGCGCACGCCCGCACCCCGTAGGCGCGCGGCGTCGATCGTGCCGGAGGTGAGCAGGTGCAGTTCGGCCAACGGCGCCTGGTCGCCTGCGATCGCCAGGACACCGCCCTGCCGGTCGGTGATCGCCACGCTGGCGTCGCCGAGCAGCGCGGACAGCTTGCGTGCCAATTCGGCCAGGCCGCCGCCGGAGAGGGTGATGTCGAGGAAGGAATTGTGGATCTCCTGGGCCCTCTCCAATGCCGCTGCCTGCCGGTTCACGATCGCGGCGAACGCCCGGCTCAAGATGTCGTCGAAGCGGATGTGCTCGGGGATGACCACGAGCGGAAGGCCGAGCTGGTCGGCGACATCGATCATCTTCGGGGTGAGCTCGGGCATATACCGATCGAGCTTGATGCCGATGCCTGCAAGGCCCAGCCGGTGCAGGTCGGCGAGCAGCGTGCCCTGTTCCTCGACGTCGCGGGGCAGGGGATAGCCGGTGGCCAGCAGGAACTCGTCGTGTCGGACCCACCGGCCGATGTCGGGCACCGTCATCACGTTGACGGCGTTGATCGAGCGCCCGATGCCTGCGCGGCCTGCGACCAGCTGGGCGCCGTCGAGCACCTCGTCGTCGAGGAGCTCGGCCAGCGTCAAGGTCTGAGAACTGCTTGTGGCGGCCGCCGGGTCGCGCTGGTCCATCACTCTGAGATTAGCCACGAGTGACAAAAACGGCTCGGCGAACGCGGGGGACTATCTCTCGAGCGCCGATCGAGGCGCGAACCGGGGCCGCGAGATGAGGTACACGATGGCCGCGACGATGCCGGACACGAAGTAGCTCAGGTCCGCACCGCCCAGGGCCGCGCCGACTGGTCCGGTGTAGAAATCGTTGGCCATGAACGGAATCGAGACGACGACGCCGACGACCAACGCGATCAGCCCGGCCATGTTGACGCGTCCGAACACACCGTTCGGTGTGTAGAAGTTGTCGAACGACTCGATCTTGCGGCCCGCCCGCTGGACGACGTAGTAGTCGATCAGCAGGACCGCCACCCACGGCGTGATGTAGTACGACAGCACGTGCAGGAAGAGCAGGAAGTTGGCCTGGAACTGGTCGCCGCCGAAGACGATCGCGATCACCAGGCCGACGACGCCGGCGATCGTCACCGTCACCCACTGCGGCAGCTTCACGTCGCAGGTCAGCGCGTTCATTGCGCCGCTGTACAGGTTGACCGAGTTGTGCGGGATCGCCGAGAGGCCCAAAGTCAGCAGCACGATATAGCGCAGCCATTCGGGAAGCGCGACACCGAATGCGTCGATGACGTCGCCGTCCGGCATCAACGTGATCAGGCCTGCGCCGAGGCACATCATCCACGTGCACGAGGCGAACAGGCCGGCCGTGGCGGCGGCGAAGACCGACAGCGGCTTGGTGTTCTCGGGCAGGTAGCGCGAGTAGTCCGACGCGTACGGCGCCCAGCTGGCCGTGTAGCCGAACACCGCGGTGAACAGCACCGACCACGACAGCCAGTAGTCGGTGCCGGTGGCGGTGGCTTCGACGCCGGGTCCCCCGCCGTGGAAGAGCAGGACCACCGAGACGACGGTGAGCACAACGATGCTCACGTTGGTGATGAGCTTGCCCATCGCATGCAGGATCTTGTAGCCGAAGATCCCGATGAGGATGCTGGCCGCCGCCACCACCACCACGGTGGGGAGATAGGCGACGTTGAACAGATCGGCCAGCGACTTGGCGCCGAGCACGGTGCCGACGCTGTAGTAGCCGATGCACATCAGCAGCGTGAGGAGCGCAGGCACGAAGTTTCCGAAATACCCGAAAGGCGCCCTGCCCATCGGCACTTGCGGCATGCCGAGCCGCGGCCCCATCACCGCGCACAATCCGGTGACGATCGACCCGAGGATGTTCGCCAGGACGATGGCCGTCACGCTGCCGGTGAAGCCGAGCCCGAGCGGACCGCCGCTGGCGCCGAGGTAGATCCCGGCCAGGTAGATCACCGGCGCGAACCGCACGGTGAACTGGTTTCGAGGGTGGCCGTAGCGCTGGCCGGCCGGGACATGCGCGATGCCCCGCCGTTCAAGCGTCAAAGTGCCGTCCGAGGGTTTCGCCGTTGAAGACCGATCGACAGACGTGGCCTTGGTGCTGGTGTCGCTGGTGTCGCTCATGCGATTCCCCATTTCCTCAGAGCAGGAGGAGGTGCGATTGGCGAACAACGCTAGGTTCGGGCGTCGCGACTGCACAGATAACCAGCAGCCAACACGGGCGGCGTGACTTTGGCAGGAGATGACAAGCCGGTGGATACCACCTTGACCGGCCGTGTCGCGCCTCCTTACGCTCGATTATCGATAATCAATTCCTGCTGAGCCAAAGGGGCCAGGATGGTCAACGTAAGAAACGTCAGAGGCGGAACGGGACTGGACCCCATCAGCGCCGAAGTCGACGAAGTTCTCGACGCGATCTTCGAGAACGCAAGGCGCACAAGCGAAGACTTCTTCGCCGCCTTCGCGAAGGACCCGCAACCGATCATCCTGGCGGAGTGGCTGGCCACGCGGGCCTGGCGCGAGATCGACTACGTGTTTTTGCTGAACGAGGAGATCCGCCGGTACGGGCTGCTCTTCGAACGCAAGCACATCACGCTGTTGGCCAAGCAGGCGTTCCAGGAGGCCGAGCACTACGAGGCCGTGAGCAACGCGGTCGAATCGCTGGGCGGCACCGCGCCTACGTCCGTGCCGGCCGACTCGATGCGATGGAGCGAGTTCCTCTGGGAATGCCTCGACCGCCATCCGCTCGCGGCGGTCGCTGCGTGGAATGCGTCGGAGACGTCGGCGACGGGAAGCCTCGAGCCGACGTTCGTCGCCGGCGAGCGTCACGGCTTCGACGAGGTGGTCCGTGTGCACCGCAAGATCGCCGTCGACGAGAAGTTCCACGTCGGGCTCGGCCGTCAGATCCTTGCCCGGTACGCCGAGACCGACGACGACCGCAACGAGATCCTGCGCGCCATGCGCGGCATGCACGACATCGCCGTCGACATGTTCTCTCCGCAGTCGGCCACCCGGCTTCTCGCGACCTAGCGGCAGCACGGCAACGTGCAACTGCGCCTTGAGATTTCGGCTACCCATCGGCAAGCCGACGGTGTGATTATCCTCGAACTCCGATCGGTCGACGGATCCAGCCTGCCCGCATGGACACCCGGTGCCCACATCGAGATCGAACTGGCACCCGGGATGCTTCGCCACTACTCGCTGTGCGGCGACCCGGCCGACCGCGACACTTGGCGAATCGCTGTGCTGCGCGAGTCGGCCGGCAGGGGTGGCTCACGCCTGATCCATGAGGATCTGCGCCCCGGCGACGTCCTCCCAATCACCGCGCTGCGCAACAATTTTGAACTGGCTGATGCGACCCGCTATCTGTTCATCGCCGGTGGCATCGGCATCACGCCCATCCTGCCGATGGTCCGCGACGTGGCCCACCGCGGCAGACCGTGGACGCTCGTATACGGCGGGCGAACGCGCGCATCGATGGCGTTCATCGGTGAGCTACGCGCGATGACCGGCGGCGACCTGCACATCGTCCCCGAAGACGAGCACGGCCTGCTAGACCTCGACGGCTATCTCGGTACGCCGTCAGCCGACACGGCCGTGTACTGCTGCGGGCCCGGTCCGTTGATCGATGCCGTCGAGCAGCGCTGCGCCAACTGGCCTGCGGGTGCGCTGCATGTGGAGCGCTTCACGCCGAAGGCGGCGGCGGCCACCTGCGCGGACGGCGAGTTCGACGTGCAACTGGCCCGGTCGGGGACGTGCCTGCGGGTTCCGGCCGACAAGTCGCTGCTGGAAGTGCTCGAAGAGGCCGGCTTCGAGATCGACAATTCGTGCCGTGCCGGCATCTGCGGCACCTGCGAACTGGCGGTGGTCGACGGGATTCCGGAGCACAACGACGATGTCCTGACCGACGCTGAGCGGGACTCCAACGAGCTGCTGTTGCCCTGTGTCTCCCGGTCGAAAAGCGCCGTGCTGGTGGTCGATCTGTAGTCACCGTGTTGATTCACAGCGGAGTTGCCCAAGCCGGCGCCGGCGGTCCGTATCTTCGTATCATGCCGTCGGATCACCCGCCGCTCGTCGGCCTGACGCTCAGCCAGCAGATCCGAGACACGCTCGTGCGCCAGATCGTGTCGGGCGAACTGGCGCCCGGCGAACGACTGGTGGAGACCAAGGTCGCCGCGCTCTTCGGCACCAGCCAGGCCCCCGTCAGGGAGGCGCTGCGCGAGTTGGAGACCTACGGACTCGTCGAGATCAGGCCTCGACGTGGCACATTCGTGCGGTCGTTCGTTCGGGAGACGCTGCGTGAGAGCTACGTGTTGCGTGCTGCACTCGAGGAGACCGCGACGCGGCTCGTCCTGCTCGCAGGCAATGTTCCCGTCGATCAGTTGGCCGATGATGTGAAGCGCATGCAGCGCGCGGCGCGAAAGAACGACGTCGAGACAGTCGGCGCGGAGACCGTTGCGTTTCACCGCCATATCGTCGAGGCGGCCGGAAACGAACTCATCAGGCGCACATGGGAGAACCTGCACATCGAGGCGCGCACCTCGGTGACGATGATGGCGACGACGCCGGACCTCGCCGGCATCGCCAAAGACCATCAGGCACTGCTGGATTCGCTGCTCGAAGGCGGCGTCGACGCGGCCTGTGAGCAAGCACGGCAACATCAGTGGAACTACGCCGAGATCGCCAACGACATGTCTTCCGAGTAGTCGGTTCAGTCAGCGCGCAGGCCGGTGATCGCGAAATCCTCGACCTCCGCGACGTGTCCGCCCGTCCATACCACCAACGTCACCGCGCCCGGTTGCGGCCTGTCTGAAAGCTCTAATGTCGTCGACCACTCGCTGGCCGAACCGCCCGCCGCCAGACAGCAGTACGTTCCCAGCGCATCCGGCTGTGTGCTCTGTTTGGCCTGCAGGTGCAAACTTTCGTCCACACCGGTTACGGTGCCGCCTGCGTCGATCGCGATCCCGGCCAGGTGGCCGTACGGCGGCGTGGACAGCGTGAGGGTGTCGTCGACACTGCCGACCACTTCCCACGGGGCATCTTCGGCAGCGCCGAAGCGGACCAGGTGAAGCGTTGCGGCGGTGGTGTTTTCGCCGTTTGGCAACGGGTAGCCGACGCCCACCCACGCCTCGTCGGCTTCCTCGGTGAATGAGGTGGTCCGGTCGATCTCAAAGAACCCGAGAAAGTCGCGGGTGAACCGCAACGCGGTGGCCTGCGGGTCGGCATGCCACTGCTCATCCCCGGCGCCGTCCCGCAGCCAGCGATCCGCCTCGTCTTGCGAGGCGAACGGCCACAGCGGCTGGTACGTAGCGCCGTCCGCCGTCACGACATCGGCTCGTGACATAGGTGCGAACAGCCCTGCGGTCAACGCTGCGCTGAGGACGAGAGCGCTCAGTATGGCGCGTGGCGACGACATCTCTTCATGGTGGACCACCGCCTACGCCTGGTGAAGGACGGCGGTTCGTCAGCTTCGGGCCGTGACAAGGTCGTCGTGATTGGCGCTGGGCCGCAGGGTGTTTCCGCGGCGGCGCCGAGCCGCATCGTCGGCGGCGCGCTGCTGGCGGGCGTCCTCGCGCTGGATTCGGCGGTCGAGCGCGCGGCGCGTGCGCTTGCTCAGTGACTGGCGCTTGGCGACGAGCAGTTCCTGCTGCAGCCAGCTGAGGCCGTCGAGATCGCCGTCGGCGTCATGGGTGGCGACGACGACCGACCCGCGGAGCACCGGCACGTTCTTGGCGGAGAATTTCGAGGTCGCCAGCAACAGTTCGGTGGCGAGGCGGTTGGCGCGGCGTTGACATCCGCGCGGCGACGGACTGAACCAGTAATCGAACTGCTGGTCGGAGCTGGTCAGGCACTGCAGCCCGTGATCGTGAATCAAGTCGGCCAGATCGGCGGTGCTGTAGGCGCGGGTCTCATATGCGGCGCCGCTGGGGGTGAGGTAGAGGACTGTGTTCATGATGGATTCCCATTCGTCTCTTTCTTCGAGGGCGAGGGCGATGCGGCCGCACCGTCCTGTTACTGAAGTTACCCATGTGACAATTGTGACAAACCTTGATAACGATCCAGTGACGAAAGAAATTCCACGCGACCTCCCGCACCCGCATTTGTGCGTCTGGCGACGGTTTTGTGCCCCAAACCGTCGCCAGGTTCACAATCGAGGGCGCCAAGTACAGTCGGATGCGCGACTAGAGGAGGTACATGCCATGACGGCGATCGACGAGCGTGCGGAGGTGTCCGGACTCGCCACGCAGGCCGGCTGGCAGCACAGGGATGCCGACCGCGTCGATTACTACACCCGCCAACCGGACCGCGTCCGCATCGTGTGGCAAGGCAACGAGAAGATCAGCGGTGGGGTGCTCTACAAGGACGGCGTGCTGATGGCGCTGACCAGGGATCTGAACACGATCAGGAGCTGGCTCAAGCGCTGAGCGCAGACCTGATGCCGATGCCGGCCGAACACACCGCAGACAAGTACAAGTACTTCGTCCCCATCACCACGCGGTGGATGGACAACGACGTCTACGGCCACGTCAACAACGTCACGTACTACAGCTACTTCGACACCGTCGCGAACCACTACCTGATCGCCGAAGGCGGCCTGGACATCCACACCTCGGACGTCATCGCGCTGGTGGTGGAATCGCACTGCTCGTATCGGGCTCCGGTGGCCTACCCGCAGACCCTGCAGGCCGGCCTGCGGGTGGACCGGCTGTCGCAGCGGTCGGTCACCTACGGCACCGCGATCTTCGACGGCGTCGACGACGAGGCCGTCGCGCACGGGTCATTCGTGCACGTCTTCGTTGACCGGGACACCCGCAAAGCCGTTGCCATCCCGGACCCGATCCGCGAGGCGCTTGCAGCGCTCACACCCGACGGGTGACGGCTACACCGCGACCGAGATCTTGAAGATCAGCCTGGTCAGCGCGCCGAACGCACCATGGCTGCCGATGTAGAGGCGCTTGGTGTCATAGCCCGCGACGTCCTTCATCGTCTCCGCGCCGAACCGGGCAGGCGCATCGCCGTCGACAACGAAGACGTCGGCGCCGAGCAGCGCGTGCCGAACGCCCATCCGCTCCTCGCCGGCGGCCGTGGCGACAAGCTCGCCGACGGTGCGGTCGCCGCCGGATTCGGGCACCGCGAGACAGCGGACCCCGTGCGCATCGAGATGGCGCTTGAGCTCGTCGAGTGTCGCCTCGGCGCCCACCACCAGGCTGAGATTGCCGAGGTTGACACTGATCTCGCGGTCTCCGCCCGCGGTGAGCGCTGTAGCGGGATCCGGTGCCAAGCCCCCTGTCAGCGCAGCGCGCACGCTGGCGGCGAACGCCGGCGTGGCCGGTTCGTCGGCGGCAGGTTCGGGCAACATGACGCCGGGGTTGAGCAGCCCCGCGGGATCGAACGCGTTCTTGATCGACCGTTGGGCGGCGATCTCCACGGGGGTGAAGCGCTTGGTCATGAATTGGACCTTCTCCGTGCCGACGCCATGCTCCCCGGTAATCGTCCCGCCCAATTCCAATGCAGCCTCGACGATTTCGTTGTTCGCAGCCTCCAACGCCGCGGCGGCCTTCGGATTGTCCTTGTCGTAGAAGGTGGTTGGGTGCAGGTCCCCGTCGCCGGCGTGGCCGCACACCGAGATGAACAGCAGTCGGTCGGAATGGCGGGCGGCGACGGCCTGAATCGCCGCCTGCATCTCGGGAATACGATCGCGGGGGACGGTGACGTCGCCGATGAAGAATCCCTTGCCGCTCTGCACCACCGAGTCCGGGGCGTGCAGCCGGCCATACCACAGGGCCGCGCGCGCCTTCTCGTCCTCGGCGACCCGGACCTCCGTGGCCCGTTCGCGCAGCACTCGTTCCACCGTCGCCTGGTCGCGCGCCACCTCGGTGGCCGAGCCGTCAACGTCGATCAGCACTATCGAGTCGGCGTCCAGCGGATAGCCGGTGTCGTAGAACTGCTGCAGCCCGGCGATCCCGTCGCGGTCAAGCCATTCCACGGCCGCAGGCACGACACCGGTGGCGATGATCGCGGCGATGGTGTCGGCGGCCTCACGTGCGGTGGCGAACGCGCCCATCAGGCTGTGCGTGACCGGGGCGATCGGACGCAGCGCGACGGTCACCTCGGTGACGATGCCGAGGGTGCCCTCGGAGCCGATGAGGACACCGAGCAGGTCCGGGCCGTCATGGTCGGCGCTGAAGGTGACGGTCGAACCGTCGGGCAGCACGACGTCTGCGGACACGATGTGGTTGTAGGTGACGCCGTACTTCAATGCGTGTGGGCCGCCTGCGTTTTCGATGACATTGCCGCCCACCGTCGCCAGATGCGCCGACACCGGGTCGGGTGAGAAGCACAATCCGTGCGGAGCGAGACGGTCCTGCAGATCGGAGTTGACGACGCCGGGTTCGACGCGGGCCCGCCGTGCCTCGACGTCGATGTCGAGGATGCGGTTCAGACCTGAAAGGTCAAGCAGCACGCGGCCGTTGGCTGGCATCATCCCGCCCGAGCAGTTCGACGCGCCGCCGCGGGGAACGATCGGGATGCCGTATTCGGACGCGATGCGCATGATCGCGGCGATTTCGTCGCGATGGCGGGGTCGCAGCAGAAGTTCGGCGGTTCCCCCGACGCCCCAGAAGTCGTGGCCGCGGGCGACCAGGGTGGCGTCGTCGGTGATCACCTCACCGTGATCGGCGACGGCTGCGGTGAACTTCTCGATGGCGTCGCGGTCCAGGTGGGCGATCGTCGGGGCGGTCGGGATGGACATGTCATGGTCTCCTTCAGGCGCTTCATGCGGTCCTGCAAGGCTCCCGTGATCCCGCGCTGATGTCGCCCACGCTGACCGCCAACCCGCGGGCACGCTGACCAGCAGTCGCCGCTGGGGGCTAGCTGCAATAGCGCGACGCGATCAGTCGACTTCCAGCGACCACGTGTCGGGCAGCCCGGTCACCTTGGCGGTCTGGCCTTCGGCGTCGATGACGACCGTGGTGTCGCCGACCGTCAGGTCCGTCAGCGTGACCCGGCCCCAGCTACTCGGCAGGCGCGGTGAGACGGTGAGCCGCCGGTTGGGCACGTCGGGCTGCAGCCCCAGGAAGCTCCGCACCAGCAGCAGGGGCGCTGCGCTGGCCCACGCCTGTGGCGAGCACGACGTCGGGTACGGCAGCGGGGTGCCGAACTGCGAGCGGGGAAAGCCGCAGAACAGCTCGGGCAGCCGGCCACCGAAAGCCGTTGCGGCGTCGATCAGTCCGTTCGCCAGCCGCTCGGCGAGCTCAACCGCGCCGGGCAGGTGCCGGTACCGCAGCAGGCCGGCGACCGCGATCGCGGTGTCGTGCGGCCACACCGACCCGTTGTGGTAGCTCATCGGGTTGTAGGCGCCCATGTCGCTGGCCAGGGTCCGCAGCCCGAAGCCGGTGTCCATGGTCGGATCGGCCAACCGCTCGATGATCGCCGCGGCGTGCTCGTCGGCCGCGATGCCCGCCCACAGGCAATGGCCCACGTTGCTGGTCAGCGCGTCGACGACCCGCTTGTCGCCGTCGAGGGCCACGGCGTAGTAGCCGCGGTCGGGCAGCCAGAACCGCTCAAAGAACCTCTCGCGCAGTCGCTCTGCCTCCTCGCGAAGCTCTTCGGCGGTGGCGGTGTCGCCCAGACCGTCGGCCAGATCGGCGCGTGCCCGCAGCGCGGCGTAGTGGTAGGCCTGCACCTCGCACAGCGCGATCGGCGGGTGGGCGAGTCGGCCCGCCGCGTCGTTGACGCCGTCGAAGCTGTCCTTCCAGCCCTGGTTGACCAGCCCGCGGTCGGTCATCCGCTGGTACTCGATGAAGCCGTCGCCGTCGCGGTCGCCGTACTCGCGTGCCCACCGCAGGGCGGCGTCCGCCGCCGGGAGCAGCGCGCGGATCTTGTCTGTGTCGGCGCCCCACCGCCAGGCCTCGCCCATCAACATCACGAACAGCGGGGTCGCGTCCACCGAGCCGTAATAGACGTTGCCGCCGAGGATGTCGCCGCTGTCGGGACCGCGGCGGATCTCGTGCATGATGCGGCCCGGCTGTTCCTCGGTGATCGGGTCGATGCGCCTACCCTGCGTCTCGGCCAGTTGTTGGAGAGTGCCAAGGGACAGGGCAACCTCCAGCGGCAACGCCATCCACGCGGTGAGCAGGCTGTCGCGACCGAACAGCGTCATGAACCACGGCGCACCAGCCGCCACAAAAGAGCGACCGGACCGATGCTCGTCGTGCATCAGCAGCGCTCCGATGTCGCTTTCGGTGCGCTGCAGCACCGCGGTCAGTTCGGGCAGGTCGGTGTCGATGTTGGTGGAGCTCTTGCGCCACCGCTCGATCTTGCGGCCCGGTCCGCTGCGCTCGGGCCGCTGCCCGCGCTGGAAGCGGGTCGACAACTTGCGATTACCCCACGTCGGCTGCGCGACGATCTCGGTCTGCCACTGCTGACGGGGTTCGATCACCACCCGCCACGTCAGCGCGCCCGCCGTGATGATCGGGTCGCTGGACGCGGTGATCGTCACGCCGCGGGTCGGCTCGCCGCGTTCCCGCAGCACCAATTCACCGTCGACCACCGAGATCTCGGCGCCGTTGCCCGCGGACCGGCCTTCCTTGACGGCGAACAAGTCGGCGAAGTCACCGTCGACGTGCAGCACGAGAGTGACCACGGTCGGCTCGCGGTCGAGGTTGTGCAGCGTGATGATCTCCCGCATGCCGTCGGCAACCAGCCGTTCCCGCGTGAGCAACAGCGTGCTGTCGGCCCGTCCCGGCACCGGTGCGCGCCGCGAGACGAACTGCCCGGTGAAGGCTTCCGGGGTCTGCGCCGACAGGGGTTCCGGGCTGACCCCGTCGACGGTCAGCTCCCACCGCGACAGAATGCGCGCATCCCGGAAGAACAGCCCGTGGGACCGGCCGGGGATGATGTCCCCGTGCCGGTCCGACAGGCAGAACGTCCCGCCCTCGACGAGGGTGACGGTGTCGCCCGCCGGGATATGGGCCGGCTCGCCGGCATTGAGCACACCCGCGCCGGGGATCATGCCGGCGCCTTCGAACGCGAGGTGGGCTCGGTGACCGATGTCGCTGGGACGGGCTCCGTCGGAACGGCGGTGCGACGCCGCAGCCACGACGCGGGCCTACGAGCCGCACGGCGGCCGACGACCTGGTAGTAGATCTGCTCGTAGCCCGAACCGAACTGCGTCACCGTGAAGTTGGACGCGACGTGGTGCCTGCACGCCGCAGGATCGATGTCGCGCGACGCCTCGATCGCGGCGGGCAACTCGTCGGGATGATCGCAGATGATGCCGGTGACGCCGTCGTCGATCACCTCGGGTACGGCCCCGCCGCGCAGCGCGACCACCGGTGTGCCACATGCCATGGCTTCGATCATGACGATTCCGAACGGCTCTTCCCACTGAATCGGGAACAGCACGCAGCGGGCGTTGGCCAGCAGGCGGCGCTTGCTCGTCGCGTCGGCCTCGCCGAAGACGGTGTCGCGGTCGGTCAGCAGCGGCGCGACCCGTTCCTCGAAGTAGGCCTTCTCGGCAGGTTCGTCGCACTTGCCCGCCAACACCAACGGCACGCCGGCCCGATGGGCGGCCTCCAGCGCCAGGTGCGCGCCCTTGTACGGCGCGTAGCGACCCAGGAACAGCGCGTAGTCCTGCTTCTCGCGCTTGAACGGCCAGTCCTCGATGCGTAAGGCGTTGTGCACCCGGCCGATCCAGTTGAGGTCCGGCGCCAGTTCGCGCTGCCGGTCACTGATCGCGATCAGCCCGGCGTCGGCGCCGAGGGTCTGATAGTAGGGCAGCAGGTCCTCGTCGAGGGGGCCGTGCACCGTGACGACGGTGGGCACTCCGAGATCGGCGTAGACCGCGGCGTTGAGGGGGCCGGCCATGGTGTGTTCGTGGACGATGTCGAGGCCTTCGGTGGCGGCCAGCTCTTCGATCGCCCGGCGCGTTTTGAGGGCGTGCATGATCTCGGGGTACGGCTGGCCGAGCCGGTCGCTCTGGATGTCGTCCCAGACGGGCACGAAGTCGGCGGCGGTGCCTGGCTTGCCGGCGCCGATGAGGGTCACGCGGTGGCCGCGCGCGACCAGGGAGTCGGCCAGATCGGCGACGACGGCTTCAGTTCCTCCGTAGGCCTGGGGCGGCACATCGAAGTACGGAGGGGCAACGAGGGCGATACGCAGGGGTTCCAAATCTGAGTTCTCAACGAAGTCGGTGTAATCCGTGCCGCTCACAACTCTCTCCTTCCCAACCAAGCAAGCAGCTTTAGCACTCTCACCATTCAAGTGCTAATTATCGCCAGATAACGAAAACCCCGCAACTCGGCTGGCAAACATGGCAGCGCTTGGCGGACAGTGGCTTCCGGTGACTTGGCCACGGCCGCGCATCTTCCGCACATCCCCTGGGCGCCGGCGTAGGTGCAACTGAGCTTTGGGCCACACCGCGGGCGTTGTCCGAGTTGCCGATCCGGCCCGCGGGTGCTACGGCGTCGAAAATCGAGCACGAACGACGCTGTGGCGACACCGATTTCGACCGCGATTTAGTTAATCAACATCATCGCGTTCAGTGGGCTTAGCGCCTGGTTATGGCGGTGGTGCGTGGACTCCGCAAACACTCCAGGAATGGCGTGGCGACTCAGATTGTTGACAATCCTACGGGCCGTCGTTAGGTTCTTCGAGCAGTCCGAGCCGTCGAATGCCCTGCACGTCGATGTGCGTGGCAACCGGCTGACGGCGCCATGATTGGAGCCGAGAGTGCCTCATGATCCGTCCAGGCGGCAACTGCTGCGCGGCATCGGGGCCATGGCCGTCGGCATCCCGCTCGCGGATTGGCTCTCCGGCTGCACCTTCACCGAGCCGGGGACAGGTGCACCCAAGGGCAGCGTGCTCGACCGCGGGCGACGGCAGGGCTATCTGCGCGTCGCCGTCTTCAACGAGCCTCCGTACACCAAGCTCGAGGTGGACGGCACCGTGACCGGTGCCGAGCCGGACGTGTTGCGGGCGGTGCTGCAACAGCTCGGGATCGGCGATATCCGGGGCGCGAGGATCGAGTACGACGCGATGATCCCCGCGCTGAAGTCCGGACAGGTCGACGTGATCGCCGCCGGGCTGTTCATGAAGCAGTCGCGGTGCGCCGAGGTGGCCTATACCGAGCCGGTGATCGTGTCGACCGAATCGTTCGCCGTGCCGCCGGGCAACCCCCAGAACATCACCACGATCCAAGTCGTCCTCGACAACCCCGCGTTGAAGATCGCCGTGCTGCCGGGCGGTTTCGAGGAGGGCATCCTCATCGCCGCCAATGTGCCGCAGTCGCAACGGGTCATCGTCCGCGACAACGTCAGCGGCGTCGAGGCGCTTGCCGCGGGTCGGGTCAACGCCTTCCTGCTGCCCACCTTGTCGCTGCGCGGAATGGCCGAGGTGAACAAGAGTTTTGAGGTCACCGACCCGATCGAAGACGCACCCGCAACGGGTTCGGGCGCCGCATTCGAGAAGTCGCAAACCGACGATGTCGCGAAGTACAACCAAGTGCTCGCCGAGTTCAAGGAAGGCCAGGAGTTCGCCGACATCATGCAGAAGTGGGGCTTCGACGCCGACGCGGCGCTCGGGGTCACGGCGGAAGAACTCTGTAAGGCAGAGGGGTAGAGCCAGAGCCGATGACCCAGCTACTCGAGTACCAAGGCTTGCTGTGGGAAGGGCTTCGGACGACGGTCGTGGTGACCATCTTCGGCATCCTGATCGCCGTCGTCGTGGCATTCATCGTCGGCTTCATGCGGCTCTCGCGGCACTGGATCCTGCGTGCCCCGGCGTATGTGTTCGTTGAGTTCTTCCGCGGCACCTCGATCCTGGTCCAACTGGCGTGGGTGGTGTACGCGCTGCCGTTCCTCGGTGTGCGCTTCACCGACAACCTCGTCGCAGGCATCGTCGTTCTCGGCCTGAACGAAGGAGCGTACGCCGCTGAGATCGTCCGCGGCGCAATCGCATCCCGGCCGCGCGGCCAGACCGAGGCGGCTGTCGCGCTCGGCCTGAAACCCTTGCAGCGGATGCGCCGCATCCTGGTGCCGCAGTCGATCCCGGTGATGTTGCCTTCGTTTGGCAACGTCGCCGTCGACCTGTTGAAAGCCACACCGCTGGTGTACTTCATCGGCGTCGCCGACTTCACGGCCAACGGCCTGGCCATTCGAACTGAAACCCAGGACACCACAACGATTCTGCTCACGCTGCTGGTCGTCTACTTCATCCTCGCGCTGATTCTCGCCGCAATCACACGCTGGCTCGAGAACCGGTTCGCCCTAGAGCATCGACGCAATCCGCTCTTCCGCCCGTTGATCGGCAGCACATCATGACAACCACCTACCTCGCCGCACAGATCTGGGACAACCAGTTCGCGCTCGAGATCTTCCCCAGAATGCTCGACGCATTCTGGCTCACCATCCGGCTCACGATCGTCGGCATGGTCATAGCGCTGGTGCTGGGTCTCTTCGTCGCCGTGATCCGCTATCCCCGTATTCCCGTGGTGTCACAGCTGTTCGATTTCTACGTGCTGTTCATCCGCGGCACACCGTTGCTGGTGCAGATCTTCGCGGTGTACTTCATCCTGCCCGAGTACGGCATCACGCTGTCCAACTTCACCGCGGGCGTGCTTGTGCTCGGCATCAACTACAGCGCCTACACCGCAGAGGTCTATCGCGCAGGCATCGAGGCGCTGCCGAAGGGGCAGTGGGAGGCGGCGACGGCGTTGAACCTGTCCCGTGCGCGAACGTGGGCCAAAATCGTTCTTCCGCAGTCGATCGCGATGATCATCCCGGTCCTGGGGAACTACCTGATCCAGATGTTCAAGGACACGGCGCTGTTGTATGCGATCGGCACGCTGGAGGTGCTGACGACGGCCCGTTCGATCGGGCAGAGCACCGGGCAGTTCCTCGAACCACTCACGATCGCCGGCTTGATGTACCTGATCATCAGCTACATCTCTTCGCTCGGGATCAGGCAGATGGAGCGGCGCTATGCACCGGCTCATTGACCTCATTGACGCGCGCGTACGTAGGAATTGGAAGGTCCGATGATCAGATTCGAAAACGTCAGCAAGAGCTGGGGCAACAACCACGTGCTGCGCTCGCTCAACTTCGAAGTCGCTCGCGGCGAGAAGGTTTCGATCATCGGGCCGTCGGGCTCTGGCAAAACCACCATTCTGCGCATCCTGATGACGCTGGAGACACCCGACGACGGGTTGGTGACGATCGACGACGAAACGCTGTGGGACGCCCGCGACGGCAGGAAGTGCAAGGAAACCAAGCAGCTGCGCGAAACGCGGCGCAAGGTCGGCATGGTCTTCCAGCAGTTCAACCTGTTCCCGCACATGACCGCGTTCGAGAACATCATCGAAGCGCCGATGCACGTGCTGGGGATGTCGAAGGAGGAGGCGGGAAAGCGTGCCCGCGACCTGCTGGAGATGGTCGGACTGAGTGAGCACGCAGATCACAAGCCGCACAAGCTTTCCGGTGGTCAACAGCAGCGGGTCGCTATCGCGCGCGCGATGGCGATGCGGCCCTCCATACTTCTGTTCGACGAGCCGACGTCAGCGTTGGATCCGGAGCTGATCGGCGACGTGCTGAACGTGATCCGCGACCTCGCCAACGACACCGACATGACGATGCTGATGGTGACCCATGAGATGCGCTTTGCCGAAGAGATCTCCGACCGGGTGGTGATGTTCGACTCGGGCACCGCGATCGAGACAGGGCCGCCCGAGCAGGTGCTGAGGAACCCGACGCACGAACGCACCCAGCGTTTCCTGCACGCCGTGCTCGATCGCTGACTCTCGTCCCTTCGCCCCTTTCGCCGAAACGGAAACCTCGCAGCAGAACTGCGAGAGGACGCCTGCGTGGATTCCGTCTCGCGGGAGGTGCGGGGATTCGGGGGAGGTGCGGGCACTCGCGGGGAGGTGCGGGGGTTCGGCGACGATCGACGCCCTGCCCGCCGCCGCGAACCGGCCCGAGCCTCAGGTGTGAGCGGGCGTATTCGCGAAGTGGTCGACGATCGCCTGGCAGAACGCGGTCAGGTCCTTCGGCGAGCGACTCGTGATGAGGTTGCCGTCGATGCACACCGGCTGGTCGACGACGTTGGCGCCGGCGTTGCGCAGGTCGGTGCGGATGCTGGGATACGACGTCACGGTGCGGCCGCGGACGACGTCGGCCTCGACCAGGGTCCACGGCCCATGGCAGATCGCGGCGACCGGCTTGCCCGACCGCACGAACTCCCCGACGAAGCGCATCGCGGCCTCGTCCTTCCTGAGCTTGTCCGGGTTGACGGTGCCGCCGGGCAGCACCAAGCCGTCGTACTCGTCGACACGCGCATCGTCGACCGCGCGGTCGACCTCAAAGGTTCCGGCCGGTTCGAGGTCGTGGTTGCGGGCCTGGATCTCGCCGGTTTGAAGCGACAGCAACTCGACCTGACCGCCTGCGTCCAGGATGGCGGCGCGGGGCTGCTCGAGCTCGACCTTCTCCACGCCGTCGGCGGCGAGGAAAGCGATTCTGCGGCCTTGCAATTCGTTGGGCATATGTAGTCCTCCTTGACGCAGTCAGGACTACCCGCGCAGACCCCGCGGCAATCACCTCGATGCAGGCAGTGCACCGGTCAGCTTCGACGGCCTGGCCCACAGCGTCACCGCCACGCACAGCGCCGCCGCCAGCGCGAAGGCCGCCGCCACCCCCAGCGTGTCGGCGGTGCCGCCGAGCAGTGCCGCGGCGATCGGGCGCGACCCGAGGAAGCCGACCAGCCACAGCGCCATGATGCGGCCGCGCAGCTCCTCCGGTGCGCGTTCCTGCACCACCGTGCCGAGCCCGGTCATCGCCCAGCCGAACCCGAGGCCGGCCAGGCCGAAGCCCGCGATCGCCACCGCGGGCACCGGCGCCAGCGCCAGGGTCGCGCAGCCGGCGCCGAGCCCGGCCAGCCCGAACGCCGACACCCTCGCCGACGCCATGCGGCCACGCATCATCGCCAGCGCCGCCATGCCGACCGCGGCCCCGACGCCGAAGACCGCGGACAACGTCCCGACCAGGCCGGCGCCGCCGCCCAGGGCGTCGGCCATCGACGGGGCCAACGTGATCGAGGAATCCGACGCCAAGCCGACGGTGCTGACGGCGATCAACGCCAGCAGTAGCGGCCGGTCGCGCCACACGTAGCTGAGCGCGACGCGGACTCGGTAGTCGGTTTCGGGGTGGCGAGGCGGCGGCGCCGGGAACCGCACGACGATCAGGAACACCGCGAACACCGTGTGCAGCACGGTGCTGGCGGCGAATGCGGACGCCGCCCCGAGATGGGCGGCCAGATAGGCGCCCGCGGCCGGGCCGACGATGCGCCCGATCGTCATCGGGATGCTGTTGAGCGCCATCGCCGTCGACAGCTCCCCGTCGCGGATGAGGTTCGGCACGATCGACTGCATCGCGGGACCGCCCACCACGAAACCGAAGCCGACCAGCAGCGTCCCGACGAGCACCGGGACCGCGGCGGCCATGCCGGCCTGTGTCGGTTCGAGGAAGAGCCACAGCGCCGCGCACCCGGAACCGGCCACACACAGCAGCCTGCCCACCAGGATCTGCCGCGCCGGGTTCCCGGTGTCGGCCCACTTGCCGCTGGTCGGGCTGAGGATCAGCTGCGGCGCGAACTGCACCACGCCGACGAGCCCGACCATCAGTGCCGACTGCGTCGCGTCGTACATCACGATCGCGGCGACGATGCCGTGCGTCCACACCGCGATGACGGAGAAGATCTTGCCCCAGAACAACGCGCCGAACACCGGGTCGAACATCAACCCGAGCGCGCCGCGCGGCCGAGGCGGGGCGGTGGTCTGCGCGGTCATCGGCCCGCCGCCTTCAGCGACAGCCCGAGATTCCTCCCGCGCGGTGATGCCACAACCTACATGCATAGCGCATCTATGTGTATGCGACGAAATCGGCGGGGTCCGCCGGGGGTGTGGCTTTCGACACGACAGCCCGCTGGGGCGCTGGCATGCTCACTTCAACCGACTCCGCTGACCGAGGACCCGCCGCACATGAACGTTTTCGCGTGGAAATCCGGGCCGACTGCTTGCCGCGGGCGGTGGCGGCGCTGATTCTGGCCGCCGCGGACGTGCCGACGGTGTGACTGTTCGCTGCGCATCTGATGGTGCCGATGGAGGAGGAAGAGTGCCCGAATCAACTGTCGAAAGACTCATGCAGGCCAACCTGCTCGAGGTCTTCAACGAACGTGACGACGCCAAACGCCGCGCCACGGTCGAGCGCACGTATGCCGCGCAGGTCCGGTGGACGGACGACGAGGGCGTGACAACCGGACGAGACGAGCTTGAGGCGAAATGTGTTTCCCTGCAGAACAATTTGGGTGCTCTGCAATTCGTCGCCGACGGCTCGGTGCGTGAGCTTGCCGGTTTCGGGCAGCTGGCGTGGCAACTCGTCGACCCCGCCGACGGGCAGCCGCGCATGACGGGGTTCGACGTGGCGTTGATCGGCGACGGTGTCATCACCGATCTCTACACCGTGCTGATACCGCCGAGCTAGTTGCCGTGCGCACTCGCGGGTGAGACCGGCGCCACGGCGCGCGGCGAGCCCTGCGTTATCGCGTTGGCGGCGAAAGCTGCGGCCTGGTCGGCCATCCCGTTGTCCTTGTAGGCGCTGTGCGCGGCGCGGCTCAGGCCGCCGGGGGAGCAGATGGGGTCGCCGGGGGCACACAGTTCGAGTGTCTTGGGCGTGTACAGCGCGCCGATGGTGATCGGCGGCGCATTCCGGTCGACGAGGTTGAGAATGCCGTTGGACGGCTTGCCGAACAACACGACCGCTGCCACGTGCGAGGCGATTTCGGGAGGCATCGGCCCGGTGATGCCCGGAGGCAGCGCCATCCCGGCGGGAATGGTGTCGGTGGTGGTGTAGGCGGCGACGGCCGCGCCCTGCGAGTAGCCGCCGAGCACGATCTTGGTGTTCGGGCAGGTGTTGGCGATCGCCTGAATCTTGTTGCTGGCGTCGGCGATTCCGTTGGCGGCCGCGCCGAAGTCCAGCGATGCGGGGTAGTTCACCGGGTAGACGTCGACAGACTCGCCGGACTCGCCGCCCAGCCGCGCGGTGAGCGCGTCGACGAACGCCTGGCCGGTCACGCCGACACCTGGCGCTTCGAATGTGCCGCGCGCGAACACCACTTCCACATCCGGACACGACGGGTCCGCTGCCGCGGCGGCCACGCCGGAGGCCTGCGGTCCGAGCAGTGCCGTTGCGGCCGCGACGGCGGCGCCAAGGCCACCGAGCATCCGCCGAACAGTGGAGACTTTCGATCCGGCACTGCGCTTCATAATCGGTTCCTTCCGCGGGCTCTTTTCGTCTGCGCTTAGACTCCCGCCCGCGGCGAAACCACACATCGACGCTGGCACCCCATCACCGCGGGGGACACCGGTCAGTGCCGTCTACCTGCTAGCAGGAACAGTCGATGAAACGCACAGCGGCCGCAAATCCATCCTTGTTCGCAGATTTCTCTGTCGCAGGGGCAGATCTCGCGGGTCGCCGGTGACTCCGGCCCCTAACGGATGACCTCTTGACCCCTCACCCAGTCGCGGGTGTGCGCTGTGTCACCTTCGTCTCCGAGTGCGGACAGAAGCGACTGTTCCTTGGCTTCGGGCAGTTTCGGCGGCAGCATCGGCGTGGCCGGATCGGCCAACGCTTCGATGACGAACGGACGATCGGCGGCGAACGCGTCGCGCCATGCGTCAGACACCTGTCCCGACTCGGTGATCCGTGCGCTGCCAAGGCCAAGCAGCTCGGCGTATGCGGCATAGGGAAACGACGGAACTCGTTGCGAGGCAGGATATCTCGGGTTTCCTTCCATCTCTCGCTGCTCCCATGAGACGTCGGCGAGGTCGGCGTTGTGCAGCACCAGGACGATGAACCGCGGATCGTTCCAGTCCCGCCATCGGTCGGCGATGGTGATCAGTTCGAGCAGCCCGCTCATCTGCATCGCCCCGTCACCGACAAGCGCCACGACCGGCCGTTGCGGCGCAGCCAGTTTCGCCGCGACACCGTACGGCAGCGCGCAGCCCATCGACGCGAGATACCCGGATATGTGTGCCGGCACATCCGGCGGCAACCGCAGGTGACGCGCATACCAGTAGGTGATCGAACCCACATCGACCGCGACTTGCGCGTCGGCGGGCAGATGTTGGGACAGCATGCGGACCACCATTTCCGGATTGGTGTGCGCCGTCGGATGTTCCGCGCGCTGCTGCGCCGTCTCCTCCCACTGCCGCTTCCACTGCGCGACCCGGTCCTGCCACCCCCTGTCGGTCTTGCGTGCCAGCAGCGGCATCAGGGCCGCAAGAGTCTCGCGAGCATCCCCGAGCAGCGGCACCTCGACCGGATACTTGGCGCCGATGACCCGCGATTCGATGTCGATCTGCACCGCCCTGGCCTGATCGGGCGCCGGATAGAATTCCGTCCACGGGTCGTTCGAGCCGACAATCAGCAACGTGTCGCAGCCGGCCATCAATTTCGCGCTGGCCACCGTCCCCAGATGTCCCATCACGCCGGTGTGCCACGGTTCGCCTTCGTCCAGCACCGGCTTGCCCAGCAGCGAGCAGGTTACGCCGGCACCGAGACCGTCGACGAGCTGATGCAGCTCCTGTTGCGCGCCTCCAGCGCCGCGGCCCACGAGCACCGCGACCCGTTCGCCCGCATTGAGGATCTGGGCCGCGCGGCCGAGGTCGTCGTCGGCGGGAACGCCCGGCCGCGGCCTGCCCATCACCGGCGCGGACGGAACGATCCCGTGGCTCTGCCCCAGTTCTGCCGGCATCTCGGCCTGCTGCACATCGTGCGGAATGATCAGGCACGTCGGTGTCGACGTGGCCACCGCGGTGCGCATCGCGTTGTCGACGGCCATCAACAGTTGGTCGGGTGCGAACACCGTCTGCACGTACTGGCCGCACACGTCCTTGAACAGCGCGTGCAAGTCGACCTCCTGCAGGTATCCGCTGCCCAGCGCCGTCGAGATCACCTGACCGACGACGGCGACGACGGGGCGGCGGTCCAACTTCGCGTCGTACAGCCCGGCGAGCAGATGAATCGCTCCCGGCCCCTGGGTCGCGACGCAAACTCCAACGCCGCCGGTGTATTTCGCGTGTCCGCATGCGGCGAACGCTGCGAGCTCCTCGTGGCGGGTGGAGACGAATTCGGGGTCTCCCGCGCGCTGGAACGCGCCGAGGATCGGGTTGATCCCGTCGCCGGCGTAGCCGAACACCCGCGTGGTACCCCACTCCCGCAGCCGCTTGACAAGTGCGTCAGAAACCAGATCGCTCATCGCCTCGGCGTACCCGAACGACGGCTGCTCAACCCCCGCCCGCGTGTGTGGCGTCCCCGCTCGACTCCTTCCTCGACCGGATTGCCTCGGCCAGCAGCGACGCGGTGTGACGGGGCGCGCAGTCTTCGGTGAGGTCACGGATCTGCGTGCGGCAGCTGAAGCCATCGGCGAGCACTACCGTGCCGTCGGCGGTTTGCCGCAATGCGGGCAGAAGCTTGGCCTCGGCGCAGGCGACGGACACGTCGTAATGTCCGCGCTCGAAGCCGAAGTTGCCCGCAAGGCCGCAGCAGCCGGCGTCCAGCACCCGGGTGCTCACCGCGGAGTCCGACAACAGTTGTTGCTCTTGGGTGTAGTGCAGAACGGCGTGCTGGTGGCAGTGCGGTTGGACCACCGCGCGCCCGCCGATGTGCGGCGGATGCCAATCGGGTGCGTTGCGGCGCAGGACCTCGCCGATCGTGAAGGTCTGCCCGGCCAGACGGTGAGCGTCCTCGTCACCGTCGAGCAGGTTGACGGCGTCGGCGCGGAACACCGCGGCGCAACTCGGTTCCAGCACGACGATCGGGGTGCCGGTGCGAAGCGCAGGTCGCAACGCCCGCAGCGTTCGGTGCAGCACGGCGCGCGCGACGCCGAGTTGGCCGGTCGAGATCCAGGTCAAACCGCAGCACAAGGCACCATTCGGCACGGTCACCGTGAATTCGGCGTCCTCCAACACCTCCGCGGCGTCCCGTGCGATGTCAGGGTCGAAGTTGTTGGTGAACGTGTCGGGCCACAGCACGACCGTGCCACGCCGGCCCGAAGGCCGTCGCTGCCGCCGCCACCAACGGGTGAATCGCTCCGAAGCGAAGTGCGGTAGTCGCCGATTCGGATCGATGCCGCCGAGTGCCTTGACGGCGGAGTCCAGTCCGCTGGTGTGTGCGACTGTGTTGACAGCGCGAGGTGCGGTGGCGGCCAACCGAGACCACAGTGGAAGCCATCCCATGGAGTAGTGCGACATCGGACGAAGCCGTCCGTGGTAGTGGTGATGAAGGAATTCGGCTTTGTACGTTGCCATGTCGACGCTAACCGGGCAGTCGCTCAGACACCCCTTGCAGGCCAGGCACAGGTCGAGTGCGTCGCGGACCTCGGCCGATCGCCAGCCGTCGGTGATGACGTCACCTTGGAGCATTTCGAACAGCAGCCGCGCCCGTCCGCGTGTGGAGTGATGTTCCTCCCCGGTGGCGCGGTAGCTCGGGCACATCACGCCCGACTCGTGGCCACGACACTTGCCGACCCCGACACATCGCGCTGCGGCGTGCGAGAACCGGTGTGCGTCCTCGGGATACGCGAACGCCGTTGCCGGTTCGATAGGCAGGTAGCCGGTGCCGAAGCGGAGGTTCTCATCGAGCCGGTAGGGTTTGACGACCTTTCCGGGGTTCATCCGGTTGCCCGGGTCGAACACCGCCTTGACCTTTTCGAATGCCTCGACCACCCGCTCTCCGAACATGATCGGCAGCAGTTCGCCACGTGATTGGCCGTCACCGTGCTCGCCGGACAGGGATCCGCCATAGTCGACGACGAGGTGCGCGGCGTCGACCACGAACCGTCGATATTTCGCGATTCCCTCGGCGGTGCGCATGTCGAACGGTATGCGGGTGTGCACGCAGCCCTGCCCGAAATGCCCGTAAAGCGAGGCGCTTCCGTAGTCGAAGCGATCCAGCAGCGCGCGGAAGTCTCGTAGATAATCGCCGAGGCGCTCCGGTGGAACAGCCGCGTCTTCCCACCCTTCGTGGGTTTCCGGTCCGGTGGGCGGGTAGGCCGTCGCGCCCAGGCCCGCTTCGCGCGCCGCCCACACCTGCCGCTTGTGCGCGGGATCATCGAGCATCGCGGACTCGCAGCGTGCCGATCTGTGCAGCGCGTGCACCATCGCCTTGGCCTTGTGGTCGGCGTCGTCTTGGTCGTCGCCGTCGACCTGCACCATGAGCCAGCCACGCCCCGGCGGCAGTTGGCGCAGCGCCTTCTCCGCCAGTCGTCGGGAATGCTCGAGTTCGACGAGACGGTGGTCGAGTCCCTCGAGCGCGGCTGGCTCATGTTCCAGCACGTGCGGGACGGCGTCGGCGGCCGCGGCGATGTCGTCGAAGCCGAGCAGCACCAGTGCGCTGGCGGCGGGCCTGCGGACGAGTGAGAGCTCGGCCCGGGTGATGGTCACGAGGGTGCTCTCGCTGCCCACCAACGCCTTGGCGAGATGAAAACCATTCTCGGGCAGCAGGTTATCGAGATTGTATCCCGAGACTCGGCGCGGGATGTCGGGGTAGCGGGCACGCACGTCGTCACCGTATTCCTTGACGAGGGTGTGCAGGTCTCGATAGATGCCCGCCCAGCGTCCGCCGGAGCGGACAGTCCTATAGAATTCGGCATCGTCGGTGTCGTGAATCCAGCGCCACATGCCGTCATAGGTGACGATCTGCAGCGCCCGGACTGAATCGGCCATCTTCCCGTAGGCCTGTGCGGTGGAACCGCACGAATTGTTCCCGATCATGCCGCCGATCGTGCAACTGACATGAGTCGACGGTTTGGGGCCGACCATCCAGCCGCTCGGTGCAAGTGCGTCATTCAAGGCGTCAAGCTTGATCCCCGGTTCCACGACAACCGAGCCGGCTCGCGCGTCGAAAGCATCGATGCGTGTGCAGTACTTGCTCCAATCGAACACGACGGCTGTGTTGCAGCACTGTCCGGCCAGGCTGGTGCCTCCCCCGCGGGACAACACCGGCACGTCGTGTTCACGACACACCGCTATGGCGGCGACGACGTCGTCGGGCGTCCGCGGCACCACCACACCGATGGGCACCTGTCGGTAATTCGACGCGTCGGTCGAGTATGCGGCGCGTGAGCCGGGATCGAACCGCACTTCACCATCGACGCACCGAATCAGCTCGGCGGCAAGGTCCTTGAACAGCAACGCGGACGACTTCGTCATGGGTACCTCGGATATCAGCAGACGCGGTAGGGCGCCAGATCGGACTCACGCACGGTCAAGCCATGCCCCACCGCCGCGGGATCCAGGCACAGCAGCCCGCCGACCGGCAGCGAAGCGCCGTCGAAGTACCGTGTCTCGATGCGGGCGTGATCGTAGAACCATTCCAGGTGGCGGAAGTTCGGTGTTGCCGTCGCAATCGCGGCATGAAGCCACGGCGCGCAGTGCGCCGATATCTGGAGCCCATTGGCGGCGGCCAGGGCGGCCACACGTCGCCATTCCGTCAGCCCACCGCAGCGAGTCGCGTCGGCCTGTAGGCAATCCACCACGGGACAGAGTGCGATGAAGTCGGTTAACCGCCAGCCGTATTCGCCTGCGGTGACGTCGGCGGTGACGGCGTCCCGGACGGTCTTCATGCCGGCGGGGTCATCGGAGGAGACGGGCTCCTCCAGCCAGGTGACACCGATGTCGGCGACGGCGTGCATGACCCGGATCGCCTGTTTGGCGGTGTAGGCACCGTTGACGTCGACGTACAGATCCGCGGTGTCGCCTATCGCGGCGCGGGCCTGCCGCATCCGGGACATGTCGCGGTTGGTGCGTGTGCCCCATGCTTCACCGATCTTGATCTTGACGCGGGGAATACCTAGCCCATGTACCCAGCTCTCCAACTGAAGCCGCAACCGGTGGTGGTCATAGGTGGTGAAGCCGCCGCTGCCGTAGACCGGCACTTCGGTGTGGTCCGAGCCGAGCAAGAGGTGCAGGGGAGTCTCGAGCAGCCGCGCCTTGAGATCCCAGAGCGCGACGTCAACCGCCGAAAGTGCCTGCGCGCCAATACCTGTACGCCCCACATTCCGCAAGGCGCTCGTCATGGCCCGATGAGCCGCGCCGATCGCCATCGCGTCGGCGCCGAGGACATGTCGGGTGAGAAGATCGATGATGACATCGGCACAGCTGGCGTGGCCGTAGGTCCATCCGGTCCCGACGGTGTCGCCACATTGCGCCTGCGCGACCACCAGCGTGGTGTGGTCCCACGCCAGCGTGCCGTCGGCTTCGGGCCCATCGGTGGGAATCGTGTAGGCGGCGGCGTTCAGCCCGGTGACCGGCGCGGCACCGACCGCGCGAAAGTCGGTGGTCATGATCGACTGTGCGGCAGGAACTCCTGGGCCTTGGTCTTGATGCCCTCCTTGACGAAGCTCCAGCTGTCCTCGTCACCACCGAGTACGGCCGCTGCCGTGGACTTGGCCTGCTCGAACGTGGCGTGCGGTGGAATGGGCGGCATGTTGGGGTCGGTGTGCACATCGAGCACCGTCGGACGATCTGCCGACAGCGCCGCTTCCCACGCCGAACCCAGATCGGCGGTGTCGCGTACGGTCTGCCCCCGAAGCCCGAGGCTGCCGGCGAAGGCCGCGTAGTCGACGTCCGGGAGAGTCTGCGACTCAGCGAATTTCGGTGCTCCGCTCATCGCCCGCATCTCCCAGGTGACCTGGTTCAGATCGTTGTTGTGCAGGACGGCGATGACGAGGCGGGGATCCTCCCACTGCTCGTAATAGTGCTTGACGGTGATGAGCTCGGCCATGCCGTTCATTTGCATGGCACCGTCACCGACGAATGCGATCGCCGGACGGTCGGGATGGGCGAACTTCGCGCCGATGGCGTACGGCACGCCGGGTCCCATCGTGGCCAACGTGCCAGAGAGCGACCCCCGCATGCCCGACCGGAACTTCAACTGGCGCGCATACCAGTTGGCGGCCGATCCGGAGTCGGCGGTGACGATCACATCGTCAGGCAGCCGCGGCGACGCCTCGGCGAACAGCCGAAGCGGATTGATTGCCTCCGTGTCGACCAGCGCCTCCTTGTGCATCGTTTCCCACCAGCGCGCCACATTGGACTCGACGGTTTCCCGCCATGACCGCTCCGTCTTGCGCTGCAGATGTGGGATCAGCGCTTGCAGAGCGGCTTTCGCATCCGCGACGATGTTGATCTGGTACGGGTAACGCATGCCGATCAGGGTCGGGTCGAGGTCGATCTGGACGCTGCGAGCCTGGTCGAACGCGGGCAGGAACTGGGTGTAGGGAAAGCTGGATCCGACGGTGAGCAGGGTGTCGCAGTCGCGCATCAACTCATAGCTCGGCCGAGTGCCGAGCAGGCCGATGGACCCGGTCACCCAGGGCAGCTCATCGGAGAGCACGTCCTTGCCCAGCAGGGCCTTGGCCGCGCCCGCGCCGAGTAGCTCCGCTACCTCGGCCAGTTCGGCATCCGCGCCGCGTGCGCCGTTACCCACGAGCATGGCGACCTTCGTGCCGGAGTTCAACAGGTCGGCGGCCCGCCGGATCGCGGCGTCGTCCGGAGTGATTGCAGGCCAGTCGACGCCGATACTCGACGGCACCATCTTGAACGCGTGCTGCGGCGGGCTGTACTCGAGCTCCTGAACATCGGCGGGAATGATCAATGCCGTTGGCGCACGGCGCGCCACAGCCGTGCGGATAGCCCGGTCGAGCACATTGGGCAGCTGTTCAGGCACAGTCACCATCTGCACGTAGTCGGCGGCCACGTCCTTATAGAGAGCGAGCAGATCCACCTCTTGCTGGTAGGAGCCGCCCATCGCACTGCGGTTCGTCTGCCCGACGATCGCAACCACCGGCACGTGATCCAGCTTGGCGTCGTAAAGCCCGTTCAACAGGTGGATCGCACCAGGCCCAGACGTCGCCATGCAGACGCCGATGTCGCCGCTGAACTTCGCGTAGCCGACGGCTTCAAATGCGCTCATCTCCTCGTGACGAGACTGAACGAACTGGGGGTTGTTGTCCGCGCGTCCCCACGCGGCCAGCATCGCGTTGATTCCGTCTCCGGGATAGGCGAATACCCGCGATACACCCCAGGCGCGCAACCGGTCCAGCAGGAAGTCGGCGACTGTAGTCTCGGACATGTGAGGCTCCTTCTCCAGAAGTGTTCGGAGGCGGCGTCAATTCCTTCGTACGCTTCTATTTGCGCTATAGCAATTATTGCTATGTAACAATGAATATTCCGGGCGGTCGCGGCGGTATCGCCACACCGTGCCCTGCACGGCGTCGGGGCACAGCCACATCAGCAGTGCCAGGTTGACGGCGCCGAGGACGCCGAAGAACAGGATTTCCCCGGTGCCGAGTCCCAACAGGCTCGTGCCGTGCAGCACGGCGACGGAGCTGATGATGACCAGCATCATGGTCGCGGCGGCAGACACTGCGGTGAACAACACTGCCGTTGGTCGCCGAGAGGCAGCGAGGATGGCCACCATGCCGTAGAGCAGTACCATACTGCCGTGAGATAGTCTGGGCCACAGCACAAATCCCGATTGACGCCACACCAGCAGCGCTCCCGCGACGACATAACCGACACCCAGCGCCACCAGCAGCCACCGACCGCTGCGATAGCGCACGGGGTTCTCGCTGACCCGCACCAGGCCGTATGTGTCGAAGGCTTGGACAGCGTCGCGGTGTGACGTCACGGGAATTGTCCTCTGTTGCATGGTCAGTTCCCTGAGTGCAGGTTCTGGCGGCGTGCGCGAAAGCTCGTGGTCGTGTGGTGTCCGCTCAGCTGGCGCGCGCTGTTGATCAGACCGACCAGACTGAATGCCTGCGGCGTGTTCCCCAGCTGCTGTTCCGTATGGGGGTCGAACTCTTCGCTGAGCATTCCGACGTCATTGCGCAGGGAAAGCAGCCGTTCGAAGAGCGCCGTTGCCTCGTCGTGCCTCTTGATCCCGCACAGCGCGTCCACCAGCCAGAAGCTGCACGCGAGGAAGGCCCCCTCGCCGCCGGGCAGACCGTCGTCGGACTTCTCGGGTCGATACCGCAGCAGCAAGCCGTCCTGCGTGAGCTCGTCACGCATCGCCTCCACGGTGGCGATGATGCGGTAGTCAGTCCACGGCAGGAAGCCGACGCGCGGCATCAACAGCAACGCCGCATCGAGCTGATCCGAGCCGTAGGACTGCGTGAAACACCCACGCTCAGCGTTGAATCCGTGAGTGCACACGTCCTCGTGGATCCGGCGCGCCAATGACCGCCATTCGTAGAGTGGTCCGGGGAGGTGGTGGTGCTCGACGGTGCGTACCGCCCGATCGACCCCCGCCCACGCCATCACCTTCGAATGCACGTAGTGCCTTGCAGGCCCGCGCATCTCCCACAAGCTGTGATCGGGTCGAGTCCAGTTGCCCTCCAGGAAGTCGAGCAGGGCCCGTTGGATGTCCCACGCGGTATCGTCGCAGGGCAGGCCTGACTCCCGCGCCAAGTGCAACCCGTCGAGCACCTCTCCCCAGACGTCGAGTTGCAGTTGCGCGGCGGCCGCATTGCCGATGCGGACAGGGCCGGATTCCCGGTAGCCTGCCAGCCACGGTATCTCCGTCTCGGGGAGGCGGCGTCTGCCGTCGAGGCCGTACATGATCTGAAGATCGGAGGGATCGCCTGCCACCGCTCGAATCAGCCACTCCCGCCACGCGCGCGCCTCGTCGACGAACCCTGTGCCGAGAAGGGCTTGCAACGTGAAGGTGGCGTCGCGCAGCCAGCAGTATCGGTAGTCCCAGTTACGCGGCCCGCCGATCTGCTCCGGCAGGGAGGTGGTCGCGGCGGCGAGTATGCCGCCGGTCGGCGCGTAGGTCAGCGCCTTGAGCAGCATCAGGGACCGACGCACCTGGGCTTGCCAACGACCGGTGTAGCGGCACTGCGACATCCAGCGCTGCCACCATCGCTCGGTGTCGCGCAAGGCATCCTCGGCATCGACCGGATCCGGTGCGGGCAGATGGGACAGCTGATGAGTCAGCACGAACGGAATCCGTTGTCCCTGCGCCACTGTGAATTGGGCGAACGTGGTGAGATCGGCACCCCGCGTGCGTATCGGTGTACGCAGGTAGACCGCATCGGGTCCGGCGATGGCCGAAAGCCCGCCGTATCGTCGCCGCACCCACGGCACGACGTGGCCGTAGTCGAAACGCAGCCGAAGTGTCATCTCCATCGGCACGCAGCCGCTCACACCTTCGACGATGCGGACCACGTCGGCGGCGACACCGCGCGGCGGCATGAAGTCGATGAGCCTGACGCAGCCGTCCTCGGTGTCCCACTCGGTTTCGAGTATCAGCGCATCCTCGCGGTAGCGGCGGCGGGTCGACGCGCCCCCTGCGGCTGGTGCCACACACCAGCGGCCGGCATCGCGTCCACCGAGCAACGCGGCGAAACATGCCGGTGAATCGAAGCGGGGCAGGCACAGCCAGTCGATGGAACCGGCACGACTCACCAGCGCGGCCGTGTACAGGTCGCCCAGCAGGGCATAGTCCTCGATGTGCGCCACGATCAGTGCGCGTCGTCGAGGGTGATGACGACCTTCACGTCGTCGCGCTGCGATGTGAAGGCTTCCGCCGCCCGCTGCAACGGGACTCTGCGGGTGATCAGACTCGCCAACCAGTCCTTGTCGGCGTCGCCGAGCGCTTCGACGGCGCGCTGATAGTGACGGAGGTTGGCGTTGACCGATCCCACCACCGCGTCGTTCTCCAGCACCAGATCCCGGTTGATGGCGCCCGCGTCGATTCGCAACCGACGGCCGCCCGGCGAGACCCCCGTCAAGCACACGATTCCGTAGGTCGCGGTCGCTGCGATGGCTCCGAACACCACCGGACCAGCGCCCGTCGCCTCGATGACCACATCCGGTTCGAGGCGGGGCGCGACGTCGTCGATGTCGTCGTGGTGATACGTGGCGCCCAGCGCTTCGACGATGCCGGGCTTCGGTCCATCGGTGACGCGGTCGAGGATGTGCGTATCGAGGCCCTGCTGCACCGCGAGCAGTCCGGCGAGCAGGCCGATCGGTCCGGCACCGGTGACCAGTACGCGTTGCGGGTCGAAGTAGGCCCGCTCGCCGACCCGATACACCTGCTCCCAGGCCTTGGCGACCACCGTGGTCGGCTCCAGCAGCATGCCGACGTCGACCAGGTGAGGTGGCAGGGCGACCGCGAAATCGCTTTCGACGGTCCAGCGCTGGCTGCCGTAACCGTCACGTTCCTTGATCCCGCGTTCGGTGTAACGACCGTTGCGGCACATGTCGAACTCGCCGTGGGCACACGCCGCGCACGGAACCGGATCCGGCCTGCGCACCACTCCGACGACGAGGTCACCCTCATTGAAACCACTGTCGGGCGGTGCGGCGGCCACCCGACCGAGCGACTCGTGGCCCAGCACCAACCGGTCGTGGCCCGGCGGCGGCCAACCGTAGGAGCCCTCGACGATCTCCTTGTCAGTTCCGCAGACACCGACGGCCAAGCCGTCGATCAGGAGTTCCCCGGGCTTCGGTGCCGGGTCGTCAACGACGCCAACGTCCAATGAGTCAGCCGTGTTCGGCTGTACGGTCAAAGCCAACATGAACGAAGACTTGCCGGTCCGCATTAGTTGCAAACCTAAAATAGTTGCGCTTAGGTAACAGTTGATCCGAGACTCGCAGAAAGGTCTTGCAATGGCGGGACGCGACGGTGGGGTGTCGAAAGAGCACGTCGAAGCGGTGATGCGGGCGGCTCGCGCGTTGGTTGGCATCAGCGCGGCTTCCATCGCCGAGGTGGACGACGTGGTGACCGTTCCGCAATTGCGGGTGATGATGATGATCGCGACGCGAGGCGGAATGAATCTCAGCACCGTCGCCGAAGGCCTGCGGGTAAGCCCCTCCAACGCCAGCCGCATCTGCGATCGACTGCTGCGGATCGGGATGATCGACCGCCGCGAAGACCCGGCGGATCGCCGCCACATCACCCTGACCCTGACCTCACAAGGGCAGGCCCTCATCGAACGGGTGATACGCCATCGCCGCAGCGCGATTCGAGGCATCCTGCGCCAGATGACGCCGCGTGAGCGCGAGCGACTGGCCGCAGCGCTGAACGAGTTCGCCGCTATCGCAGGCGAACCGTGGGCCGACCACGACCACGCGTTGGTGTGACGGCCCGTCTCGCCGCGCCGTCCTACGACACTGCCGCTGAATCTGTCGCCGGGATCAACCTGTTCAGCACCGCGGGCAGCGGGTTCGTGTGCACGACGCCGAGGCGTTGGGTGGCGCGGGTGAGCGCGACGTACAGGTCGGCCGCCCCGCGCGGCCCTTCGGCAAGGATCCGGTCCGGCTCCACCACCAGGACGGCGTCGAACTCCAGGCCCTTGGTCTGCGACGGCGGCACCGCACCGGGCACACCCGGCGGGCCGATCACCACGCTGGTCCCGTCACGCCCCGCTTCGTCGGAAACGAATTCCTCGATGGCAGAGGCCAATTCAGCGCTGCCGACGCGGCGGCTCCATGGCTGCACCCCGGTAGTGCGGACCGACTCCGGCGGCGTGGCGTCTGGCGCGAACTCGGCGAGCAACGCTGCGGCCACCGACATGATCTCGGCAGGCGTGCGGTAGTTCACCGACAGCGGCTTATACACCCAGCGGCCAGGCACATACCGGTCGAGCATCGCACCCCACGACGTCGCACCGGCAACCGACCGGCGCTGCGTGAGATCACCGACCACGGTGAAGGACCGGCTCGGGCAGCGGCGCATCAACACCCGCCAATCCATTTCGGAGAGTTCCTGCGCCTCATCGACGACGACGTGCCGATAGGTCCAATCACGGTCCGCGGCAGCACGTTCGGCGAGCCCGCGGGTGTCGCGTTCGACGAAACGGTCCGCGAGGTCCTCGCCGTAGAGCATGTCGGTGGCGAGCAGCTGATCCTCGTCGTCCATCAAATCCTCGCGACGCACCATCAGCTCCAGCACGCCCGCGGCATACGCTGCCTCGGCGCGACGCCGCCGCTCTGCGGTGTCGTCGACGGGCTTGTCGGGACCGAGCAGGTCGACGAGTTCGTCGAGCAGCGGCACATCCGACACCGTCCACGCTTCACCGTCGGCGCGCCACAACGCCTGATCGGCGCCCGCGGCACTGCGCCGGTCGGGCGACGTGTACAGCGACGACAGCAGCGACTGCGGCGTCAGGATCGGCCACAGTTCATCGAGCGCAGCGGTGAACGCCTCGTGTTCGGTCAACTCCTCGAGCAGGTCGGCACGCACCTGCTCCCAGGCCTGACGGTCCTCGCGGGTCAGCCAGCCGCGACCGATCTTCGCGATCGCCCGCTCGGTGAGCACATAGGTGACGATCTCGGCGAACACCTCACGCGCCTGGTTGTGCGGCTTGCCGCTGGCGCGTGCTTCCTCGCGCGCCCACTGCGCGGTCTCAGCGTCGATGCGCACCGTGACGTCGGAAAGCTCGATGACGATCGGCTCCTCGGGCAGCCGCTGCCGGTCGGCGATCGCGGCCGCCAGCACATCCAAGATGTCCAGCGAGCCCTTGAGCCGTGCGGCTTGCGGGGTGTCCTCGGCGGTGATGCTCATGCCGGGCACCAGATCGCCGGTGGTCATGAACACCACGTCGGTCTCACCCAGCGACGGCAGCACACGTCCGATGTGCCGCAGGAACGCCGCATTTGGCCCGATGACGAGCACGCCGTGGTTCTCGATCCTCTTGCGCTGCGTGTACAGCAGATACGCGACGCGGTGCAGCGCCACCACGGTCTTGCCCGTACCGGGGCCGCCCTCGATCACCAGCACACCCGGATGGTCGAAGCGGATGATCTCGTCCTGCTCGGCCTGGATGGTGGCGACGATGTCGCGCATGCCCTCACCACGCGGCGCGTTGACCGCCGCGAGCAGCGCGGCGTCCTCGCTGCCGCCGAGCTCGGCCTCGCCCGGCCGGCCGAGCACCTCGTCGGTGTAGCCCAACACCCGCCGGCCCCTGGTGTGGAACTGGCGGCGGCGGCGCATGTTCAGCGGCGTCGCGGCCGTCGCGGTGTAGAACGGCCGTGCTGCGGGCGCCCGCCAGTCGATGAGCAGCGGCTCGTAGTCGCGGTCCTTGTCGAAGATGCCGATCCGGCCGACGTAAGTCCGCTCGCCGGTGACGGCGTCCAACCGACCGAAGCACAGGCCGTTGTCGGCGACGTTCAGCCGGGTCGCCTCTTTGGCCATGGCGCGTACCTCGGCATCGCGCTCGACCAGCGTGCCGCCGTTTGCGGGGTCGACCGGGCTGCGCAACGCCGCCCGGTATCTGTCGGCCACTCGCGCGCGTTCGGCGTCCAGCCGCGCGTAGAGGCCTGCGACGTAGTCGCGCTCAGAGCGCAGTTCGTCCTCGTAGTCCTTGGTTGACACGTGCCCCCATCTGCATCGAATTCGAGCCAGGCCAGCGATTGTGCGCCCCCACCCCGGCCTTGCCGCAAGCCCCCATGTCCGCGATAAAATGTCGCTGGAAGGGCGAACAAACCCTTCCTTTTTTGTTGGGCCGTTTGTTGGGCTGCCTCTGGGTCATGTCGGGGGCCTGCGACCGGACCCGGCCCCGCCCAACTTATGGTCAAGCGGTGACGATCACCTACGACGAGGCGCTGCGCGCACAGATTCGCGCAAACCTATCCGGTCACGATCGCCGCGCGTTGACCGATCCGACGAAGCGGCACGCGGCCGTCGCCGTCGTCCTCGTCGACTCCGAAGTCGGTGAAGACAGGGTGGACCCTGTCGACGTCGACGACTGGAACGGCGGACGCGAAATGGCGCTGGCCGGCCTCGACGGCCGCATGGTCAACGTCTCCGGCGGCGCCGCTTTCCTGTTGTGCCGCAGGGCATCTCGCCTCTCGTCGCACGCCGCGCAGTGGGCGCTGCCCGGCGGCCGCCTCGACCGCGGCGAGACCGTCGTCGACGCGGCGCTGCGCGAACTGCACGAGGAGGTCGGCGTCGACCTGCCCGGCTCCACGGTGCTCGGTCTGCTCGACGACTACCCGACCCGGTCGGGTTATGTCATCACCCCGGTGGTGATCTGGGGCGGCGGTCGCCTGGAACCGCGGCCCGCCCCCGACGAAGTGGTGGCCGTCTACCGGGTCGGGCTGCACCAGCTACTGCGCGACGACTCGCCGCGGTTCATCTCGATCCCGGAAAGCCCGCGTCCCGTCGTGCAGATCCCGCTCGGCCATGACCTGATCCACGCGCCGACCGGCGCCGTGCTGCTGCAGTTGCGCTGGCTCGGGCTGGAGGGCCGACCCGACCCCGTCGATCAACTCGAGCAACCGGTGTTCGCCTGGAAGTAGCCGGCGGGTACAACAGACGCACGAGGCACACTGGTGGGACTGTCCGGCCGCCGAGCCGGCGCAGCGCACCACTACGAACGGGGCAGGCCGTGAAACTAGCGTTGAGCGATTCCGACGTCGCGTTCCGGGAGGAACTGCGGCGGATCTACACCACCGAGATCCCCGCCGACATCCGCGAACGAGCCCGCGAGGGCGAGCTCAACTATCCCGATGACCTGGTCACCACGCAGCGCATCCTGCACCGGAACGGGTTGGCCGTGCCGAACTGGCCGGTCGAGTGGGGCGGCAAAGACTGGACGCCGCTGCAGCAGCAGATCTGGCTCGACGAGATGCAGCTGGCAAGTGTCCCCGAACCGCTGCCGTTCAACGCCAAGATGGTCGGCCCGGTCATCGCCCAGTTCGGCTCCCAAGCGCTCAAGGAGCGGTTCCTGCCGCCGACGGCCAACCTCGACATCTGGTGGTGTCAGGGCTTCTCCGAACCCGAGGCGGGCTCCGACCTGGCGTCGCTGCGCACCACCGCGGTGCGCGACGGCGACACCTACGTCATCAACGGCCAGAAGACGTGGACCACGCTCGGCCAGTACGCCGACTGGATCTTCCTGCTGGCGCGCACCAACCCCGACGCCCCGAAGAAGCAGGCCGGCATCTCGTTCCTGCTCGCCGAGATGTCCACGCCGGGGATCACGCTGCGCCCGATCAAGCTGATCGACGGCAGCTACGAGGTCAACGAGGTCTTCTTCGAAGACGTGCGCATCCCCGCCGATCAGCTGGTCGGCGAGGAGAACCAGGGCTGGACCTACGCGAAGTTCCTGCTCGGCAACGAACGCACGGGCATCGCCCGCATCGGCAACACCAAGCTGTGGGTCTCCCAGGTCAAGGAGCGCGCCGCCCAGGTGCGCGTCAACGGCGCCACCCTGCTCGAGGACCCGCTGTTCGCCGCCCGCGTCGCCGAGCTGGAGAACGACCTGCTGGCGCTCGAGCTGACCCAGATGCGGGTCAGCGGGTCGGAGGCCGACGGCAAGCCGAACCCGGCGTCGTCGATTCTCAAGCTGCGCGGCAGCCAGCTGCAACAGGCTGCGACCGAGCTCTTCGTGGAAGTGGCCGGGCCGGATGCGTTGCCCACCGACGGCGACATCGACGCACCGCCGTGGATGCGGGAGGCCGCGCCCCGCTACCTGAACTTCCGCAAGACGTCGATCTTCGGCGGTACCAACGAAATTCAACGCAACATCATTGCGTCGACGATTCTGGGATTGTGAGCCGACCGTGGACTTCGACCTGACCGAGGAACAAGAACTGCTGCGCGACGTCACCCGCGAGGTGCTGTCCCGCAACTACGACATCGCGCGCTACAACGAAGTCACCGCAGGCGAGCCCGGCTGGAGCCGCGACGTCTGGAACCAGTTGGCCGAGGTGGGTCTGCTGGGCCTTGGCTTCGACCCCGGCGAGGCGGGGCAGATCGAGATCATGGTCGTGATGACCGAGATCGGCAGGCGGCTCGCGCCAGAACCGGTGGCGCAGGCAGCGCTGATCCCCGGCGGGCTGATCGCCGAGCTGGGCACCGACGCGCAGAAGCAGGTGCTTGACGACGTGTCGACGGGCGGCGCGCTGCTGGCGTTTGCGCACACCGAACCCGGTCTCCGCGTGCCGACGGGTGAACTGAGCACCAAGGCCAGCCGAAGCGGCGACGCTTGGACGCTGACCGGTCGTAAAAGCACTGTGGCGGCCGGTGATTCGGCCGACACCGTGGTCGTGACCGCCGCCCTTCCCGACGGTGGTGCGGGGCTGTTCCTGGTCGACGGTGCGGCGGTCACGCGGCAACTCTACCGGTCATTCGACGGCCGCCGCGGCGCCCAGCTCGACTTCGACGCCACGCCCGCAACTCCCCTGGGCGAGGGCGGCGACGCAGGCGAGCAGATCGCCCGCACGGTCATCCGGTTCCAGTCCGCGCTGTGCTCCGAGGCGGTCGGAGCGATGGAGGAGTCGCTGCGGCTTACCACCGAATATCTCACCAGCAGAAAGCAATTCGGTGTTCCGCTGAGCAAGTTCCAAACCCTGACACAGCGCGCGGCTGACATGTACGTGTCGCTCGAGTTGGCGCGCAGCATGAACTACTACGCCGCCATGTCCATCGCCGACGGACGGTTCGACCCCGTCGTCGCCGCCAGAGCCAAGCTGCAGATCGGACGCTCCGGTCGTCACATCGCCCAGGAGGCCATCCAACTACACGGCGGCATCGGCATGACCGCCGAATATCCGGTCGGGCACTACGCCGCACGAATCACCGCCATCGGCAACACCTTCGGAACGACCGAAGACCACCTGCGCACACTCGTCGCGAACATCGGCTCGTACGGAACCGTATCGCTGTAGCGGCCTACCGCCGCTTGGGCACCGGTACCCGCATCAGGTCCCGTGCGATGACCAGGTCACCGTCGAACACGTCGGCCGCCTCGTCGCGGTAGCGCTGTGCGGCGTCCTGATACCGCTGCGAGAAGTGCGTGAGCACCAAGGTGCGCACGCCGCATTCGGCGGCCACCCGCGCCGCCTGCCGGGCCGTCAAATGACCGTACCTGCGCGCCAATTCGACCTCCTGCTCGAGAAACGTCGCCTCGATCACCAACATGTCCGCCCGGTCGGCCAGTGCATACACCGCGTCGCACAATCGGGTGTCCATGACGAACGCGAAGCGCTGTCCTGGGCGCGACGCGGTGACGTCCGACAACTCGACGACCCGGCCGCCGACGCTGATCGAGCCGGCCCGTTGCAGATCGCCCACAGCAGGTCCGCTGATCCCGAACCGGGACAACAACTCCGGCACGAAGCGCGTACCGTCGGGCTCGACCAGCCGGTAGCCGAAGGTCTCGATCTGATGCTCAAGGCGCAAGGCGGTGAGCACACCGAAATCGCCTGTCGCGACGGTACCGTCAAACTCGACGGGTTGTTCGCGCACGTCGACGCGGTCGTAGAAAACACTGGCGTGGCGCAGCCGCGCGAAGTATTCGCCGCCGGCCGCGGGGAAATGCGCGTACACCGGGCGCGTCACCCCGTCGAGGGACATGCGTTGAATGACGCCTGGCACACCCAGGCAGTGGTCTCCGTGAAAATGCGTGAGGCACAGGCGTGTCACGCTGGTTGCGGACGCACCTGCGAACAGCATCTGCCGCTGTGTCCCCTCACCGGGATCGAACAGCATGCCCTCGCCGTCCCACTGCAGCAGATAGCCGTTGTGGTTGCGGTATCGCGTCGGCGCCTGGCTCGAGGTGCCCAGTACGACCAGTTCCCGTGTCACGGTGCCGCGATCGACGCCAGCGTGAAGATCCGTACCTGGCCGGTCACCTTCGCATGGCATTGCGACAGAAGCGGTTCCGACATCTCCTCGTTGAGGATGACCTCGATCGGCCCGTCGTCGCCGCGCAGCACCACCCGGATGTGGTGCTCTTCGCGGACGACCTTGAGTGGTGACAGGCTCGCGATGCGGTCGTCGCCGTAGGCCTCCCGCACGAAGTACTGCGCGGCCTGCACCGCGTGCGGCAGCGACGTGCGCCCGCGCAGAAATCTGTTGTCCAGCCTGCCGTCGAGGTAGAGCCGCACCAGTTCGGCCGAATCGGCCAAGTCGACCCGGCCGTAGCACAGCCCTTCCGGCAGCACAAGCATTGTCGCGGCGAATCGGTCGCCACCCAAATGCGAACACTCCCAGGTGAATTCGGGATACTCCTTGGCGATCGCCGCGCACGCGCTGCGGCCGCGGACCGCGCAGCACTGATCGTGCTTGCCGTGCGCGCAGACGGCCACGACGGGATCGGTCGACAACCGCCCGTCGCCGCCGTCGAGGGCCAGGTCGAGGTAGTCGCGCGGGTCGCTCACCTCCCCGCAGTACAGCGCCTCGCTGCCCTCGCGGGAATCCGCGATGAACCACCGCCACCGCCTGGCCTCGGCACGGCGGCCGTGCCGTCGGATCGCTGCGATCCGCATCCTCTCCGACTCGACACGGCGGACGATCGCGCGGCCGAGCTGCGGGTCGATGACGCCGGGAGATTGTAAGAACGCCGAATGGCCCCATGCGCCAGGCAATTCCAGCAGAACCCAGGAGAGGCCCGCCGATGCGGTGCCGTACATCGGGTCGTTGCGGGCCAGCGACTGGTCGCTACACGGCTGCCGCCTTGGCGCGGTCATCCGTGTACCGGCACCACGACGGCCTCTCGAAGCAGTCGGCGTATCAGCACCGTCGCGTCGGCGTGGTCGAGGCCGGGCACGCTGTGCGCGTCGACGACCTGCCCGTGGTGCAGTGCCGTGACCGCATCGGCGCACGAGTCGGGAAACGTCATCACCTTGTCTGGTAGACGCAGCACGACGCGTTCGCCCGCCCGTTCGAGGGCCGCGACGAGACCGTGCCGCCACTGGACGGTGACGGTGTCGGCGCGTTCGACCGCCTCCAGCGTTGCGAGCGGCGGGACCGGCACCGGTCGGGTGCGCTCGGCGTGCCTGCGCACCAACTGGTCCGCCGTGCCGGCGCTGATCGCCGCCGAATCGTCACGCAGCGCGTCCACCATCTCCGCCATCACCTTGGTCACCGTCGCGATGATCTCATCCCGGTCGACGGGGTCGCCGCTCGGCGGCAGCGACTTGCGGAAGGCTTCGTCGGCGCTGAACTGATCGACCACCGCGCGCGCGACGTCCACACCGGTCAGCGGCGAGACACCGATGGTGAGGTGGATGGACGTGGTATCGAGGGCCTGTGCCGAGTGCACCCATCCGCGTGGCAGATACAGCGCATCGCCTTCGGACAGCACCGTGTCGATGACCGGTTCCTCGGTGGCACGCGCGGCGATGGCGCCTCGGTGCTGCGTCCACGGTTGTGACGGCAGCGGATGGTGGTGAACAGGGGCGTGCACGATCCAGCGCTTCTGGCCGCTCACCTGCAGGACGAACACGTCGTGCACGTCGTAATGGGGATCGAAGCCGCGGTTGGTCGGCGGCGTGATGTAGGCGTTCGCCTGCACGGGATGGCCCAGATCGTCGACCATCCGCCGAGCGAAGTCGATCAGCGGGGGCCACAGCCGATGCAGCCCTTGCAGCACGATCGTTGCGCCCGAGGCGAATTGGGTCACGACCTTGCCCGAGTCGATCTGGTCGGGCATCTCGGCGCCGAAGCCGGCCGGGCCGAGGTAGCAGTCCTTGGCCAGCACGTCGCCCTCTTTGGCCAACCGGATGAAAGGCGCGCGAACCCCGCGCTCGGCGATCAACTCATCCACTGTCTCAGGGGAGAGCAGATCGCCGAAGTCGCGGGGAAGCGCCGAGGCCGGGCTGAGCAACGGCCGAGTCCCCCAGTAGCGCGTGGCGAATGTCTGGGGGTCGGTCGCTATGCAGCGGCTCAGCGCCGAATTGCGGTCAGGCTGTTCCGTCGGCTCCGCCGTCGTGGCCTTCGGGGTTGGAGCCGCCGTCGGCCGGGCCTTCGCCGCCCGCGGTGCCGTCTGCTCCGCCGTCGTGGCCGCTCGGGTTCGACCCGCCGTCGGCAACCCCTTCACCGCCACCGCTCGATGTGGTCATGTCGTCATCGTCTAGCGCCATCGTGATCCTTTCTCCGGTGTAGCCGTCCTCCATAATGGGCTGCTGCGGCTACCTGCGGAGCAGTGTTGCCGGAGCGCGATCATACGAAACAGACCTCTCGCATCGCCGAACCTTGAAGGACGTGCATTGTTCATCGTCATCCTCGGCACGGTCCTCGGCGCGATGCACCTCTACGTCTGGAAGAGATTGATCAAGGACACGACTGCGCGCGGACGCATGCGGCGGGTGCTCACGGCGGCGCTCGTGGTGATGCTTCTGGTGCTTGTCGCGGCGCTGGTGTTGCCAAAGCTCGTCGGCCTGCCGGAGTCGCCGTGGGTGGCGTGGCCAGGGTTCGTCTGGTTCGGCCTGCTCGTGTACCTGTTTCTCACCCTGCTCGTGCTCGAGCCGGTGCGGCTCGTCCTGTGGGTCGCGTTACGGAGGCGGACGCGTGCCACGGCGGAAATGCTGCCGGTGGAGTCTGCGAAGTCAGAGGAGTCGGCGATCAACCGGCGCGTGTTCATCGCCAGGGCAGGCGCGGCCGTGGCGGGCGCGGCGTCGGTCGGGCTCGTCGGTGTCGGGATGGCCAGTGCGCTCGGACCGCCGCAGCTGACTCGGCTGCCGGTCGCGCTGCGTCGGCTCGACCCGGCGTTCGACGGCTTCCGCATCGCCGTGGTGTCGGACATCCATCTCGGCCCACTCGCGGGCCGGTCGCATGCCGAGCGGATCGTGCGCACCATCAACGAGACCGAATCGGACCTCGTCGCCATCGTCGGCGATCTGGTCGACGGCACGGTCGACAAACTCGGCGCGGCGGCGGAGCCGCTCCAGGATCTGGCCGCCCGCGACGGCGCGTTCTTCGTCACCGGCAACCACGAGTATTTCGTCGACGACACCGCATCATGGCTGCGTGAGTTGGACCGGCTCGGCGTGCAGCCGCTGCGCAACGAGAACACCGCGATACGGCGCGGCGCGGCGGCGTTCGACCTTGCCGGCGTCAACGATCTGGCAGGCGGTGACCAGTCCGACCCGCCGGACTTCGACCGCGCGCTGGCAGGCGTGGACACGTCGCGGCCGACGATTCTGCTTGCGCACCAACCGGTTCAAGTCACCGACGCCGCCAAGCGCGGGGTGGATCTGCAGCTGTCCGGGCACACCCACGGCGGCCAGATGTGGCCCTTCCACTACATCGTGCGAGCCGCGCAGCCCGCGCTCGCCGGCTTGTCCACGGTGAACGGCACCCAGCTCTACGTCACCCGCGGCGCCGGTTTCTGGGGCCCACCCGTGCGGGTCGGCGCACCACCGGACATCACGGTGTTGACGCTTCACCGCGCCGGCTGAATCGGTCGCGACGTTTTACTTGCGACGGCGTTGGGTAACAACCTCGCAACGCTGAAGACGTCGGTGTGACCTTCCACTTCTAGTCCGAAAGGCGGCGCACGATGATTCCCTTCATTTGTCCGACCTGTGGTGAGTTCAACATCGAGGACGAGGTGTGCACGTCGTGCGAGCACGCGGCTTCTGACGAACTCGTAGCCTGACCGTCGACCGGAACACTCGCTCAAGATCACTCGTTGACGGCAGCGTGACGCTCGCCGACCGTCTCCTCGACATCAAGAGGATCTACCACGAGCCCGAGATCGAGCGCTTCGCCCGCGCGCGGGAAGTGCTCGACCGGTTCCCGGACGCCGAGCGCATCGAGGTCCTCTCGCATCAAGCGATCCCCGGCCTGTACGGCAACGAGGGAAACGTCTCCGACTGGGTCCGCAACAAACGTGAAGTGCTGGTGCTCGGCGAGAAGAAGAGCCTGTCGGCGCGCCGCAACGAGCGGTCAAGCGACTGGATCGCGCCGTCGACGGCCAACGGTTGCGCGATGGCCTGCTCGTACTGCTACGTTCCGCGCCGCAAGGGCTACGCCAACCCGATCACGGTCTTCACCAACATCGACAAGATCCTCGGCTATCTCGAACGCCACGCCGCCCGCCAGGGCGTCAAGCCGGCGCCCAATCAGTGCGATCCCGTCGACTGGGTGTATGACATCGGCGAGAACAGCGACTGCTCCGTCGACGCTATGGTCTCCGACAACGTCGCCGACCTCATCGAGTTGTTCGCGCGCATCCCCAACGCCAAGGCCAGCTTCGCCACCAAGCTCGTCAACCGCGACCTGCTCACCTACGACCCTCGGGCCGGCACCCGGATCCGGTTCAGCCTGATGCCGCAGAACACGTCGCGCCTCGTCGACATCCGCACCGACAAGGTCGCCGACCGCATCGCCGCCATCGACGACTTCGTCGAAGCCGGCTACGAGGTCCACCTCAACTTCAGCCCGGTCATCGTGCACGAGAACTGGCTGGCCGACTGGGCGCAACTACTCGAGCAGATCGCCGACGGCACGAACGACCGCACCAAGGCGCAGTTGGCGGCCGAGATCATCTACCTGACCCACAACGAAGGCCTGCACGACGTCAACCTCGGCTGGCACCCCAAGGGTGAAGACCTGCTGTGGCGGCCCGACCTGCAACAGGTCAAGCGCAGCGAAAGCGGGCAACAGAACGTGCGCTACAAGAGCCCGTGGAAGGGCCGCTGGGTGGGTCAGCTCACCGACCTGATCGCCGAGAAACTGCCCAGCTGCCGGATCCGCTACGCCTTCTGACGACGGGCCCGCGCGCGCCGCTTGCCTTCGTGCATGGCCGCCACCCGCGCGACCGGAATGGTGCGGCCGTGTTCGATCAAATCCGTTGGCAGTCGCTGGGGTTCAGGCATCGTCTCCGCCCACGGATCGCAGTCGCCGAGTTGCTCGATCGCGGTGTGCACGGTGAAATCCGCGGGGTTGATGCGATCCAGATCCGACCACTTCACCGGAAAGGACACCGGTGTGCCCGGCCGCAGCCGCGGGCTGTAGGCGGCGGCGACAGTCGCACCGCCCGCACGGGTGGAGTCGACGAACACCTTGCCGCCGCGGTCGGAGACGATGAACGCCGTCGTGGCGATCTCCGGGTCGAGTGCCTCCGCCCTGGCCGCCAACGCGCGCGTCGCCGCAGCCACGTCGTCCACCGGTGCGGAGTCGTCGATCGGCACGAAGACGTGAATTCCCTTGGCACCGCTGGTTTTCAGCGCGCCCGCCAGACCGCAGTCGGCCAGTGCGCGGCGGACCAGGTTCGCGACGGCCACCACCGCGGCGAAGTCGTCGTCGCCGGGCGGATCCAGATCGAGCACCATGTGCGTCGGCCGGTAGATGTTGTCGGCGAGCCCGAGCGTCGGGTGGTATTCGACGGAGCGCTGATTGGCGAACCACAACAGCGTCGCGCGGTCGTCGCACAGCGCATAGCGCACCTGGCGCTGCGACGAGTCGGCCCACATCGTCGTCGTCTTGACCCACTCCGGCGTGTACTTGGGCACGTTCTTCTGCATGAACGGTTTCTGCCCGCGCAGCACCCGCAGCACGGTGAGCGGTCGGCCTTTCAGACCGGGCAGCATCCGGTCGGCGACGGCGTCGAGGTAGTCCACCAGGTCGCGCTTGGTGGCACCGGCGTCCGGGCTCAACGGTTGATCGAGGTTGGTCAACCGCACCCCGGCGCGCTCTTCCTCTTGGCAGGCGCCCATGCCGGTCAGCCTATGCGGTCATGTCATCGACGCGAGCCTGCGGAACAGCGGCGCGGCCTTGACCAACAGGTCCACCTCGTCGGGCGTCATCGCGTGCAGTTGCTCGCGCACACCGTCGACCCACACCGACTCGATCATCTTCTTGTGCCTGGTCGCCTTCGGTGTCAGCCGCAACCGCACCGACCGGCCGTCGCGCGCGTCGGGGGAGCGTTCGATCAGGCCACGGTCGACAAGGCGGCGCACCGTCGTGCTGACGTTGCTCGGCTGTAGTCCGAGCATCCGGGCGACGTCGGACACCGTGATCGACGGGTGGTCGGACACGGTGCGGATGACCTCGAACTCCGAATGCGGTAGCGGTTCGAGGCCGATCTGACGCTCCCCGAAGCGGCGCAGCGACCAGACCACCGCCCGCACGGAGTCGGCGATGTCGCGAACCTCACGTGCCCTCGCGCGTACATCGGCGGAGTTCACTCCGCTACAGTAGCTCTAAAAATAGCTATAAGTCTATAACTAGTGAGAGGTTGCCCTTGCCCGCACGCACCGGCGACATCGGCGCGAGCTCGGCCGCGATACCCCTGAGTTGGCTCGGCGTTCTGGCCCTGCTGACCGCGGTCGCTCCGTTGTCGATCGACATGTACCTGCCTGCCTTCCCGCAGATGGCCGAAGAGTTCGGCACGTCCGCGTCGGCGATCCAGCTGACGCTGACGGCGTTCATGGTCGGCCTCGCGCTCGGGCAGCTGTTCATCGGGCCGCTCTCGGACCGGCTCGGCAGGCGCAGGCTCATGCTGATCGGCACCGCCGTTTGCGTCGCCGCAGGCGCGGCGTGCGCCCTGGCGCCGAGCATCCAACTGCTGACCGCGTTCCGGTTCCTGCAGGGCTTCAGCGGCGCGGCGGGCGTTGTGCTGAGCCGGGCCGTCATCTCCGACCGCGCCCGCGGGGCGGCGGCGGCGCGCTACTTCAGCGTGATGATGATCATCAACGGCGCAGCGCCGGTGGTGGCACCGCTCATCGGCGGCACGTTGATCGACTACATCGGCTGGCGCGGCGTCTTCTGGATCCTCACCGGGCTGGCGGTGGCGATGTTCGTCGGCGTGAGCGTCGTGCTCGGCGAGACGCATCCGCCCGAGCGCCGCACCACCGGCGGGCTGATCGCGATGCTGCGCGACGCCGGATCGGTGTTCACCCATCGCCGCTACGTCGGTTACGCGCTGACGTTCGCGTTCGGGTTCGCGGTGATGTTCTCCTACATCGCCGCGTCACCGTTCGTGCTGCAGAACGTGCTCGGGCTCTCGCCCCTGGCATTCTCGTTCGCGTTCGCGAGCAACGCCGTGGGGCTGGTCGGCATGAACGCCATCAACGCTCGGATCGTCGGGCGCTTCGGGCAGCGGCGGCTGCTGCACCTCGGCGTGAGCCTGCTCGTGCTGTTCTCCGCGCTGCTCGTCGTCGACGCCGTGCTCGGCCCGGTGCTGTGGGCAACGCTGCCGTTGTTGTGGTGCGCGGTCACCAGCCTGGGTTTGATGGTCGCCAACGCGACGGCACTGGCGCTCGACGAGGTGCGGCACGTGGCGGGCAGCGGTTCGGCCGTGCTGGGTGCGCTGCAGGCGGGGCTGGCCGCGGCGATGGCGCCGTTGGTGGGTGTCGCGGGAGATCACAGCGCAATCCCGATGGCGATCGCGATGCTGTCCGCCGCGTCGATCGCGGCGACGGCGCTGCTGGTGCTGACCCGCGAACGGGTCACGGTCTAGGACTCCTCCGCGCTTTCCCGCTCGTCCTGCAGCCGGTCCTTGCTCCGCAGCAGCCGCAGCAGGGTCACCAGCCCCAGCCCGCCCACGATGTTGGCGACGACGGTGTAACCGAACCAGCTGAGCCAGTCGAGATATCCGAACGGCGCGACGCCGGTGGACAAGGCGCCGAAGATCAGCAGCGAGTCCAGGATCGAGTGGAACATCTGTAAACCGGCGAGCAGGAAGGCACCCGCGACAGCGGCCGCCATCTTGCCGGTGACCGAATCGGTGCCGTGCTGCATTCGGGTCATCAGCGTGATGACCATTCCGCCGAGCAGCGCCAAGGCGATGGTCTCCGCGGTGACGGGCGCGGCGACGAAGTGGGTGGCGGATTCGATCGTCTGCTGATGCAGCTTCGGGTACGCCCGCATGACCAGCCACATGATCGCCCAACCGCCGACGAGGTTGGCTATCAGCGTTCCGCTCCACAGCTTGAGCAGCTGGCCGGCGTTTGCGCGTTTGGCGGCCACGGTCGTCACCGGGATCAGGAACCCTTCGGTGAACAGCTCGCTGCGGCCCAGCATCAACGCCAGGAACCCGATCGAAAACGCCAGCCCGGCGAGGAGCTGATTGTGGGTAGCGTGCAACACCGACAGATAGGCGAGCACGCCGACGGCGACTTCGGTGCCGCCGAAGAACCCGGTCACCAACACCTCGCGCCAACTGCGGTGCAGCCGTTGCGTGCCCTCGGCGATCATTCGCTGGAAGGCGTGTTCCAGCTCGTCTTCCATCGGGCTGTCGGTGTCGCCCAGTTCACGTCGGGTTGTGCTGCTCATGACGTGGCGGAATACCCCACATACGGGTGGCGGAACCACGCGCGACGACGCGCGTTAGGGTCCGGCGCATGGTCGTCTGCCCGCACCGCTGCCGTTGACGGCGCGAGCTGTGTTGCCGGGATGGTCGATTCCGCTCGTCTTCGTCGTCGGGGCCATCTCGCAGTATGTCGGCGCCGCGATCGGCGTGTTCCTGTTCGAGACGACCGAACCGGCGACGGTGGCCTGGCTGCGCGCCACGGCGGCGGCGGTCGCGCTGATGGCGTGGCGACGGCCGTGGCGGCGCCGATGGACCCGGCGGCAGGTGCTCGCCGCGGCGATGTTCGGCCTGGTGACCGTCGCGATGAACATCTCCATCTACGAGGCGATCGCCCGGATCCCCCTCGGCACGGCCGTCGCGATCGAGTTCATCGGCCCGACCACAGTGGCCGCACTGGGGTCGCGCAGGCGACGTGATTTCGCGGCCGTCGCGCTGGCCGCGTCGGGTGTGCTGCTGCTGGCCGGAGTGGAATTCGAGGCCAACCTCACCGGGGTGCTGTTCGCGCTGTTGTCGGCCGCGATGTGGGCGGGCTACATCCTGCTCGGCAAGCGGGTCGCCGACACCGGCGACGGCCTGGACTCCCTTGCGGTCGGGATGGCGCTGGCCGCAGTTGTTCTGGCGCCCGCCGTCCTCGTTCCGCAAGCCCGCATCGACGCGTCGGTGTTCGCCGAGCCGCGGACCTGGCTTCTGGGCCTGTGCATCGGCCTGTTGTCGACGGCCATCCCGTACGCCCTCGATCAAGTGGTGCTGGTCGGCATCGGCAGCGCGAAGTTCGCACTGCTGCTCGCGCTGCTGCCCGCGACCGCGACCCTGATCGGCCTCGCGGTGCTGCGGCAGGTGCCGACCGCGCCGGAGGTCGTCGGCGTCTCGATGGTCGTCGCCGCGCTGGTGCTGAGCGCCCGCGAGTCGCCGGAATCGCGAGCCGAAGCACGGCAGTCGATCTGAACCACGCCCGCGGCGGTGGCATTCTGGCGGAATGGGGTTGCTCATCGTCCGCCTCGTCGAACTGCTGATCGTCATCGTCCCGCTGATCGGCGTGTTCTACGCCGGAGCAAAGGCGATCACCAAGGCCCGCAACCGCAGCGACGACGCCCCGACCGATCCGGCGCTGTCGGCGCCGTCGGCACCTCGGCAGGAGCGGACGTCCAAGACGGCCCAATGGCAGGCGATACAGCGGGCGGTGCGCGAGCACGACCGCACCGACACCCGCTGGCTCGACTACGAACTCGACATCAGCAAGCTGCTCGATTATCCGCTGATGACCGACATGCGCGACCCGTTCACCCAGCGGTTCCACCGCGCCAAGCTGCGGGCCGACCTGCACCGCCCCGCCGACCCGGCCGACCTGCTCGCCGACAGTGAGGCCGCCCGTCAGTATCTGGACGCCGTCGAGGAGTACGTGACGGCGTTCGACGTCGCCGAGTCCGAGGCGTTCCGCAGGCGGCGCAGCGACTTCTCGCGGGAAGAGCAGCAACGGCTGTCGCGGGCGCACAGCGCATTGCGGATCGCGTCCGACTCCGCCGCCACACCGCAGGAGCGTGAGAAGGCCTTCGACGTCGCGCGCCGCGAACTCGACGGGTTGATCGTGCTGCCGGAGCGCACCAGGACCGCGATCGAACGCGGCATTGCAGGCGAACTCGACGCCTAGCTGGCGTTCTCCTCGACGAGTTCCTCGCCGTTGATGTGCGACTCGTCGTGGTGCTCGGGCTCGTGGTGCTCGGGCTGTTGGTACTGCAGATGCTCGGTGCCAGGCACTCCGCCGAGCGCGTCGATGACCTCGCGAATCTTTGCGACTTCCTCATCGGACGGTTGCGCGCCCGCCTCGAGTTCATCCGGCCGCTCAGGGCTCAGCCCGGCGCTGCTGGCGACCTCTTCCGCGGAGAGCTTGGCGTGGATGCGCGTCACGTACAGCTGCTGGCCCAGGCTCGACCCCGGCGCGGCGGCGGCGTGCTCCATCAACGAGTCGTAACGCCGACGAACATTGCTGAGCTCAACGATGACCGAGGGTGACGGTCTTGCGCTGCTTGCCGCATCGGCCAACGCGGCGCGCAGCTTGCGCATCCCGTCGAGCACGACGTCGGCGCGCTTGTGGAACTTCTTGTCCTCGGCGAACGGCAACGCGTCGATCGCGGCGTTGTACATGTGCATCGCCGCCGCAGAGAGACTGACAATGATCGACGAATCATCTTGTGGCGCGGGTTGTCCCATGGGCCCTCGAATCTTTTCCGGTCGGTTCCATCAGCGGTAAGCAGCCGGCGAAGCGTGCTTTTCCGTCGCCCCGCTCGACTTGAGCACGCGTTGACCCTAGCGGGCGTCGACGCGACGCGTCAGGGCGAGTCCAGGCCCTGCGGCGTGACCTGCAGCGTCGGCGTGCGGCCGAACCTCGGGGCAGCCGAACGCGGGCGACGGTGTGAAGATGGTGCGCGGTGCGGTCCTAGTCTGTACCCGCGGCACCGGCGGGCTGGGGCGGAAACGGGAGGTCCAGATGACCGGACTGGTCGAATCCACCACCGCGGGCGAGACGGAACAACGCAGCACAGTGCAAAGCTCGGCGCAGCCGCCAGAATCGGGCGGCGGATGGTTCGCTGCGATCGACGGCTGGCGCGGTATCGGCTGGCTGTCGTGCGGTGCCGCGGGCGGTTTCGCCATCGGGTGGTTCATCCTGCTCGCCCCCGGCGAGGTGGGTTCGAAGGCGGACTGGTTTTTCGGCGCGGGCGTGCTTTGCCTTGCGTTGGTGTCACTGTGGCAGACCGCCAGCATCCAGCGTCAGGCCAATCAGCGCGCCGCCGCGGCCGCCGAGCGATTGCGCACCGAGGTGCTCGCCGCGCACCAGCGCATGGCCCGTGAACTCGACGTCGCGAAGCAGCGGCACAAGGCCGAGCTGGAGAGCCAACAGAAGCTCCATGCGGCCGAACTCGAAAGCCAACAGAAGCGCCATGAGGCCGACCTGCAAAGCCAGCAGCGGTTGCACCGCGCCGAGCTGGACGGGCAGCATCGGCAGGCGCAGACAGAACACCGTCATCTGCGCAATCAGCTTCAGCGACAAGCGATTATCGAAGTGTCGCGCAGCGTCGGCGAGCACACCCAGGCGCTGGCAACGCTGTGGGACCGCGGTGCGAGCATTCTGACGGCCGCGGACCGATCCGAGCGGGAGCAGGCGATGCGGCCGATCTTCGAGCAGATCGGCCAGGTGGTGCACGACTTCTCCATCGAGATCGCCAACGCCCACAGGATCGTCGACGACGACCGTCTTCATCAGGCGCTCACCGGCGTCAACGAGGCCGTGCTGATGGCCATCGGTGTGGCGCAAGACGTTTCGGCCGACATCGTCGACGGGCGCACTTCGCAGCCCGATCGCATTTCGCAGGCGCAGCGGCTGATGCAGGAAAGAGCCGCGGAGGCAAGGCGTCTGGCCTGGGATTTGCTGCGCAGCGGGCTCGACGACGCCGCGGAGTAGACGGTGACCGAAATCGTCGGGCCCGTGGATAGGGTCATCGTTGTCGGTGCCGGTATCGCGGGGCTGGCGGCCGCGACGAGGTTGAGCCAGGCCGGCGTCACGTGCGTGGTGCTGGAGGCGCGCGACCGGATCGGCGGGCGGTTGCACACCATCGATCTCGCGGGCACACCGGTCGACCCTGGCGGCTCGTGGATCCATCACCCGATCGGCAATCCGCTGACGGCGCTGTGCGATTCCCACGGGATCCTTCGTGACCCGGGTGATCCGATCCCGTCACTGTCGGCCTATGACCAAGCCGAGCGGCGGCGACTCGGCCGCGACGAACTCGAGAAGGACATCCTGACCGAGGCCGATGCGTTCTGGGATGGCATCGAAGCCTTGGGTTTTCGGCTCGAACCCGACGCCACCGCGCTCGACGGCATCGACGCGTTCATCGCTGACCGGGGTCACACGGGTGCGGTCGCGCGGCGACTGCGGCAGGAACTGCTGGCCGAAGTGGAGGCCGACGCCGCCGATCGCGCCGACAACGAGTCGCTGCGCTACGTGGCGACCGATGAGGTGTTCGAGGGCGACCTGTTCGGTGACCTGCCCCGCGACGGATACCGTTCGGTGATCGGCGCATTGGCGCGTGGACTCGACATCCGGACAGGCATCGAGGTGTCGTCGGTCGAGGTTCGCGGCGACAGTGTGCATGTCGGTTGTGCCGACGGGTCTGCTGAGAGTGCGTCGCATGCGGTCGTCACCCTTCCGCTCAGCACGGCTTCCGCGGTGCCGGCGCTTCGTCTGCCCGCGTTGGTCAGGTAGCGGCAGGTCGGCCGTCGGCGCGTGACCCCGGCGAAGTGCGTGTGCAGCGCGTGTGCGGTGTCATTCTGGATGGGGCCGTGGGATGCCACCGTCATGTCGAGTCGCTCGAACGCCCCTCCCGTCTCGCGGAATCTTTAGCTGCGGCAATGGCTTTAGCGGTGCCGCCGAGCATCGTCTCGGTCGCACTGTTGATGTTCGCCCCCCACAGCGGATCCTCCGGTGTCGCCACCCGCTGCGCAAGCTTCGCGGCCGATTGCGTCGGCAATCCGCCGGTGACGGCGGCCATGCCCCAGTCTTTCCCGGCGCACGCGGCCCGCATGGACTCACCGCGGAGGTGCACAGCCGCGAGCGCGGCGTGTCCTCGGTGTTGGGGCCGGTGTAGAGGTTGGCGTCGCGGTCCGCACGCGACGCGCACAGCAGGGCGACGTCGGGTGCGAGGTCGGTGAACATGCGCGCGTAGAGCTCGACGTAGGTGTGGATCGCGCCGATGCGGACCGATCCGTCCTCGACCATCTGGGCGATGCGCACGCTTTGCGAGCTGGCAAAGGCGAGGTCCAGGGTGGTGGCAATGCCTCGTTCGAACAGGTCGAGGTGTTCGGGCCGCGACACCGACGAGATCAGCATGTCGAGGTCGTGCAGGCGCTGCGGGTCGCAGTCGGCGAGGGTTCGGGACAGGAAGTCGGCCTGCTTCTGGTTGTCGCTTTCCAGCGCGACGCGATCGCCCGGCCGGATGACGTCATGCAGCAGGTTGGCCCGTTGGACGGGATTGACCATTTTGCCGTCGGCATAGGCGTCGCCGGACGACAACCGCTGGCCAATCGTGACGCACCGGTTGGTGCGGTGTAAAGGCCGAATCCGTGCCAAAGTTATGCCGAACGAGTCCGCCCGGCCATCGGCGGGATGGCCGCGAGCAGAAGGGGGAAGCGTGCCTACGGTCACCACCAGCGACGGTGTCGAGATTTTCTACAGGGATTGGGGATCGGGCCAACCCATCGTGTTCAGCCACGGCTGGCCGCTGACAGCCGACGACTGGGACACCCAGATGCTGTTCTTCTTGTCCAAGGGATACCGCGTCATCGCCCACGACCGCCGTGGCCACGGACGGTCCAGTCACGTCGCCGACGGCCACGACATGGACCACTACGCCGACGACCTCGCCGCCGTCGTCGAGTACCTCGACCTGCACGACGCGATCCACGTCGGGCACTCCACCGGGGGCGGGGAGGTGGCGCACTATCTGGCCCGGCACGGGCAGGGTCGCGCGACCAAGGCGGCGCTGGTCTGCGCGGTGCCGCCGCTGATGGTCAAGACCGACGCCAACCCGGAGGGGCAACCGAAAGAGGTGTTCGACGATCTGCAGGCGCAGTTGGCGGCCAACCGGTCGGTGTTCTACCGCTCGCTGGCGTCGGGACCGTTCTACGGCTTCAACCCGCCCGGCGTGGAGCCCTCGGAGGCGATCATCGCGAACTGGTGGCGGCAAGGAATGATGGGCGACGCGAAGGCGCACTATGAGGGCATCGTCGCGTTCTCGCAGACCGATTTCACCGAGGATCTGAAGAAGATCACCCTGCCGGTGCTGGTCATGCACAGCGAGGACGATCAGATCGTGCCCTATGTCGCGGCTGGGCCGAAGTCGGCCGAACTGCTGCCCAACGGAATTCTGAAGACCTACAAGGATTTTCCACACGGCATGCCGACGACCCACGCCGACACGATCAACGCCGACCTGCTGGAGTTCATCCAGTCCTGAGCGCCGAGATCGACGAAATGGCGTGAATTACTCGCACTTTTGCGCCCAAATGTCGGTTTGGGCGTTGGGGGGGGTTGGCCGTTGGAGGGGAGGGGGTGAGG
>NZ_PDCP01000199.1 GCF_002553505.1 Mycolicibacterium agri | reverse complement strand
ATAACTGGCAATCCAGGTGGTCCCATCACCCTGGCAAAAATCAGGTCACACTGGTCCCATCCTCATGGCAGGCGACACGAGTTATCGCCGTCAGCTATGAGACCCGTTCGAAATGCTTGGAATCCCGAATCGCTGGGCGAGTGCTCGCGGGTTCGCTTCCCAGCCGTTTTTCATCGCTGCTGAGTTTCCGATCGCCACATACCCGACGACGAACTTCACCGATATTGATTCGATTGAGTCGGAAAACGGCTCGATTTGCACGTCGCACGATTACAGTGCCATCACGGGTCGCCTTCGGGCACTCGAGCTGTGAAGGGAAGCGTTCACGCGCAGCGTAGTTCGTCAGGTTTAGTTCCGCCGGACATCGCATCGCTGAGTTCGCAACCGAGACGCCGTTGGAGGCCGGCCTCGAGATCGGGGTCGGCCGACAACGGCGAGGGAGCACTGGGGTCTTGCATGAGCCTCGATGGTGGATTCGGTGTCGTCGCCTATGTGCGCGACACACTGGTCAACGATGTCTTGGCCGCTGCTCACTACCGCTACGCCGACTCGTTTAGGGCGGTCGTGGGCACCACCATAAACCTTGATGGCGAGGCGATCTCAGTATCGAGACAGTTCTACGTCGACGCCCCGACGATATCGTTGCGCCGTGCCGATGAGCGCGCCAGGGTGTCGCTGACTGGATGGGCCCGCGTGCAGCTCAACCAGAAAGGCGGGCAGGTCAACGAGTCTGCGCTCGTACGCCTGGATGCCGTGGTGCTAGCACCACTGGTCCTCGAAGCCGAGAAGGTGTCATTCCGCGAGATGGTCTACCTGGACCTCTCCAACTTCGACGTGGTGTCAGCACAACTGACCTTAGTTTGGTTGTCGCCGATGCCGGGACTCAAAGCGCCTGCGCTTGTGCTCAGTGAAAAATTCCGCAACCTGCTCGTCGACGCAATTCGACCCATGGCCAAGAAGTACCTCAGGGTGAACGTCCCTGTCGACAAGATCGATCAGATGCGACTTACTCTCACTGTGAACTTGGTCTTCACACCACGTATTTGGCCGATCGCGATTGGCGTTCTCGATGGAGCATTCGCTGTCGGCTTCGACGTGCGCGACGGTGACAAGTTCACAACCAGGGGCGACATCAAGTTGCTTCAGCTGCCATGGGAGCGCTGGGCCACTTCACTGAACGCACATCGCAAGGCCGGGAATATGCAGGGTTACGCCCGAGAGTCGGATGGCAGCGTGCTGGTAGTCATGACCGCACCACTGGTCCTGCAGTACGGGGGATGGACCATCGACCTCCAGCTCAAGCTCCACTCGACCGAAAACCGGCGTTTTGGAGACACCACCTTGGCGTTGGCCCCAGGTGCGATCGTCCTGAATACCAAAGTGACGCAAGCCCAGGACTGGCCGCTCGCCTGAATCGCCCTGGAAATGCTGGAGGCTCCTGACCTTGGAAACGAGGATGCAGGTATGCCGAAGGAACAGTCGCCTGGGAAGCCCACGACGCGCCGTTACAGCTCGGAGGAGAAGGCTGCTGCGGTGCGGATGGTCCGCACGCTGCGCGAAGAGCTGGGCACCGAGCAGGGCACGGTAGCGCGGGTGGCCCGTCAGCTCGGCTACGGCGTGGAGTCGGTGCGCTCCTGGGTAC
>NZ_PDCP01000198.1 GCF_002553505.1 Mycolicibacterium agri | reverse complement strand
GCTGATATAGATCGAGTTAGTCCTTCTCAAATGCCTCCGGAGGTGTCAGGAAGGGATCTGTAACTGATTCCTTTGGCGGTCCGTGTGTTGACGCACGTGGACCTCCTGACACGCCCCGGAGGTGTTTGTGGTGTCTGTGCATGTAGCTCCAGTCACGTCGTCCACGATCGTCGTTGCTGTCGATGTCGGCAAGACCTCGGCAGTGTTTTCGGTGACGGATGCGGCTCATCATCGGTTGGTTGGTCCCTCGGAGTTCGCGATGACCGGGCCGGCTCTGGTAGCGGCGGCGGCGCGGGCAGCGGCTGTGGTGCCGTCGACGGGGCGGGTGAAGGTCGGCGTGGAAGCGGCCGGCCATTACCACCGCCCGGTGCTCGACCATCGGTGGCCGGACGGGTGGGAGGTGTTGGAGCTCAATCCCGCTCAGGTCGCCGAGCAGCGTCGTGTGCAGGGGCGGCGCCGCATCAAGACCGACGTGATCGACTTGGAGGCGATCACCGATCTGGTTTTGGCCGGGTACGGACGCCCGGTGGCCGATCGCGATGTCGTCATCGGCGAGGTGAGCGCCTGGGCGGTGCATCGGAGTCGACGTGTCGCTACGCGTACCGCGACGAAGAATCAGCTGCTCGGACAGCTGGACCGAGCGTTTCCCGGACTGACCCTGGCGCTGTCCGACGTGCTGGGCACCAAGATCGGGCGGTTGATCGCCGCCGAGTTCGCCGATCCGGGCCGCTTGGCCGGGCTTGGAGTCACCCGGCTGATCCGGTTCGCCGCGACTCGTGACTTGCAACTACGCCATCCGGTCGCCGAGCGTCTGGTCGCCGCGGCCCGCGATGCGCTGCCGACCCGCGATGCGGTAGTGGCACGCCGGATACTGGCTGCCGACCTGGCGTTGTTGACCGATCTCGACGCTCAGATCCATTCAGCCGAAACCGAGTTGGGATTACTGCTACCGCGCAGCCCATACGCGACGTTGACTTCAGTGCCGGGCTGGGGTGTGGTGCGGGTATCCAATTATGCTGCTGCCCTTGGTGATCCGCAACGGTGGCCAGGGCCACGGCAGATCTATCGTGCATCAGGATTGTCCCCGATGCAGTACGAATCCGCCCATAAACGCCGCGACAGCGGCATCAGCCGCGAAGGCAGCGTAGCGCTACGCCGCGCACTGATCGACCTCGGCATTGGCCTGTGGCTCAATGAACCGGCCGCCAAAGACTACGCCCGCGGACTGAAAGAACGCGGCAAGCACGGCGGCATCGTGGCCTGCGCGTTGGCCCATCGCGCAAACCGGATCGCTCACGCACTTGTGCGCGACCACGCGACCTACGAGCCGACCCGCTGGGCTTGAACCGCTGTCATCCACACTCCAAGAAAGGACCCGCCCAGACCCCCTTCCCAACTTCCGTCGGTAGTGCCACGCTAAGTGGACGCGACGAAGGGCCGGACCAGATGCCGCGTCGGCTATGGCGGACCCCACGGGGGTTACGCCGCATCTAGCTTGGCACCCGGCCCTTCGCCTCCACGGCAGCCCGAACGACGCCAGATAACCCCCAAGGTTGCATACCTCAGCGTGGGCGCCAGGCACCCGTCAACCCAACCAGCAGCACGACCGGCGGCTCGGAATCCAACACCCAACAGGGGTGTCGACCAACTACGGCCACCTCACCCCTTGACTCGACCTACAGCCAGCTAGAT
>NZ_PDCP01000197.1 GCF_002553505.1 Mycolicibacterium agri | reverse complement strand
CCAGGCGACTGTTCCTTCGGCATACCTGCATCCTCGTTTCCAAGGTCAGGAGCCTCCAGCATTTCCAGGGCGATTCAGACATTCCGACTTGGCCCCCTGGCTCGGCGGAGAGGAATTGTTGGTACCACCTTGGCGCCGAGAACGGAATGCCTGTGGATCTGCAGTTGAGATTTCGTCAGAAAAATCCACCCGCGAGACTGCTCGACCGATTGGTTGCAGCCGGGGCTGATCCTGCGCGGGTCGGTCGTGCTTTACCTCCATCATCGAGCTCGTCAACGGGCGGCCGAAACTGACCCTTTCGACGGGTGGTTTCCAGCGGTCACTGCAACAAACTAGAGCGCTGACTGATTGGCTCTCGAGTCGTTCTGGTTTGAGCTCGCCGGCATTGGCCACCAAAGCGTGAGAGTGACGGCCGCCGGCGGTTCAGTTTTGCGCCCGCAGTGGTTCGCGCCGTTCCTGGCCGACCGTGGCACGCGCAAGCCGTCGCCACACACCATGAAGGCCTACCGCCAGGACTTTGACGCGATCGCAGCGCTCATCGTCGGCAGCAAGGGGGATCTCGCCGCAATGTCGTTGGGCGACATCACGACTAAGGCGATGCGCGGGGCGTTCGCGCAATACGCCGAAACCCACAAAGCGGCCTCGATTCAGCGGTGCTGGTCGACATGGAACGTGTTGTGCGCCTTTCTGTACACCTCGGACCTGATCCCTGCTAACCCGATGCCACTGGTTGGCCGTCCCAAGATCGCCAAGACGCTACCGAAGGGGTTGCCCCCGACGTCGGTTCAAGCGCTGCTCGCGGCGGTCGATTCGGAGTCCGAGCGGCGTGCCAGCGACTGGATGGAACGTGATCGCGCGCTTATTTTGACGTCCCTCCTCGCCGGGCTCCGCGCCGATGAACTACTGCGCGCCAACGTCGGCGACGTTCGGCGTCGCGATGACGGTGCGATCATTCAGGTCCGCGGCAAGGGCGGCAAGGACCGAAGCATCCCGGTCGAGCTGGCACTTGTGGAGGTCCTCGTGGAATACCTCGACAGTCGCGCTGTCCGCTTTCCCGCTACGGCCAAGGGGCGCTCCTCCGCTGTGAGCGGATTGGCGGCGTGGCCGCCAACCGCGCCACTTTTCGTCGGTTCTGACGGCGACCGGATTACGCGTGGCACGCTGCAATATCGCGTTCTGCGGGCTTTCCGCCGCGCCGGCATCGATGAGGACCGTGCCCGAGGCGCGTTAGTTCACGTGCTACGCCACACATTCGCCACCGAGCTCGCCAGTGCTGGCGTCAGCGTGTACGCATTGATGCGACTTCTCGGCCACGAGTCCATGGTCACTTCACAGCGGTACGTCACCGCCGCGGGATCTGAAACCCGAGCGGCCGCAGCGCAGAACGGGCTTTACGGTCTACTCAAGAAGCCGGAGTAGCCGCTCGCGCCGAAGCCTGCGAGCGCGTGACTGACCGATTCGATTGCCGAAAAGTTCAACTCATGTCAAGTAGTGATCGCACGACGTTCCGACTCGGCAGTCCGGTCCGAAACCCTGAACACTTCCCGATCCGCGGTTGGGCCAGGAAACGGCAACCTTCTTTATGCATAACGAATGTTATCCAGTGTTGGGCTGGCTGGTCAGCGTGTCGCTTGCCAGGGTGATGGGACCACCTGATTGCCAGGGGGATGGGACCACCGTGGCGCGTTACTGAGGATGCTTG
>NZ_PDCP01000196.1 GCF_002553505.1 Mycolicibacterium agri | reverse complement strand
ACCGAGCTGGGCCAGCGGACGCCCGCCACCACCCCACTGGCACGCGATGATCTCAGCCGCGATCGACACCGCGGTCTGCGACGGTAGACGCAGTCGAAGCGAGCTCTCAACACCCCCCTTAAGGAATCGCTTAACTGGCCCTCGGGTACGTTCAGCGCGTGACACCGGCGCAACTTCGGGCATTTGCATCAGTCGTTCGGCTGGGCTCGGTACGGGCCGCGGCGGAAGAGCTCGGCATGTCGGATGCCGGAATATCAATGCACGTAGCGCAATTGCGCAAGGAACTCGACGACCCGCTGTTCTCCCGAACGTCGTCGGGGCTCGCGTTCACGCCCGGCGGACTGCGGCTGGCCAGCAGGGCGGTGGAGATCCTCGGCCTGCAGCAGCAGACCGCTATCGAAGTCAACGAAGCCTCGCGCGGGCGGCGACTGCTGCGCATCGCCGCGTCGAGTGGATTCGCCGAGCACGCCGCGCCCGGACTCATCGAGCTGTTTTCCTCGCGCGCCAAGGATCTGTCCGTGGAACTCAGCGTGCACTCGCCCGGGCGGTTCAAGGATCTGGTCGTCTCCCGCGCCGTCGACATTGCGCTGGGTCCGGTCGCCGGCCCCATCGACGACGAATCGATAACGGTGCGGCCGTTCCTGCAGTATCACGTCTTGACGGTCGCGGCGCCGGGCAACCCGGCGGCGACCAGCGTGCCTGCCCCGCTGTCGCTGCTGCGTGAGCAGCAGTGGATGCTCGGCCCCTCGGCCAGCAACGTCGACGGCGAAATCGGTTCAGTGCTCAGAGCTTTGGCGATCCCTGAAGCACGCCAGCGGATATTCCAGAACGACGCGGCGGCTTTGGAGGAATTGCAGCGCGCCAAGGCGGTGACCCTCGCGATCGGGATCACGGTGGCAAAGGATCTGGAGGCGGGACGACTCGTCCACGTCAAGGGGCCCGGCTTGCAGACCCCGGGTGAGTGGTGCGCGATGACGCTCACGCCCGCCGCGCGCCAACCGGCCGTGTCCGAGCTGGTCCGGTTCATCACCACGCCCCGCTGCACACAGGCGATGTTGCGCGGCACCGGCGTCGGCGTGAGGCGGTTCAAGCCGAAGATCCACGTCACGCTCTGGAGCTGACGATGCCTGACCGGCCACGGGCGACGGTTTCCAGCGCTCCGGCAGTACCGCGGATCAGACGAGGAACAACGGGATACGGGAGGACCCACGATGACAGATGTTCTGCGGGCCGAGGTGACCGAGGAACCCATCAGCCTCATCGAGCACGAGCAGCTCGTTTCTCGTCCGACAGCCGGGGCGATCGTCGGGTTCTGTGGCGTCATCCGCGACCACGACGGCGGCCGAGCTGTCACGCGCCTGGAATACTCGGCGCATCCCGGCGCACAGCAAACGTTGGCCGATATCGTCACCGAAGTTGCCGCCGAAGCTGAAGGTGTGAGCGCCGTCGCCGCCAGCCATCGTGTCGGTGCGTTGCGGATCGGCGAGGCGGCGCTGGTGGTAGCCGTCGCCGCCGATCACCGACGAGCAGCCTTTGACACCTGCGCGCTGCTGGTGGAAGCCGTCAAAGCCCGCCTGCCGGTGTGGAAACACCAGTTCTTCGCTGACAGCACCGACGAGTGGGTCGGCTCCGCCTAGGTGTACCGAGTCATGACGTTGGTGTCAGTCGGCTGATCGGTGGGAGGCCGCCGAGTGCGCTGTGGCGTCGTTG
>NZ_PDCP01000195.1 GCF_002553505.1 Mycolicibacterium agri | reverse complement strand
CACCCGCAGCGCCCGCCCCACCCGCTGCACCGACCGACGACCACAAGCCCGACGCACCAGCCGAACTCGCGGTGCCACCCGAATACGCTGCGCCCGACGACGAGGCACCAGCCGAACCTGGAGCTCTAGCCGAGCCAGTGGCACCAGCCGAACCTGCAGCTCTAGCCGAGCCAGTGGCACCAGCCGAACCTGCAGCTCTAGCCGAGCCAGTGGCACCAGGCGAACCTGCATTACCCGCCTACGACGAGCCCGTGGCACCAGCAGAGCCAGTGACGCCACCCGAATCCGAGGCAACGACCGAGCCGACCGCGCCGGAACAGCCCACGCCGAACCGGCTACACGACACCGACGTCAACCCATCGCAGACGGCCACAAGCCACGCCCCCGAAGGACCCGACCCACCTGACAACCTAGCGGCATGACAGCCGCGTGGACGCGATGCGTCAGCGCGCGATGCGGTAGCGCCGCTCTGGGCGGCCGACGCCGTACTGCAACCGGATCTCCAACGCGCCTGTGCTTAGGTAGTGCTCCAGGTAGCGCCGCGCTCTGACCCGTGAAATACCCACTCGCGGAGCGCATTCTGCGGCCGACATCTCGCAGGCGTCGCGAACCGGCTGCAGCACAGAGGGTCGCGTGACCGTCCCGATGCCCTTGGACAACACCTCATGCGGTGTCGATGTAGCGACCCTCCGAAGAGCGTCTCGATAAGCGACTGGTCGACACCCTCGGCCGACTCCCCGCAAGAGAAGGCGGTTCCGACATGAGCGGCGGCGTGGCGTAGGTCACCATTGTTTCGACGGCGTTTCGGGCAGCGCGCATGTGCGTGAGTTGCCGAAGTGAGCGGCTGTTGACTATTCGGACACGACCGGGCAATCGGTGCGGAATGGGCCGGCGTGACCGTAGTGGCCGTGAAGACTTCGAGGCGCAACCACAACATCGAACACTGGGATGCCGAAGACGTCGCAGCTTGGGAATCCGGCGGCGCAGCAATCGCCAAACGCAACCTGATCTGGTCCATCTTCGCCGAGCACGTCGGCTTCTCGATCTGGTCGATCTGGTCGGTGATGGTTCTGTTCATGCCGCAGGCCGTCTACCACATCGACGCCGCGGGCAAGTTCTATCTGGTGGCGCTGCCCACGCTGATCGGCGCGATCATCCGGATTCCGTACACCGTCGCACCAGCGAGGTTCGGCGGCCGCAACTGGACGGTCGTCAGCGCACTGCTGCTGTTAATCCCCACGCTGCTCACCCTGTGGGTGATGAAGCGCCCGGAGTCGTCCTACACCACCTTCATGATCGTCGCTGCGTTCGCCGGTTTCGGTGGCGGCAACTTCGCGTCGTCGATGACCAACATCAACGCGTTCTATCCGCAGCGCCTCAAGGGTTGGGCGCTGGGTCTCAATGCGGGCGGCGGCAACATCGGCGTGCCGGTCATCCAGTTGGTCGGCCTGCTCGTGATCGCCGCGGTCAGCAATACCGCACCCGAAATAGTTTGTGCCATATACCTTGTCGCGATCGCGATGGCAGCGCTGTGCGCGGCGCTGTTCATGGACAACCTCGGCAACCAGCGATCCAATCTCGGCGCGATGGCAGAAGCGCTGCGCTACAGCGACGCCTGGGTGATGAGCTTCCTCTACATCGGCACGTTCGGATCGTTCATCGGGTTCCTTACCTTTCTTGAAGGGTGTTTGGGGTCGTCGGCCTTAGGCTTCGAATCACCCAGGGATGTCGGGTATGGCTTTC
>NZ_PDCP01000194.1 GCF_002553505.1 Mycolicibacterium agri | reverse complement strand
CACCTCGACAGTGGCGCGGGCGCCACGGTGGCCGGAATTCCTGTGCCGCGCAAGGAGGCCAGCGCCTTCGGCGTGATCAAGACCGCCTCAAACGGGCTGCAGGTCGAGGCGTTCCTGGAGAAGCCGCCCGACCCGCCGGGGCTGCCCGGCCGGCCCGACGAGACATTCGTTTCGATGGGCAATTACCTGTTCTCCACCGACGTGTTGGTCGAGGCACTTCGCAAGGACGCCGCCGACGAGTCCAGCAAGCACGACATGGGCGGCGACATCATGCCGATGATGGTGGATCAGGGAATCGCGCAGGTGTACGACTTCCAGCGCAACGTGGTGCCGGGCGCCGACCCCGCCGACGCCGGCTACTGGCGCGATGTTGGAACGCTGGATTCCTACTTCGACTCGCACATGGACCTGTGCGCGGTCGTGCCGGTATTCAACCTGTACAACAGCGAGTGGCCGATCCTCACCCATATCCCGCCGCATCCACCCGCGAAGTTCGTGCACGAGGACGGCGACCGGGTCGGCCGTGCCGTGAATAGCGTGGTCTCCAACGGCGTCATCGTCTCGGGGGCGCTGGTGCGCGAATCGGTGCTATCGCCCGGAGCGCGGATAGAGGACTACGCCCTCGTCGAACGGTCAGTGATCATGGACAACACCGTCATCGGCGCCAACGCCGTGATACAGAACGCGATCATCGACAAGGACGTGGTGGTACCCGACGGGGCGCAGGTCGGCGTGGACAAAGACCACGACCTGGCCCGCGGATTCGTCGTCTCCGACAGCGGCGTGACCGTCGTCGGCAAGAGTCAGCAGGTCACCAAGTGAGCACGGTGAATCAGGCAGGTGACCGACTCAAGGTCGCACTGTGCACCAGGGAGTACCCGCCCGAGGTCTATGGGGGTGCCGGGGTGCACGTGGAGTACCTGGCCAAGGAGCTGTCCAAGCATGTCGCCCTGACCGTGCACTGCCAGGGCGCCGACCGGCCGACCGCGGTGGCGCACCAACCGTGGGATCGGCTCGAGAACGATAATCCTGCGCTGCAGACGATTTCGACTGGACTGTCGATGGTTGCGGCCATGGGCGACGTCGACCTGGTGCACTCCCACACCTGGTATGCCAACATGGCCGGACACCTGACGTCGTTGCTGTACGGAATCCCGCACGTGTTGACGGTGCACTCTCTGGAGCCGCTTCGTCCGTGGAAGGCCGAACAGCTCGGCGGCGGCTACGCGCTGTCGTCCTGGTGCGAGCGCGACGCAGTGGAGAACGCCGCGGCGGTCATCGCGGTGTCCAACGGAATGAAGGCCGACGTGCTGTCCACCTACCCTTCGGTGAACCCGGATAAGGTGCGGGTGATCCACAACGGGATCGATGCGCAGCAGTACGCGCCTGACCCCGACACCGAGGTGCTCGAGCGATGCGGGGTCGACCCCCATCGACCCAACGTGGTCTTCGTCGGACGGATCACCCGGCAGAAGGGCGTGCCGGTGCTGCTGCGCGCAGCCGCCCAGCTCGACCCCGAGGTACAGCTCGTGCTCTGCGCTGGACAACCGGACACGCCCGAACTCGCGCTGGAGGTGACCGACCTTGTCAATAACTTGCGCGCCACACGATCTGGGGTGATCTGGATCGAAGGAATGCTCGACCGGCACGAGGTGATCCAGCTGCTGAGCCACGCGACGGCGTTTGTGTGTCCGTCGCTGTACGAGCCGCTCGGCATCGTCAACCTGGAGGCGATGGCGTGCGGTACCGCGGTAGTCGC
>NZ_PDCP01000193.1 GCF_002553505.1 Mycolicibacterium agri | reverse complement strand
CTAGGAGCCTGCTGAATTAATCCCGCGTGGCGGGCGTGGTTCTGCTGGGGTTTTCGGGATGATTGACGGGTGCAGGGTCGCTCTGATGATCAGCGGGAGTTGTTGGATGCCGAATCGGTGGCCGGGCATCTTCTGAAGTCCGACAGCGTGTTTAGGTTCTTGGCCACCCATCGGGGTGAGTTGTTTCCTGAGGAGATGTTCGCCGATCTGTTTCCCTCGCGGCGGGGTCGGCCCAGTGTGCCGGCCGAGGTGATGGCCAGCGTGATCACGCTGCAGGCGTTGCACGGCCTGTCCGATAACGAGACCGTCGACGCGGTGACCTTCGATCTGCGGTGGAAGGCCGCCTGCGGGTTACCGATCACCGCGCCGGCATTTCATTCCACGACGTTGACATATTGGCGGCGCCGGCTGGCGGCCTCGGCGCGGCCGAACCGGATCTTTGAGGCGGTCAAGTCCGTCGTGGCCGCGACCGCAGTGCTGGCGGGCAAGACGCGTCGGGCGTTGGACTCCACTGTCTTAGATGATGCGGTCGCCACGCAGGACACCGTGACTCAGTTGATCGCCGCGATCCGGCGGGTGCGCCGCGAGGTTCCCGCCGCCGCGGCGGTGATCGAACAGCATTGCACCGCCCACGATTACGACAATCCGGGTAAGCCGGCGATCGCCTGGAACGACAAGGACGCCCGCGACCTGCTGATCGACGCTCTGGTCGGCGACGCGCACCGACTGCTGGGGCATCTGCCGGAGCAGGATCTGGGGCCGCGCGCGGCCGAGGCGGTGGCGTTGTTGGCCCTGGTCGCCGGTCAGGATGTCGAACCCGTCGAGGGCTCGGATGGCACCGACGGGCATTGGCGCATCGCGCAGAAGGTCGCCCCGGACCGGGTCATCTCCACCGTCGATCCCGACGCCCGCCACGCCCACAAGACGGTGCACCGCCGCCAGGACGGCTTCAAAGCCCACCTCGCGATCGAACCCGATACCGGCATCATCACCGACTGCACGCTGACCAAAGCCGGCGGTTCGGATAACCACGAAGCCGTCATCGGGTTGGCCTTACTGGACGACGAGCCCAGCCCGGTGCGGGTGCTCGGTGATTCGGCCTACGGCACCGGTGCCACTCGCGCTGCGCTCGCCGAGGCCAAGCACACCGCGATCATCAAACCGATACCCTTGCGCGCCCCGATACCTGGCGGGTTCACTACCGACGACTTCACTATCGATTTCGAGGCCCGTACCGTGACATGTCCGGCCAACCACACGCTGCCGATCCCACCCAGCGGCGGAGTCGGCTTCAAAACACGTTGCCGCTCATGCCCTTTAGCGTCTCAATGCACCACCGCCGTCACCGGACGCAAACTCACCCTCAGTGAGTACGAACCGCTGCAACGCGCCGCTCGCAGTCAAGCCCGCGACCCCCAATGGCAAGCCGAGTACCGCCAATACCGGCCCATGGTCGAACGGTCCATCGCCTGGCTTACCCGCAACAACCGCAAAGTCCGCTACCGCGGCATCACCCGCAACAACCACTGGCTGCATCACCGCAGCGCCGCGCTCAACCTACGTCGACTCATCACCATGGGCCTGACCCACACCGGAACCACCTGGGCTCTCGCCTAATCCGCCGAAACTAGCCTTGCCAGCCGCCGCACCAGGTGCCACGCTCAACACGGCGGGGTGACCCTCAAGTGTCGACCCCAGGGTCTGACTGAACACACGCGCCACAGAGCGCTTTGAGGCACCCCGCCCCCAAAGCCACTAATTCAGCAGGCTCCTAG
>NZ_PDCP01000192.1 GCF_002553505.1 Mycolicibacterium agri | reverse complement strand
GGCGGGCGGGGGAGGTCAGCACCGCGGCCTCGGCGTCGGTGATCTCGACGTAGCGTCGCGCCGCCTGCAGGTCGCGCACCAGCACGGCGAAGGGCTTTGCGCCGCGGGACTTGCGGCGGCGCAACGAAAGGACGGCCGCGTCGTCGACGGCTGTGCAGGCCAGGTGGTAGCCGCCGAGCCCTTTGACCGCGACGAGGCCTCCCCCGGCCAGTGCGTGTTGGGTGGCTGCGAGCGCCGCGTCGGCGCCGGTGATGCGGTCGGTGCCGGCGTCAAACCACAGCGTGGGTCCGCAGTCCGGACAGGCGATCGGTTGAGCGTGGAATCGGCGGTCATGTGGGTCGTGGTACTCCAGCGTGCAGCGCTGGCACATCGGGAAGCTCGACATCGTGGTGGCCGGCCGGTCATACGGCAGGCTGCAGATGATGGTGAAGCGCGGGCCGCAGTTCGTGCAGGTGATGAAGGGATGGCGATAGCGGCGGTCGGCCGGGTCGAACAATTCGTCGATGCAGTCGTCGCACACGGCTATGTCCGGGGGGATCGCGGTGGCGGCGGCGGGGACGGCGCGGCTTTCGGTGATGTCAAAACCGTTGTCGCCGTGCGGGTCTGCGGGCAGTTCGGTCAACGTGACACCGGTGATGCTGGCCAGCGGCGGCGCGTCGGCGTGCAGGCGGTGAAGGAATTCGTCGAGCTGCTCGGTGCTGCCCTGGACTTCGATGAACACCGCGGCGGAGTCATTGCCCACGAAACCCGACAGGCCCAGCTTGGTGGCGATGCGGTGCACGAAGGGCCGGAAACCCACGCCCTGCACCACGCCCGTCACTGTCAGTCTTCGCCGGGTTTGCCCGGCCACCAGCGTGTTGACAGCAGTCATGACCGCCCCCACAACACGACCCGGTTGTTGCCGGAATCAGCCACCGCCAGCAGATCATTGGATAGGCAGACCCCGTACGGCCAGCACAGGGTGTCTGGCTCGACCGCACTCCAGCGGTTCTCGCCGTTGGCGGCGAATGTCGGCTGGGCCAACACAACGTCGGCGCCGCGCCCGTCGGTAGGTACCCCGTCCCACAGCAGGACGCGGTTGTTGGCGGTATCGGCGACGGCCATGATCTGCGCGCCGGCGTCGGACTGTTGCAGGGCGACGCTGTAGGGGAACCGGAACCGGTCTGCCTGTTGGGGCGCGTAGGGCCATTCCTGGGCGGTGGCGAAGTCGGGTTGGCCCAGCAGCAGATCGGCGGGCCGGTCGGTGACGGGCTGCGGGGACCAGCCCAGCACCCGGTGGTCGCCGCCGTCGGCGACCAGCAGCAGATCCTGGTGTCCGGCCAGAGCATGGGGCCAACGAAAACTCGATGCATTGACAGCGCCGCCCCGGTTCTCCTCGCGATGGGCGGGATCGGGTTGACCCAAAACGATGTCGGCCGGCTGGCCGGGTTCGGGGATCCCATTCTGCCAGCCCAGGACGCGCCGGTTGCCGGTGTCGGCGATCCAGAATCGTGACCCGATGAGCGCGATCCCGAACGGCCAGTACAGGGTGTCCGCGGAGCAATCACGACCGGCGTTGGGCTCGACGCTGGTGCGTACTGTCAATGTTCGCGTTGGTGCGATGCGCCAGATAGTTCCCGACACGCTGGTGTACTGCTGGTCATTGGTCACCGAGGACTCTGAATTGCAGGGCGCGCAGCTGTGCGTCGAACAGGTGCCAGCGACGATACGTTGCCGGATCTGCGGCCATGAGCACGTGCTGGACGCACCGATCATGCTGTGTCCGTCTTGCAAAAGCGCAAATGTGACGCTGGTGTCCGGCGACGAATTCCTCGTAACTTCACTGGAACTCGAAGAGGTGTGACAGATGGGCCGCTTCCA
>NZ_PDCP01000191.1 GCF_002553505.1 Mycolicibacterium agri | reverse complement strand
TGGCCCCTGATTGATTTCGAGTGCGGACCAGAGGGGGGCGCGGACGATTTCCTGGAGTGGTTCTTCAAGGCAGACCGAGGCGAGCTGGAACCATTCGTTCTGGTTGTTGAGGGGTCGATCCCGAACGAGAAGATCAAGAGCGAGGGGTACTGGTGCGGGTTCGGCAATAACCCGGCCACCGGTCAGCCGATGACCACGAGCGAGTGGTTGGATCGGCTCGCCCCGAAGGCGACCGCGGTGGTCGCGGTGGGCACCTGCGCCACCTACGGCGGTATCCATGCGATGGCCGGCAACCCGACCGGGGCGATGGGTGTGCCCGACTATCTGGGGTGGGATTGGAAGAGCAAGGCCGGTATCCCGATCGTCTGTGTTCCCGGTTGCCCGGCCCATCCGGACAACATGGCCGAAACGCTCACCTACCTGCTGTACATGGCCACCGGCCAGGCGCCGATGATCCCATTGGACGAGGCGCTGCGGCCCCAGTGGTTGTTCGGCAACACCGTGCACGAGGGGTGTGACCGGGCCGGCTACTACGAGCAGGGGGATTTCGCGGCCGAGTATGGCTCACGGAAATGCATTGTGAAGCTTGGCTGTTGGGGCCCGGTTGTGAAGTGCAATGTGCCCAAGCGCGGCTGGATGAACGGGGTGGGTGGCTGCCCGAATGTGGGCGGGATCTGCATCGGGTGCACGATGCCGGGCTTCCCGGACAAGTTCATGCCGTTCATGGATGAGCCTCCGGGCGGCAAGCTCACGTCGACCGTTTCGGGTCTGTACGGGTCTTTAATTCGCCCCCTGCGCCGCGTATCGGGTCGCACGCTTGACAAAGAGCCCAAGTGGCGCCATCCCGGCACGCAACTCACAACCGGAGCGACCCGCACCTGGTAGGTGCGGGTTACCCCGGGCTTCTGCACGCGGAGTCGCCGTCAAAATTACTGCGGCGCTGGTCATTAGAAGAAAGCGAAGATTTCGATGACAACGATCATCCCCAAGCCAAGCCACGAGAAGCGCGAACCGGGCCAACTGGTCGATATGGCGTGGGACCCCATCACCCGCATTGTCGGCAGTCTGGGCATCTACACCAAGATCGACTTCGACAACAAAGAAGTCGTCGAGTGCCACAGCACGTCGTCGATCTTCCGCGGCTACTCGATCTTCATGAAGGGCAAGGATCCCCGCGACGCCCACTTCATCACCAGCCGCATCTGCGGCATCTGCGGGGACAACCACGCCACCTGCTCGTGCTACTGCCAGAACATGGCCTACGGCGTGAAGCCGCCGCACCTCGCCGAGTGGATCATGAACCTCGGTGAGGCCGCCGAATACATGTTCGACCACAACATCTTCCAGGAGAATCTGGTCGGCGTGGATTACTGCGAGAAGATGGTCAAAGAGACCAACCCGAGTGTGCTGGCCAAGGCCGAGAACACCCAGTCCCCGAACGCCGGCGCGCACGGCTACCGGACCATCGCCGACATCATGCGTTCGCTCAATCCGTTCACCGGCGACTTCTATCGGGAGGCGCTGCAGGCGAGCCGGTTGACGCGGGAGATGTTCTGCCTGATGGAGGGCCGCCACGTGCATCCGTCGACGCTGTATCCGGGTGGCGTCGGCACGGTCGCGACGATCCAGCTGATGACCGACTACATGGCGCGGTTGATGCGCTACGTGGAGTTCATGAAGCGGGTCGTGCCGATGCACGACGACCTCTTCGACTTCTTCTACGAGGCACTGCCCGGCTACGACCAGGTGGGTCTGCGGCGCACACTGTTGGGCTGCTGGGGCTCGTTCCAGGATCCCGAGGTGTGCAACTTCGCCTACAAGGACATGGAAAAGTGGGGCAACGCCATGTTCGTCACGCCCGGCGTGGTGATCGACGGCAAGCTGCACACCCATTCGCTGGT
>NZ_PDCP01000190.1 GCF_002553505.1 Mycolicibacterium agri | reverse complement strand
TCACCGACGCCGACGACGGGCGACGCCGCAAGGTGCATGCGCTGATCTTCACCGCGGTGTACTCCCGGCACATGTTTGTGTGGCTGTCCTACTCGCAGACCCTGACCGCGGTGATTGCCGGATGTGAGGCGGCCTGGGAGTTCTTCGGCGGTGTGTTCGCGGTGCTGATCCCCGACAACCTCAAGCCGGTGATCGCCGACGCGGATGCGGTCAACCCGCAATTCACCCACGGCTGGCTGGATTACGCCGGGCATGCCGGATTCCTCACCGACCCCGCGAGGGTGGCCTCACCGAAGGACAAGCCGCGGGTGGAACGGGCCGTGCAATATGTGCGCCGAAACTTCTGGGACGGTGAAACATTCACCAGTATCGAGGCCGCGCAGCAGGCCGCTGCGGCCTGGTGTCGTGACACCGCGGGCACCCGTATGCACGGCACCACGTGTGCGCGTCCGGCCGAGCTGTTCACCGCCGAGGAGCAGCCGACGCTGCTGCCGGTGCCGGGGGTTTATGACGTGCCGGTGTTCAAGAGGGTCAAGGTGCATCGCGATTTCCACGCCGAGGTCGCCAAGGCGCTGTATTCGCTGCCCGAGTGCTGGATCGGTCAGTACCTCGACGTGCGGGCCGATACCGAGCTGGTGAAGTTCTATCGCCGCGGCGTGCTGGTCAAGGTCCATCCCCGCCAGCCGGCCGGTGGGCGCAGTACTGACCCTGCTGATCTGCCCGAGCACAAGACCGGCTACGCCCTGCGTGACGTCACGACGCTGATCGCCACCTGCACCGCTCACGGCCCGAATATCGGGATCTACGCCGAACGCATCCTCGATGACCGGCTGCCCTGGACGAAGATGCGCACCGTTTATCGGCTGCTGGGCCTGGTGCGCCGGTACGGCGCACGGCGGGTCGAACAGGCATGTTCACTGTCGCTGGATCTCGATGTCGTCTCGGTGACCAAGATCGCCTCCATGCTGGAGCGCGCCACCGAGACCAGCACCCCGGCGCTGCCGAAGGCGGTCGGCCACACCGCGACCCGATTCGCCCGCGACCCCGCCGAATTCAGCTCCACCCCAACACCATTGACCATCGTCACCGAGGAGAACCGCTGACATGACCACCACCCACCGTGGCGCTACCGACCCGATCGGCGCTGATCTGCTCCGACTGCTCAAGACCCTCAAACTCGGGGCGCTGGCCGACACCCTGCCCGAACGCGCCGCCCTGGCCCGCCAACACAAACTCAGCCACATCGGCTTCCTGGAAACCTTGCTCGCCGACGAGGTCTCCCGACGCGAGTCCCGCTCCGCCGCACTGCGGGCGACCAAAGCCGGACTCGACCCCACCATGCGGTTCGACACCTGGACCGCACATGAGGACCTGCGCTATGACCGCACCCTGCTCGGGGATCTGACCTCGCTGCGGTTCCTCGACGCCGGCCAGTCCGCGATCGTCCTCGGTCCCGTCGGCGTAGGCAAGACGCATCTGGCAACAGCATTGGGGCACATGGCCATTCGCCGCCGAAACACCGTCGTGTTCGGCCGGGCCGACAAACTGTTCACCCGGCTGCGCGCCGCGCGACTCGACCACACCGTCGACGCCGAGATCCGCCGCCTGGCCGCGGTCGACGTCCTGATCATCGATGATTTCGCGCTACGCCCGCTCGACGCCACCGAAACCAGCGACTTCTACGAAATCGTCGTCGAGCGTCACCGCGCCAAGACCACCATCGTGACGTCGAACCGCGAGCCCGCTGAATGGCTGACGATGACCGCCGACACCCTGCTCGCCCAATCAGCGATCGACCGACTCACCTCGGCCGCCCACACCCTGGTCATCGAAGGACCGTCCTACCGCCAGCGGACCCGGCCCCAGCTTGACCCAGACCCCACCGACAAGCATCCTCAGTAACGCGCCACGGTGGTCCCATCCCCCTGGCAATCAGGTGGTCCCATCACCCTGGCAAGCGACA
>NZ_PDCP01000018.1 GCF_002553505.1 Mycolicibacterium agri | reverse complement strand
GAAAGCCATACCCGACATCCCTGGGTGATTCGAAGCCTAAGGCCGACGACCCCAAACACCCTTCAAGAAAGGTAAGGCACCGATGCCACCCGCGCAGATCAGGACGCTTATGTGCGCGGCACAATTACCGCAGCCGAGCTGCTGGCCCGTGTACAGCACCGTTACATGCGCTGAGCCTGCTCGGTTGTGCGTGGTAGGCACCACATGTAACCGAGTGGGCGCGAACAGCCCGCCGAGCTGGTTGCAGCAATTTGCGCTTCGGCGGCTGCTGCTTCTCGAGGTAGGCCTTGACTGCAGCAGAGCGACGATGGTCGACCGGGATGACTCTGCCCTCCAGCTTGGCTGAGGCTTTCGTGGCGCGGACGCCGGCGTTCTTGACGGCCGCTTCGGACACGACCACCTTCTTGGGTGTTCGTTGAGCCATCACCGCACCTCCGTGAACCAAGTAGCTGAGCCGACGGTACCGCGGGCCGACAAAGCCCGACCACTACGTTCAAGCCGACACGGATGTCGAAGAAGCTGTCCCGCGACTGCCTCGGACGCATACGGGGAGGCGAATACCGCACGTCGAGTCGTCCGAACTCTTGTCTCAGAATGGGTGCGTTGCCCCACTTTGGGCCACCGTCGCTAGTGAGCGTGTGGTGTGTATCCGAGGTGGTCGGCGCAGGTGGTGCAGAGGGTTTTGACCCGGACTCGGCGGCTCTGGTGAAGGATGCCGGGTTGTCCGCATCGTTCGCAGATGATGGCGGAGGCGCGTTCGGCGTCGTCGGTGATGGCGTACATGGCGTCGAACAGTTCCGAGCTCGCGTCGTCGTTGCTGAGCCAGCAGTAGTAGCGCAGGGTGCCGAACTTCTCTTTGATCTGATGAACCCGATAGTGGGGGTCGAGTCGGGCCAGCTGTTTGTCGGTGGCGATCACAAGTGGGTACCAGCCGGCGTCGACGCTCAGCCAGCGACCCCATCCGTCCGGGATGCGCCGCAGGATGGCCTCGATCTCGACTGCGAGCTCTCCGGCGTCGGGTGGGATGTGCAGGGCGTTGCGGTGCTTGTGGTGGTCGATGTCCAGTGCCATGAGGCGGGCGAAGGCACCGTCGACATCGTCGGGTGTGGCGGTGCCGTTGTTCAGCGCCTCACTCATCGCGGTGAGGTCGGATTCTGCAGCGCGCCAACGGATCTTCTCCGCTTCAGTCAACTCCGGAATCCGGTCATCGTCGCCAGAGGCCGTCACAGGTACATCCCCTCGGCTGGGGTGGCGCGATAGCGGCCACTGCCCACCTCAGCCAGTAGTCCCGCGGTGGTAAGCAATCCGGAGTCGTCTGCGGACAGGACCGCGCGACGCACCACCTCACGGAGGTCGCTGCCGCTGGTGTGCTCTGGGAGCGCAGTGGCCACTGCGTGGGCGTCGATGTGTTCGGCGCCGGGCAGACCGGCCACGAGCGCGGTGAGGATGCGGGCGGCATCATTACGGGTGTGGTAGCCGACGTCGACGATGGCGTCGAAGCGCCCCGTGCGGATCGCGGCCTTGTCCAGGGTGGCCGGATCGTTGGTCGACGCGAGCGTCAGGATGCGGGCGTCGGCTGCGATGTCCATCGCCTGCAGCAATTCTGAAAGCCCACCGCCGCCGGCGTTTCGGTCGCGGCACCACAGATCAACGTCTTCAAGGATCAGCAGGATCGGGCCGCCGAGGCGTTGAGCTTCCTCGACGACGGCGCTCAGGAGTTGTTCACCGGCCTTGGCTTCGACATAGATGACGGTGAAATCGCCGACGACTTCGGCGGCGATCACCGCCGAGACGGCGGACTTGCCGGTGCCCGGCGGGCCGCACAGCAGCACCCCGCGGCGGGCACCGAGGCCGTGGATGTTGAGCAGTTCGTGGCGATCACGCACCGCGGTCAGGCCGAGATCGATCTCGCGCCACACCTGCTCATCGACGACCACCGAATCGCGGGTCAACGTGCTGGATAGCTGAGTGACTGTCAGGTGTAGGCCGCTGGTGTAGCTGGCGCGCAGGGCTCGTCCGCGGTAGGGGTTGAGCTGGTTGGCGCGGTCGGCCAACCGATCCAGCACCGCACGAACGGCATCCTGGTGCTCGGGAGTGACGAAGGCGCTGACTTCCGGTGAGCGCATCACCGTCTGTCGTGCCTCGATACCGATCACGCAGCCCGTGTTGGGAAGCAGGGTGCCGGCTGGGAAGTGCACACGCAGGCATTGGGGGTGGCGGTAGGTCTGGTCGCCGATCTCGGTTTGGGTCCACTTAGGTGGCCGGGAATGCTCCCCCGGCCCGATCTCGACCGCGTCGGCGTGGGCGGTGATCCACTCGGTCAGCGCGACCGCGGTGGTCAGCCGGGACACCGGATTGAGGTCGCGGTCCTCATCGACGAGGTGTCCCGCGTCGGGGACGCCGAGGCAGCGGGCGGTGAACCGGTCGGCCGATTCCGCCCGCGCCGGCCGATGCGTCACCCCGACAAGCAGCTCCCCGAGTGCACGAAGCCCGGTGCGGGTGTCGTCGGGTAGCTCGTCGAGGTAGGCGCCGACATCGGTGATCGGGACACGACGGGCACCGCGTCCACTCATGACGTGGGCGGGCGTTTGGGGCGCTGCGTTTTCGGTGAGAGTCATCGCTTCAGGCGGGGGTCGGCGGAATGGAGCAAAGTCGTACAGAATCTCACCCCACAGCGAAACTGACAACCCCTTTTCTCCGGACTCTGCCACACGATGAGCCCGCACCTGCTCACACCGGGACGTGGCGGCACGGAAATCGCGCGACACCGCCGTCGCTGCGGTGTCATCCTGACTCCTCGTGAACGACGACCAGCATCCGCCGAGGGCGGCCGAGCACCGGGAGCGCAGCGAGCGTGCCCGCGGTCATGCGCGTTCTCGCTACCGCGCGTATTTGGCGGAGGTACTTGGCGGGCACGGCATCGCAGATTCCGGGGCCGTGGCAGAGGTTGCCTTGGCCGTGTTGACTGAGTGGCGCGACATCGAGACCGGTGAGCTGTACCGATGTTCTTGTCATCCGCAACTGCCCAGCAGCTCTCTTCACGACTTTGGCTTCGACTGCAATTGCACCCGCACGTGCGCTCAACAGCGCGGATCATTTCGACAGTTGCTCAGCGCGATTGGTGAGTACTGGCAATCCCTGCAAGGCCTCCAGATTCGCGCCGCCGACGAGGCTGCCGAAGAAAATCTGCAGGCCTGGCTCGCCCAGCAGCCGGGCGTAGTCGTCCATAGCCATGGCGGTTGGGCACCCGAGCAATGGCGCGGCACCGTCGACGGACACAGCTTCTACTTTCGTGAACGCGGCGGAGACTGGGACCTCGAAATCGACCTCCGACCCACCGGCCGATCCGTGCGGATTGTCGACGGCCACAACGTCGACGGCACCACCTCCTACCGACAGCAGGATCTGGAACGTGGCGACATCATCGCGTCCGGCACCGTCAACACCGACGGCTACGGAACCACCCCCGCCGAACGCGCCCATTTCATCGTCACCACCATCCGCGACCACCTCACTCGAACCGGATGCACCCATCATCGCGACAAACTCGACGCGATCAGCAGCCTCATCGGCACCGCAGCACGATGGTGCGCCAACTGTGGAGCCCGCTTAGCCGCCACCTAGGGTCTCTGTGTTTGATTCCCATCGACGTAAATGCGCGCGTTCCCTATTGCTGCCGTAGCTCAGCGCCCTGGTGCCAACTGAGTTACTCGCCCTTGCGACCAGCAATGGGAACGCCGCGCCTAGCTACGCGATGCCGCCGACGCAGCCCTCGGCCTCTAGTCTGGAAACCGGTCTTGCCTGAGGTCGCGTGGAAGCTCGCAACAACGCTCCGGCAGAAGCCGCGGCGGGGAAACACAGCAACTTGGGAAACGCAAACTGTGCGGGCATAATGCGACTTGTCCAGCTCTACGGTAGCGGCGTCGAGCGGCGCCGCCGCATCGACAAGACACTGCACGCGCGGATCATGGTGGCCTACGTCCACGGCGTGTCGACGTGCAGTGTCGACCTGGTGGCCGCGATCCCGCGTTTTGCAGCGCGGCCATGATGCGATCTTTGGTCGGCAGATCCAACCGACACGCCTGCACCGACACGTCGGTGGAACAGTTCATGACGTCAGTCCCGTCGATGAGCACCGTCGGTGACGAATAGCTGCCGACTCGCTCGATGAGAGCATCGTGCGAAGCACCGATCTCGCTCAGACACTGTTCGAGCATTCGCCGAACCGACGCCGCATGAGGGCAACCCGGGCTGGTGAGAAGTTCAACACGCATACCCCATGATGATGTCGTGACTGCTCTCGCTGATGCCGTGCTGCCGCTGATACGCACCCGCGCCGATGTGTGGCGGTGGAATGTGGCCAACGCGCATGGCGCACAGATGCATGACGCAGTGGCGATGCTCCGCCAGGCCGCCGACACACACGGTCCCGCCGAGGTGTTCACCGTGACGCAGCGCGCCATCACATCGGCGCTGAAGGTGATCATGCGCGCCGACGACTCCAGCGGGATCATCGGCGACGCCTGCCGAGACCTGCTGGCGCTGCACCCGGTGCTCGCGGAGCGTGCCCGGGTGGCTGCCCGCAAGCTGGTCGACTGGATGGTGAAGTTCCAGTTCGACAATGACTGCGACTACTTCACCCTCGACCCGGTCGACTATGCGCCTGCCCTCGGCGCCGAGGGCATGGCGGCCTATCGCGCCGCACTTGACGCACGGGCCGCCGGGCTCGGGCCGCGCCCGTCCGAGGACGAGCGCTGGTCGTCGCCCCACGCGCACGAGTGGTTCACCCTCGACCACAACGCGCAGCGCCTGGCCGTCTACGACCGCGACGTCGAGGCGATCATCCGCACCCATGCCCGCGATCGGCGGGTCGCGGCATGGCTGCACGACACCGCGGTCGCGTTGATGGAGATCGGTGAGGTCGACGCGGCGATCGACTGGGCCAACCAGGCCGCCGATTTCGACCACGGTCACCAGGCACGCCGGGCCGCCGACTATTGGTGCGACCTGCTGGCCGAACATCGGCCCGACGAATTGCTCGCCGCCCGGGTTTGGGTGTTTCGGCGGTGGCCGTCGTCGAGCACGGCGGGTCGGCTCTACCAGGACGCCGGGCCGGCCTGGCCGGACTATCGCGACGAGGTCATGGCGGCCCTGGCCTTGCGCCCTCGCGATGCGGTGCAGTTCGCGCAGCTGTACCTCAAGGACATTTCCTACGCCTGGGCGCTGGCGCACGACCTCGGCCTCGATGACGACCGCACGTGGAGCGATCTGGCCAATGCGTACGAAAAACGCGACCCGCTGGCCGTGTTGCCGGTCTACACGCGGCTGGTCGACCGTGAGCTGATCGACGCCGACGCGCGCAACTATCGCTCCGCCGCGCGACGGCTGAAGAAGATGCGCACGCTGGCCGCCGGGTCACCGGAAGCCGCGAGTATCGACGCGTTCATCGCCGCGCAGCGCGAACGGCACCGCCGCCGTCCGCGCCTGCAGCAGGAGTTCGACCGGGCCGGGTTGCCGTAACCCATTGCGATCGGACCCCTTTTGTCGGGGTCCGACGATATGGTCACCTGTTCTTAAGTGATACGGCTGTGACGGGGAGGGCGAGGTGGACGCGTTCGGTGTCCTCGACGAGGTTCTGACCGACTACGAAAACTTCGTCAAGGGCTTTTTGGAGATCCGCGACGAGCAGATCCGTTCGAAAGTGGAACAGGAGATCGCCGACGGTCTGCTGTGGCCCGAGCCATGGCTGGCGCTCAACCCGGCGTTCGAGCCCGGCGGGAGCGTCAGCGACCTGGTGCAGCGTGACATTCTGCACCCCGAAACAACCGGCATCTTCCGCGACCAGACCGGCACCGAGATCACCTTTCACCGCCACCAAGCCGACGCGTTCGAGATCGCCCACCGCGGCCAGTCCTACGTACTGACCACCGGCACCGGCTCGGGTAAGTCGATGTCCTACATCGTGCCGATCGTCGACCGCGTACTGCGGGACGGCTCCGGGCAGGGGGTGCGGGCCGTCGTCGTCTACCCGATGAACGCATTGGCCAACAGTCAGCGCAACGAGTTGGAGAAGTTCCTCGGCGCCACCAACCCGAAGGTCAGCTTCGCCCGCTACACCGGACAAGAAGACAAGGACGAACGTGAGAAGACCCTCGCGTCGCCGCCGGACATCCTGCTGACCAACTACGTGATGCTAGAGCTGATGCTGACCCGGCCGCGCGAACGCACGGCGCTGATCAGCAGCGCGGCCAACCTGTCGTTTCTGGTGCTCGACGAGCTGCACACCTATCGCGGACGCCAGGGCGCCGACGTCGCGATGCTGGTGCGGCGGCTGCGCAACGCCGTCGGCAGCGGCGACATCCAGTGCGTCGGCACCAGCGCGACGCTGGCCGGTCCGGGCACCAAGGACGAGCAACGCCAGCAGGTTGCCGGGCTGGCGACCCGGATCTTCGGGGTGCCGATCGCCGCGAGCAACATCGTCGGTGAAACGCTGCGCCGCGCCACGACCGGCGAAGCCGATCCGGCAGCGCTGAGCGCGCGGCTGGCCCAGCCGTGCCCGACGACATGGGAGGCGCTGCGCACCGACCCACTTGCGGTGTGGACCGAACAGCACTTCGGCCTGCACCGCGACGACGAGGGCAACCTGGCCCGCCGCCCGCCGGCCAAACTCAGCGACGCCGCCGAGCAGCTACATGTGCAGACCGGCGTCGACACCGACGTCTGCCGCGAGAAACTGCGCGAGCTGCTGCTGGCCGGCTCCCGCGCCCGTGACCCGCAGGGCCGGGCGTTGTTCGCCTTCAAACTGCACCAGTTCATCGGCAAGGGCGACACCGTCTACACCACGCTGGAGCCACCGGCCCAACGCTTCCTCACCACCCAATATCAGCGCAGCGCGCCCAACCGGCCCACCGGCCAGCCGCTGTATCCGCTGGCGTTCTGCCGTGAGTGCGGCCAGGAGTACCTGGTCGTCAACCGTGAACGTGGCGGTGAGAGCTTCAGCCCGCGCATCCCCAATTCCGATCTGGTCGACGACGCCGGCACCGACGGGCTGCTGCTGCTCACCGCCGAGATGTGGCCCGACCCGCAGGACCCCGCGGTGCTCGAGCTGGTTCCCGAAGACTGGCTGGTGCCCACCGCCAGCGGCCAGGGGTTGGACAAGGCCCGAATCACCAAGCTGCCCAGCCCCGTTCGGGTCGACGAGTTCGGCACCGTCACCGACGACGGCATCCCGGCGGCGTTCTTCGAGCGCCTCGACTTCTGCCCGACATGCAAAACCAGCTACGAAAGCGCCCGCCAGTCCCAGTTCTCCCGGGTCGCCAGCCTGGGCACCGAAGGCCGCGCCAGCGCGGTGACGGTGTTGTCACAGTCGATCGTGCGTGCGTTGCGCGGTGCCACCGACCTCGATGACGATGCGCGAAAGTTCTTGGCGTTCAGCGACAATCGCCAGGATGCCAGCCTGCAGGCCGGACATTTCAACGACTTCGTGCTCGTCGCGCTGATCCGCGCCGCGCTCTACCGCGCCGCCGCACACCATCGGGACACCACGGGCGGCCCGCTCACCGACGAGAACCTGGGGCCGGAGGTGGTCAAGGCGCTGGGTGGGTCGACACTGAAGGTGTTCGCCCGTGACGAGGACTCCGCCGACGAGCCGATCCCGCGCAAGCGGATCGCGCGGGCGCTGCGGGATGTGGTGGCCTACCGGTTGTGGGCGGATCTGCGGCGCGGCTGGCGCATCACGATGCCGAATCTCGAACAGACTGGCCAGCTGCAGTTGACCTACGACGGTGTCGACCAGCTGGCCGCCGACGACGACAAGTGGGCGGCCTGCGGTGAGCCACTGGCCGGTGCCACCGCCGAGACCCGCCGACACGTCATGACGGTGCTGCTCGACGAGCTGCGCCGCAACCTGTGCATCGACACCGAGTTTCTCACCGAGGACAAGTTCGACGCGGTGCGCCGGGCCAGCCAGCAGTGGTTGAAGGACCCGTGGGCGATCGGCGACGAGGCGGGCACCTACAGCGGCGTCGCCTATCCGGGGGGTCGCCCGAAAAGCCTGCCCGGCGTCGGCGCCGATTTGTATCTGTCCGGGCTGGGTGCCTACGGGCGGTGGCTGCGTCGGCCCAACCGCTTTCCCGGCTTCGCCCACCCGCTCAAGACCGCCGACGCGCAGGCCATCATCGAACATCTGATGGAGGTCATAACCGGTGCCGGCATCTTGGTGCGTATCGCGGTTCCCAAGCGCCCCACGGGTTATCAGCTGCGCGCCGACCTGATCGCGTGGCATCCCGGCAGCGGCGAGCATCGCGCACCGGACCCCATTCGCAGCAATCTGACCGAAGGCCGGGTCAACCCGTACTTCCGCGCGCTGTATGCCGAGACGGCCGGCTTGCTGGCCGGGCTACAGGCCCGCGAACACACCGCCCAGGTGGAGGCGTCCAAACGCCAACGGCGCGAGGAGGAGTTCGGTGCAGCCCGGCTGCCGGTGCTGTACTGCTCGCCCACGATGGAACTCGGTGTCGACATCAAGAGCCTCAATGTCGTTGGTATGCGCAATGTTCCGCCCACCCCAGCCAACTATGCGCAGCGTTCGGGTCGGGCCGGGCGTTCTGGGCAACCGGCGATCGCGCTCACCTACTGCGCGACCGGCAACGCCCACGACGCCTACTATTTTCGGCGCAGTCAGGACATGGTGGCCGGTGCGGTGGCGCCGCCGCGGCTGGAACTGGGCAACCAGGATCTGGTGCGCGCCCACGTCCATTCGGTCTGGCTGGTGCACTGTGGGCTGGACCTCAAGGCCAGCATGGTGGACCTGCTCGACATCGACCAGCCCGGCCAGCCGCTGCGCCCCGAAGTGCGTGCCGCCATCGAATCGCCGTCGAGCCGGGCCGCCGCCGTGGCCGCCGCCACCGCGGTGCTCTCGGCCACCACCGAGGTCACCGCTGCGCCGTGGTGGACCGACACCTGGATCGCCGACACCGTCGAGCAGGCGCCGGTCCGGTTCGACCGCGCCGCCGACCGCTGGCGTGGGCTCTATCGCGAGGCGCAGACCGAGCTGGACATGGCCAACCAGATCCTCAAGACCATCGGCGCCTCGGAGGCGGCCAAACAGCGTGCCCGCGGCCGGATCTCGGAGGCCCGCGCGGCGCTGGACCTGCTCAAGGGCCAGGTCGACGACATCGCCCAGGGCGACTTCTACACATATCGCTACTTCGCCTCGGAGGGCTTTCTGCCCGGCTACTCGTTTCCCCGGCTGCCGCTGTCGGCGTTCATCCCGGCCGAGCGGCGCACCCGCAGCGGCGGGGAGGGCGACTTCATCCAACGTCCCCGCTTCGTGGCGATCAGCGAGTTCGGTCCCGGCGCGTTCATCTATCACGAGGGCGCGCGCTACGAGGTCAACCGGGTCAGCTTGCCCGCCCGTGACGACGGCAGCGGCGTGCACGTCACCGAGATCAAACGCTGCGCGGCGTGCGGGTATCTGCACGAGTCGACGGCCCCGGACCTGTGCCAGCACTGCGGGGCGCCCTTCGCACCGGAGGCCACCATGGCCAATCTGATGCGGCTGCTGTCGGTCAAGACCCGCCGCCGCGACCGGATCAGCGCCGACGAAGAGGAGCGGCAGCGTGCCGGGCACGAGATCGTGACGACCATTCGCTTTGTGCCGCACGGTGTTCGGGCCGGGCAGCTGACCGCCACCATCATCGCCGACGGCCACGAACTGGGCACCATGACCTACGGCGACACCGCGCTGATCCGCCGGATGAATGTCGGTCTGCGCCGCCGCAAGGACAAGGACGTGCGCGGCTACGTGCTCGACACCGTCGAGGGCCGCTGGGGCAAGGAGGCCGACCTGGCCAACAATGTGCACGGCGAGGCTCCGCGGTATCAACGGGTGATCCCGCATGTGGAAGATCACCGCAACGCGCTGCTGCTGCACTTCGATCCGTCGATCGGCACCGATGAGCGCCGGGCGGCGATGTATGCGCTCAAACGTGGCATCGAGGCGCTCTATCAGTTGGAGGACGCCGAACTGGCGGTGGAGGCCTTGCCCGGCACCAGCGGCGAGCACGCCTGGTCGCGGCTGCTGTTCTTCGAAGCCGCCGAGGGCGGTGCCGGTGTGCTGCGGCGGCTGGCCACCGAGGACGGTCAGCTGCGGGCGGTGGCGCGAAAAGCGTTGGAGATCCTGCATTTCGACCCCGACACCGGCGCGGATCGGCACCGCGCCCCGCACGCGGTCGAAGACTGCGCCCAGGCCTGCTACGACTGCCTGCTGTCCTACAGCAACCAGTGGGAGCATCAGCACCTGGACCGGCACTGCGTGCTGGATCTCCTGCGCCGCCTGGCCACTGCAAGTGTCGCGGTGGGCGCAGGCGGTGAGGAACGCGCCGAGCACCTGCAGCGGCTGGCCGAGGCGTGCGACACCGAGTTGGAACGGAAGTTCCTGGCGCTGCTGGAGCGCCACGGCCTGCGCCTGCCCGACGAAGCCCAGCAGATCGTCGAGGGCCTGTACGTGCGGCCCGACTTTGCCTACCACACCGACGGGATGGACGTCGCGGTGTTCATCGACGGGCCGGTGCACGACGCGGCCCACCAGCAGCAGAAGGACGAGGCAGCCCGGGCCAAACTCGAGGACGAGGCGGGTTGGCTGGTGCTGCGGTTCCATCACCAGGACGCAGATAGCAACTGGCTCAACGTCATTGAGCAACACACCGACGTGTTCGGCCGACCGAAGGCTCAGTCATGACCACCGTCGACTATCCGCCCGGAGCTCTGGTCACCGCCCGCGGCCGCGACTGGCTGGTGCTGCCCGGCTCGCCCGAGCACACCCTGCTGGTCCGCCCGCTGGGCGGGCACGAGCAGGAAACCACCGTACTGCTGCCCGGTGTCGACCAATTCAGTGCGGCCACCTTCGCCCCACCGACTGTCGACGATCGCGGCGACGCCAGCCGGGCCCGGCTGCTGCGCGACGCGCTGCGGCTGTCGTTCACCGCGGGCGCCGGCCCGTTCCGGTCGTTCGCCCGGCTGGCCGTCACGCCGCGCAACTATCAGCTGGTGCCGCTGATGATGGCGGCCAACCAAGATGTCACCCGGCTGCTGATCGCCGACGGTGTCGGGATCGGCAAGACCGTTGAGGCGGGGCTGATCGCCGCCGAGCTGTTGGCCACCGGGGAGGCGCAGCGGCTGGCGGTGCTGTGCTCACCGCAGCTGGCCCCGCAGTGGCAGAGCGAGCTGCGGCACAAGTTCGGCATCGACGCCCAACTGCTGCTGCCGTCCACGGTCAACCGGCTCTCCCGCAGTGTGCCGTTCGGCTCGAACGTCTACGAGCACCACCGGTATCTGGTGATCTCCACCGACTTCATCAAACAGAAGAGCCGCCGCGACGAATTCGGTGTGCACTGCCCGGAATTGGTGATCGTCGACGAGGCCCACACCTGTGTGGCACCGGCGTCGGCGGCCGCCAACAGTCAGGCGCATCTGCGGTATGCGCTGCTGCGCAGGCTGGCCGACGACCGGGCGCGCCACCTGGTGCTGCTGACCGCCACCCCGCACAGCGGCGACGACGCCGCCTGGCAGGCGTTGATCGGCCTGCTCGATGACCGCCTCGGCGCGCTGCCCGCCGACTTGTCTGGCCGCGACCGCGAAGATGACCGTAAGCTGTTGGCCCGCTTCATGATTCAGCGTCAGCGCGCTGACATCCGCGAATATCTGGCCGGTGAGTTTCGGGAGGATACCCCGTTCCCGGAGCGGGAAACCACCGAAGCCGCCTACAAACTCACCGCAGGCTACCGGCAACTGTTCGACGACGTGATGGACTACGTGCGCGAGCAGGTGGCCGACCCGTCGCTGTCGGCGGTGCGTCAGCGGGTGCGGTGGTGGTCGGCGATCGCGCTGCTGCGCTGCCTGGCGTCCAGCCCGGCAGCGGCCGAGCAGACGCTGCTCAACCGCTCAGCCGTCGCCGCCATCGACAACACCGACGGCACCGGCGCGGTGGACAGCTACGCCGAGCCCCGGGTGCTCGACACCGACCTCGACGACGCCGCCGAAGCCGAAGACGTCGCCGTCGGCGCCGACACCACCGACCCCGACGAACCCGACAGCAGAGCACGAAAACGGTTGCGTGAGTTGGCCGCACAGGCCGCCGCGCTGAAGGGTCCACGCACCGACGCCAAACTCAAGCGCTTGATCCCGCTGCTCAAGGACCTGCTGGCGCAGGGCTATCACCCGATCGTGTTCTGCCGCTACATTCCCACCGCCGACTACCTGGCCGAGCACCTCACCGCGGCACTGGCCAAGGTCGAAGGCCTGCGCATCGACGCGGTCACCGGCACGCTGCCGCCCGAAGACCGCGAAGCCCGCGTCGACGCACTGAGCGCCCACGACGGACCGCGCCTGCTCATCGCCACCGACTGCCTGTCGGAGGGCATCAACCTGCAGGACGGGTTCACCGCCGTCGTGCACTACGACCTGGCGTGGAACCCGACCCGCCACGAACAGCGCGAGGGCCGCGTCGACCGGTTCGGCCAGCAGGCCCGCACCGTGCGCACCGTCACCTACTACGGCGAGGACAACGGCATCGACGGCATCGTGCTGCAGGTGCTGATCCGCCGCCACGAGAACATCAAACGCAGCATCGGTGTCTCGGTGCCCATCCCGGTCGACTCGACCACGGTGATGAAGGCGATCTGGGAGTCGCTGCTGCTGCGCGGCCGGCAGGCCGAACAGCTCACCCTCGACTTCGCCGCGGCCACGTCCGCGTCGCTGGCCGAACAGGTCGAGGTGCAGTGGACCAACGCCGCCGAACGGGAGAAGGCCTCGCGGTCGCGGTTCCGCCAGGCCGGCCTCAAACCCGACACCGTCGTCGACGCGCTGGCCGAGGTGCGCCGCGCCCTCGGCGGGCCCGCCGACATCGAAACCTTCACCCGCACAGCGCTGTCGCTGCTCGGGGCGGCGGTGACCGACACCGCAGACGGGTTCACCGCCACCGTCGACGCCCTGCCCGCCGCGGTGCGCGACCAGCTGCCCCTTCCCCGGGACGGTCGGCTGCACTTTCACCGCTCACTGCCGGTGCCCACCGGGCACGCGGTGCTGACCCGCACCGACCCGACGGTCGACGCGCTGTCGCGCTACGTGCTCGACGCCGCGCTGGATGCCCGGCTCGACGCCGCGGCCCGCCCGGCCCGGCGCGCGGGGGTGATGCGCACCGCCGGGGTGGACAAGGTGACCACGCTGCTGATGGTGCGCTACCGGCTGGAGATCACCCTGGCCGGCGCGGCGGGCACCGTCACCGAGGTCGCCGAGGACGCGCGGTTTTTGGCGTTCACCGCGACCGGCGACGAGTTGAGCTGGCTGCCGCCGGATCGGGTGGATGCGCTGCTGACGCTGTCGCCGTCGGGCAACGTCGACGACGCGCTGGCCCGCGCCCAGCTGGGCCGCGCGCTGGGCCGGTTACCCGCGCTCGCCGAGTATCTGGGCGGCACGGGCGCCGAGGCGGCGGCCGATCTGGTGGCCGGGCATCAGGCGGTGCGCAGTGCGACCAAGGCCGCCGGGCGCGCACCCGCGGTGCGGTTTCTGCCGCCCGCCGATGTACTCGGGGTGTATGTGTATCTGCCTGCCGGGGGTGCGCGATGACCGCGCTGAGCGTGTTCCGCGCGGTGCGCACCGTCGGCACCGCGCTGCCCGCCGAGGCGCTGCCGCGCGCCAACGAACTGCGCATGCCCGGCCAGAGCGCCGAGGCCTACCAGCTGCCGCCGGGTATGACGGTCAACGGCGCGATCGCGCGCGCCTGGGAGGCGATGCTGGCCGCGCACCGGTCCTGGCGCGGGGCGCTGGACCGGCTGCCCGCAGGGGACGCCGCCACCAAACTCACCCGCGACCGCTGGCTGCTGCCGCTGCTGTACGAATTGGGTTGGGGCCGACCGGATGTCGTCAGCGGCGGGCTGGCGGTGCCGCCCGGGCTGGGTGAGACGACGGCCCCGCGCTTCCCGGTCTCACACCGGGTGGCCTGGCCCGACGCCGCGCATCCGGCGGTGTGGGTGCCGCTGCATCTGGTGGGTGCGGGGGTGGACCTGGACACCCGCACCGCCGGGGTTGCCGCCCGCGCGCCGCAGGCGATGCTGCAGGACTACCTCAACCGCGAGGACCGCGCGCTGTGGGGGGTGTTGTCCAACGGGCACCAGCTGCGGCTGCTGCGTGACGCGTCGAGCCTGACCCGCCAGTCGTTCGTCGAATTCGACCTCGACGCGATCTTCACCGATCAGCTTTACGCCGACTTCCGGCTGCTGTTTCTGACCGTGCATGCCAGCCGCTTCGCCCCCCGGCTGGACGAGGCATCGGCCAAAACCGTTGCCGAGAAAGATGACTCCGACGCCGACGCGGTAGCGGCCGAGCCGAAACTGGACAACTGCTGGCTGGAACGCTGGCGGGCCACCGCCATCGACGACGGGGCGCGGGCGCTGCTGAACCTGCAGCACGGGGTCGCCGCGGCGCTACGCGAGCTGGGCACCGGGTTCGTCGCGCACCCGGCCAACACCGCGCTGCGTGACGCGCTGGCCGCCGCCGCCGACGCCGACCGCGACCTGCAGCGCGCGCTGCTGCGCATCGCCTACCGGCTCATCGTGCTGTTCGTGGTGGAGGATCGCGGATTGCTGCACCCGCCGGACGCCGACGAATCCGCCCGCCGCCGCTACGCGGACTTCTTCTCCACCGCGCGGCTGCGCCGGCTGGCCGGGGCGCCGATCGGCGGCTGGCACACCGACCTGTGGGAAGCGCATTTGATCGTCACCGACGCGCTGGCCGGCGACGGGCTGCCTGTGTTGGGTCTCAACGGGCTTGGCGCACAGTTGTTTTCGCGTGACGCGCTGGGACTTATCGCCGATGCGAAACTGCCCAACCGGGCACTGCTGGCCGCGGTGCGGGCGCTGTCCCAGATCGACGACCCGGTGACCGGGCTGACGCGGCCGGTGGACTACCGCAACCTCGACAGCGAGGAACTCGGCGGCCTGTACGAGGGGCTGCTGGCCTACACCCCGCGCTATGACCCCGACGCGCGGGCGTTCACCCTGGAGGTGGCCACCGGCAACGAACGCAAGAAGTCCGGCTCGTACTACACGCCATCAGAGCTGATCGCGCTGGTGCTCGACGAGACCCTCGACCCGCTGATCGACGAGGCGATGCGCGCCGCCGATCCCGAACAGGCGCTGCTGAACCTGACCGTGCTCGACCCGGCCTGCGGCAGCGGGCATTTCGTGGTCGCGGCGGCCCGCCGGGTCGCCGCCGCGCTGGCCACGGTGCGCAGCGGCGACACCGAACCGCCCCCGGCGGCGCTGCGCGCGGCCACCGCCGACGTCATCGAACACTGCGTGTACGGGGTGGACCTCAACGACCTGGCCATCGAGATCACCAAGGTGGCGCTGTGGCTGGAGGCGTTCGACCCGCAGCGCCCGTTCCCGTTTCTCGACGCCCACTTCCGCGTCGGCAACGCGCTGCTGGGCACCACCCCGGAGTTATTGCGCCACAACATCCCCGACTCGGCGTTCGTCGCGCTCGGCGACGACGACAAGTCGTGGACGGCGAAACTGAAGGCCCGCAACAAGTCCGAACGCCGCGCCGATGCCGATCAGCTGACCCTGAGCTTCGGCGCCGAGACGCTGAACGTCGAGACCACCAGTTTCACCAAGGCCGCCCGCGACGCCGACACCGGCACCGCCGCGACGGTGGCGGCGCTGCGCGCCCGCGCCGACGCCTGGCGGCGCCTGCAGACCGATCCCGATCTGGTCGCGGCCAAACGGGTGGCCGACGCGTGGTGCGCGGCGTTCGTGCAACCCAAGACCGGGGCCGCCACGTCGGGGCAGGGCATCACCCACGCCACCGTGACCGCGCTGGCCGAGCATCCCGAGACGGTGCCCGGCACCGTCGTCGCCCAGATCGACCAGCTGGCCCGCCAGTACCGGTTTTTTCACTGGCACTTGGAGTTTCCCGGCATCTTCACCGTCGGCGGCGACGGCAGCGCCGACCCGCAGACCGGCTGGACGGGCGGGTTCTCCTGCGTGGTCGGCAACCCGCCGTGGGAGGCGCTTCAAATCGAGGACAAGCAGTTCTTCGGCAATATCGGTCGCACCGACATCGAGGGCGCGAGTAACGCCACGGTCCGTAAGAAGATGATCGACGCGCTCGCCGACACCGAGCCCGAGTTGTTCGCGCTTTACCAGTGTGCGCGCCGTCTGTCGGACGCGACCACTCACCTGGTGCGCTGCGGCCGCTTCCCGCTGACCGCACAAGGCAAGATCAACACCTACAGCGTGTTCGCCGAAACCATGCGCACCATCGTGGCCGCCGACGGCGCGGCCGGGCTCATCAGCCCCACCGGGTTGGCCACCGACAAGACCACCGCCCCGTTCTTCGCCGACACCCTGGAAAGCCACCGGCTGTACGCGTTCTACGACTTCGAGAACGAAGCCAAAATCTTCCGCGACGTCGATCATCGCGTCCGGTTCGCGGTGACGGCGATGACGGGGGCGGCGCGCGCGGTGCGGCGCACCAGGTTTGCGTTCCTCAACCGCCACATCTCCGATGTGCCGGAGCGCCGCTTCGACCTGGCGGCCGAGGAGGTGCTGGCGCTGAACCCGAACACGGGGACCCTGCCGATGTTCCGCAGCCGCGTCGACGCCGACATCACCCTGGGCATCTATGCGCGGCACCCGGTGCTGATCCGCGACGACGACCCCGACGGCAACCCCTGGGGACTGTCATTCAGCCAGGGCCTGTTCAACATGGCGTCCGATTCCGGGTTGTTCCACACCGCCGACGATTTGGCCGACGCCGACTTCGACGGCTGGTCCTACACCCGTGACGGCATCGAGTATGTGCCGCTGTACGAGGCGAAGATGCTCAGCCACTTCGACCACCGGTTCTCCACCTACCAGGGTGCGACGCAGGCGCAGCTCAACGTCGGCGCGCTGCCGCGGCTGACCGACAAAGAGCACGACGACCCCAACGCCGAACCACTGGCCCGCTACTGGGTGCGCAGGTCCGAAGTCGACGCCAAACTCAACGATCGGTGGGACCGGCAGTGGCTGCTCGGCTGGCGCGACATCGCCCGCGCCAGCGACTCGCGGACATTCGTGCCGTCCGTGCTGCCGGCCTCGGCAGTCGGCGACAAGTTCCTTCTCGCGAAACCCGTGCACCCGGTATCAGCCGGCCTGCTTCACGCCACGTGGTCTAGCCTCATGTTCGATTACATCGCGCGGCAGAAGCTCAGCAGCGCGTCGATGAAGTACTTCATCGTCAAACAGCTGGCCTGCCCGCACCCGGATCACTTCGCCAGACCCGCGCCGTGGCAGTCCGGCGAAACACTGCGAACCTGGCTCACGCCATATGTTCTCGAGTTGTCCTACACCTCGCACCGGCTGCGGCCGTACGCGCAGGACCTCGGCGACGACGGGCCGCCGTTTCGCTGGGATCCGCAGCGGCGCGCGCTGCTGCGCGCCGACCTGGACGCGGCGTTCCTGCACATCTACGGCCTGACCCGCGGCGAGGCCGAGCATGTGCTGGACTCGTTTCCCGTCGTGCGCAAGTACGAAGAGCGCGACCTCGGCGAGTACCGCACCAAACGCCTTGTCCTGCAGGCCTACGACCGGATGGCCGACGCAGCTTCCCGCGGCGGCACCGGCTGGGCGCCGCTGGCCGACCCGCCCGCCGGGCACGGACCCCGCCACCACTGAACCGACGAGAAAAGCCATGCCGACACTCGCCATCGACAAGGGATTCCTCAAAGACCTGGGCAGGCTCGCCAAGCCCGTCTACCACCGGGTCACCGAGGTGTTCGACGAATTCGAGGCCGCCACCCACACCGGCCTGCATTTGGAGAAGATCGCCAACGCCCGCAATCCGCGGTTCCGCTCCATCCGCATCGACCAGTCCTGGCGCGGCATCGTGCTCGCCCCCGTTACCGGCGACGTCTACACGCTGCTCAAAGTGCTGCCGCACGACGACGCCTACGCGTGGGCGGCGCGCAGCAACGTCTCGGTCAACTCCGCGACCGGCGGCATCGAGATCCGCGACGAAGCCGAACTGGACCGCCAGATCCCCGAGCGCGCCGAAGCCGCCAAAACCGCCAGCACCCCGATCTTCAACCATGTCAGCGACGGCGAACTGGCCACCCTCGGCGTCGACGAGCAGGTCCGCGCGTTCGCCCGCACCGTCACCGACCCCGCACAGCTCGACGCCGCGAAAACCTTTCTACCCGAGACACAATGGGATGTGCTGTGCGGGCTGGCCGCCGGGTTCACCCCCGACGAGGTGTGGCAGGATTTGGGCGCGCAGATCCTCGCCGAACCCGTCGACACCGACGACATCGACGCCGCGATCCTGCGCAGCCGCGAGCGCGTCGTGGTGGTCACCGGACCCGATGAGCTGATGGACGTGTTCGCCTACCCGCTGGCCACCTGGCGGGTGTACCTGCACCCCAGCCAGCGCGCCGTCGTCGACGCCAACAACAACGGACCGGCGCGGGTGACCGGCGGACCGGGCACCGGCAAAACCGTGGTCGCGCTGCACCGGGCGACCGCGCTGGCCCGCCGGGGCGAGGGCAAGGTCTTGGTCACCACGTTCACCTCGACACTGTCGGACACGCTGCAAACCGGGATCGACATGCTCGCCGACGACAAGATCGCCGCGCGCATCGAGGTCTCCCACGTCGACCGCATCGCCCATCGCGTCTTCCGCAAAACCCACGGCGCACCGCACCTGTTGAGCACCGACGACGAGAAAGCGTTGTGGGCCGGGCTGATCGACGAACTGCAACTGAAATTCACCCCGGTGTTTCTGGCCGAGGAATGGCGGCAGGTGGTGCTGGCCCGCCGCATCGGCAGCGCCGACGAATACCTGGCCGCCAAACGCAGCGGCCGTGGCCGAGCGCTCGGCGCGACCCAGCGGGCGCAGGTGTGGCAGGCGATCAGCGAGTTCGAGGACACCCTCACCCGCCAAGGCGTCTGGACCCATGAAACCGTCCGCCGCGAGGCGACCCGGCTGCTGCAGGCGTCGGACGAGAAACCGTTCCGCCACATCATCGTCGACGAAGCCCAGGACCTCAGCCCCGACCAGTGGCGGCTGCTGCGCGCCGCGGTGGCCGAAGAACCCGACGACATCTTCATCGCCGGTGACACCCATCAACGCATCTACGCCAACCGGGTCAGCCTGCGCGAGGTCGGCATCAACATCGCCGGCCGCTCGTCGCGGCTGAGCATCAACTACCGCACCACCGCCGAAATCCTCGGCTGGAGCCTGGGCCTGCTGCGCGGCGAAGCGATCGACGACATGGAAGGCGGACTGGACTCCATCGCCGGCTGCCGCTCCTCGGTGCACGGGCCGCCGCCGGTGTTGCGCGGACACGCCAGCGCAGACGCCGAGGCCGCATTCATCGCCGCAACGGTCACCGACTGGATCGACGGCGGGGTCGCGCCGTCGGAGATCGGCATCGCGGTGCGGTCTAAATGGGTGACATCGAAAATCCAGCGCGCCCTGCACAACGCGGGCATCGACACTGTCGACTTGGCCAAGGCCACCGATGACGACGACGCGGTGCGGATCGGCACCATGCACCGGATGAAGGGATTGGAGTTCCGCTGTGTGGCCGTGGCCGGGGTCAGCGCCGATCAGGTGCCCGCCGCCAGCGCCGTCACACCCGTCGAAGACGACAAAAAGACCCACGACCAGGACCTGGAACGGGAACGCTGCTTGCTCTTCGTCGCCTGCACTCGCGCCCGCGAGCAGCTGCTGGTCACCTGGCCCGGCGAGGCGAGCCCGTTTCTGACCGCTCTCGAAAACTAGGCAGGAGGAATTGCCGTGACCCGGTTGTCCACGTTGCTCGACGAAATCGATTCTGGTGTCGTTCTTTTACCCGAGTTTCAGCAATACGCGCCGACCAAGATGGCCGGTGACCCGAAATGGGTGAACGTGACCGAATTGTTCGGCAAGGGACCGACACAATACCTAAGACTGTTCAGCGCGCGCTCCGCGCACTCAACACCGAGCCATTCTTCGGCAAGGGACAGGAAAACCGGCTCTTCCGGAATCAGAGTGCATCGATTCGTTGGGCGAGGTTGCCGCAGTGCAGCAGTGAGCGCAGTCGGTAGTGGGTGAGGTTTCGGAATCCGAGGGCGTTGCGGCGCAGGGCTTCCAGGCGGCGTTGATGGCCTCGGTGGGGCCGTTGGAGGCGTGGTGGTCGAAGTAGGCCAGCACGTCGGCGCGGCGTCGCCACAGGGTGCGCCCCAGCTGGGCCAGCTCCTCGAGAGCCTCGGGTACGCCGGTGCGCAGTGCGGTGATGATCGCGGTCATCATGGCCTTGCCGCGGCGGCGGTCGGGGTGTGCGTAGGCCGCGATGATGCGTTGGTAGAAGCCCCAGCAGATCTCGACGGGAAGGTGGTTGGCGTCGGCGAACACAGCCTCCAGCTTGGCTTTTCGCCGCGCACTCAGCAGTGGCCATCGGGTCCGCAGGATGCGACGGACACCGTAGAGCGGATCGCCTGTGCGGCCGCGGTGCCCACACGTCTGTTGTTGGATGCGCTGGCGGCACAGGTCGAGCTTGTCACCGGCCAACGCCACGACGTGGAAGGGGTCCAGCACCGGGGTGGCCTCGGGCAGCTGATCGGCCGCGGCGTTCTTGTAGCCGGTAAAGCCATCCATCGCCACCACCTCGACCTGATCGCGAAATGCTGGGCTCTGGTCGGCCAGCCAGGTCTTCAACGCCGCCGCCGAGCGCCCGGGGACCAGGTCCAGCAGCCGGGCGCGGCCGGTGCCGTCCAGCACCGGGGTCAAGTCGATGATGACGGTGATGTAGCCATCTTCACCGCAGCGGCGGGTGTGTGACCAGCGGTGCTCGTCGACACCGATCACCCGGACCCCAGCCAGGCGGGTGGTGTCGGTGGCCACGATCATCTGGGTGGCGTCGGTGGCGATGGTGTTGACGGTGTCCCAGGACAAGCCCAGTTCCCGGGCCACCGCGGCCACCGTCGCCCGGTCGATCATCAGCCGCCGGCAGATGTAGCGGGCACAGCGTCGAGTCGTACTTGCGCCCCGCCGGGCCAGGCGATCGGTGTTGTGGGAGAACACCTCCCGCTGGCAATCGGTCGCCACGCACCGATAGCGCGGCACCCGTACCCGCAGCCGAAGCGGGTGCCCGGCCACCGGTAGATCGGTCACCGCCCGGATCACGGTGTCGCGATACACCCCGTCGGTGCCGCAGCCCGGACACCGGCGCTGACCGTCGTCGAGCAGATTGCAGAACACCACGGTGACATCGCCATCGATCGCGGCGTCGGTGATCGTCACGCCAAGTTCGACGGTCCGCACGATCGTGTCGGCGACAACAGCAGCAGAAGGCGACGTAGAGTCAGGCACAGGGCTCCCCGGGGGCAGGTCTGCAATGGTGTGAGAACCTGCATCATCTGCCGACCGGGGCCCGTTTCAGTTCACCGACACGACATGAAATCACCGCTGACCGCCACCCTCACCTGCACTCCATTTCCGGAAGAGCCGGAAAACTGCCAGCGGCGACATTCTCCGGGTTGCCCAGCCAGCGGCGAAGCTGTTCGCGTCGCCGGACACCGGCCCTCGCCGAAGGCCCTGCTTGATCGACTAATCGACGCGCTGGAGACCGCGGGGGAAGACGAATCCCGGCCCCCCGCGGAGCGCAGTAGGTTGAAGCAGGTAGCCCAAGGACTGAACACGGCTGCGGCGCAGATCGCGATTGCCGCTCTCGGCGGGGCGGGCGGCAAGCTGCTCACCGGTTAGGGGGGAGCTTCCCGCGCACATAAATCGACTCGCTGTTTGGGGACTTGCTGGATCGCGTCCCCAAAAAAGTCGATTCATGGCACAACTGACGTACGAGCCGCCAAACACAATGGTCACGAACCCTTTTGAGTTCGTGACCATTGTGTCAACAGTTCGTAGAACCGCTCTTGGTGGGCGAAGGGGGACTTGAACCCCCACGTCCCGAAGGACACTGGCACCTGAAGCCAGCGCGTCTGCCATTCCGCCACTCGCCCCAACAACCGGGGGAGCCTATCACTGAAGCGGCCCCGACTCACAACCGTACCGATCACGGCCGGACGCTCGCCACCAGCGGCGGGAGGATTCTCAGAGTTCTGTTGGTCCCGCATACCTCTTACGGCCCGATACCATGCAATGTGACAGGTGTGGTTGCGCGACACACAGGTGACCGGACATCTGGTGAGGAAATGACGTACTACGGCGAGTAAGGCAGGCGGACAGATGGGTCTCGTTGACCGCATCGAGCGCAAGCTTGAGTCGACCGTGGGCGACGCCTTCGCGCGGGTATTCGGCGGATCGATTGTGCCGCAAGAGGTTGAGGCGTTACTGCAACGCGAGGCCTACGCCGGTGTGCGCAAGCTGGCCGGGGGCAGGCTATTGGCACCCAACGAATACATCATTACCCTCAGCGTGCCCGACTATCAGAAGGTAAGCGCCGACCCAGACCTGACATCGACCACTTTCGCCAGGCACTTGGAGGGCTACATCCATGAGCAGGGATGGCAAACGTATGGTGATGTGGTCGTTAGATTCGAGCAGTCAGCGAACCTGCACACTGGACAGTTTCGCGCTCGTGGTGCGGTCAATCCCGACTCCACCACCGGCGAATCCGCCCCAGCACTACGAGACCGCGCGTACACCGCAGAACCAGGAGTACAACCGATGACCGACAACCCGAGTTACCGCGGAAACCAGGGACAGGGGCGGCCCGACGAGTACTACGACGACCGTTACGGGCGCCCCGAGGACCGCGAAGGCGGTCAGGATCCACGCGGCCAATACCCGCCGGATCAGCGGGGCTACCCGCCACCGGCCGATCAGGGCTACGGCCAGCGGCCCGGCTACCCCGACCAGGGCGGCTACCCGGAGCAGGGCGGCGGCTACCCCGATCAAGGCGCCGGCTACCCCGACCAGGGCGGCTACCCGCCCCCTCCGCAGCAGTACGAGCAGCGTCCCCCCGCAGGCGGCTACGGCCCGCCTCCGCAGGGCGGCTACCCGGAGCAGGGCGGCTACCGTCCGGCTCCCGGCGGTTACCCGCCGCCGCCAGCAGGCCCCGCGCCCGGCTACGGCGGCGACTACGGCGGTGCCGACTACGGTCGCCCGCCCGCCCCGCCGCGTCAGGATGATTACGGCCGTCCGCCCGGTGGCGGCTACCCGGACCAGGGTGGCTACCCTGACCAGGGCGCCGGCTATCCGGACCAGGGCTACGGCGGCGGGCAGTACGGCCGCCAGGACTACGGCCAACCCGACTACGGCCGCTACGGCGAGCCCCCGGCTGCGGGCGGCTACGCCGATCAGGGCTACGGCGAGCCCGCGGCCGGTGGGTACGACTACGGTCCTCCGGCCAACGCACCGGCGACTTACGGCGCCGGCTACGGGCAGCCCGACTACCCGTCCAGCGGCGCGACCGTCACGCTTCAACTCGACGACGGCAGCGGCCGGACCTACCAGCTGCGCGAGGGCAGCAATGTGATCGGACGCGGCCAGGACGCCCAGTTCCGGCTGCCCGACACCGGCGTCTCCCGTCGTCATCTGGAGATCCGGTGGGACGGTCAGGTCGCGCTGCTGACGGACCTCAACTCCACCAATGGCACCACGGTGAACAACGCGCCGGTGCAGGAATGGCAGTTGGCTGACGGCGACGTGATCCGGCTCGGGCACTCCGAGATCATCGTCCGCGTGCACTGAGGCGGCGCCGGTTACAGCACGGGCACAAGCTGTCGGCTTAGCCCTCCTGCTGCAGGCTGTCCAAGTATCGTGACGTTGCCGATGGTCACCGCGCACGTAAGGAGCAGAACCAGCACCGCGGACGTGAGGAGCGAAAGCGGCACCGCGGACGTGAGGAGCGAAAGCGGCACCGCGCACGTGAGGAGCGAAAGCGGCACCGCGGACGTGAGGAGCAGCACGAGCACCGCGCACGTACGGGATGGACATGCCGCGCACGCCAGGGGCGAAGCGGACACAGCACGGGAAGTATTGTCGGCGCGACTGAACCGGGGCGGGTACGGAGAGGACGTCGGATGCAGGGAATAGTGCTGCAGCTGACGCGTGTCGGTTTCCTGCTGCTGCTGTGGCTGTTCATCTGGTCGGTGCTGCGGATCCTGCGCACAGATATCTACGCTCCGCCTGGCACGGTGATGGTGCGACGCGGGCTGCCGCTGCGCGGCTCGTTGCTGCCGTCGCGGCAGAAGCGTCACGTCGCCCGCACCCTGGTGGTCACCGACGGTGCCCTGGCCGGTACCCGCATCCCCCTGGGCACCCAGCCGATACTGATCGGCCGGGCCGACGACTCCACGTTGGTCCTCACCGATGACTACGCGTCGACCCGGCACGCCCGGCTGTCGCCACGAGGCTCGGAGTGGTATGTGGAAGACCTAGGATCGACCAACGGCACATACCTTGACAGGGCGAAGGTGACTACCGCGGTACGCGTTCCATTGGGCACGCCGGTTCGTATCGGCAAAACGGTGATCGAGCTGCGCCCGTGACGCCGCGTCATCATGGGGGCATCCCCGGCCGAAAGGCTAGGAGGAGAGCGGTATGACGCTCGTGCTTCGCTACGCAGCGCGCAGTGACCGCGGCCTGGTCCGAGCCAACAACGAGGACTCTGTTTATGCAGGCGCGCGGCTACTGGCGCTTGCCGACGGCATGGGCGGTCACGCCGCCGGCGAGGTGGCGTCGCAGTTGGTGATCGCCGCGCTGGCCCACCTCGACGACGACGAGCCCGGCGGCGACCTGCTGTCCAAACTCGAGGAGGCCGTCCGCGAGGGCAACGCGGCGATCGCGGCGCACGTCGAGGCCGACCCCGAACTCGAGGGCATGGGCACCACGCTCACGGCAATCCTGTTCGACGGCAACAGACTTGGCCTGGTGCACATCGGCGACTCCCGCGGCTACCTGCTGCGCGACGGCGAGCTCACCCAGATCACCAAGGACGACACCTTCGTCCAGACCCTCGTCGACGAGGGCCGAATCACCGCCGAAGAGGCGCACAGCCACCCGCAGCGGTCGCTCATCATGCGCGCGCTCACCGGACACGAGGTCGAGCCGACGCTGATCATGCGGGAAGCCCGCGCCGGCGACCGCTATCTGCTGTGCTCCGACGGGCTGTCCGACCCGGTCAGCCAGGACACCATCCTGGAGGCGTTGCAGATCCCGGATGTGGCCGAAAGCGCCGACCGGCTCATCGAATTGGCGCTGCGCGGCGGCGGCCCGGACAACGTCACCGTCGTCGTCGCCGACGTCATCGACGACGACTACGGCCAGACCCAACCCATTCTGGCCGGCGCGGTGTCCGGAGACGACGACCAGGGCGCCCCGCCCGACACCTCCGCCGGTCGCGCCTCCGCGTTCAACCCGCGCCGCAACGAGGCCAAACGCGTTGTGCCGCAACCGGAAGAGCTGCCCAAGCCGCAGCGGTCGAAGCGCAAGATGTTTATCGCCGCCGCCCTGCTTGTGCTGCTGGTGCTGGCCGGTCTAGCCGTCGGCCGCGAGATCGTCCGCAACAACTATTACGTCACCGAGCACGACGGCACGGTGTCGATCATGCGCGGCGTGCAGGGTTCGTTTCTCGGGATCGCGCTGCAGGAGCCGTATCTGCTCGGCTGCCTCAACGACCGAAACGACTTGTCGCTCATAGCCGCCGACCAGGCTCGCGACAACCTGAACTGCCGGATGCTCAACGTCAACGACATGCGCCCGTCGGAGCGCGCACAGGTGGTCGCGGGGCTGCCGTCGGGTTCGTTGGACAACGCCATCGGGCAGATGGAGGAACTCGCCCGCAGCTCGGTGCTGCCGATATGCCCTAAGCCCAAACCGAAACCGACGACGACGGCCGCGCCACCGCCACCACCTCCGCCTGGCCCCGCCCCGGGTGTGCCGAATGCTTCGGGCAACCCCGGGGAGGACAATCCCCCGCCGCGCGGACCGCTGCCCGGCCCGGCCCCGGAGCCGCCCGCTTCGCCGACGCCTGCGCCGACGGCGACCGCGCTGCCGCCGCCCCCGCCCGAGCCGGGTAAGACCTGCCGGACTGTGTCATGACGACGCAGCCCCAGCCAGCCGTCACCGTTCTGCCGCCGTTGCCCACCCGGCGGAACGCCGAACTGCTCCTGCTGGGGTTCGCCACCCTGATCACCACGGTGGCGCTACTCATCGTCGAGGCCAACCAGGAGCAGGCGCTGAGTTGGGATCTGGCGTCCTACACGCTGGCCTACATTGCGCTGTTCGGCGGCGCGCACCTGACCATCCGACGCTTCGCGCCCTACGCCGACCCGCTGCTGCTGCCCGTCGTCGCACTGCTAAATGGGTTGGGGCTGGTGATGATTCACCGGCTCGACCTCGCCGCGAACGACGTCACCACCGGTCCCATGAACGGGCCCAGCGCCAACCAGCAGATGCTGTGGACGCTGGTCGGGGTGATCGCCTTTTCGCTCGTCGTGGTCTTCCTTCGCGACCACCGGATGCTGGCGCGCTACGGCTACTTGTGTGGCGCCGCAGGGCTGGTACTGCTGGCGATTCCCGCCGTGCTGCCCAGATCCATCTCCGAGCAGAACGGCGCGAAGATCTGGATTCGGCTGCCGGGCTTCTCAATTCAGCCCGCCGAGTTCTCCAAGATCCTGCTGCTGGTGTTCTTCGCGGCGGTGCTGGTGGCCAAGCGCAACGTGTTCACCAGCGCGGGCAAGCACGTGCTGGGCATGGACCTGCCGCGGCCACGCGACCTGGCGCCGCTGCTGGCCGCCTGGATCATCTCGGTCGGCGTCATGGTGTTCGAGAAAGACCTCGGCACTTCGCTCTTGCTGTACGCGTCATTTCTGATCCTGGTGTATATCGCCACCGACCGGTTCAGCTGGGTGGTCATCGGGCTGGCGCTCTTCGCGGCGGGAAGCGTTGCGGCGTACTACATCTTCGACCACGTCCGGCTGCGGGTGCAGACCTGGCTGGACCCGTTCGCCGACCCAGACGGCGCCGGCTATCAGATGGTGCAGTCGCTGTTCAGCTTCGCCACCGGCGGCATCTTCGGCACCGGGCTCGGCAACGGTCAGCCCGGCACGGTGCCCGCGGCGTCGACCGACTTCATCATCGCCGCCGTCGGTGAGGAACTCGGCCTGGTCGGCCTGGCCGCGGTGCTGATGCTGTACACGATCGTCGTCATCCGCGGGCTGCGCACCGCGATCGCGGTGCGGGACAGCTTCGGCAAGCTGCTGGCCGCCGGGCTGGCGTCCACCCTGGCGATCCAGTTGTTCATCGTCGTCGGCGGCGTCACCAAGTTGATCCCGCTCACCGGGCTGACCACCCCCTGGATGTCCTACGGCGGGTCGTCGCTGCTGGCCAACTATGTGCTGCTGGCGATCCTGATCCGGATCTCGCATTCCGCCCGCCGACCGCTCACCAAGCCGTCGAACAACACCCCGATCGCGGCGGCCAGCACCGAGGTGATCGAGCGCGTATGAACAACTCCCTGCGCCGCATCTCGGTCATGATCATGGTGTTGGTCGTGCTGCTGTTGGCCAACGCCACGCTCACCCAGGTTTTCACCGCCGACGGTCTGCGCGCCGACCCCCGCAACCAGCGCGTGCTGCTCGACGAGTACTCCCGCCAGCGCGGCCAGATCTCGGCGGGCGGGCAGCTGCTGGCCTATTCGGTGTCCACCGACGGCCGCTTCCGGTTCCTGCGGGTGTACCCCAACCCGCTGACGTACGCGCCGGTCACCGGCTTCTACTCACTGCGGTTCTCCAGCACGGGCCTGGAACGCGCCGAGGACGCCATCCTCAACGGCTCCGACGAGCGGCTGTTCGGCCGCCGGCTGGCCGACTTCTTCACCGGCCGCGACCCGCGCGGCGGCAACGTGGCGACCACGATCAACCCGCAGGTGCAGGAGGCGGCGTGGAAGGCCATGGAGGAGGGCTGCAACGGGCCGTGTTCCGGCGCCGTCGTCGCGCTGGAGCCGTCGACGGGCAAGATCCTGGCGATGGTGTCGTCGCCGTCCTACGACCCGAATCTGCTGGCCAGCCACGACGTCGAGAAGCAGGGCGAGGCGTGGCAGCAGCTGCGCGACAACCCCGGAAACCCGCTGCTGAACCGGGCGATTTCGGAGACCTACCCGCCGGGCTCGACGTTCAAGGTGATCACCACGGCCGCGGCCCTGCAGTCGGGCGCGACGCCGGACACCCCGCTGCCGTCGGTGGCGCGAATCCCACTGCCGGACAGCACCGCGACACTGGAGAACTTCGGCGGCACGCCCTGCGGTCACGGACCCACCGCGTCGCTGCGGGAGGCGTTCGCGCGGTCGTGCAACACGGCGTTCGTCCAGCTGGGCCTCGACACCGGAGCCGACGCGCTGCGCAGCACCGCCGCAGCGTTCGGCCTGGACAGCACCCCGCCGCCGATTCCGCTGCAGGTGGCGGAGTCGACCGTCGGCCCGATCGGTGACGCCGCCGCGCTCGGCATGTCCAGCATCGGGCAGAAGGACGTCGCGCTCACCCCGCTGCAGAACGCTCAGGTAGCTGCCACCATCGCCAACGGCGGGGTGGCGATGCAGCCCTACCTCGTCGAGAGTCTCAAGGGCCCTGACCTGTCCAATATCGCGACGACCGTGCCCCACGAGCAGCGGCGTGCCGTGTCTACGCAGGTCGCCGATACACTAACGGACTTGATGGTCGGCGCCGAGCAGATGACGCAGCAGAAGGGAGCCATCGCCGGCGTGCAGATCGCATCGAAGACAGGCACCGCGGAGCACGGGACTGACCCGCGCAACACCCCGCCGCACGCGTGGTACATCGCGTTTGCCCCGGCCCGCGCCCCCAAGGTCGCAGTCGCGGTGCTGGTGGAGAACGGCGGTAACCGGCTCTCGGCCACCGGCGGCGCGGTCGCAGCGCCCATCGGCCGGGCCACGATCGCCGCGGCATTGCGGGAGGGATCATGAGCCCGCGCGTTGGTGTGACCCTGTCCGGCCGGTACCGGCTGCAGCGGCTGATCGCCACCGGCGGCATGGGCCAGGTGTGGGAGGCCGTCGACTCCCGACTCGGGCGCCGCGTCGCGGTGAAGGTGCTCAAGCAGGAGTTCTCCTCCGACCCCGAGTTCGTGGAACGCTTCCGCGCCGAGGCCCGCACGGTCGCGATGCTCAACCATCCCGGCATCGCCAGCGTCTACGACTACGGCGAGACCGACATGGACGGCGAGGGCCGCACCGCCTACCTGGTGATGGAGCTCATCAACGGCGAGCCGTTGAACTCGGTGCTCAAACGCACCGGCAGGCTGTCGCTGCGGCACGCGCTGGACATGCTCGAGCAGACCGGCCGCGCCTTGCAGGTGGCGCACAGCGCGGGGTTGGTGCACCGTGACGTCAAACCGGGCAACATCCTGATCACGCCCACCGGGCAGGTCAAACTCACCGACTTCGGCATCGCGAAGGCCGTCGACGCCGCCCCCGTCACGCAGACCGGCATGGTGATGGGCACCGCCCAGTACATCGCGCCGGAGCAGGCGCTGGGCCACGACGCCACCGCGGCCAGCGACGTCTACTCGCTGGGAGTCGTTGGCTACGAAGCGGTTTCGGGCAAGCGGCCGTTCACCGGTGACGGTGCTCTGACGGTCGCGATGAAGCACATCAAGGAGACGCCTCCGCCGTTGCCCGCCGATCTGCCGCCCAATGTGCGCGAGCTGATCGAGATCACGCTGGTGAAGAACCCGGGCATGCGGTACCGGTCCGGCGGACCGTTCGCCGACGCGGTTGCGGCCGTGCGCGCCGGTCGCCGTCCGCCGCGCCCCAACGCGGCACCGACCCTCGGGCGAGCGGCGCCGACCGCCGTTGGCGCGGCGACCAGTGCCGCCATGACCGCGCGCAGCCCCGCCACCGCCGCCCGCGCCCGACCCACCACAGGCGGCCACCGACCGCCGCCGCCGCGGCGCACGTTCTCCTCCGGTCAGCGGGCCCTGCTGTGGGCGGCCGGTGTTCTCGGCGCGCTGGCGATCGCCATCGCGATATTGATCGTCTTGAACGCACAGGACAAGAAGGACAGGGAATCCCCGCCGCCGACGGTGACCGACACCGTCACCCAGACAACTCCGTATGGCGCTCCACCGCTGGTCAGAGTGCCCGGCTGGACCGATGAGGGGTCGATCGGTCATCGTGGAGAGCAAATCGGGCTACACCGATTCGGCGCCAGTGCGCCGCCCGCGCCCGAGCGGGTGCCGCCATCGTATTTAGAACAGACATTGGAATGACGACCCCGCAGCACCTGTCCGACCGCTACGAACTCGGCGAAATTCTCGGCTTCGGAGGCATGTCCGAAGTCCATCTCGCGCGCGATGTGCGCCTGCACCGAGACGTGGCGGTCAAGGTGCTGCGCGCCGACCTAGCCCGCGACCCCACCTTCTACCTGCGGTTCCGTCGCGAAGCCCAGAACGCCGCCGCGCTGAACCATCCCGCGATCGTGGCGGTGTACGACACCGGCGAGGCCGAGACGCCCAATGGCCCGCTGCCGTACATCGTGATGGAGTACGTCGACGGCGTGACGCTGCGCGACATCGTGCACAACGACGGCCCGATGGAGGCCAAGCGAGCCATCGAGGTCATCGCCGACGCCTGCCAAGCGCTGAACTTCAGCCACCAGCACGGCATCATCCACCGCGACGTCAAGCCGGCGAACATCATGATCAGCAAAACCGGCGCGGTGAAGGTGATGGACTTCGGCATCGCCCGCGCGCTGGCCGACGCCAACAGCGTGACGCAGACCGCCGCGGTGATCGGCACCGCGCAGTACCTGTCGCCCGAGCAGGCCCGCGGCGAGAAGGTCGACGCTCGCTCCGACGTCTACTCGCTGGGCTGCGTGCTGTACGAGATCCTCACCGGCGAGCCGCCTTTCATCGGTGACTCGCCCGTCGCCGTCGCCTATCAGCACGTCCGCGAGGATCCGATTCCACCGTCGCAGCGCAAGGAAGGCATTTCGCCGGAACTCGACGCGGTGGTGCTCAAGTCGCTGGCGAAGAACCCGGATAACCGCTATCAGACCGCTGCGGAGATGCGCGCCGACCTGATCCGGGTGCACAGCGGCGAGACGCCCGAGGCGCCGAAGGTGCTGACCGACGCCGAGCGCACGTCGCTGCTGGCATCCACACCGTCGAACCCGATCCCGGCGACCGAGCAGATGGCGCTGCACCAGTCGGCGTACGCCGAACGGGAACGCGGCCAGTCCGTCGGCCGCTGGTTGATCGCCGTCGCCATGCTGGCGGTGCTGACGGTGGTCGTCACCGTCGCGATCAACATGATCGGCGGCGACACCCGCGCCGTGCAGGTGCCCGACGTGCGCGGCCAGACGTCCGCCGACGCGGTCGTGACGCTGCAGAACGCCGGCTTCAGGACCCGCACCCAGCAGCGGCCGGATTCGACCGTCGAGCCCGGCCACGTGATCGACACCGAGCCGAGCGCCAACACCGAAGTGGACGCCGGCGACGAGATCACCATCAACGTGTCGACCGGGCCGGAGCAGCGGGAGATTCCCGACGTGTCGTCGCTGACCTACGCCGAGGCCGTCAAGAAGCTGACCGACGCCGGTTTCGGGAAGTTCAAGCAGGCGCCGTCGCCGTCCACGCCGCAGCTCAAGGACCGGGTCGTCGGCACCATCCCGCCGGCCAATCAGACCTCGGCGATCACCAATGAGGTGACGATCGTGATCGGGTCGGGCCCGGAGAGCAAGCAGATACCCGACGTGAAGGGCCAGACCGTCGAGTCGGCCCAGCAGGTGCTCAACGCCAGCGGCTTCACCAGGTCCGTGCCGGTCGAGGTGGACAGCCCGCAGCCCGCGGGCCAGGTGATCGGAACGGTGCCTGCGACGGGCCAGACGGTCCCGCTGGACACCGCGGTGCAGATCCAGGTGTCGCGGGGCAATCAGTTCACCATGCCCGACCTGCGCGGGCAGTTCTGGACCGAGGCCGAACCGCGGCTACGGGCGCTGGGCTGGACAGGCTTCCTGGACAAGGGTCCCGATGTCCGCGACAGCGGTCAGCGCACCAACGCGGTGGTGACTCAAAGCCCGCCGCCGGGCACGACGGTGAATTTCGACGCGACGATCACGCTGAGTTTCGCTGCGTAGCCGCTCGCACCGTATCGGCGACCTCGGCTTCCAGCGCGCGCACCAACGACTCGTCCGGCGCCGCGCCGCAGTAGCCGAGCCAGTTGGCCAACATGCGGTGACCACCCTCGGTGAGGATCGACTCCGGGTGGAACTGCACGCCGTGAATGGCCAGCGACACGTGCCGCACACCCATGACGACGCCGCCCTCGGTGCGCGCCGTGACTTCCAGTTCGGCGGGCATCGTCTCGGGCAGGATCGTCAGCGAGTGGTAGCGCGTCGCGGTGAACGGATCCGGAAGGCCTTTCAGCACACCGACATTCGCGTGAAACACGGTGCTGGTCTTGCCGTGCAGAAGCTCCGGCGCGCGGTCCACGGTGCCGCCGAAGGCCACGCCGATCGCCTGGTGCCCGAGGCACACGCCGAGCAGCGGCGTCCGCGCGGCCGCGCAGGCCTTCACCAGCGCGACGGAGGCGCCGGCGCGTTCCGGTGTGCCGGGGCCGGGGCTGAGCAGCACGCCGTCGAAGCGTTCGGCGGCGTCGGCGATGTCGGCGTCGGTGGCGAGGCGGTCGTCGTCGTTACGCCAGACCTGCGCGTTCACCCCGAGTTGGCCCAGGTACTGGACCAGGTTGAACACGAAGCTGTCGTAGTTGTCGACGACCAGGATTTGCATCAGGCCAGGTTACTAGGCGCGTCTGGAGACTTACTGAGCGAGTTGCGCCGGCGTCAGTAGCCGATCGGGCCCGCCGGCTTGGCGAACTGCATGCGGACCGGCTCGGTGTGTCCGACGATGTCGACCGAGGCGCGGGGCTCCTCCGAATAGCCCAGCCCGAACCGCACGACGTACTGCTTGTAGATCGTGACCGACGGCTCGGCCGCCAACGCCGCCTGCATTTTGGCCGGGTCTCCGACGGCGGTGATGACGTAGGGCGGGCTGTACGTGCGACCGTTGAGCAGCAGCGTGTTTCCGACGCAGCGCGGCGCGGAGGTGCCGATGATGCGCTGGTCCTGCATCTGGATGCCCTCGGCGCCGCCGTTCCACAGCGCGTTGAGGACGCCCTGGATGTCCTGCTGGTGCACGACCAGGTCGTCGGGGGTGGCATCGCGGGGGAAGCGGCCGTGGGCGTCGCGCTGCGCGTCGGTGAGCGTCACGACAAGGCCGGGGCCGCGGATCGGGTCCAGTCCGGCGTCGGCGGCCAGGCGGGCGTTGCGGTTCTGGATCGCGGTGAGCGCGGCGTCGGCGCCCGGCGAGCCGCCGTGATGGGTGTCGATCTGGTTGACCAGGCCGTCGCGCTGGGCGGTGAGACGGTCCACCGACTGCTGGGATTCGCGAACAAGATCGACCAGACGGGGCGCGTCGCTGCGTCGGATCTCGTCGCCGCCGGAGACCCCGTGGGTGGCGGCCAACAACAGCCCCGCCAATAGGCACACCACTGGGACGCCGAAGCGCCAGGCGCTGGGCCTACGCCTTTGCTCGGGACCGCCGTCCTGGTCCATCGGCTACTCCCTGCTGATTCTGACCTGCGCGCAACCTGCGTTAACCTCGTAAGTACATCCTGCTTCATCGTCGCACCCGTGGCGCCGACTGTTTGTGAAGGTACCCATGCCCAAGTCCAAGGTCCGTAAGAAGAACGACTTCACCATCAACCCGGTGAGCCGGACACCTGTGAAGGTGAAAGCCGGGCCGTCAAGCGTCTGGTTCGTGGTGCTGTTCTTGAGCTTGATGGTGATCGGGCTGGCGTGGCTGCTGGTCTTCCAGCTCGCGGCCTCGTCGATTCCGTTCCTGCTCGAGTTGGGGCCCTGGAACTACGCGATCGCCTTTGCTTTCATGATCACCGGTCTGTTGCTAACTATGCGCTGGCGGTGACCGTCGTATCAGTGCTGATGAATTCAATGGGGACTCCGCGCGTTACCCGTTTGGCAACTTGATGCTCAACCAATCACATCGTTGTGATTCATCCCCATTGGGGATAGCACTTGTGGATAACCTCATTAGCTGTGGTAAGAGCATGTGGAATACGCGTGCAGCAAACTGAATGGAGCCCATCTCCGCTGGGGATCGCCGCGTGCGGCATATTCGGGCTTATGATGGCTGTCGCCGCTGTGACCCTAGTCACAGACCCTCCCGGGCGCGTTTTCACGATCATTGCCGCTGCCGGACTGCTGGTGTTTGCACTCGTTTCGTGGCGCGCACGGCCGAAGTTGGCAATCAGCAACGGCGGTCTTCAGATCCGCGGACCGCTGCGTACCAACCGTCTGGAGAAGGCCGATATCAAGATCATCAGGATCACTGAATTCCGCCGAATCGGGCGGAAAGTGCGCCTGCTCGAGATCGATACAGCCAACGATCGGCTCTTCGTGCTCACCCGTTGGGATCTCGGTACCGATCCCCTGGATGTGTTGGACGCGCTGACCGCGGCCGGGCTGGCCGGCCGCTCAGCCGCGCCGTAGAGGGGCCGACACGGCCTAGGTGATCGTGATCGAGTCGATCACCACGGGATCCGTCGGCCGGTCGCTGCGATCGGTCGCGGTGCTCGCGATCGCGTCGACCACCTTCTGCGACTCGGGGTCGATGACCTCACCGAAAATGGTGTGCCTGCGGTTCAGGTGCGGCGTCTTGCCGACCGTGATGAAGAACTGCGAGCCGTTGGTGCCGGGACCCGCATTGGCCATCGCCAGCACGTAGGGCTTGTCGAACTGGAGCTCGGGATGGAACTCGTCCTCGAACTGGTATCCGGGCCCGCCGCGACCGGTACCGGTCGGGTCCCCGCCCTGGATCATGAAGCCGTCGATCACCCGGTGGAAGATGGCCCCGTCGTAGAACGGCCCGGACGTCCCGCCCGAGGCGTTCTCGGTGCTGTAGTCCTTGGTGCCCTGCGCAAGCCCGACGAAGTTGGCGACGGTCTTGGGGGCATGGTTTCCGAACAACGCGATCTTGATGTCACCACGATTGGTGTGCAGGGTCGCGGTCGCTGTCTGAATGGGGCTCGTCACGAGATGCCAGTCTGCCACGCTCCGTTGACCGCCAACCGGGCACCGTGGCATTGCCGTTGATGGCAGGCTGGACGGCGACCGTAGACAGGTCGGCGAGACAGCGCGAGAGAGGTGGAAATGGGCACGAAGACGGACGAACGGCTGACCCCAGGGCAACGGTTGACTCGCGGACTGAAGTACACCGCCGTCGGTCCTGTCGACGTGACGCTGGGGACGGTCGGCCTCGGCTGGCGCGGCGCCAATTCGGCCGCCAGCAGCGTCCGTGAGCGGCTGGAGAAGAGCCGGCTGGCCAGGGAAGTGGCCAAGGAAGTCGCCGAGGCCGGTGACACACTGTCGCAGGAAATCGCTGCGGCGCAGGAGGTGTTGGCCAACCTGCCGCAGGCGCTCGCCGACGCGCGCAAGCCGAAGCGGCGGCCCCGGCCGTTGCTTCTGATCACCGCCGGCGCCGTGGTGTTAGGCGTTGGGGCCGTTGCCTTTTCGATCGTCCGGCGGTCGATGCAGCCGGACCCGTCGCCCCGCCCGCCGAGTGTGGAAGTCACGCCGCGGCCGTAGGGGAGTAGGGGATAGGCGGTTGCGGTTTCTGCGAGCAGGGTCGCAAGTCCCGCGCCGAATCACAACCGTAAACGCAGAAACCGCGCGCCAGACACCCGCGACGCAGACCCGCGTCGGCTAATTCGATTTGTGGAGCCTAGGGGATTCGAACCCCTGACTTCTGCCTTGCAAAGGCAGCGCTCTACCAACTGAGCTAAGGCCCCGTGTCAGGAAGGATAATCGGCGGCGGTGTGCCATACCTCGACGCCGCGTCGCGACCGCGCTACCAGCACCACCAGCGCCACCGCGACGACCAGAAACACCAGCCTCATGGTGACCCTTTCCGTGGGCCTAGGAGGACTCGAACCTCCGACCTCTTCGTTATCAGCGAAGCGCTCTAACCGCCTGAGCTATAGGCCCGTAACGCATATGGCCGAGCGACGAGATTACCGTAATCAGGACCCTCGACCCAAACCGGATCAGTCGCGGTCGGCCAGCGTCACCTCGATACCGCCGACCAGATCGGTCGTCAGGTTGTAAATGAACACCCCGACGGTGGCCATCGCCGTCAGCAGCACGATGTTCACCAAACCGATCAACGCAGCGCCGCCGAAGATCGTGCCGCTGGACACCAGCTCGCCGCCGGCCTGGCCGCTGGCGCTGGTCAGCAGGTCGCCGACGTTGCTGTTGAGCTTGCTCCACACGCCCATTCCGCCGAGGACGAGATACAGGAACGCCACGGCGATCATCCACACGAAGAACAGCGCCACCGACAGCACCAGCGACACCTTCAGCGCGCTCCACGGGTCGATTCGGCGAATCTGCATGCTGGCCCGCACCGGCCCGGTATGCGTGCGGCTGGCGACCTGGACACGGCCCGCAGGCGACAGCCGGCCGACCGGCTCGCGATCCGGCGTGCTCTTGCGCTGCGGGCGAGGCGTCGGACCCGACAGGTCCGGCAGCTCGCTGGCGTAGGCCTCGGCGACCGGCGGCTCCGGCCGTGGCTGCTCGTTACGCGGCGACTCGTTGCGCGGCGACTCGTTGCGCGGCAGCGGCGCCTGCTCGGCACCGTCTTGAGCCGATGACGCACCACCCCCGCCACCGGAGATGAACCGGTTGAGGCGGTCGCCGGGAGCGTGTCCGGACTGTCCCGGGCCGCGGTGCGGTTCGGGGCGGGCCTGCTCCCGCGGCGGCCTCGCGCCCTGCTGCTGCGCCCTGGCCGCGGGGCCGCGCTGCCAGGGCGGCGCCTCCCCGCGTCCTACCGCATTGCCCAGCGAGCCGGTCTCGGAGTCGTCGGGTAGGGAGCCGTTGGCGCTACCGTCGGCCGAGCGCGGATAGCCGGCCTCGTTCGGTGAAGTCACTGCGGCTCCTTACCGTCGATCACGTCGCCTGGCCCTGCTCAGCGGCCTCGGCGTCGCTCTCCTCTGCGTTGCGCGCAATCGCAACCAGTGTGTCGCCCTCTCCCAGGTTCATCAACCGAACGCCCTTGGTCTGCCGTCCGGCCTTGCGAACCTGGCGCGCCGCGGTGCGGATGACGCCACCACCCGACGTGATCGCGTACAGCTCGGTCTCGTCATCGACAACCAGCGCACCAACTAGATTGCCACGCCGCTTGTCGTACTGGATTGTCAACACCCCTTTGCCGCCGCGACCCTGCACCGGATACTCGTCGATCGCGGTGCGCTTCGCGTACCCACCCGACGTCGCGACCAGCAGATACGTGTCCGGCCGCACGACGTTGAGTGACAGCAGGTAGTCGTCTGCGTTGAACCGCATCCCCTGCACACCGGAGGTGGCGCGGCCCATCGGCCGCAGCGCCTCGTCGGTTGCCGAGAAGCGGATCGACTGGCCCTTGGCCGACACCAGCAGCAGGTCGTCCTCGGCCGAGCACAGCACCGCGCCGACGAGTTCGTCGCCGTCGCGCAGGTTCACCGCCACGATTCCGCCGGAGCGGTTCGAGTCGAAGTCGGTGAGCCGCGACTTCTTGACCAGTCCCTTGCGGGTGGCCAGCACCAGGTACGGCGCGTCCTCGTAGCTGCGGATCTGGATGACCTGCGCGATCCGCTCCTCCGGCTGGAACGCCAGCAGGTTGGCCACGTGCTGGCCGCGTGCCGTGCGCGACGCCTCCGGCAGGTCGTAGGCCTTCGCCCGGTACACCCGGCCCTGCGTGGTGAAGAACAGGATCCAGTCGTGGGTCGAGCAGACGAAGAAGTGATTGACGATGTCGTCCTGCTTGAGGCCCGCACCCTGCACGCCCTTGCCGCCGCGCTTCTGGCTGCGGTACAGGTCGGTCTTCGTCCGCTTGGCGTAGCCGGTCTCGGTGATCGTGACGACGACGTTCTCGCGGGCGATCAGGTCCTCGTCGCTGACCTCACCGTCGGCGGCCACGATCTTGGTGCGCCGGTCATCGCCGTGCTTGTCGACGATCTCCTTGAGCTCGTCGCGGACGATGGCGCGCTGGCGCTCCGGCTTGGCCAGGATGTCCTCGAGATCGGCGATCTCGGCCTCGATCTTGGCCAGGTCGTCGACGATCTTCTGACGTTCCAGGGCGGCCAGCCTGCGCAGCTGCATGTCGAGGATGGCCTGGGCCTGGATCTCGTCGATATCGAGCAGCTCGATCAAGCCCTGCCGCGCGACGTCGACGGTTTCCGACGCCCGGATCAGCGCAATGACCTCGTCGAGCGCGTCGAGCGCCTTGACCAGACCGCGCAAGATGTGGGCCCGCTCGTTGGCCTTACGCAGCCGGTAGCGGGTGCGCCGGACGATGACATCGAGCTGATGGTTGACGTAATGCCGGATCAGCTGGTCGAGCCGCAGCGTGCGCGGCACGCCGTCGACGATGGCCAGCATGTTGGCGCCGAAGCTGGTCTGCAGCTGGGTGTGCTTGTAGAGGTTGTTCAGCACCACCTTGGCGACCGCGTCGCGCTTGAGCTCGACGACGATGCGCAGGCCCACCCGGTCGCTGGACTGATCCTCGATATTGGCGATCCCGGACAGCTTCCCATCGCGGACCTGCTCGGCGATCGAGGTGATGAAGTTGTCGTGGTTGACCTGATACGGCAGTTCGGTGATGACGATGCCGGTACGGCCGCGGCTGTCCTCCTCGATCTCCACCACGCCGCGCATCCGGATCGAACCGCGGCCGGTGGTGTAGGTGTCGTGGATGCCCTGCGAGCCGACGATCAACCCCGCCGTCGGGAAGTCCGGGCCCTTGACGCGTTCGGTGACGGCCTTGAGCGTGGCTTCCTCGTCGGCGTCGAAGTTGTCCAGACACCAGTAGACGGCGTCGGCCAGCTCGCGCAGGTTGTGCGGCGGGATGTTGGTCGCCATGCCGACCGCGATGCCGCCCGAACCGTTGGCCAGCAGGTTGGGGAACCGGCTGGGCAGCACGGTGGGCTCTTGCACCCGGCCGTCGTAGTTGGGGATGAAATCGACTGTCTCCTCGTCGATTTCACGCAACATCTCCATCGCCAGCGGCGTCAGACGAGCCTCGGTGTAGCGCATGGCCGCCGGCGGGTCGTTGCCCGGCGAGCCGAAGTTGCCCTGCCCGTCGACCAGCGGATAGCGCATCGACCACGGCTGCGCCATGCGAACCAGCGTGTCGTAGATCGACGCGTCGCCGTGCGGGTGGTAGTTGCCCATCGTTTCGGCAACGGAGCGTGCGGATTTCGCGTGGCTGCGGTCGGGCCGGAAACCCGAGTCATACATCGCGTACAGCACGCGGCGGTGCACGGGTTTGAGGCCGTCACGAACCTCGGGCAGCGCGCGGCCCACGATCACGCTCATCGCGTAGTCGATGTAGCTGCGCTGCATCTCCTGTTGAATATCAACAGGTTCGATGCGGTCTCCTGCTTCGTCGCCGGGTGGCAACGTGGTATCAGTCATGTGGTTTCAGTCCTAATCAGCGTATTCAGCGTGAAAGCCTAAAGCGGTTAAACGTCCAGGAAGCGAACGTCTTTGGCGTTGCGCGTGATGAAGCTGCGGCGAGCCTCGACGTCCTCGCCCATCAGGATCGAGAACAACTCGTCGGCGGCGGCAGCGTCATCGAGCGTGACCTGGCGCAGCACCCGCACCGACGGATCCATGGTGGTCTCCCACAGCTCCTTGGCGTCCATCTCGCCGAGGCCCTTGTATCGCTGGATGCCGTCGTCGACGTTGATCTTCTTGCCCGCCTTGCGTCCTGCCTCCAGCAGCGCGTCGCGCTCGCGGTCGGAGTAAGCGAACTCCGGCTCGGCGCGTTGCCACTTCAACTTGTACAGCGGCGGCTGGGCGAGGAACACGTGGCCGTTTTCGATCAGCGGCTTCATGAACCGGAACAGCAGCGTCAACAGCAGCGTCGAGATGTGCTGGCCGTCGACGTCGGCGTCGGCCATCAACACGATCTTGTGATAGCGCAGCTTGCTGATGTCGAACTCGTCGTGAATGCCGGTGCCCAGCGCGGTGATGATCGCCTGGACTTCGGTGTTCTTCAGCACCCGGTCGATGCGGGCCTTCTCGACGTTGATGATCTTGCCGCGCAACGGCAGGATCGCCTGGAACATCGAGTCGCGGCCGCTCTTGGCCGAGCCGCCTGCCGAGTCACCCTCCACCACATACAGTTCCGACTTGCGCGGATCGGTGGAGCGGCAGTCGGCCAGCTTGCCGGGCAACCCGCCGATGTCGGTCGCGCTCTTGCGTCGAACCAGTTCACGCGCCTTGCGCGCGGCAAGACGGGCCTGTGCCGACGACACCGCTTTGTTCACAACGGTTTTCGCCTCGGCGGGGTTGGCCTCGAACCAGTGGCTGAGCTGCTCATTGCAGATCTTCTGGACGAACGACTTCACCTCGGTGTTGCCGAGTTTGGTTTTGGTCTGACCCTCGAACTGCGGCTCGGCCACCTTCACCGAGATGACCGCGGCCAAACCTTCGCGGATGTCGTCGCCGGTCAGGTTCGGATCCTTGTCCTTGAGCAGCTTCTTGTCCTTGGCGTACTTGTTCACCACGCTGGTCAAGGCCGCGCGGAAGCCCTCTTCGTGGGTGCCGCCCTCGTGGGTGTTGATGGTGTTGGCGAACGTGTGCACCGACTCCGAGTAGCCGGCGTTCCACTGCATCGCCACCTCGACCTCGTGGTTGTCGGCCTTGCCGGAGAAGTCGATGATGCTCTGGTGGATCGGCGTCTTGGTCCGGTTGATGTGCCGGACGAAGTCGACCAGGCCGCCGGGGTAGTGGAACGTGCGGTTCTTCGTCTTCGCCGGGCCCGCGGCTTCGGCGGCCTTCTCCTCGGCTGACTTCGGCGCCTCCGCCGTGTCGCCGGCGACGTCGGCGTCGGCCTCCTCGGCGCTGACTCGCTCATCGCTCAGGGTGATGGTCAGGCCCTTGTTGAGGAATGCGTGCTCCTGCAGGCGGCGCGCGACGGTCTCGAAGTCGTAGTTCGTGGTCTCGAAGACCTCCGGGTCCGCCCAGAACCGCACCGTGGTACCGGTCTTGTTGGTGGCTTCGCCCTGCTTGATGGTTCCCGGCACGGCGTGGTCGTAGGTCTGGAACCACTCGTAGCCGTCGCGGCAGATGTCGACTTCCAGCCGGGTGGACAGCGCGTTCACCACGGAAACGCCGACGCCGTGCAGGCCGCCGCTGACGGCATATCCGCTGTTCTCGCCGCCGAACTTGCCGCCGGCGTGCAGCTGGGTCATGACCACGTCGACGGTGGGGGCGCCGCTGGCGTGCATTTCCACCGGGATGCCGCGCCCGTCGTCGCGGACCTCAACACCGCCGTCTTCGAGGATGCGGACGTCGACCCTGGTCGCGTAGCCGGCCATCGCTTCGTCGATGGCGTTGTCCACGACCTCCCAGATCAGGTGGTGCAGACCGCGTTCGCCCGTCGAGCCGATATACATGCCCGGGCGCTTGCGGACAGCTTCCAAACCCTCCAGGACGGTAATGGCTGAAGCGCCGTATTCCTTTTTCTTTGAGCCTTTAGTGGCAGGCGCACTCTTCTTAGCGGCAGGCACGATTCGCCAGCATCCTTACTCTCAGCGGGGTTGGTGCTCTGGCGGTGTCGGTACCGCCGGCAAGTCACTCGTCCAGTCTACCGGCAAGTTGCGTTAGGACCGATTCTGAGGCCGCGTTTCTACACATCTATTTGACCCGCCTGGGGAATTTCTCGATCCGGGGTGCCTGATGACGCTTGGGAAGCGTACTGATCGCTTCCAGGCGGCTCTGAGCCAATCGTCTGGATATCTATCCATACGTGTCACGCGGCCCCCGGCCGGCGATGTGGTAGCGGCCCTTGCGCCATGAGGGCGCCACCGGGCCGGTGATCTTCAAGGATGTCACGACGCCGTCGCCGACGGCCGAGGCGATTTTCGCCAGCAGCTGCGACTGCACCATCCGCAGCTGCGTGGCCCACGCCGTGGATTCGGCCGAGACACTGAGCACCCCGTCGCGCAGCGTGGTCGGGCGGGCGTGCGCGGCGATCTGCTCGCCGACCACCGCTCGCCACTGCCCGAATACCGTTCCCTGGGCCACCCGCCCGGACCAGCCGCGCAGCTTCGCCAGCTCCCGGGTCGCCGCGCCGAGCGGTTGAGGGTCTCGCGAGTCGGGTCCAGGGCCCGACCAGCTCCGTCGACGCCCGGCCACCCGCCGCGGCATGGGGGAGGGGCGGCCGCGGCCGACGTCCTTGCCCTGGCTGCGGGCCACGCCGCGCGCCTCCTCCAGCGTCCGGCGCACCAGATCCATGCCGGGCAGCCCGGCCAGATGGTCCGGCGGCGCCAGGCTTTCGACGTCCGGTGAGCCAAACGGGTCGGGGGAGTCGGGTTCTGTCATCACGCCACCACCGAAATTCGACCACTGTCGTCGTCGCGCATCGAGATTTCGATTCTGCGCGCATCCCAACCGTCGGGAATGTCGTCGGGCACCGCGGCCGTCACCAATACCTGCTCGGCCGAGGCGGCTACACCCGCCAGCGCGCGCCGCCGCGATGAGTCCAGTTCGGCGAAGACGTCGTCGAGCAGCAGAACGGGCTCGCTACCCTCGGAGCGCAACAACTCATAGGCCGCCAGCCGCAGCGCCAACGCCATCGACCACGATTCACCATGGCTGGCAAAGCCTTTCGCGACTTGATCGCCGAGCCGCAACTCGAGGTCGTCGCGGTGCGGCCCCACCAAACACACGCCGCGCTCGATTTCTGCGTCGCGGCGACCGGCCAGTGCATCGAGCAGGGCCGCCTCGTAGAACTCGACCGTTTCGGTCCGTCCGTCGACCTGCTCGACCTTGCTTCGGTACTGAATGGACGCCGGACGCGACGCCGGGGCCAACAATTGATAGGCCTTCTCGACCTCGGGATGGAGTTCGTTGACCAGTTCCACCCGGGCTGCAATCAACTGCGCACCGTAGGCGGCGAGATGACCGTCCCACACGTCGAGGGTGTCGGCGACGCTACGGTCGCCGCGGTGCCGCGCGCCGGTCGCCGTCTTCAACAGCGCGGTGCGCTGCCGCACCACCTTGTCGTAATCGGCACGTACCCCGGCGATCCTCGGCCGCCGAGTGGTCGCGAGCTCGTCAAGATAGCGGCGTCGTTCGCCCGGATCGCCGCGCACCAACGCCAAGTCCTCGGGTGCGAACATCACGGCGCGGAGCACACCGAGGATTTCGCGCGCGCTGCGCACCGGCGACCGGTTCAATCGGGCCTTGTTGGCCCGGCCCACAACCACTTCGAGGTCGACAGCCAGTTCACGACCGTCGTTCACCACGATCGTGGAAATGATGGATCGGTCGGCACCGGCCCGCAGGAGCGGCGCATCGGTGGCCACCCGATGTGACCCGAGGGTAGCCGAATACCACAGCGCCTCAACGAGATTGGTCTTACCGAAGCCGTTGGGTCCGACGAATACGGTGCGTCCTGGCTCGAGGTCCATGTCGACCCGCGCCCAGGACCGGAAATCCTGCAAGCTCAGATGCCGGACGTACACAAATGCCTTCTTGTCGAGTGCCGTGCTCCGATAGGGGAGCTAGCCGGATTCGCTGATCCGCTTCACCGCGTGCCCGCCGAACTGGTTGCGCAGCGCCGAGACGGCTTTCATCGTGGGCGAGTCGTCCTGGCGGGACAGGAACCGGGCGAACAGCGACGCGGCGATGCCCGGTACCGGTACGCGCAGCCGGATCGCTTCCTCGACCGTCCAGCGGCCCTCCCCGGAGTCCTCGGTGTAGCCGCTGATCTGCGAAAACCCGGGGTCTTCCTTGAGCGCCTTTGCCAGCAGCTGCTGCAGCCAGGACCGCACGACGGTGCCGTTGGTCCATGCCTGATACACCGCCTGCGGGTCCTTGATGAGCTCTTCGGCCGCCAGCAGCTCGTAACCCTCGCCGTAGGCCGACATCAGCGCGTACTCGACGCCGTTGTGCACCATCTTGGCGAAATGCCCCGCCCCCACCGGACCGGCGTGCACGAAGCCGTCCTCTCGCGGCCCCGGCGGCCGCAGGGTGTCGAAGATCGGCATCGCGCGTTCGACGTCGGCGTCGGCGCCGCCGACCATCAAGCCGTAGCCTTCCTTCAGACCCCAGACACCACCTGACACCCCGGCGTCGATGAAGGCAATTCCCTTCTCGCCCAACATTTTCGCGTGCGGGCCGTCTTCGGTGTAACGCGAGTTGCCGCCGTCGATGACCAGGTCGCCCTCCGACAGTACCTGCGACAGCTCCTTGATGGTCGTGTCGGTGATCGGACCCGACGGCACCATCACCCAGACCACTCGCGGCGGTTTCAAGGCCTCGGCAAGAGCCGTCAGCGTGGGGACGTCGGTGACCTCGGGTCGAGGGTCATATCCGATGACTTCATGTCCGCCCTCACGCAGGCGTTCGCGCATGTTGAAACCCATCTTGCCCAGGCCGACCAACCCCAATTGCATGCAGTTCCTCTTTCTTCTGCGGGTTTCCTCTGTGGTCTAAATCGGGTCTAGAGCGGTTCCAACGCGCACGGAACCGGTCAGCCGGGCAACCGCACCGGCATCAACAGGTACACGTAGTCGGTCTGGGCGGCGGGGAACGGGCCCGTCGCACCGGTGATGACATCCTCGTCGCGCGCCGGGCGCAGCACGGCCGGGCGGCTAGGGGTCGTGAAGCCGAACGTCACCCGTTCGGAGTGCAGCGACCCCAACCCGTCGGTCAGGTAATTCGGGTTGAAGGCGATGGTCAACGGCTCGCCGGCGAACGTCACCGGCAGCTCTTCCTCGGCGCGGCCCACGTCGTCGGCGCCAGCCGACAGCTTGAGCACGTCCTCAGAGAACTCCATCCGCACCTGGGCCCCCCGGTCGGCGACCAGGGCCACGCGCTTGATCGCTTCGGTCAACTCGGCGACGCCGAGCGTGGCGACGGCGGTGTGCTCGGTGGGCAGCAGCTGGCGGAACTTCGGGAATTCGGCGTCGAGGAGTCGAGTGGTGGAGCGCTTCCCGTCGCTGCGGATGCCGAGCAGGCCCTCTTTTCCGACCGCCGAGCCGGCGCCGAGTGCCAGATGCACATCGCCTGTGCCGCTGCCGGTCTTGGCGGCTTCGGCCAATGTCTTGGCCGGGACCAGCACCGCGGCCTCGACATCGGTGGCCTCCGTCGACCATGTCAACTCGCGAACCGCCAGCCGGAAACGGTCTGTTGCGGCCAAAACCACTGTCTCGCCGGAAATCTCGACGCGGATGCCGGTCAACATCGGCAGCGTGTCATCGCGGCCGGCGGCGACGGCGACCTGTCCGATCGCCTCGGCGAACAGGTCCGCGGAAATGACACCAGTCTCTTCGGGCAGCGTGGGGAGCGCCGGGTAATCCTCGACTGCCATGGTCGGCAGGGAGAACTTGGCGCTACCGCAGGTCAGCAACACCCGCGTGCCTTCGACGGTGACGTCGACCGGCTTGGCCGGAAGTGCCCTGGTGATGTCCGAGAGCAGCCGCCCGGAGACCAGAACGGTTCCCGGAGAGGCGATCTCAGCCGCAACCTGAACTTCGGCCGACACTTCATAGTCGAATCCGGAGATTGTCAGGCCGTCTTCGGAGCCGGTGAGCAACACGCCGGCGAGCACCGGGACGGTGGGCCGGGTCGGCAGGTTACGCGCCACCCAGGCCACCGCGTCGGCGAAGTCTTCGCGCACCAGGCGGAATTTCAAATCGGAGAGACCAACCGTCGTTGTCGCCACTTCCATAGTGTCCCTTCGATCAACTCACAACCAATGCCCAACCAGCGGTTTCGGGATGCTGACGCATCGGTCCCCCAATGTCGCTGCGACGACCGTGAACGGCTGTCGAGAAACCACCGTAAAGCTTTCACCCGCATCTTGAAAGCTAATCGATCGGGGTGACAACGACAGTCAGCGAAGCCCGTTCGATGGTCCGTGACGCGATCTCCCCAAGGCGTGTCTTCTAGAGGAAACCTTTAGGAGATATAGAAGCAACAGTATTAGGTCCTGTGGAATCTGTGGATGAATCCATGTCCTTCCTGCACGACCGTGTCATCGGCATGTGAATCGTCTGTGGAGAACTCGGGGCCGAGGTCGGGATTGCTGGGGAGTTTCCTGACGACTGTGGACTAGACGCGGCTTTGCCCAAACGATCTTCAGCAAGATTCCACACAGCCATCCACAGGGTGTTGGTGTGACCGCTGTTACGTCGGTGACGAAAGTTTTTTGCAGAAAGGGGCGCGAAGAAATCAGGAAAAATCAGCGCTTGGCGCGCTGACGGATGCGAGTGGTCAGTTCCTTGACCTGATCGAAGACTTCACGGCGCTCGGCCATCTCGGCTCGAATCTTCTTCTCGGCGTACATGACCGTGGTGTGGTCGCGGCCGAACGCCTGGCCGATCTTGGGCAAGGAGAGGTCGGTGAGCTCGCGGCAGAGATACATGGCAATCTGGCGAGACTGCGCCAACGCTCTGGTCTTGCCGGGTCCGCGGAGCTCTTCGACGGTGGTCTCGAAGTATTCGGCGGTGGCGGCCATAATCCCTGCGGTGCCGATCTGGATGTTGTTCGCGTCGGCGATGAGGTCGCGCAGCACGATCTCGGCGAGCGCCCGGTCGATGGGCGTCTTGTTCAGCGACGCGAAGGCCGTGACACGGATCAGCGCACCCTCGAGTTCGCGGATGTTGCGCTCGATGCTGCTGGCGATGAGTTCCAGGACGTCATCGGGCACGTCGAGCCGGTCCATCTGCGCCTTCTTGCGCAGAATCGCGATGCGCGTCTCCAGTTCCGGCGGCTGCACATCGGTGATCAACCCCCACTCGAAGCGGGTGCGGAGGCGATCTTCCAGGGTGGCCAGCTGTTTCGGCGGCCGGTCCGAGGAGATGACGATCTGCTTGTTGGCGTTGTGCAGCGTGTTGAAGGTGTGGAAGAACTCCTCTTGGATGCCTTCCTTGCCTTCGATGAACTGGATGTCGTCGACGAGCAGCACGTCGATGTCGCGGTAGCTGCGCTTGAACGAGGCCTTGCGGTCGTCACGCAGCGAGTTGATGAAGTCGTTGGTGAATTCCTCGGTCGAGACGTACTTGACCCGCATACCGGGGAAGAGCCGCTGGGCGTAATTACCCGCGGCGTGCAGCAGATGCGTCTTGCCCAGCCCGGACTCGCCCCAGATGAACAGCGGGTTGTAGGCCCGGGCGGGTGCCTCGGCGATGGCGAGTGTGGCGGCATGGGCGAACCGATTGGAGGCGCCGATGACGAAGGTGTCGAAGGTGTAGCGCCGGTTGAGGCTGACGGCGTTGGCGTCGCTGGCCGGCGCCGTCCGGGGGCCGTTGGAGAAGTAGGTCGGCCAACTTTCCTCGGCGCTCGCGAGCGCCTCGCTGACTTCGTCGACCTCGTCGGGCTCCGAGTCGCCGTAGGAGTCGGGGACGACGGCCAGGCCGTCATCGGGTTCCTCGGGAGTCGGTCCGGAGATGCGCACCCCGAGCTCGACGCGCTGGCCGAGCTGGCGGCTCAACGCGTTGATGATCGGCTCGCGCAGATGACGTTCGATCTCGGTCTGCACGAAACTGGTCGGAACCGAGAGCAGAGCAAACCCCTCAGTGATGACCAGCGGCTTGACAAGCTTCAGCCAAGCCCTTTGCTGGGGGGTCAAGTTGTATCGGGCGGAATCGCCATTGACGGGCGCCCCTGCGGGGATCTCACCGTTGAGCTCAGCAACGACGGTATTCCAGACCGCGACAAACGGTGGGTCGGGGTCAGCTGTCAATGACGCGTACCCCCTTTAAGGCCGATCTGTAGAGACGATAGAAGACGGTGACGAACTGTCCACATAGTTATCCACAGCCTGTGGACAAGGACAGTCGCCGCCGCTCTGTGTTGTCTCTACCTGCGAGAATGCCGCGGAGCCTGGGCTCGTCACACCGCTTCGACGCTGTGGGCTCGCGACTCGGCGGACATCCTCGTTTCGTTTGTCTGGGCGCCGTCCCGTTATGGGATCGGCATTGCCAGAAGCTAACAGTTTTCTTCCCGGGTGCCAACCGTTCTGCAACATTGGCGAGGGATGTTTTTGCCCACCCGCCGGGGGGTGGCAGTTGTTACAGGTATCCATGGTGGTGTCCCGCTTTGCAGCGGTTTGACCTAGGGAAATCTCGTCAGTACCCTCGAACAGTCGCCCGAAAGTGGCGACACGGCTGCGATCGGAATTTCATTCCGAGACCGCGCCGGTTACGAGCGAGACCGAACAGCTTACCAACGGCGATCGCGTCCAGACCTGTGCGTCGGATGGGGTTGCCACACGACAAGGAGTGACAGCCGTGGCCAAGGGCAAGCGGACCTTTCAGCCCAACAACCGGCGCCGCGCGCGGGTGCACGGGTTTCGGCTGCGGATGCGGACCCGGGCAGGCCGGGCGATCGTGTCGAACCGGCGTCGCAAGGGCCGTCGAGCACTCTCTGCGTAATTCGGCGCAGGGCCTGGCGCGGTGCTTCCGGCGCGGCACCGGATAACGCGGTCGGCGGAGTTCGGTGCCACAGTCAACCAAGGGGTGCGGGCGGTGCAGCCCGATATCGTCGTGCACGCACGCCGAGGCGACGACGCCGACGGCCCGAAAGTGGGCCTGGTGGTGTCCAAGGCGGTCGGTAACGCGGTGCAGCGGCATCGGGTGGCGCGCCGGCTTCGGCATGTGGCCCGCGGCCTTCTGACAGAACTGGATCCGGGCGACCGAGTGGTGATACGGGCGCTGCCCAGCAGTCGCGACGCGGTCTCGGCGCGACTCGAACAACAACTGCGTGTCGCATTGAAGCGGGTGCGGCGCGCCGACGAGGCGCGGCGATGATGGCCCGCGCAGTGATTTTCGTGATCCAGCTGTACCGGAACATGGTGTCGCCCTTGCGATTACCAACCTGTCGGTTTATGCCGACGTGTAGTCAGTACGCGGTGGATGCGCTGTCCGAATACGGATTGATCCGCGGCGGATGGCTGGCGTTGGTGCGGCTGGCGAAATGTGGTCCGTGGCATCGGGGAGGATGGGACCCGATACCCGAACGTCGCCCGCCCGGCACGCGGGGTGAGGCCGTCGACGACTTGAGGAGCAAGCCGGTTGTTTAACTTCTTCAGCCTGGACATCATCTACTACCCGGTGTCGGCGATCATGTGGGTCTGGTACAAGCTGTTCGCCTTTGTGCTGGGGCCGTCGAACTTCTTCGCCTGGGCGCTGTCGGTGATGTTCCTGGTGTTCACGCTCCGCGCGATCCTCTACAAGCCGTTCGTCAAGCAGATCCGCACCACGCGGCAGATGCAGGAGTTGCAGCCGCAGATCAAGGCGCTGCAGAAGAAGTACGGCAAGGACCGCCAGCGGATGGCGCTCGAGATGCAGAAGCTGCAGCGGGAGCACGGGTTCAACCCGATCCTGGGCTGCCTGCCGATGCTCGCGCAGATCCCGGTGTTCCTCGGCCTGTACCACGTGCTGATGTCGTTCAACCGAACCCAGACCGGCATCGGCCGCCTGGGACTGTCGGTGGAGGAGAACCGCAGCCTCGGCAACTATGTGTTCAGCGCGCAGGATGTCGGGCACTTCCTGGACGCCAACCTGTTCGGCGCTCCGCTGGGCGCGACGATGATCCAGCAGCACGGCCTGGAGGCGTTCACCGAATTCAACCGCGCGGCCGTGATCGCAGTGGGTGTGCCGATCATGATCATGGCCGGAATCGCGACGTACTTTAACAGCCGGGCGTCGGTCGCGCGGCAGAGCCCCGAGGCGGCTGCCAACCCGCAGACGGCGATGATGAACAAGCTCGCGCTCTACGTCTTCCCCCTCGGCGTGGTGGTGGGTGGTCCGTTCCTCCCGCTGGCGATCATCCTGTACTGGTTCTCGAACAACATCTGGACCTTCGGTCAGCAGCACTACGTGTTCGGCAAGATCGAGAAGGAAGAAGAGGCCAAGAAGCAGGAGGCGCTCGAACGGCGTGCGGCGAACGCGCCGGCACCGGGAGCCAAACCGAAGCGCAATCGCAGGGGAGAGGCGGGCGTCGGTCCGGACTCCTCGGCGGAGTTCTCGGACGAGACGACGGGCAGCGCCGACGGCGCCGACGAGGAAGCACCGTCGACCCCTGCGCCGAGTTCGAAGCCGAAGGCGAGCAAGCCGAACGCGGGCAGCACACCGAACCGGACGCCGCGGCCGGGGGCGCGGCCGAAGAAGCGAAAGCGTTGACCGGATCCCACCGGGCGAATGAGGAGAGACGAGGCATGACTGCAGATTTCGACGACGCGGTGACCACGGAGGGCGACGAAGACTTGTCTAACGAGTCCGCCGCGCCCGAGACGGCATCGGATACGTCACAGGACGGCGACGAAACGGTGACGGCCGCCAGCGAGGGCGGGGAGGAGCCCGCCGACGACCTCGGTGACGATCTCGAGGAGCGGCTCGTGGCCGAAGGGGAGATCGCCGGCGATTACCTCGAAGAGTTGTTGGACATCCTGGATTTCGACGGCGACATCGACCTCGATGTCGAAGGCGACCGCGCGGTTGTCAGCATCGACGGCGGTGCGGACCTGACGAAGCTCGTCGGTCGCAAGGGTGAGGTGCTTGACGCGCTGCAGGAGTTGACGCGGCTGGCTGTGCACCAGAAGACCGGGGAGCGTAGCCGGCTGATGTTGGACATCGCACGGTGGCGGCGCAAGCGCCGCGACGAGCTGGCGGCCCTGGGCGAGAAGGTGGCGCGGCGGGTGTTGGAGACCGGCGAGCGCGAGCAGCTATCGCCGATGACTCCCTTCGAGCGCAAGATCGTCCACGACGCTGTGGCCGCGATCGAAGGTGTGCGCAGCGAGAGCGAGGGCGTCGAACCGTCGCGCCGCGTCGTCGTGTTGTTGGACTGACGCCCAGAGCTAGTTACATAGATGTAGTTCGTCCGCGCAGACTGGGCGCGGACCGGCGCCGAGATCCGGAGGATGTTTCACGTGAAACGTGCGGAGGTCTCCGCACCGCCTCCGGCGGCCGAGTCCGTCTTCGGAGACCGCCTGGATCAAGCGCGCCGCTACGCCGAGATTCTGGCGGGCGACGGAGTCGAGCGGGGGCTCATCGGGCCGCGGGAGACCGACCGTGTCTGGGACCGCCATCTCCTCAACAGTGCCGCAGTGGCCGAGTTGCTCACAGGCGATGAACAGATCGCCGACATCGGCAGTGGCGCGGGCCTTCCCGGGATACCGTTGGCGTTGGCTCGGCCCGGGCTGCGGGTGATCCTCATCGAGCCGCTCCTGCGGCGCAGCGATTTCCTCTTCGAGGTCGTCGACAATCTCGACGTGGACGTGACCGTGATCCGGGGCCGGGCCGAAGATCCGTCGGTGCGGCAACGAGTGGGGGAGTTGGATGCGGTCGTGTTACGCGCGGTGGCGTCGTTGGACAAGCTGACGCGGTGGAGCCTGCCGCTGCTGCGCCCGGGGGGATCGATGATGGCGCTCAAAGGGGAACGCGCGGCAAGCGAACTCGAAACACATCGGCGTGTGATGGCGTCGCTCGGCGCCGCGGATGCCAGGGTGGTCACGTGTGGAGGGCACTACTTGAGACCGCCCGCAACCGTGGTCGTCGCGCGGCGCGGGTCGGCGCGGCCGGCGCATCATCGGTCGAGACGAACGGGCAGGAGAAGCGGATGAATCCGGTGCCGGAGAGCAGCAGCACATCGCCGACGGGAGCAACGGCGAGTCCCGATGTTTCACGTGAAACCACGGCGGCCGGAACCGATGTTTCACGTGAAACCTGGACGGAAGGCCAAGCCGAGAGCTGGGTCGCCGACGAGGCGGTCGATACCCCGATCGGCGCCGAGGCGGAGCGCGCGGTGCGTCTGCTGCACGCGCGCGGCCAGTTGCCACGCCCGGCCCAGCAGCGCGTGTTCACGATCGCCAACCAGAAGGGCGGCGTCGGCAAGACCACCACTGCGGTCAACGTCGCGGCCGCGCTCGCGTTGCAGGGGTTGAAGGTGCTTGTGATCGATCTCGATCCGCAGGGCAACGCGAGTACCGCACTCGGCATCGAGCACCGCCCCGGCACACCGTCGTCCTACGAAGTCCTCATCGGCGAGGTCCCGCTGCGCGACACGCTCCAGCAGAGCCCGCACAACGAACGCCTCTTCTGCGTACCGGCCACCATCGAACTCGCCGGAGCCGAGATCGAATTGGTCAGCATGGTGGCGCGCGAGGGACGGCTGCGCACCGCGCTCGAAGAACTCCGCAACGGGGAGCTGTCCGACTTCGACTACGTCTTCATCGACTGCCCGCCGTCGCTCGGCCTGCTGACCATCAACGCACTCGTCGCCGCACCCGAGGTGCTGATCCCGATCCAGTGCGAGTACTACGCGCTGGAGGGGGTGGGGCAGCTGCTGCGCACGATCGAGATGGTCCGCGCCCACCTCAACCCCAAGCTGACCGTCACCACCGTCGTGCTGACGATGTACGACGGTCGCACCCGGCTCGCCGATCAAGTGGCGGCAGACGTGCGGGCGCACTTCGGCGACACCGTGCTGCGGACCGTCATCCCGCGCAGCGTGAAGGTGTCCGAAGCGCCCGGCTACGGGATGACGATTCTGAACTATGACCCCGGTTCGCGCGGCGCCCTGAGCTATATGGACGCCAGCCGCGAGATCGCCGTACAGGGCGCGCAGCAGAGAGGACAGGATCAATGACCCAGCCGCGTAAGCGCAGTGGCCTCGGCCGCGGACTTGCTTCTCTGATTCCGACGGGTCCCGCCGATTCCGATACGGACACGATGGGGACACGGATGGGTGACGCCGCCGCCGACGTCGTCCTCGGCGGTGGGCCGGACGCCACCCCGGTCGGAGCGGTCTACCGCGAGATCGCACCGTCGGCGATCGAGCGCAACCCGCGGCAGCCCCGCCAGGTGTTCGACGAAGAGGCACTCGCCGAACTGGTGCACTCCATCCGCGAGTTCGGTCTGATGCAGCCGATCGTTGTACGCGCGCTGCCCGACCAACCCGGCCGCTATCAGTTGGTGATGGGGGAGCGCCGGTGGCGCGCCGCCCAGGAGGCCGGGCTGGAGACGATCCCAGCGATCGTGCGCGAGACCGCCGACGACAGCATGCTGCGCGACGCATTGTTGGAGAACATCCACCGCGTGCAGTTGAACCCGCTCGAAGAGGCGGCGGCCTACCAACAGCTGCTCGACGAGTTCGGGGTAACCCACGACGAACTGGCCGCGCGCCTCGGTCGATCCCGCCCGTTGATCACCAACATGATCCGGCTGCTGCGGCTGCCGATCGCCGTGCAGCGCCGGGTCGCCGCCGGCGTGCTGTCGGCCGGACACGCCCGTGCCCTGCTGTCGCTCGAGGGCGGCCCTGAGGCGCAAGAGGAGCTCGCGGCGCGAATCGTCGCCGAGGGCCTCTCGGTGCGGGCGACGGAGGAGGCGGTCACGCTCGCCAACCGCGGAGACTCGTCGACACCGTCGGCGCCGCGCCGCAAACCGATCCAGATGCCGGGCCTGCAAGACGTTGCCGAACGGCTGTCGGCCGCGTTCGACACGCGCGTCACAGTGAGCCTTGGCAAACGCAAGGGCAAGATCGTTGTCGAATTCGGGTCGGTGGAGGATCTGCAGCGGATAGTGGACCTCATGAACGCTGCGAAGGCCTGACCAAGGACACGCGTAAATTACGTCACTGTGACACGTCGATCACGACGGGGCGGCCCGTCGTGACCTTCAGGAGGAATCGCCATGGGCTGCAACGTGTTTGGCAGAAGTCGCCACCGCGGATGATCCGGCAGGCCTGCGCGGGGGGAGCGCGCGCGTACCGGATCGGCGAAAGCGGACCGCGCGCCGCACATACTTCTATCCTGGAATGGCGATCATTCTCATCGGCATCGCTTGCAAGCGGGGAAGTCTAGTGTCAGCGCGAATAACGCCTCTGCGGCTTGAAGCCTTCGAGCAGCTGCCGAAGCACGCGCGGCGCTGCGTGTTCTGGGAGGTCGATCCCGCCAACATCCGCGACCACCTCACCGACCCGGAGTTCGAGAAAGAAGCGTGGCTGTCGATGGTCATGCTGGAGTGGGGGTCGTGTGGCCAGATCGCCTCCAGCCTCCCACCCGACGGCGGCACCGACACGGACGATCTGCTGGGTGACTGCGCAGAGGGCGCGTGCCTCGGATATGCGTTCTACGCGCCGCCGGGCATGGTGCCGCGGGCCCGCGTCTTTCCCAGCGGACCGGTCAGCGCTGACGCGATCTTGTTGACCTCCCTTGGTGTGGAGGGCGACCAGGCCGGCGATGACTTAGCGCACGATTTGATCGTGTCAGCGGTAGGGGACCTGATGCGCCGCGGTGTGCGCGCGCTGGAGGCGTTCGGTCGCACCGAGGCCGTCGCCGAGTTGGCGGACCCGCGGGCCGTGCCGCCGGACCTCCGTGCGGTCGTCGAGGTGCTGGGCGACTGTTCGGTGGACCAATGCATGCTGGCCGCCGATCTTCTTGAACAGGTGGGCTTCGTCGAGGTCGCCAAGCACCGCTACTTCCCGCGGCTGCGTCTGGAGTTGGAAAGCGGGCTCGGCTGGAAGGCCAGCGTCGAGGCAGCGTTGGAGCGCCTGCTGGAAAGCGAGAAGCTCAAGCAACCCGTCGGCGCGGGCACAATCTGCTGAAACTTGCGAGGATCTGCTGAACTACCGGAAGCCGTTACCGGCCCGCTTGTTCCACCGACAGCTCATGGGCGAGCAGCTCGGCGAACGTGAAAGTTCCAGTGGGCCGGTCGTTCTTGCCGAGCAGGTACAGCCGCTTCACCGCGGCCAGGATGCCTTCGGCGATCGAGTCACGTGTCTGGCTGGACACCAACATCTCGCGGTCGTGCGGGTTGGTGATGTAGCCAACGTCGACCTGCACAGTGGGCATGCGGGTCAACCGCAGCAGGTCCCACGTGCGACCATGCACACGGCAGTCACGTAATCCAGTGCGCGCCACCACTTCTCGCTGAATGAAGTCGGCGAGATTACGACCGATCGTCGACACCGAACCGTGCGAGTTGCCGAAATGGAACGACGCCACCCCGTTGGCAGCAGGTGTCGGCTGGGCCGCGCAGCGCAGGCTGATCATCAGGTCGGCGCCAACGGTGTTGGCTGTCATGGCCCGTTCGGCGTCCGACGGGCTGCGGTTGGGCGGCCGGGACAGAAACGTCTCCATCCCGATCGCGGTCATGCGGCCTTCGAGACGACTTGCCAAGTCCCACAGGATGTCCGCTTCACTGATCGGACCCTCCGCGGTCTGGGTGATCAACCCGTGGTCAGAGCCGCCACGGCCCGGATCGATGATGATGCGCTTACCGGACAGTCGCGGGCCCGACCGGCGCACCATCTCTTCCTCCCGGATGGCGTGCAGCGAGCCGCCGGTGACGCGGGAGCCGAGAAAATACAAGGAGCGCAACGTCTCTGGGCCGCAGATGCCGTCGGGGGTCAGGCCGTACTCACGCTGATAGGACATCAGCGCGTTGTGGGTCTGCAGGCCGAAATGACCGTCGACCAGTCCGGTGTAGAAGCCGAGATCCTGCAGCCGCGCCTGCAGCGTGGCCACGTCGTCGCCGTACATCGGCGCCCCGAACTGGTGGCTGAGGACGCGCGCGCCCAGTCGGTAGGAGGCCTCCTTCAGCGCGCGGTAGGTCGCCTCGCCGACGATGCCATCGACGAGCAGGCCGCGGTGTTGTTGAAACGCGCGCACGGCCTCGTCGAGTTCAAGATCGAAATAGTCGGCGGCAACATGCTTTCCGGTGCTCAAGTCCTCGTCGGGGTTCTTGATCCACCCCAGCGCCGCCAGCGCAGCCCGTATCTCGGCGACCGCAGCACCACGGTCACCGCGACGCAGACTCGACATAACTGGGCCTTTCGATAACGAACTGCACCATGGTCCAACGCTGACGGCCGGACAGGCTCAGGCAAATTATCTCAGAAGCAGGCCCGATTCCAGAAAACGCCAGGCGGGGTCGGCTCCGCTCTATACGACGTCGGCCAGTTCGCGCAGCAGCGCGGCCTTCCCTTTCGCGCCCACGATCCGCTTCACCGGCTGCCCGTCCTTGAACAAGATCATGGTCGGGATCGACACCACGCCAAAGTCGCGGGCGGTCTCCGGGTTGGCGTCCACATCGAGCTTGGCGACCGTCAGCGAGCCCGCCTTCTCACCGGCGATCTCCTCGAGAACCGGGGCGACCATCTTGCACGGTCCGCACCACGTCGCCCAGAAGTCCACCAGTACAGGGGTGCTGCTGGACAGCACATCCTTTGAGAACGAGGCGTCGGTGACGTTCACCGTCGCGTGGGTCTTCTCGGTGCCAGTCATTGCTGTGCTCCAATCAAATCAGTGTCGTCTGTGGAAGCCGTTGTCGCCGAGGCGGTTTCGGCAAGCCAGCGCTCGGCGTCGATGGAGGCCGAACAGCCAGTGCCTGCTGCGGTGATCGCCTGCCGGTAAGTGCGGTCGACCAGATCGCCGGCCGCGAAGACCCCGTCGATCGAGGTACTCGTTGTGCGGCCACGCACCTGCACGTACCCATCCGGATCAAGGTCAACCTGGCCGCGCACAAGCTCCGAGCGCGGGTCGTGCCCGATCGCGACGAATACGCCGGTCACCTCCAAGGTGGATTCCTCCCCGGTTATGTTGTTGCGCACCCGCACGCCGCTGACGCGATTGTCGCCCTCGACCTCGACGACCTCGGTGTTGGTCAGGAAGGTGATCTTGTCGTTGTCCTTCGCGCGTTGCAGCATGATCTTCGAGGCGCGGAACTCCTCGCGGCGGTGGATCAGCGTCACGCTGCGGGCGAACCGGGTCAAGAACGTCGCTTCCTCCATGGCGGAGTCGCCGCCACCGATGACGGCGATGTCCTGGTCACGGAAGAAGAACCCGTCGCAGGTCGCGCAGGTGCTGACGCCCATGCCGAGCAGCCGGTCCTCGCCGGGCACCCCGAGATGGCGCGCCGCCGCGCCCATCGCCAGGATGACGGCGCGGGCGCGGTATTCCTCGTCGCCGACCTTGACCGTCTTGATCGGCCCGGTCAGCGACACCTCGTCGACGTCCTCCATGCGCAGGTCGGCGCCGAACCGCAGCGCCTGCTCGCGCATCTGGTCCATCAGCTCAGGCCCGGTGATGCCGTCGCGGAAACCGGGGTAGTTCTCCACCTCGGTGGTCGTCATCAGCGCACCACCGAACTGGACACCCTCGAAAACGAGCGGTTTGAGCTGCGCCCGCGCGGCGTAGATCGCTGCGGTGTATCCAGCCGGCCCGGAGCCGATGATGATCAGATCGTGGACGGTCGTGTCCTTGTCGGATCCAGCTTGAGAAGTCATGTGATCCTTTCTGCCTGCGTGACATCGGTCGCGCCGGTATCACAGCGGCACCGATACAAACACCAGGGTAAGCCGGGGTGTTCCCGCTCGTCGGGTGGGCTGCGCTACCGGCGTGTGACCGCGCCGGGCGTGTCGCGGGCCGGCGGCGGCGCCGTGACCGTGATGCGCTCGGCGGTCGGTCCCTGGGGGAAGCGCGGGCCGGCGGGGTCGTGCAGCAGCGCCGCCACGGCGATGGCCAGCCCGATCGCCGCGGCAGCGATACCCACGATCAATGCGACCAGCCGCGGCCGGGTCATGACGAACACAGGCGGACGGGCGGCGTGCGCAGCGGGAGGCGACGCGGCCCGCAGCGCGGCACCGATGCGTGCGGTCACGGCGACGGGCACATCAGTCGCGGAGGCGGGGTCGGCGGCCAGCTGCGCCAGGGCGCGTCGCACCCTCTCCTCGGGTGGCTGCGCCTCGCCGCCGTGCATGCATCAATAGTGACTCACTGCATGGCGCCGCGGGCCCCGGGCAGCGCGTCGGTCGTGTCGACGTAGCCGAGCACCGTCGCCAGCTTGGCGCGGGCCCGCGCGCAGCGGCTCTTCACCGTGCCCTCCGCGATGCCCAGCAGCCGGGCGGCCTCGGCGATCGAGTAGCCCTGCATGTCGACGGCGACGACGGCGGCACGCTGCTCGATCGGCAGACGCATCAGCGCGCGCTCCACCATGATCGCGGTGTCGACCACCGGCGTGTGATCGCCGACGGGGGAGCTGTCGTCCTTCAGCTCGGTTGTGGGGTGGATCTTGTTGCGGCGCAAGCGATCAAGGCACGCGTTCACCACGATGCGATACAGCCAGCTGCTGACCGCCGCGTCATGGCGAAACGATGCGGCGTTGCGATGCGCCGAGAGCATCGCGTCCTGCAGCGCGTCGGCGGCGTCGTCGGGATCGCGGCTCGTGAGCATCGCCAACCGGTACAGCTGGCGGTGATGGCGGTAGAACAGCTCCTCGAAGGCGTACCTATCGCCTGCGGCGTGCGCGGCGAGCAACTCCGCGTCGCTGCGCTCCGGCGCACAGTCCCTGCGTTCGACGATGCCCCCGCTGCTGTCCACAGCCGAACCCTAAGCACAGCAGGACACCCGCTCTCGCACCAGTTTTCGCCGATGGCCGTTGACTTGGCGGTTCACGGCGCGCGGCCTTGGGATAACCGGTCAGCACCCGGTTAAGACGCCGCCCGCACTGTGATCTCGGCAATGTCGGAGCGGCTTTTGCCGTCGACCTGGCCCAGCGTGGACACCCACACCAGCAGATTGGACGTCGACTGCGGGTTGTCCACCTTGATGGTGTTGTTGCCCGGCTTGAGCTGCGTCGCCGGGGTCAGCACGGTGGTGTCGTCCAGCGACGACGGCGTCGGCGTCTGCGCCGAGCGGATCTCCACCGCAGTGCCGGTGCTGTTGAGGTTGATGGTGACCTCACCGACCTTCGTCGGCTCCGGCAGCTGCAGGATCAGACCGACCCCGTTCTTGAAGTTCGGGAACGGAACCGCGTCGCTGTACGTGTCGATCGGCCACACCGTGGACTGGTCACCGTCGATGGCCAGCGGAGCCTGACCCGGTGCGTCGGGTTCGCCCTCGGGCGAAAAGACCGTCGCCCGAACGGGTTTCACGATGGCGCCGGTGGCGGTGCTGGCGCCGTTGTTGCCGCCCTCCTCCGCCGATTCCGTCGGCGCGTTGAGGCCGAGGTCGTCGGACGAGAAGCCGCCGACGTCGCCGAAGATCCGGCTCAGCACCGACGCCAGCACGATCAACGCGACGGCGATGATCGCCGCGCCCACGGCGAGCCCGATGATCAGCCCCTTGCGTCTGCGGGCCGCCACCTCCGGATCGGCGTCGCGGACCCGCTCGGGCCGCTCCGTCGGCTCGGGTTCGTCGACGGGGTTGATCAGCTCGGTGCGGTCGGCGATGGCGGTCGCCTGTTGCAGCAGGTTCAGCAGGGTGGGGGCGCTGCGGATGCCGCCGCTGGCCTGAACGGACCGCGCGGCCGCAGCCGAAATCTGGAACGGGATGTCGCGGTCGACGGCCCGCGGCTCGAGTGGTTCGCCCGCGGCGTCCACGTCGGCGGGTTCCAGCCCGCTGCGCACGCCGTGCTCGGGCAGCGGCCACCGGTTGATCAGCAGCGCGTACAGGGCGGCGCCGATGCCGCGGATGTCGTCTTCGGGGGTGGCGTCGGGCATGGTGGCCGGGAACGCCAACACCACGTCGCCCTCGATGCTGACGCGGACCCGGCTCGGATGATCGATCGACATCGCCACGCCGGCCCGGTGCGCCTGCTCGGCCGCGGCGGCCAGTGTCTGCATGGCGCGGGCCCCGCCGATCGGCGACGGAGAGGTCGCGGCCACCTCCTGAAGGGAGCCGCCGCGGATCCATTCGCTGACGATCAGCCCGCCCGAGCCGGTGTTCGCCACGTCGAGGATGCGGGCGATGCCGGGCGCCTCGATACGGCTCAGCCGCAGCGTGCGGTCAAGGATCTCCTGCAGCTCCTCGTCGGGCAGCGCGGCCTCGGGATCGACGAAGGTCAGCGCGACCTGGCGGTCCAGCGCGGTGTCGAGCGCCTGCCAGAACTGCAGGTTCGGCGGCCCGCCGTGGAACACCAGCAGCCGGTAGCGGCCGCCGCCGATGGTGGCGCCAGGAATGAGGTGCACGTCCTCGTCGGAGGTGGCCGCCTCGATCGGCGGTTCGCGGGGGAAGTCAAACGGCAGACCCTCGCGGGTGGGGTCACCGCCGTAGTCGGCGGGCGGCCTGCCCGACGTCGGCGGCGGCACGGTGCTGACCGGCTTGGTCCCGGTGTCGCCGCGCTCGGCCTCACCGCCGGGCCCGGGACGGTCGGCAGGCACATCCGGTTGGAAGTCGTCGGCGCTCGGCCGCGGCATCCGGGTCGTCGCGCCGTTGTCAGGCTTCGGTGCGGAGTCGCCTGCGGGGTCGTTGGTCACCGCTGGTCCTTTCCGCATACCCGCTCCGGCAACCGGTGCCGGAGGCCCGCGCCAGGCGGTCGCCGGGCTGTGGCGCCCCCGCGGCGCGAGCGAATTTCTCTGATCAGGGTACGTGAGAGGCGCGCGATGGCGGGTTGGGACGGGCGGCGCGGACGGAGGTCCGGCTACTCTCGGCGCCCTGCCGAGGCGGCGTTGGACGGCCGCCAGAGCGGCGTGCGCGTCGGGCACGCGGGCGGACAGCATGACCGCGGCGATGATCGGCAGCATGATCACCCCCAGGATCAGCAGCCGCAGCATCGAGCCTGCGCCGCCGCCGCGGGCGGTCAGCGTCTCCAGGCCCAGCAGCTGATCGACGACGTGGGCCACCAGCCCGGCGATCATCGACGCGGCGGTGGTGACCAGCACGGTGCGCACGACTTCCAGGTCGACGAGGCGGCGCTTGGGCGGATTCAGGTTGGCGCGCAACAGGATATGGCCGACGATCGCACCGGCCAGGAAACCGATTCCGTTGGCGAGGCCGAGGAAGCCCGCGACGAGTTCGCGGTCGTCGGTGAGGTGTGGCGCGGCCAGCGACGCCGCGATCTTGACGGTGGTGATGACGACGATCACGAGGATCGGCGTCCACGGCTGCTCGCGGGCGTAGAACACCCGCAGTTGCAGCAGCACCAGCGCGTAGGGCAGCAGCGTGAACGCCGACAGCGAGATCGCCATGCCCAGATATCCGGCGTCGACCTCGCCGAAGTTGCCGTACGCGAACAGCGCGCTGCCGATCGCTGGGCCCGCGACAGTCATGAACGCCACGATCGGAATCAGCGTGACCATGGTCAGCCGGGTGGCCAGCGAGAGATCGGCCAGCACCGCGGGGATGTTCTCGGCGGCGGCGTTGCGGCTCAGCCGCGGCATGACGACAGTCAGCACGGTCACACCGATCATGCCGAACGGCAGCATCAGCACCAGCCACGTGTAGTTGTAGATGGCTGGGCCGCTGGCCGCCGCCGCGCTGGCTATCTGGTTGCCGACCACCAGCCCGATCTGGCTGATCAGCACGTAAAGCACCATCGCCGCGGCCATGCCGCCGAACCGGCGCAGCCGGTCGTCGAGACCCCACAGCGGGCGCAGGCTGATCCGTTCCTTGCGGATCGCGACGAGCAGCACGGCCGTCTGGGCGAACACCCCAAGCGTGGTGCCGATGCCCAGTACCAGCAGTTTCGCGTTGCCCATCTGGACGGGGTCGACCGAAAGCTCACCCGGCACAATGAGATAGAGCCCGAGGGTGGCGATGGCGACCACGTTGTTGATCACCGGCGCCCAGGCAGGTGGGCCGAACACGTTGCGGGTGTTCAGGATCGCCATGAACACCGACGACAACCCGTAGAAGATCACCTGCGGCAGCAGCAGGTAGGCGAACGCGGTGGTGAGCGCGCGGTTGACCTGTGGGTCGTCGCCCAGCATCAGCCGCACCAGCAGCGGCGCCGCCGCCACCGACACCAGCGTCGCGACCAACAGCAGCGCGGTGGCCAGCGTGACCAGCCTGCGGACGAACGCGGTGCCGCCGTCGGGGTCGTCGCGTTCGGCGCGCGCCAGCACGGGCACGAAGATCGCGGTGAACGTGGCCTCCAGCACCAGCGCGGCGACGAGGTTCGGCAGCTGGTTGGCCACCGAGAAGGCGCTTGACAGCGCCGCGCCGAGAATCGCTGCCAACAGGACGATGCGGATGAAGCCGGTGATGCGGCTGACCAGTGTGGCGACGGCCATGCCCCATGACCGCGATACGACGGCGGCGTCGCTCAGTTCGGGACGGCCGGCCCGCCGCCGCGGTGCGGGCCCCCGTGGTATCCGCTGCAGCGGGGGAGACGGCGGCATCCGCCGCAGCGGCGGCGGATAACCCCTCGACCCAGGGGGACCGGGCGGCCCTTGTGGCATGCGCGGCGGAGGCATGGGCGGGGGACCCAGCGGGGCCCCGCTCCGGTCGAACGGTGGCTGCGCTGGTCCGGCGTGCCGACCGGCGGTGTTCATGACTCCCGCTCTTCGCCCGAGTGAATGGGCGCGGGCTTGTCGGGCGCCTCGTCGGTATGGGCCAGCGCGACGTCCAGCGGGTCAGGCCGGTCGAGGTCGGCCCGGTCGGGCTGGCCGCGGAACCGGTGCCACAGCCGGCGACCGGCGAGCAGGACCAGCACCGCGCCCACCGACAGCGTGATGAAGAACAGCACCTTGCCGTAGGCGTTGGAGTGCACCGACAGCCGCACCGGCTCGCCGAGCGGCAACCCGTCGGCCGTGCGCAGCGCGACGTCGACCGCCACCCGCTGGGTGAAGTGCACCTCGACGGGCACCTGCAGCGGCAGGAACCCCGGCGGCAGCTCGATCACGCCCATGTCGGTGACGGACATACCCGGTGGGGCGTCCACCTGAAGCCGCACCCGGATCGGCACCGGTAGGTCGTTGCGCAGCGCCAGCGGTAGCGGGCTGCGTTCGGTGGCCAGGGTGTACGCGCCGCCGGGGTTGACGATCGTCACCGCGTTGAACATGTCGTCGACCATCGCGCTGGTCGCATTCAGCCGCATCGACGCCAGCCCGTTGCGGGCATCCGGCGGAACCGACTGGCTCAGCGCGCGCAGCATGTCCTCCCGCAGCGGCGCGGTGTACTGGATGCCGGTCAGCCCGGTGCGCTCGTCGGTAGTCAGCGCCGCGGTCAACCCCCACAGCCGCCCGGTGGTGCGCGCGATCCCTGACACCACGCCGTCGTCGAAGCGGGCGTTCGGGTTGCCGGTGACCTGCTCCGGCAGCGGACGCGAATCCTGTTGCGGGACAGCGCGTCCCGCAGCGATGACCGCGGTGAGCGGCCGCGGGGTGGCCAGTTCTGCCCGGATCGAGGTGGCCACCGCGGACAACACGGCTTCGGCGTCGGCGGCGTCGACACGCCAATCCACCGGCGGCATCAGGATCTGGGTGCGTGGCTCGGCGTCGGGCTGCAGGCCGCGCCACAGCAGGGCGGCCACCGCGTCCTGGCGGCGCGCCACCGGCGAGTCGTGCTGCAGCGGCACGTCGAACGCGGGATCCAGATACGACGGTGTCCACGGGTCGGCGCCGAGCCCGGCCAGCGCCGCGCCGACCGTGGGATCGAACGGCGCTGCGGCCACTTCGGGTGTGTAGCGCACCGGGGCGACATCGGCCATCGCCGGTTCGCCGTCGGTCGAATTCTCGGCGGGAAGGTCAGCGGCGGCGATCGCCACGGTCGGGCCCTGCGCGCCGAGCAGCCCGATCGCGGGGCCGGTCAACGGGCCGTCGGCGATGAGCGTGGCGCCGCGGGTGGAGGTGATGCCGAGGATCTGGTCGACGATGTCGCCCGCGCCGTTGGTGGCGATGGCACTCAGCCCGGGATCGTTGACCCGGGCCAGCGCGTCGAGGTCGGCCTGCGCGTAGTTCGTCGGCGCCACACACATCCGCTGCGCGAGCGCCTTGAGCCGGTTGAGCCAGTTCACCGCCGCTTCCTGCCCGGTGCCAGGGCGCGTCGGGGTGGCGGGTCCGATATCGGGCCCGTCGTTGACGACGTACCCCGCGGTCATCGCGTTGACGGTAACCAGCAGGGCGGGATCGACGGCCAGGCACAGCGCACCGCGGACCTGCCCGCCGGGGTCGACGGTCGGGTTGGTGGCGAAGTCGACCGACGACAGCAGCACGTCGAGCCGTCCGCCCGGCGCCAGCTCGGCGGCGAGGCCGTCATCGACAAGCCGCACCGGGGTGGTGCCGCCCGGTACGCCGGGCGCAAGCCGCGGCTGGTCGCCGAGCGGCCACAGCACCGTGAGCCCGACCGGTTTCGAGGTGTCGGGGGCGACGACGTCGGCCAGCGCGTCGGCCGCCGACTCCGACCCCTCCGGCGGCACGCCGATGATCGGCAGCAGGAAGCGGGCGTCGTCCAACCGGGCCGGGGCGCCGTAGTCGGGTGTGCCGTTCGCGTTCACCAGCAGCGGGTAGACCCCGGGCTGGTCGATACCGAGGGACGGCACCTGCTGCGAGCGCAGCGGAACGGTCAGGCGGAACGCAACATCTTGTCCCCGTTGAAGATCCGTCGACACCGTGGTGAACTCGGCGACCGGTTCGAATTGGCTGTTCTCGCCGCCGAGGTTGGTGCGCAGGCCCGCCGACGATGCCACCGCGGGGGCGCGTTCGAGGCGGACCATGACGTCGCGGACCTCGCGGTCGCCCACGTTGCGCACGGTGCCTGCGACGGTGACGACGGGCTCGCTGGTGGTCGTCACCACCTCGGGGGTCACCTCGTCGATGTGCACCTGAAGAAACGGCATCGCGCCCGGCTCGCCAGCGGCCGCATGCGGTGACACCGCGGGTGCGGCGATGAGGGCGAGCAGTGCCAGCACGGCGAGCAGTCGAGGCAGCACCGTCCCGTTACCCCGGCGGCCGGTCACGGCCCTTGTCCGCAGCCGTTCGTCCGCGGCTTGGGTGGGCTGGCCTCGTCGCGACGACGGTTGCGGGTGTGCGAATGCGTCTGGGCTCGCCGGCGCGGCGAGGAATGCGGCAGCGGCGGCAGTGCGGCAGGCCCATCGGTGCGCAGCTTGTCGATCAGTTCGTCGGCGACTTCGGCGAGTTTGCGTTCATCGGCGTAAGCCAGCCGCGAGGGTAACTCCTTCAGCGGCACCCAAGCCACCTCGGTGACCTCGACGTCCTCGTCGGACAGCTCGCCGCCGAGAAACCGCATGAGATAGTGGTGCACGGTCTTGTGCACGCGCCTGCCCTCGGTGACGAACCAGTAGTCGATGCTGCCGAGCGCCGCCAGCACGCTGCCCTGGATGCCGGTCTCCTCGGCCACTTCACGGATCGCGGTCTGTTCGGCGGTCTCACCGAGCTCGATGTGGCCTTTCGGCAGCGACCACAGCATCCGGCCGCGCCGGTCGATGCGGCCGATGAGCGCCGCGACCTGACGTTCCTTGGGTCCGTCGATGCCGTCGACGACCAGGCCGCCCGCCGAAGTCTCGTGCACGGTGCGCAGCCGTTCGGCGCCGCGCCGGGACCTGGGCTTGCGCGGCCTGGGGTGCGCGCCGGGGATGGGGGCGCTATCTTTTCCCGCGGCCGTGTCGGCATTCGTGCCGGCGGTCTTCTCGGCGTTCGGTGCAGCTGGGACGGTTGCGGCGCCGGCCTCGCCTGCCGCGACGGCGCTGCTGTTGTGCTGGGCGGCCGAGGCGTCGGGGGGACCGGCCGCGCGCCGTCCACGACGCCGCCTGCGGCGCCGACGTGGTTTGGCTTGTTCGCCGTCCGACACCCAAGCGATAGTAGCTGCCACCAGAATTCGCTCCCTGTGCACTCGCCGGACGGTGACCCGGTCGTGACCACTAGGCTCATCGGACGTGCCCGATTCAGCTGCTGACGTCGAACTGCTGGCGGCTGCGCAACGCGCGTTGAACCGCCACCGGGATGTGCTGCGCGAGCTCGGCCGCTTGTTCGCTGACGCGGGCCATGAGGTGTATCTCGTGGGCGGCAGCGTGCGTGACGCGTTGCTGGGCCGCCTCGGTGGCGATCTGGACTTCACCACCGACGCCCGGCCCGATCAGATGCAGAAATTCCTGCGGCCGTGGGCCGACGCGCTGTGGGACACCGGCATCGAATACGGCACGCTCGGCGTCGGCAAGGGTGAGGATCGCTTGGAGATCACCACGTTCCGCGCCGACTCCTACGACCAGGTGTCGCGCCACCCGCAGGTGCGTTACGGCGACAACCTCGACGACGATCTGGTGCGCCGCGACTTCACCGTCAACGCGATGGCGATCCGCGTCACCGCCGACGGGCCGGCCGAATTCCATGATCCCCTAAGGGGTTTGGACGCCCTGCGGGCGCGGGTGCTCGACACCCCTGCCGCTCCGGAGGTGTCGTTCGGTGACGACCCGCTGCGGATGCTGCGGGCGGCGCGGTTCGTGTCGCAGCTCGGCTTCACGGTCGCCCCGCGGGTGCGTGAGGCGATGGTCGCGATGGCGGGTCAGCTCGAACGCATCACCGCCGAACGCGTCGCCGCCGAATTGGACAAGCTGCTGCTCGGGTCGGATCCGGCGGCCGGCATCGACTTGATGGTGCAGACCGGTTTGGGCGATGTGGTGTTGCCGGAGATCGGCGCGATGCGGATGGCCATCGACGAACACCATCAGCACAAGGACGTCTATCAGCATTCGCTGACGGTGCTGCGGCAGGCCATCGAGTTGGAGGACAGTCCCGATCTGGTGCTGCGGTGGGCGGCGCTGCTGCATGACATCGGCAAGCCCGCTACGCGTCGGCACGAGCCCAACGGCGGGGTGAGCTTTCACCACCACGAGGTGGTCGGCGCCAAGATGGCCCGCAAGCGGATGCGGGCGTTGAAGTACTCCAAGCAGATGATCGACGACGTGTCTCAGCTGGTGTATCTGCACCTGCGGTTCCACGGGTACGGCGACGGCAAGTGGACCGACTCCGCCGTGCGGCGCTACGTCACCGACGCCGGACACCTGCTCCCGCGGCTGCACAAGTTGGTGCGCGCGGACTGCACCACCCGCAACAAGCGCCGCGCCGCGCGGCTGCAGGCCAGCTACGACGACCTGGAGAAGCGGATCGCCGAACTGGCCGCCAAGGAAGACCTGAAGAAGGTGCGCCCGGACCTCGACGGCAACGAGATCATGGAGATCCTCGGCATTCCGCCGGGCCCGTTGGTCGGCGAGGCGTGGCGCTATTTGAAGGAGCTGCGGCTGGACCGCGGACCGCTGGAGCACGACGAGGCCGTCGCCGAGTTGAAGAAGTGGTGGAGCTCTAAGCAGTAACTTCTGGCGAGCGGTCCCGTTTCGGCGGGGCCCCCCTTCTGGCGAGCGGTCCCCCTTCTTCCGGCGAGCGGGCGTGTCTGCGGGCGACACGCCGTGGAAAAACCGGCGTTCGCGCACACTCGCGGCCGATGGAACCGCTCGCAGCCCGGCGGCGTCGAATGGTTCATGGACTACTGCCTTGCCGACGGTGACGGGTCGGCGACGATGTGGACCGCGCCGCTGGACATCGACGTCGACGGCGACGGCACACTCGACGGCGTCGGCCTGGATGTGGATGGCGACGGCAGCGTCGACGACGCGCTGGCCGATTTCGATGGCGACGGCATGGCCGATCATGCGGTGCTCGACGGTACGAGCTATTTCACCGACGACGGGACGGGCACTTGGGCGGTGAGCGTGGACCGCGGCGGGCAACTGCGGTGGTTCGGGCTCGACGGTGTCGAGCAGTTCGGCGGACCCATGGTCGACCTGGACGGCGACGGGCAGGCCGGTGAGCGGTTGGTCGACATCGACAGCGACGGGCTGGCCGATCGCGCGCTCGGCGACGGCGTCGCCTACGCCGACACCGACGGGGACGGCACGTGGGATCTGCGGCTCACCGACAGCGACAAGGACGGCAGGGCCGACGCCGCCAACGGACTTTCATGACAGCTGCCCGAGGAGATCCTTGGCATCCTGGAGGTCTGCAGTGTCGAAGCCTTCGGTGAACCAGCCATAGATGGAAGTGAGTAGATCGCGCGCGTCGTGCCGTCTGCCCTGCCGGAACCATAAGCGCGCCATACTCGTTGATGCCCGCAGCTCCCAGGATTTCGCCTGCTGAGCCCGTGCAACGTGGAGTGCTTGCTCGAAACACTCTTCCGCCTGCGCTGGATCTGATACCTCGCTTCGAAGCAGGAGTTCTCCCCTGATTCGGTGTGCCTCGGACTCATAGAGCCGCTCATCGTTGCGTCGCACCCACTCCAGCGCCTCGTCGACTGCATCGAAGCCCTTGTGCACCTCTCCGGCAAGCCCGAACGCCTCGGCCAACAGCGTCAGATACCACGGCCAGACGGCCCGCATCCCGAAGGCCCGGCGGCGGTCCATCGCTTCTTTGATGTCGGCGATGCCCGCAGTGACGTCGCCCTGTTGGGCAAGAGCCCAGCCGCGCGGTAGCAGACACCAAAGGGACAGCGCTGGGGCACCGATCTCGACGCCCTTGTTGTACGCCTCCTCGGCCTGTATCCGCGCAGCTTCGGGCTCCCGCCGGAGTTGGGCTAGCTGAGCCGAAAAGAGGCGGGTGATTGCCACGCTGTAGGGGTGCTCCAAGGCGATGGCGTGTCGAACAACTCGAGCCATGGCCTTGGCGGCCTCGGCTGGATGGCCGAGTACCCATTCGGCAAGCGCGCCGACATATCCGCATACGATTCCCGGGTTCTGGTTGTAAACAGCGATACCCGTGAGACGTTGATCGGGATCGTAGAACTCGAGGCCTTTGCGACTGTGATAACGCGCAGAAACTACGTCGCCCTGCCACCAAGCGGTGTAGGCGGCCATCCAATGGCCCGCAGCGAATATCAGCGGGTCATGTTCAGAATCAGCGAGTTCCAGGTACTCCCGAGCGAGAGCTCGCGCCTGCGGCATCTGGCCGTGCAGAATCTTGGCATAGATGAGGCCGGACAGAGCGGGGAATTGCGCTGCGAAATCCCCGACCTCGCGCGCGAGCGCATACGCCCGAGCGTGAACGCGTTCTGGTGCAAGTGGCCCGGCTAGAACGCTCAGAGACGGGCCGAGCACCTGTTGGAGCTTGAGCTCAAGTACGCCACGTTCCCGTGTATCCGGCTGAGAAGCAAGCAATTCCAAGCCACGAGTGGCGTGGTTGATCGCCTCCTGACTAGCGTGCCGGCCAAGTGCGTGCGTAGCGGCGGCGTACCAGTAGGTTACGGCGCGTTCTGTGAGACCAGCTTCCGTGTAGTGATGCGCGAGCAGTTCGGGTTGCGTCTCGACGGCTTCGGGTGCCGCCGATTCTATTGCAGCCGCGATCCTTTGGTGGTGTTGCTGACGCGTTCTCTTCAGCAACGACTGATACGCGGCGTCGCGAATCAGCGCATGCTTGAAGCGGTAGGTCGCATGCGGTAACGCGCCTTGCTGATACAGAAGTTCCGCGCCGACAAGTTGAGCGAGCCCCTGCTGCAGGAGATCTTCATTCCACGGCGAGACCGCCTTCAACAACGGGTACGAGAACTCGCGCCCGATCACAGCGCCAAGCTGTGCCAATGCCTTGGTCGCCGACAACCGGTCCAGACGTGCCATCAAGGAGTCATGCAGTGTGTCGGGGATGGCCAGCGGCGGCAGTGGACCCGCGAGTTGATAGCGATCGTCTCGCTGTTCGAGAAGCCCCGACTCGAGCAGGGTTTTCGTGAGTTCCTCGATAAACAGGGGCACGCCATCGGTTTTGGTCAATACGTCGGCGACGATCTCGTCCGGCAGAACGTTGCCCTGCGCTACCCGCCGGATCAACTCGGCGGCCTCCTCGGTTTGAAGCCGGGCGAGGCTCAGCTCGGTCAACGCCTGATGTGCAGGCCACGGGTTAGGGAGTTCCGGGCGGCAAGTAAAGACCGCGAGTATGCGCTTGTCAGCGAATGTTGTCGACGAGAAGCCCGAGGAACTCGATGGTTGTCGGATCCACCCAGTGGAGGTCTTCGACCACAAACACCACCGGACGTTGCTCTGCTCTGCGACGAACGATGCTCAGCAGCGCCTCCATCGACTGCTTCTTCTGCTGGTCCGACGGCAACTGTTGGAACGCCTCCGTCACGCCGGTGGGAATCGAGAGCAAGGAACACAGGCCCGGCAACTCGGCGTCGAGCGTCACCCCGCTCCGGAGGAAGAAACTCTGCAGCTTGTCGAGTGTCTCGTTGGCTGAGCGGGCCCGCCGGAATTGAAGGATCACTCTTTCGAACAGATCGATGAACGGATAAAACGCTGTGCCCTGGTGATACGGCGACCCTTGGCATGCGGTCAGCCACGCTTGGCGTTCGGCTACATGCTCGGTGAGCGCATGAACCAATCTCGACTTGCCGATCCCGGCCTCTCCGCTGATGAGGACCACCTGGCCGCGTCCGTCGAGCACGTGGTTCCAGCGGTCTCGCAGCAACTGCAGCTCGGCCGCGCGTCCCACCAGCGGCGTAAGACCAGTCGGGCCGGCGGCCGCGTCCAAGCGCGTGTGGGCGACGCCTTCGCCACGGACTTCGAACACTTCGAGTGGCGTCGCGACCCCTTTGAGCGGTGGTGTGCCGAGAGAGCGGACGTTGAAGTAGCCGCCGAGAAGGTGATGCGTCGGTTCACCGATCACCAGCGTGTTGGGTGGCGCGACGCTCTGCAGGCGCGCCGCAATGTTCGGCGTGTCGCCCATGGCCATCAGTTCGTGGCGTTCCTCACCGACGACCTCGCCGACCACGACAAACCCGGTGTGACAGCCGAGACGCACCGACAGTTCCACGTCGTAGCGACGTTTCAGGCCGGTGTTGAGCTGGGCGACCGCCTTGACGGTCTCCAGACCCGCGCGCACCGCGCGTTGTGCGTCATCCTCGTGCGCCTGGGGATAGCCGAAGAACACGAGCAGCCCGTCGCCGAGGTATTGCGCGATGTAGCCGTCGAAACGGGTGATCACCTTGCCGCATGTGTCGTAGTAGTCGCGCATGACCTCGCGTAGATCTTCGGGGTCGAGCTCCCCGAACAACGGCGTCGAGTCCACGAGGTCGCAGAACAGCACCGTGAGTTGGCGTCGCTCGGCCTCGGATGGATGCGAAGGGTCCGGAGTCCAGACGAGCCCGTGCCCGTCGTCGTTGATCCGCTCGGTGTACGCGTAGCGCAGCTCGGCGCGCAGTGCCTCCAACCGGGCATCATCGAGCCCGAACTGTTCCCTGAGCGCCCGGTAGGACACGCGACCGTGCCGTCTGAGCAGCTCGATGGTTCCGTCGAGCACCGCGTAGAAGTCCATGGCTGCCCCTCCCCGGGAGCCTGCCTGCGCCATCGCCATGACAATCGTCCGCCAATGTGACGATCGATATCGCCGAACCGCAGCTTTTCCGCGAAGCGGTATCGGCAACACGGTGCCCGCCACGCTGTTTCTGACAACGATGGCGAGGGCACATGGGATCTGCGGATCACCGACAGCGTTCAAGGACGGCAGGGTCGACGCCGCCAACGGGCTCTACTGGCCGGGCCGCTCGAGATGCTCACCCCAGACAAATCCTTTACCGTTGGGCCCGTCTTTGAAAGAGATTCGGCACCAACCGTTCTCGTCACATCCGTATAGTCCGACGCGCTGACCTTCGCCGCCGTCGAGCACGCCTATCACTGTGCCGTTGTCCCCGTCGGGGATGTTGTAGACATCGGTGTCTTGGTTCACCACGACGCTCTTCGACATGGAGTCCGGCGGTAGCGGCGCCCGCGGAGGAGGAGGCGGCGCCGGGGCGGGTTCGGCTGGTAGCGGCCCCTCGAGAGGTGGCTCCGCCGCCGCGGGTATCAGGCACGAAATCGGAAAGACCGAACGGAATTTGGACTGCGTGCCCCCGCCGGCGGTGTCGCCACTGATGTGGTAGTCGTCGCCGACTTGACCCGTGTACTCACCCGTCGGGCCACCGTTCCATTTGATGACCAGGTTGACCCTGCGATTCTTGAAGATGCTCCCGCTGACGGTGCCGTCCATCGTCGCGCCGGAATCACCGGTGGCATGAGCCGGCCCGCTTGCGGTTGTCCCGGTGGAACTGAAGGCCACGCTCCACCCGTTCGTCTGTCTGAGCAGCACATCGCCCGGAAAACCGAATTGGTTACAGCGGGGCAGCGCCTGCGCTGGCGGCGGCGCGAGCAGCGATAGAGCGCCGATCGCCGACGAGGCGACCGCGATCGACAGGATCGCCTTCCTGCGGGATGCAGTGAATGACACTGCGCTGTCGGCAATTTCGCGAATGTACATAAGAGGGACTCTTTCCTTGCTAACCGACGTTCAGCGTCAGAGCCGTACCGTTGTTACCGGAGTTGGTATCGGTCGTTCGGCTGCTGACCTGTGCGTGAATGGCGCCTTGGCCCGGTGTCAACTGCACGATCACCCCGGGATTGATCTGTTCGCCCAGCTTGAGTTGGCCGCCGCTGCAGGTCATGGCCGACGTCTCTGAACCAGATGGGGGTCTGGTCGCGCAACTGAAGCCGTTGGCGCTCCAGCTTCCTACCACCGGGGCCTGATCCCCCAGGGTTGCAGCGCCAGACGTCGAGACGCTGACGGAGATCCCTATCGAGTTGGTGCCGCCAGAATTGCGCAGCGACAGGACATAGGCTGCAGAACCAGGACGCGGGGTCGCGTTACCCCGGATGGTCTCGAGCGCCACGTCCGATGGCGGGGAAGCAGGATCTGCACACATATCACTCGAACGAGCGGCCGAGTCGAACCCGACGATCGGTGAAGGAGCCTCGATACCCGTCCACCGGTACGCGCGCACCGTCGCGCAGAGGGCAACTCCTTCCGGGATACCAGGGACTGTGCGCGTGGCTTGGCGTCTTGTCCCGGGAACAGCGCCAGCGGAGTCGAAGTCGTGGAAGACAACGCGATCCCGGTTGTCGCGTTCGAACAGTGTTATGTAATAGCCATTTTCGGTCTCGGCATAGTCTGTGAACGTTACGTACGCGGTATTTCCCTCCAACCGGAGGTTGTCCATGCGTGCCGTCGGGAGCCACCCTTCGGCGGCCGCAGACGGCTCAGATGATAAGCAGCCCATAAGGATCAGGCTGACGAGGGCGACGCCGGTCGGGGCGCTAGAACGAAATCGTCGGGTGATAAACGAGATTGCCATGAGGTTCCTGATTTCCGGTCGGCGGCTGGCGGATGTGCGCGGCTACTACTGCAGCACGCGGTTCTGCTTGGGGTTGGCGTTCTCCTGCGCGATGAGGTCGCGTTCCTGTGGCGTCACGCAGACTAGGACGTCCTCCCCAGGCACAGCCCTCGGAACGAACCCTTCGAGGCAGGAGGGCGCGGCCATGGAGGAGCAGCCGGGCAGTGTCCGGTTCGCGATGCATCTGGGGTCACCCAGGTGCGCTGCCGGCGACTGTGCTGCTGCACGGGATTTGGCGGTGTGGAAGTCGTCGGCCACCTTCTGACGCCGTTCGGGGGTGACGCAAATGTGGTCGCCGGGGACTGCATCGCGCCACACGAAGCCGTCTTTGCACGTGTCGGGCCCGTAGAGGGGCTCGATGACGACACTTGCTTCGGGCGACCATCCCGAGCATGGATCGCCAAATATCCCAGAGTTGCACCCGCGCACCGAGAAGTAGTACTTGGTGCCCGGGGTCAGCCAGTCGAACGGCTGCCAGCCCCAGGAGCCGTCTTCGTCATGCTTTCTGTGGTCAACTGGACCGCCTTCCGGCCGGTAGTTCACAATGAAGTAGTCGTAGACGTATGTGCCGCGCCATCCCACCCCGAAGTTCTTGATGCTCGGCGGAATTGGCTGGTCGATCGTCGGAATCGGCAGCGGTCCGCTCGGCTGCATCTCGCCGACCCCGCGGTCGACCGTTCTCAGCGACGCCTGTGTGCACGCCCTGTCTTCGTTCTCGGTGGCGAACAGCGCGCACACCTCGACGTGATAGGTGGTTCCGGGTTCCAAGGAACAGATCTCCTTGTCGAACCGTTCAGGATCAACCGGTATCGGCGGCCTATCGTCTACTTGCACCGTGAATTTGAAGACACCCGATGACGAGTGGCGCCATGTCACAACGAGGCACCCGGGCGTCAGGCCGGTGTTTTGGATCTCGCTCGGCGGCTCGAACTCCTCGTCTGCGGCCGCGCTCCCAGCACCTGAGAGCGCCAAGGCAAGAGTCGCGACGGCAGCGGCAAACCAGCGGACGAGCCCAGTGGGCGGCGTCAGACGCCTGTTGCCGCCGCGCCTCGTCGTGACGGAAATATCCTCGGCCATAGTCCATCTCCTCGTGACGGCCGCACTCACGTCCGGCGTGGGCCGCATCGGCGATGTGCGGAAACGTAGGTTCGGCGGGACCCGACGGATCACGTAGTCGGCTACGCGACGTTTTCGACGGTCCGAACACGTGTGCGGTCAGCGACCGTCGTCGCGGTGGACCTGCGCGGCCAACTTGGCCTCGGCGAGCTGCAGCAGGGTGCCTACTGCTTCGGGCGCGACGCCGAGACACTCGGCGATCACGTTGTCCGGAATTCCGGCCGTCCGTAGCCGCAGTGCGATCGAGTAGGGCAGAGGAAGACGATCCATCGCGGCGTTGCGTTCGTCTTGGGTGGCCACACGGTCACGATGTGGCACCGCGCAACTCGCAGCACAGGTAGCGGCTTACTCGAATCCGCGCGGCTGACCGTTCATCAGTGCGATGAGTTCTTCGCGGGTGTTGACACCGGCCTTCTGCGACGCCTGGAAGATGTGTCCCTCGACCGTGCGGACCGAGAGCACCAGTTGTTCGGCGATCTCATGGTTGGACAATCCCTGCGCAGCCAGGGAGATGATTTCGCGCTGCCGATCGGTCAACGGTGATTCCACGCGACAGGCGCGCAACGCGGGAGTGTCGGCGCCGGACTTGCGGGCCAACCGCTCGGCGATCGCGGCGGCGGTCAGCCCGCTACCCCGGTGGCCGCCCTTACGCGAGATCGCCGCGGCCTGGGCGGCCGCATCGCCGGCGGCCACCCGGTCGCCGAATTCCTCGTACCGCCGCGAGGCCTCGACAAGCCCGCCGTCGTCGTGCTCAGCAAGAGCATGCGCGTGCGCGGCGGCCGCTGTCACGCGCGGCCCCTCCACAACGGAAGTCAGTTGCGCAAGTCTCTCGGCGCCAGACGGGTTACCGAACTGCGCGGCCGCCTGCAGGCACACGACTTCCCGTGCGGGTCGGCCCAGGGATCGCGCCTCGTCGGCGGCCGTCAGCGCCGCGCGAGCCGCCTTGCTTGGGGCCCCGGCCGCCGCGTCGATCCACGCTTCGGCAAGAGTCCGGTCGGGGTGCCAGTATCGATATCCGTCGGGAATCCTGCGTGGACGCTCACTCAGCGCTTGCCGCGCGGCGTCGAGTTCGCCCGCCATGGCCAACGCGGTTGCGAGGAAGTCGGCGCATATCTCGCGTGACGACGGCGACTCGTCCGAGTAATCCTTCGCCCTGGCGACCGACGCGCGGGCCCAGCGCTGTGCCTCGGCCAGATTCCCGGCCGCGAGTTCGGCGAAGCACATCAGCAGTGCGGACATCATGTGGGAGCCCTCGTCTTGGGCGTCGCGCCACAAGAGTTCCGCAGTCGCTCTAGCCTGCTTCACCTCGCCGGCCAAGCGCAGAGCAGTCACGTGACCCATGCCCAACCCGAAGCGCAGATGCGACGCATCGAAAGTCGTTCGCGCCAAGGCATAGCCCTCGGCGGCCGCCGCTGAGGCCCGCGCCACTTCGCCGAGGTCGGCCAGACCCCAGACCAGGCCCCACGTCGCCATCATTCGCGACATCCCCGCCACTTCCGCTGACACCAACAACGGCGTCGCCAGGTCGACGGCTGAGGCCGCCTGCCCGCTTGCGGCCCGGAGCGCCGACCGTATCGCAGCGAAAGCGTTGTCCAGACCGCATGAGCCGGCCACCGCCTGCGCATTGTCGAGGACGTGCTCTGCCGACGCCGGGTCGTAGAGGTTGAACCCCAGGTTCGCCGCTCGCATCACCGCCAGCTGCGCCTCTTCGGCCGCCGAAGGAGCGCTTGCGGCGAGGCGCGAGAATTCGCGTTCGCATTCGCGTCCATGACCGGCGATCGCCAGGGCCGAGGCGTAGTCGAAGTCCGCTTCACGACCGCCGCTTGACTGCGTGGCGCAGTGAGCGAGGCGGACCGCCAGCCGGGTGTCCAACAACGCAAGCGCGGCACGGGCGCCGTCCCGGAGCAACGCCGGGTCGCGAGGCTCGGCCGAGTCCATGACAAGCACGGCGCGCCGGATCGTCTGTTGCGGGGACGGTTCGCACAGCCGCCCGATGGATTCGACCAATCCGCGCCGGAGATCGAGGAGATGCAGAGGGCCAGCGCGGACACGACGTGCGTCGCCGAACATCGGGTGTGCCAGCCGAGCCACCTGTGCATCGGTGTCGATACGGATGAGCCCGCGTTCGACAGCGGTGTCGACCGCCGCTGAGCTGGCCACACTGAGCAGGACGGGCAGTTCCACCGGCTCGGCCAAACTGACGATGTCGAGGACTTCGATGACCGGCTTCGACTGACGGCCGATGGTCGATTCGATGAGTTCGAGCAGGGTTGGTGACATGTCGGGGTTTGCGTCCCACACCCACACGCCCGACCGGTTTGCCAACCGTCCGGCTTCGGCCTCGTCCGTGGTGAGTTGGCGGAGGTAGAGCACGTTGCCGTTGGTGTAGCGCCACAGCTGTTCCGCGCTGAGCGCCTCGACCTCGCCGTCGAGAACCCTGGTCAGGAGTTCGGCCACCTCTTCTGTCGACAACGGTTGCAGGTCCATGCGTGGCAGCCGCTCGTCTTTCCACAAAGAGCTGATGGCGTCCGGCGCAACCTCGCCCGATCGGTGGGTGAGAACGACTGTGGCGGCTCGTCGTTGGACAAGCTGCTGAACGACGAACGCGGATTGCTCGTCGAGCAGATGGGCGTCGTCGATGCCGACGACGACGGTCATGGGAGCGCTGTCGGCCACGAGCTTGCCGACGACCTCCAGCACGCGCCGCAGCGGATCGGGACCGAAATCGGTGGCGAACTCCGCGAACGCGCCGAGCGGCACGGAGCGCGCCGACGCCGTTGCGGCGATCCAGTGACAGCGGCGGCCCTGACGCTGAGCGACTGACAGCGCCTCACGCGCGAGCCTGGTCTTCCCGACACCCGCAGCGCCGGCAAGGACCAGACCTCCGGTGCCGCCCGGGTTCGCGATCGCCTTGGAGACGAACCGCAATTCTTCGTCTCGCCCGACAAGCGGCCAGCCGGCGCGCACCCCAGGAGTGTAGTTTGCTCGATGCCTTCCCCGCGGGGATTCAGCGGCGGCAATCAAGTTGTTCAGCGGCCCGGACCCGGCGGGCCCGCGAACGCCTGCGCGATGGCCAGCCATTGCTGCGCGTCCTGGCCGACGGCCGAGACGTCGAGTTCGGCGCGCGGCCTGCGCTGGGTCACCAGCATGCAGAAATCCTCCGCCGAGCCGGTCACCCGTTGCGGGGCGTCATCGGGCCCCCACGCCCACAGCGAGCCGTCGGGTGCCCGCAACTCGACGCGGAACGAATCCTTCGGCGGTTCAAGGCCATTGATCGCGAACGCGTAGTCGCGCGTGCGCACACCGATATGCGCGACCGAACGCAGCCGGGCCGTCGCAGGCCGCCGCACACCCAGCGCGTCGGCGACGTCGAGCCCGTGCGCCCACGTCTCCATCAATCGGGCGGTGGCCATCGACGCGGCGCTCATCGGCGGACCGAACCACGGCAGCTTACGGTCGTCGGGCACCCTCAGCAGCGCGTCGTGCAGTTCGTGTCGGGTGCGACGCCAGTCGGCGAGCAACTCCGCCGGTGCGGTGGCGGCCAGTTCGTCGGCGCCGCGGTCGACGAAGCCGGCAGGGTCGGCAGCGGCAGCACCGAGCACCTCGGTGAAGCCGGCTTCGTCGTTCACCGAAAGCAGCGCGACCCGGTCGGTCCACAGCAGGTGGGCGATCTGATGGGCGATCGTCCACCGCGGCGCGGGCGTCGGGGTGGCCCACTGCTGGGCGGGTAACTCTGCGACCAGTGCGTCGAGCTCGTCGCTCTCGGCGCGGAGGTCGTCGACGATGGGGGCCGCTGTCGCCATGGCGGCAACCTTAGCCGTGAGAGCCGTGGGAGCCGCGGGCCTGGTCCGGGCGGGCGAGACGAGCATGCACCGCCAGGCCGGCCAGGAAGATGACGGAGCCGGCGAGCACCAGCCCGGGTGAGCGCCCGTCGGCGGGGATGAGGGTCGCGGCGGCGGTGATCGCGACGAGAAACGACATCCAGAACAGCGCGTCCTGCACGGCGAACACGTGCCCGCGCAAGGCGTCGTCGACGTCGATCTGCATGGCGTTGTCGGCGCACAGCTTGACCACCTGGCCCGCGACGCCGATGAGGAACCCGCACACCATCATCACCGGCATGTGCAGGCCGACCGCGCCCAACTGGATCAACGCGGCGGCCAGCAGTGCGGTGTTGGCGGTGCGGTATCGACCCCACCGGCCGACCACACTCGGCGTGATGATGTTCGCCAGAAAGGAGCCCGCGCCGCCCGCGAAGAGAAACAGCGCCGACGTGGCCAGGCCCCCGACGCCCTGAGTGTCGGTGTGCCGCACCATGACTAGCACCAGCATCGTGTTGACACCGAGCGCCATCCGATAGGACGCCAAGCCGGCCAGCGTGCCGGTGACCGTGCGGACCGCGAGCGCGGTGCGTGCACCGTGCAGCCACCCCATCGCCACCGTGTAGGCCACCGACCCGTGGATGGCACGCTTGCTGACATGCGGTCCGAGCACCTCCGGCGGGAAGCGCAGCGACAGCAGCAGCGCCAACGCCACCGGGATGACGACGATGGAAATGATTGCCGCAGCACCGGTGTCGTCCGCGCCGAAGATCTCGCGCGGCCCCAGCATGAAGGCCGCACCGAGGAACGCCGCGGCGCCGCCCGTCGCCGTCGCGACGGAGTTCATCGTGACCACTCGGCCGCGGGGCACCACGTCGGGCAGCGCGGCGGAAAGGCCGGAGGAGACGAACCGGGTGAAGCCGTTGACGATCAGCGCCCCGAGCAGGATGGTCAAGTCGCTCGCGCCCGCCGCCAGCAGCGCGGCGATCGCCAGCACCAGCACAAGGCGTGCGGAGTTCGCGGCGATGAACACCACGCGCCTGTCCCACCGGTCGAGTAACGCCCCCGCGAACGGGCCGAGGACGGAGTACGGCAGGTAGAGAACGGTGAACGCCGCGGCGATTTGCCATGGGCCCGCGGCACGTTCGGTGTTGAACAGCAGCCCGCCCGCCAGACCGGCCTGAAACAGCCCGTCGCCGAATTGGCTCGCGGTCCGCAGTTTGAGCAGACGCCAGAATTGGGGGAGCCCACGCACCGATCGCCAGAGCGCTACCGGTGCGTGAGCATCAACCACAGGAAGTCACAGTACAAATATCTCGGCGGGCCGCGATTGTTCGCCACCTTGACCGTTCGCTGGTGCCATGATGGTGGAGTGGCGCAGTCAGAAGATCCGGAAGACTTTGTCGCCCCGACCGCGCACCGAGTGCGGGCCGGAACGCTGCTGCTTGCCAACACCGATCTGCTCGAGCCGACGTTCCGGCGCAGTGTCATCTACATCGTCGAGCACAACGACGGCGGCACGCTCGGTGTGGTGCTGAACCGACCCAGCGAGACCGCGGTGTACAACGTGCTGCCGCAGTGGGCGAAGCTGGCCACCAAGCCGAAGACGATGTTCATCGGCGGCCCGGTGAAGCGTGACGCCGCGCTGTGTCTGGGGACGCTGCGGGTGGGCACCGACCCGGCCGGAGTGCCGGGCATCCGCCATGTGCAGGGCCGGATGGTGATGGTCGACCTGGACGCCGATCCGGAAACGATCGCGCCGTTGGTCGAGGGGGTGCGCATCTTCGCCGGCTATTCGGGCTGGACCATCGGCCAGTTGGAAGGCGAGATCGAGCGCGACGACTGGATCGTGTTGTCCGCTTTGCCGTCCGACGTGCTGGCCGAGCCGCGGGTGGACCTCTGGGGCAGGGTGCTTCGCCGTCAACCGCTGCCGCTGTCGCTGCTGGCGACCCACCCGATCGACATCAGCAGGAACTAGTCAGGACTCGGTCAGGTCCGCGACAGCGTGCAGGTGGCGCATGCGCCGCCCCCACAACCGTCCGACGCGGTGCCGCACGCCGACGCCGCCTGTGTCCGCGCGACGAACTTGGCGCTTTGCCAGCATCCGGCGCCGATCGTGGCGGCGGCGCCGACGACGCAGACGATGAGCACGACCACACCCGTTGGCCGGGGTGCGGCCAGCGCCACCACGCCCGCCACCGTCAACATCGCGGCGGCGGCGAACTGAGTCGGCGCGACGGCGCGAAGTACCTGCTGGACAAGATCGTTGGAGCGCGGCCGCAACAGCGTCCGCCCGCCGAGTGCGGCGGTCGCTGCGGCGGCGCAGAGGCAACCCACCGCGGCGAAAAGCATGCGGCTACCTTACGAGGCGCCGCCGGCGACGCGCTACCGGGGCGGTGCCGGCGCCGCGACGGGTGCGGCGCGCGGTGCGGCAGCCGGTGCGCCGACGGGGTTGATCCTGAACCCGTTTGTGATGGCGTCGGTGTCGTCGGCCGCCGCGACGGCCTCACTGGCGCTCGTCGTCACCGCAAGCGTCACCAGGTATTTGTCGGGGCCCGCGGTCGCAATTGTGTGCCGACGCCAGGTGTTCAGCGTCATGTTGTTCTCGCGGTAGGTGCCCTCGATTCGAGCTGACGGCATGCCGCCGAAGTCGGCCAGCGACGCGTTCGTGGTGCGCCATGCCGTCAGCTGCTGGGAATCGATGAATCCGTGGGTGATGGCCTCCTTCGGGTCGAAGTCGCCGCCGACGAGCTTGTAGACGACCAGTGCCGCGTTCGAGGTGTAGAGCGGGTCGACGCCCGCGCGGTCGGCGATCACCGCGAACGCGTCGGGCACGTTCGGGTCCGGTACGTGCGACCAGCCGGGCGGCATGGGCAGCACGATGTTGAGCGCCTTGAAGTCACGGGCCACCTGCGGCTCGAGCTTGACGCCCTTTTCCTTGAGGAAGTCGACGAGCGTCTGTGAGGTCGCGGGCACCGGCTCCGGCGCGGCCGCGGCCACAGGCAGCATCCCGGCCCCGGGCACCGACTGCGCGGGCTGTCCGGTCACCTGCGCGGTCTGCCCGGGCTGACCAGCGGGCCCGACCTGCAGGGGCTGAAGGGCAGGGCCGGCCTGTGCGGGGTGGAGAGGCGGCGCCGCGGGGGCGAGGGCGAGTTGGCGCTGGGACTGGGCCGCGGCCGCGGCGCCGGGCATGAGGGCGGTGGCGCCGGGTTGGACGGCGGGCACGCCCTGCGCGACGACGGGTCCGGGCTGCGGCGGCATCGGGTACAGCGGGTCGGCGGCCGCCGTGGCGCCGGTCACACTCAGCACGCCGGCCATGCCCGCGGCGAAACCGCCTGCCAGAATCCGCCAGCGGCGGGCATTTTCGATCATCGCCCGATTCCTCCCCAAAATCCTTTCCGACTGCCTGGGGCAACGGCATGCCCGTGGTCAGGCGCCGACCGTAACCCCTGCTCGGAGCGCACCACCAGAGCTGGAATCGACCTGGAATGAACCTCTGACCGCTCCGCAATGCAACCGATACCTCACCGTGGCCGACGGACCGCAACGCGGCAGCCTTTACCCTGTTCACGTGAGCAATGAGTCGGTCACCCACGCCGCCGAGGCGCAGGACGCCGGAGCCGACACCCCGCCATACCGCTACACCGCGAAGCTGGCCGGGGAGATCGAGCGCGCTTGGCAGCAGACGTGGGCGGAGCAGGGCACCTTCAACGTGCCCAACCCGGTGGGTTCGCTGGCGCCGCCGGACGGCACGCCTGTGCCTGCCGACAAGATGTTCGTCCAGGACATGTTCCCCTACCCGTCGGGTGAGGGGCTGCATGTCGGGCACCCGCTGGGCTACATCGCGACCGACGTCTACGCCCGCTACTTCCGAATGTTGGGCCGCAACGTGTTGCACGCGTTGGGCTTTGACGCATTCGGCCTGCCCGCCGAGCAGTACGCGATCCAGACCGGCACGCACCCGCGGATCCGCACCGAGGCCAACATCGTCAACTTCCGTCGCCAGCTGGGCCGGTTGGGGCTTGGCCACGACGCCCGACGCAGCTTCTCCACCACCGACGTCGACTTCTACAAGTGGACGCAGTGGATCTTCCTGCAGATCTACAACGCCTGGTTCGACAAGGATCAGAACAAGGCCCGCCACATCGACGAGTTGATCGCCGAATTCGACTCCGGCAAGCGTCAACTCGACGACGGCAGGCAGTGGTCGGAGATGTCGGCCGGCGAGCGCGCTGACGTCATCGACTCCTACCGCTTGGTGTATCAGGCCGACTCGATGGTCAACTGGTGTCCCGGGTTGGGCACCGTGCTGGCCAACGAAGAGGTCACCTCCGACGGGCGCAGCGACCGCGGCAACTTCCCGGTGTTCCGAAAGAGGCTGCGGCAGTGGATGATGCGCATCACGGCATACTCCGACCGGTTGCTCGAGGACCTCGACGTGCTGGACTGGCCGGAGAAGGTCAAGACCATGCAGCGCAACTGGATCGGCCGGTCCACCGGCGCCAGTGTGCTGTTCGGCACCGACGCCGGTGACATCGAGGTGTTCACCACCCGCCCGGACACGCTGTTCGGTGCGACGTACATGGTGCTCGCGCCGGAGCATCCGCTCGTAAAGAAGCTCACCGCGGCGCAGTGGCCGGAAGGCGTCGACCCGCGCTGGACGTTCGGCGCGGACACGCCCGCCGAGGCGGTCACCGCCTACCGGCGCTCGATCGCGGCCAAGTCCGACCTGGAACGGCAGGAGGCGAAGAGCAAGACCGGGGTGTTCCTGGGCTCCTACGCCACCAATCCGGCCAACGGGCAGAAGGTTCCGGTGTTCATCGCCGACTACGTGCTGTCCGGTTACGGCACCGGCGCCATCATGGCGGTGCCCGCGCACGACCAACGCGACTGGGAGTTCGCGCACGCCTTCGGCCTGCCGATCGTCGAAGTGATTGCCGGAGGCGACATCTCACAGTCCGCGTTCACAGGCGACGGGGAACTGGTGAACTCCGACTACCTCAACGGCCTGAGCGTGGAGTCGGCCAAGGAGGCCATCACTGCGCGACTGGAGGCCGACGGCGTCGGGCAGGCGCGCGTCGAATACAAGCTGCGGGACTGGCTGTTCGCCAGGCAGCGGTACTGGGGAGAGCCGTTCCCCATCGTCTACGACGAGGACGGCCGTCCGCATCCGCTACCCGAATCGGAACTGCCGGTTGAACTTCCGGACATGCCGGACTACTCGCCGGTGCTGTTCGATCCTGACGACGCCGACAGCGAGCCGTCGCCGCCGCTGAACAAGGCGACCGACTGGGTGAAGGTGCAACTCGATCTCGGCGACGGGTTGAAGACCTACACCCGCGACACCAACGTCATGCCGCAGTGGGCAGGCAGCTCGTGGTACGAGCTGCGCTACACCGATCCGCACAACTCGGAAGCGATGTGCGACAAGGAGAACGAGGCCTACTGGATGGGGCCGCGGCCAGAGATTCACGGCCCGGACGATCCGGGCGGCGTCGACCTCTACGTCGGCGGCGTCGAGCATGCGGTGCTGCACCTGCTCTACTCGCGGTTCTGGCACAAGGTGCTCTACGACCTGGGGCATGTGTCGTCGCGGGAGCCGTACCGGCGGTTGGTGAATCAGGGCTACATCCAGGCGCACGCCTACACCGATCCGCGCGGCTCGTATGTGCCCGCCGCGGAAGTCATTGAGCGCGACGGCAGGTTCTACTGGCCGGGTCCCGACGGCGAGATCGAGGTCAAGCAGGAGTTCGGCAAGATCGGCAAGAGCCTGAAGAACTCGGTGTCGCCGGACGAGATCTGCGACAACTACGGCGCGGACACCTTGCGGGTCTACGAGATGTCGATGGGCCCGCTGGAGGCGTCGCGGCCGTGGGCCACGAAGGACGTCGTCGGCGCGTACCGGTTCCTGCAGCGGGTGTGGCGGCTTGTCGTCGACGAGCAGACCGGCGGGCTGCGGGTCAGCGACGACGAGCCGGACGAGGAGACGCTGCGCGCACTGCACCGCACCATCGCGGGGGTGTCGGAAGACTATGCGTCGCTTCGCAATAACACCGCCGCGGCCAAGCTGATCGAATACACCAACCACCTGACGAAGCATTACGGCGGGGGAGTGCCGCGCGCCGCGGTCGAGCCGCTGGTGCTGATGGTCGCGCCGCTGGCGCCGCATCTGGCCGAGGAGCTGTGGAAGCGGTTGGGCCACGACAAGTCGCTGGCGCACGGCCCGTTCCCCGTCGCCGACGAGAAGTACCTGACCGTCGACACCGTCGAGTACCCGGTGCAGGTCAACGGCAAGGTGCGCGGTCACATCACCGTTCCCGTCGACGCCGACGCCGACATGCTGGAGGCCGCCGCGCTGGCCGACGAGAAGGTGCAGGCCTTCATCAACGGCGCCAAGCCGAAGAAGGTGATCGTCGTCGCCGGTCGCCTGGTGAACCTGGTCGTTTAGCGATTTCGGCGCGCTAAACGGCGCTACGCGCACGTTTGCGCGCCGAAATCACGTCCAGCCGAGCTGGCACAGGGTGAAGGTGTCGTTCCAGATCGTCGTCATGTGCGCGATTTTGTCGCCGTCGAAGTCCATCACGTAGACGTAGTCGGCGGCCGCGGATCTACCCGTCGGCGGCACGGGTCCGCCTTCACCGGTGTGGGTGCCGCGGAAGACGCCGTGCACCGCGACGTTGTGGCGGTCTTCGTCGACGGCGAACGACCGCACCTCGGCGGTCCCGTCGGGCAGCGGCGTCAACAGGTTCTTCATCCATTCGGTGTACGCCTCGAGGCTGCCGATATCGGCCAGCGCGTCGGTCTGGGCGGTGAATTTCGCGTCGGGCCGTGATTTTGGCGCGCTAAACGGCGCTGAGCGCACGTTTGCGCGCCGAAATCGCAAATCAGCGGCGGGGGCGGATGATGATTTCGCGGACGTGGGCGTCGGGCGGCGCGTTGACGGCGCCGGCGACAAACTTGGCGACGGTCTCGGGGCTCAGGAGCCGCGACGGGTCGTATTGGCCGCCCTCGTAGGCGACCAGTTCCTCCTGCATCGGCGTCGCGATGCGGCCGGGGTGAATCGACGTGACCCGCAGCGCCGGTTCGTCGTCGCGCAGCGAGTCGGCGAAGCCGCGCAGCGCGAACTTGCTCGCCGTGTACGACGCCAGACCCGGCGACGCTCGAAGCCCCGCGCCGGAGTTGATGAACACCACGTGCCCGCGGGCGGCGCGCAGCGCCGGCAGCAGCGCCAGCGTAAGCGCCACTGCGCCAATGACATTGACTTCCATCGTGGTGCGCCACTCGTCGACGGTGGATTCCGCGACGCGGCCGGGGAAAGAGGCGCCCGCATTGTGGATGAGCACGTCGAGCTCGTCGATCGGCTCCACCACGGTGGGAATCGAGTCGGTGTCGGCCAGATCCAGCGGCCACGTCGTCGCCCCCAGGCGGGCGGCCAGCTCGTCGAGTCGGGCCGACGGTCGGCCGCCGAGAAACAGCGTGTGAGTGGGTGCAAGCGCATCGGCGATCGCCGAGCCGAGCCCACCCGCAGGTCCGGTGATGAAGGCGGTCGGCATGCCGGTCACCCTACCGACTGAGATCATTGAGGCGATGGCCCCGGATCCCAGCTTCGCTCCGACGCAGCTCGCCGCGCGCGCTGCGTACCTGCTTCGCGGCAATGACCTGGGCGTTATGACGACCGCGGCCCCGCTGCTATATCCGCATATGTGGAGCTGGGACGCCGCATTCGTGGCCATCGGCCTGGCCCCGTTGAGCGTGGAGCGTGCCGTCGTCGAACTCGACACGCTGCTGTCGGCGCAGTGGTCCAACGGGATGATCCCGCACATCGTCTTCGCCAACGGCGTCGACGGCTATTTCCCCGGCCCGGCCCGGTGGGCGTGCTCGGCGCTGGCCGCCAACGCCCAGCGCAACCGGCACACCTCGGGCATCACGCAGCCGCCGGTGCACGCGATCGCGGTGCAGCGCATCCTCGACCGCGCCCGGTATCGCGGCCGCTCGACCCGCGCGGTCGCCGAGGCGTTTCTCGACCGCCGCTGGGACGACCTGGTGCGCTGGCACCGCTGGCTGGCTGAGGCGCGCGACCCGAAGGAGCACGGCCGCGTCACGCTCTATCACGGCTGGGAGTCCGGCATGGACAACTCGCCGCGCTGGGATAGCGCCTACGCCAACGTGATTCCCGGCAACGTGCCCGAATACCATCGCGAGGACAACACCATCATCACCGACCCCAGCCAGCGGCCGTCGGACCTGGAGTACGACCGCTACCTGTGGCTGGTCGAGGAGATGAAGTCGGCGCGCTACGACGACGAGCTGCTGCCGAAGGTGATGAGCTTCGCCGTCGAGGACGTGTTCGCCTCGGCCATCCTGTCGGTGGCGTGCACGGTGCTGGCCGAGATCGGCGAGGACTACAAGCGGCCGCACACCGACGTCAGGGACCTGTACGCGTGGGCGGACCGGTTCCGCGCAGGCGTCATCGAAACAACCGACGAAAGGACCGGCGCGGCAAGGGATTACGATCTGCGCGCCGACAAGCCGATCGCGACCGAAACCGTCGCGCAGTTCGCCCCGCTGCTGTGCGGCGGCCTGCCCCACAACAAGGAGCGCGCGCTGCTGCAGCGGTTGGAGGGGCCGCGGTTCTGCGGACATCCGGACCTGAAGTTCGCGCTGATCCCGTCGACGTCACCGGTGTCGCGGGACTTCCGGCCGCGCGAGTATTGGCGCGGACCGGTGTGGCCCGTGATGACGTGGCTGTTCTCCTGGGCGTTCGCCCGCCGCGGCTGGGCGGAGCGCTCGGCGATGCTGCGACGAGAAGGCCTGCGGCAGGCCAGCGACGGCACGTTCGCCGAGTACTACGAGCCGTTCACCGGGGAGCCGCTCGGCAGCATGCAGCAGTCGTGGACCGCGGCGGCCGTACTGGACTGGCTGGGCTAACCGGCTAGCCCTCGTCCTGGCCGACTTCCTGGTCGGCCAGCCGCTCCATCGGGCCGAGCGCCTTCGTCAGCGTCTCGATGTCGTCTTCGGACAGCTTGCTCAGCATTCCTGCCAGCGCCGCCCGGCGCGCGGCCAGCGCTTCGCGATGCTGAATGAGGCCGCGCGGAGTGACTTCGACCAGCACGGCTCGCAGGTCCGACGGGTCACGCGAGCGCTTCACCAGCCCGAGTTTCTCCAGCCGGCGGATCGCAACGGTGGTGGTCGGCGTGCGCACACGTTCGTGGGCGGCCAGGTCCGTCATCCGGATGGGGCCCTTCTCCAGCAGCGTCAGCAGGATGGACAGCTGGGCCAGCGTCAACTCGCCGCCCGCGGCGTTGCCCTTGACGTCGCCGCGCCGCAAGACGGAGAACAGCTTGGACAGGACCCGCTGCAGCTCGGCGGCGAGCTCCTCGACCTGCGCTTCCGTCTCCACCATAGTTCGCTAGTCTAACCTGTCTGAGGCTGACGGTATCCAATCACGCAATCTTTGCGGTCAGAGAACCTGCGAAAGAAATCGCTGTAATCGCTCGGTTTCCGCGGCGTCAAAAATTCGCTCGGGCGGCCCGGACTCGACCACCTGACCGTGATCCATGAAGACGACGGCGTCTGCGGTGGATCTGGCGAAGCCCATCTCGTGGGTGACGACGACCATCGTCATGCCCTCGGTGGCGAGGTCGGCGATCAGCTCCAGGATGCCTTTCACCAGTTCGGGGTCCAGCGCCGAGGTGGCCTCGTCGAAGAACATCACCTGTGGCGCCATGGCCAGCGCACGGGCGATAGCGACGCGCTGCTGCTGACCGCCCGACAGCGTGCCCGGCCGGACATCGGCCTTGTGCCGCAGCCCGACCCGCTCGAGTTGCTCGAGGCCGAGCTCGCGGCCCTGCTCCGCGCTGAGCTTCTTGAGCTTGCGCGGCGCCAGCGTCACGTTGTCCAGCACGGTGCGGTGCGGGAACAGGTTGAAGTGCTGGAACACCATGCCGATTCGTTGTCGCAGCCGGTCGGGATTGTCGCCGAGCACCGAGCGGCCGTCGAGCAGGATGTCACCCTTGTCGGGCTCGTAGAGGCGGTTCAGCGTCCGCAGCAGTGTCGACTTGCCCGACCCCGACGGCCCGATCACCGCGGCGGTGGTGCCCGCGGGAACGTCGATGTCGACCCCGCGCAGCACCGCGTTGGGCCCGAAGGACAGGTGAAGGTCCGTGCCCGTCAACGAAACCGGCTCAATCTGCGTCGCCATCAGATCATCTCCTGGGATGCGGCGGGGTGCACCGGGTCGAGCGGATCCTCCGCCGAAGCGGGCCTGCCGCGGCGCAGCCGGTTGTCGATGTAGTTGACCAGGTGGGTCAGCGGGATGGTGAGCATCAGATAGAGCAGGCCCGCGGCGACCAGCGGCGACAGGTTGCCGGTCTGGGCGTTGAGATCGCGGCCGACCTGGAAGAGCTCGCGCTGGTTGGCCACCAGCCCCAGGAAGTACACCAGCGAGCTGGCCTTCAACAACGAGATGAACTGGTTCATCAACGCAGGCAATACCCGTCGCACCCCTTGCGGCACCACCACCAGCCGCATCGAGGCCGGATAGCTGAACCCCAGCGCACGCGACGCCTCCAGCTGGCCCGCCTCCACGCTCTGGATGCCGGAGCGGAAGATCTCGCCGACGTAGGCGGCGGCCATCAGCCCCAGCGCCGCGATGCCGAGCGGATACGGGTTGTTGCCCGTCAGCCCGCCCACCACCGGGCCGACGCCGAGCCCGATCAGCAGGATGATCACCACTTCCGGCAGCCCGCGGAAGATGTCGGTGTAAACGCGCGCAGGCCAGCGCAGCCAGCGCGACCCTGATATCCCCATCACCGCAAGCGCCATGCCCAACAGCAGCCCGATCACGCTGGCGCTGATGGTCAGAATCAGTGTGTTGGGCAGGCCGGTCTTGAACAGGTCGGGGAACGCCTGCTTGTACAGGTCCCAGTTGAGGAAGGCGTCCCGCAGCTGTGACAGCACCGACTTCGGTTGCGCTCCAGGCGATCCCGCATCTGCCTCCTGGTTGGCCGCTGCGATCGCGGCGAAGTCGGGCAGCTGCGGCAGCGGCGCCGCCTTCGAGCCCGGCTTCCAGCCGGGTGGCAGCTCGCGAGGCACCCATTCGGCGTACAACCGCGCCCAGGTGCCGTCGGCGATCACCGCGTCCAGGCCGGAGTTCAGCGCGTCGATCAGCGGCTTGTTCTCCTTGGCGACCGCGTAGGCGACGAAATTGTCCAAGCTGAAGGTGTTTTCGATGATCTCGGCGGGATCGCCGGGCTGCACGGTGCCCTGCGCCTGCTGCGACGGCGCCACCCATGCGTCGATCTGCCTGCTCTTCAGGCTGGCGTAGACGGTGTTGTAGTCGGGGAACTTGACCGGGTCGAGCTGCAGGGTGTCGACGACGTAGGCCTCCTGCACGGTGCCCTGCACGACGCCGATGCGTTGGCCCGCGGCGAGCTTGTCGAATCCGGTGATGTCCGATCCGGTCGGCACGACCAGCGAGAAGTATCCGAAGTCGTAGCCGTTGGTGAACCCGACGGTGCGGCGCCGGGCCTCGGTGGTGGTGATCGACGACGAGCCGACGTCGAACCGGCGCGACGCCACCTGCGCCAGCAGACCCGAGAATTCGGTGCCGACGAAATTGATTCGCAGACCCAGCTTTTCGGCGATCGCCCGCAGCAACTCGTTGTCGAACCCGGTGAACTCGCCCGCCGAGTTGATGCAGATGCTGGGCGGCGCATCCGACAGGGTGCCGACGGTGAGCACCCCCGGCGTGCCGAGGCCCAAAGTGTTGACGTCGATGCTGTCGAGCGGCTGCACGGAGGGCGTCGTGTACTTGTCCTCTCCGGGACCCTGCGCGGCCGACGCGAGGTTCGTCGGGACCGCGCTGGCGCTTTCCATGCCCGGCGGCGCGCACTGGTCGACGTCGGCGGCGGCCGGCACGGCCGACGGCAGGCTGAACACCAGCAAGCCGACCAGCGCGAGAACGAGTGCTTTACCTAGTCTGCCCGTGGAGGGGGTCATTCCAGCCAAATTAGCCGCAGCCCGGGCATGGGCGCTCGGTTCAACTCATTCAGAACGCAATCGAGGGCTCGCGGACCAGCGCCGACGGGCTCAACACACCGCGGCGCACCAACTCCGCGACCATGATCCGGCCCATCGCGGCCGCGCGTCCGGTACACGCCTCGCGGGCGCCGTCGGGGTCGCGCATGTGGATCGCCGCGGTCTCGGCCTCGTAGAAGGGGAGCAGCTCGTCGTGGCTGTTCATGTACGCCACCCAGAACGCGCGCGGTATGAAGCTCTGCGACGCACGGATCTCGGCGTGCAGTCGCGGACCGGCGTACTCGTCGTTGATCGTCGACCGGTACTGCCAGGCCGCGTCCTGGAATGCGCGCGAGTCGCGGTTGGCGCGCATGAAGTCGGTCAGCGAATCGAGTTGGGCCAGCACGTGCGGGCGCGAATCCATCGCGGCCCGCGCGGACGCGATTCCCAGCAGGATGCCGTGCAGCTCGTGGTGTTCCAGCACCACGGACTCGTCGAAGCGCTCGACGAACGCGCCGCGGTGGTAACGCGTGGAGAGAATGCCGTCGTGCTCGAGTTGCACCACGGCCTCTTGGATCGGCACGCGGCTGAGCCCGAGCTGGTGGGCGATCTCGTTACGGTCGACCCGGTCGCCGGAGCGCAGCTTGCCAGTCAGGACCAGGTTGATGATGTGGGCGACAACCTGATCCTTTTCCTTGACCCCATACCTCTTTGGCATAGCGGCGACAGTTAATCACGCGCATTGACCGCGGGGCGCAGATTGAACCGAATGGGAATTCTTTTTGTGCCGGCTGTGCCTCTGGTGAACGGCAGACAACGGCGCCGGTGAATTCCGGCAGCCTAGGCTGCCCTATTCCAGCAAGGGCTCAGCCGCGCTGATCGCGCCAGCGGCACAACGCTTCTGCCTCGCTCAGGTCGTAGTCGGGCCCGTTGACGCCGACGGTCAACAGCGAGACTCCGGCGTCGACGAGTTGCTCGGCCGCGGCCAGCAGGGAGTCGCGGTCCTTGCCCGCCACACCGGCGCTGCGATCGATCACCGCCGGGTCGCGGCCGACGTCGCCGCAATGGCGTGCCAGCACTTCGGCTTTGCGGGCGTACTCGGCGACGTCGCTGAACGAGTGCCAGATGTCGGCGTACTCGGCGACCAGGCGCAGCGTCTTCTTTTCGCCGCCGCCGCCGATCAGCACGGGGATGTCGCGGGTCGGCGCCGGGTTGAGCTTGGCCAACCGCGACTTGATGCGCGGCATCGCGCTCGCCAGGTCGTCGAGCCTGCTGCCCGCGGTGCCGAACTCGTAGCCGTACTCGTCGTAGTCCTTCTGCTTCCAGCCCGACCCGATGCCGAGGATCAGCCGTCCTTCGCTGATGTGGTCGACGGTGCGCGCCATGTCGGCGAGCAGGTCGGGATTCCGGTACGAGTTGCACGTGACAAGAGCGCCGATTTCGATTCGCGACGTCTGCTCGGCCCACGCGCCGAGCATCGTCCAGCATTCGTAATGAGGACCGTCGGGATCGCCGTATAGCGGGAAGAAGTGGTCCCAGTTGAAGGCGATGTCGACTCCGATGTCCTCACAGCGCCGAACCGCGTCGCGGATATGGCTGTACTGAGGTGAGTGTTGCGGCTGCAGTTGCACGCCGATGCGAATGGGTCGGTTAGAAGAAGCCACCAAGCCGTCATGCCCACATCGGCGGGCGGTCAATCAAGGCGGGGCGAGATGTTTAACACGCCGCGCAGGATCTCGACGAGCGCCGCGGGCTGATCGCCCTGCACAGAGTGGCCCGCGTCGGCGACGACGTGCGTGCGCTGAAAACCCGGGGCGCCCTTGGCGAACGCCTCGGCGTCCTCGTCGTTGACGAAGAACGACTTCGCGCCGCGCACCAGCGTCGTCGGCATCGTGATCGCGGGAACATCGTCCCACAGGTTGTCGAACCCGTCGCGCTTGCGGAACGAGTCGTAGCGCCACGTCCAGGTGCCGTCGTCCAGACGCTTCGAGTTGTGAAAGACGCCCCGCCGCAAGGACTTCCGGTCGCGATGCGGTGCCGCCTCGATCGTCACGTCGAGCATCGCGGCGAAGCTTCCGAAGTTGCGCTCACCCTGCACCAGGGCCACCGCCCCGAGCTGAGCCTTGGTCATCTGCTCGTGGCGCTCGGGGGCCGACGGTGTGACGTCGACGAGCACCAACTCCGGAACGAGCGCAGGCTCCGCGGCGGCGATGCGCAGCGCCGTCAACCCACCCAGCGACATGCCCACCACAAGCCGCGGGTTCGGCGCCCACTGGCGCAGCAGCGGCCGCAGCGTCTCGGCGTTGCGCCGCGGACCGTAATCGCCGTCCTCACGCCACGCCGACCGGCCATGCCCCGGCAGATCGATCGCCAGCGCCGGTACGCCAAGGCCGAGGATGACGGTGTCCCAGGTGTGGGCGTTCTGCCCACCGCCGTGCAGGAACACGACTTCCGGCCGTCCGTCACCCCACTTGAGTGCGCTGATGTCACCGGATTGGATGCGCGCCACCGCGGGCAGCGGGCCGCTGTGGCCGATCTGCTCGGCGTTCTCCGGCAGCAGCGCGAACTCGTCGAGATTCGGAAGGTCGTCGTCAGAGATCTCGGCCATGGCCCGACCCTAGTCACCGCGGAAATTCGGGTGCGATCCGATCACCGTTGTGCCAGCGTCGGCTGTATGGCTGTCACGTCGTATGCGCCGACCGGCTTGACGATCCGCACCGCCGAAGACGCCGACCGGCCCGCGATGGCCCTGCTGGAGGCGACGTGCTTCGGGCGTTGGCAGGCCGAGGAGACGGCCGAGGTGTGGCGGTCGATGATGCCCGACGGCGGCATGGTCGTGGCGTGCGACGGTTCCGACCTCGTCGGCCAGGCGGCCTATCTCGACCTGACACTGACGGTGCCGGGCGGGGCGCGGCTTCCGATGGCGGGGGTGACGGAGGTTGCGGTGGCCCCGACGCACCGCCGCCGCGGCATCCTGCGCGCGATGCTCGCCGAGTTGCACTCGCGCATGGCCGGTTATCCGATCGCCGGATTGGAAGCCAGTGAAGGCGGCATCTACGGCAGGTTCGGCTACGGGCCTGCGACCGTCGTGCACAAGCGAACCGTCGAGGGCCGCAAAGCCGAATTCCACGCCGACGTCCCGGACACCGGCGGCGTTCGCATCGTCCGGCCCGTCGAGTGCCGCGACCGCCTGGAAGACATCTACGAACGGTGGCGGCGCCAGCACGCCGGCGGGTTGTACAGCCCGCCGCAGTTGTGGGACGAGGTGCTCGCCGACCGCGAGACGGCACGGCATGGCGGCAACCCGTACTTCTGCCTGCTGCATCCCGACGGCTACGCGATGTACCGGACGCGCGGCGACGGCGAGGAGAAGAACGTCGAAGTCACCAAGCTGGTGGCGCTGACGGCCGACGCGCACATCGCGCTGTGGCGGGTGCTGCTCGGCATGGACCTCATCACCACCGTCACCGCGTGGACGGCGCCGGACGACCCGCTGCCGTATCTGCTGACCGACCCGCGGCTGGTGCGCACCCGCAGCGTCGACGACGGGCTGTGGCTGCGGCTGCTCGATGTGCCCACCGCGCTGCAGGCCCGCACCTACGCCGCGGACGTGTCGGCGGTGCTGGACATCGGCGACGGCAGGTATGCGCTGGAAGTGCGCGACGGGCGGACGCGCTGCGTCCCCGCAACCGACGACGCCGACGTGCACTTGGATCTGTCGGTGCTCGGCAGCCTGTACATGGGCAGCCATCGTGCCTCGGCGTTCGCCGCGGCGGGCCGGCTGCGGTGCGCCGACGCCGGTTTGCTCGCCCAGCTGGACGCGGCGTTCGCCAGCTCTGTCGCGGCCCAGCTCGGCTACGGATTTTGACCGGGTTTTGACTGGATTTTGACGCCATTTGTGAATCTGGCGACGGAATCCCATCGGAAACCGTCGCCAGATGCACAGACGAGAGGGGGGTCAGCCCTCGATGAAGCTCTCGAGCTGCGCCCGCGCGATGTCGTCGGGCAGCTGCTGCGGCGGGCTCTTCATCAGGTAGGCCGACGCGGCCACCACCGGGCCGCCGATGCCGCGATCCTTGGCGATCTTGGCCGCGCGGACCGCGTCGATGATGACGCCGGCGGAGTTCGGCGAGTCCCACACCTCGAGCTTGTACTCCAGGTTCAACGGCACGTCGCCGAAGGCGCGGCCCTCCAGCCGCACGTAGGCCCACTTGCGGTCGTCGAGCCAGCCGACGTGATCGGACGGGCCGATGTGCACGTCCTTGGTCTTGAACTCGCGCTGCAGGTTGCTCGTGACGGCCTGGGTCTTGGAGATCTTCTTCGACTCCAGCCGCTCACGCTCGAGCATGTTGAGGAAGTCCATGTTGCCGCCGACGTTCAGCTGCATCGTGCGGTCGAGTTGCACACCGCGGTCCTCGAACAGCTTGGCCATCACGCGGTGGGTGATGGTGGCGCCGATCTGGCTCTTGATGTCGTCGCCGACGATCGGCACGCCGGCGTCTTCGAATTTCTTGGCCCACACCGGATCCGAGGCGATGAACACCGGCAGCGCGTTGACGAACGCCACGCCGGCGTCGATGGCGCACTGCGCGTAGAACTTGTCGGCCTCCTCCGAGCCCACCGGCAGGTAGGACACCAGTACGTCAACGTTGTTGTCGCGCAACACCTTCACCACGTCGACGGGTTCGGCGTCGGACACCTCGATGGTGTCGGCGTAGTACTTGCCGATGCCGTCGAGGGTCGGGCCGCGCTGAACGACAACATCCGTCGGGGGAACGTCGGCGATCTTGATGGTGTTGTTCTCCGAGGCGAAGATCGCTTCTGACAGATCGAAGCCCACCTTCTTGGCGTCGACGTCGAAGGCGGCGACGAACTTGACGTCGCGCACGTGGTAGGGCCCGAGACGGACGTGCATCAAGCCTGGCACCGTGGCGGTCTCATCGGCGTTTTGGTAGTACTGCACACCCTGAACGAGCGACGATGCGCAGTTGCCGACACCGACAATCGCGACTCGCACCTCGGTGGTCTCAGTCATGGCAACGTTCTCCCTCTTCGAAACTGTCATTGCAAAAACAGAAGATCTACGACTGCTCGGCACGACCCTGAGCTACGCGCTCGGCCGCAATCAAATCGTTGAGCCACTTCACTTCTCGCTCGCTGGACTCCAACCCGAGCTGATGCAACTGGCGGGTATAGCGGTCAAGTGAGCTGCTGGCCCGCGCCACCGCTTCGCGCAGACCTTCCCGGCGTTCCTCGACCTGACGACGGCGGCCCTCCAGAATCCGCATCCTGGCCTCGGCCGGAGTGCGGTTGAAGAAGGCGAGATGAACGCCGAATCCGTCGTCGGTGTAGTTCTGCGGACCGGTGTCGGCCACCAACTCGGCGAAGCGCTGCTTGCCCTTTTCGGTGAGCTGGTAGACCCGACGCGCGCGGCGCACCTTGGGGGTTCCGTCCGGCGCTGCGTCCTCGACGATCAACCCATCGGCCTGCATCCGCCGCAATGCGGGATACAGCGAGCCGTAGGAGAACGCCCGAAACGCACCGAGCAGACCCGTCAACCGTTTCCGCAGCTCGTAGCCGTGCATGGGCGACTCGAGCAGAAGACCCAGCACTGCAAGCTCCAGCATCGAACCACCTCCTTTGCCAGTCGCTACGAAGTTTCGACACCTCGAACAATAGTATCGCGCCGATATATTAGGCGCTACGTCGGCCGCTCGCGCAAGCCGCTGCGAGCCCCTGCGACAGACCGTGTGGCGGGGACGACGACGGGCTAGCTCGGTTCGCTGATCTGCTTGACCGCGCCGTCGGGCGCCAGGTCGATGGAGCCGCTGCCGAAGTCGCTGCTGAGGTAGATGCGGACGTTGACCGCCTCCGGCGTCGCCGGGTCCCGCGACGGCTCAATGCTGACCCAGGTGTCGGAGATGTCCCTGCGCTGCATTTTCAGCGTTTCGGGCGCCCCGCGCAGCACCGCGACCGTCTCCTCGAAGTTGAACTTCGCCAGATCGACGACGCGATCCTCGCTGTCGACGGTGGTGGACGAGTACGGGTCACCCCACCCGCAGCGGTACTCGTACATCAACTTGCGCCGCGGATCGTTGGGGTCCGGGCGGTACAGCGTCGCGCGGCCCGGCCTGATGGTGATCTCGAATCCGGTGGTGTCACCGAACTTGTTGCGCATCTGCTCGAAGAGCCCGTTGAGCCCGCCCAGCGACTGCAGTTGCCGCGGCGGCGTCAGCACCTTCGCGGGGATGTTGTCCGCCTTCGCACCCGGATCGGTCTGAAAGCTGAAGGGCGAACTCGTGTTGCCGTAAAGACCCCAGCCGATACCGATGCCGAACAGCACCAGCACCACGCCGGTCGCGATGCGAAGGCCCCAGCCGCCGGTGCCGGCCGGCAGCGTCGGGCGCTGCCTCTTGAGGTCGGGCAGCTTCACCGGTGCGTTGGCGGTTTGCAGATCGGCGACCAGCGACTGCAACTCGCCCAGCGTGGCGGCCCTGGTGGCGGCGCTGACCCGCTGCCGGTGCTCCTCCATCGACAGCTGGCCTTCGGCGTACGCGCTGTCGAGTACCTGGCAGGTGTCGGCCCGGTCGCTGTCTTTGGCTCTGGTGCTCGGTGTCTGCCGGGTCGCCACGCGAAGATCGTAGTTGTCAGCTGGGAAATTCGACGCGCTTAACGGAGCCCGCGCTGTCGAGGTAGAGCCAGCCGTCGGTGCCGGCCGTCGTGCCGACCCGAATCAGAAGTTCGAGCGCGCCCGGCCCTGGCGCCTCGGTGATGTGGTCGACGTCGAAGTAGATCTCGTCGACATCGGCGGGCGTGATTCGCAGCGTCTCGGGCGCGGCCTGCACCGCGGCGGCCGCGGCGGCCACGTCGAATGCGGCGATGTCGACGAGATCGTCGGTGTCCGAGCGTGATCGGGTGGACGGGTCGCCCCAGCCCCGCTCGTAGGTGTAGATCAGCTTGGATTGCTCGTCGGTGGGATCGGGCCGGGCGAGCATCGCTCGATCGGCCGTGATGGCCAGCTCGTAGCCCATCGTGTCGCCGAACCTCGTGCGGATCTCGTCGACCACCCGCGCCATTCCGTCGGTGGACCGCAGGTCGGGCGGCGCGGCCAGCACGACCGGCGCGGGGTCCTCGGGCATCGGGGTCGTCGCCGTGGGGGCGGCGGCCATGGCGTGCGACGGTTCAGCCGCCGCGGGCGACGGGGTCGCGGAGTCATCGTCGTCGTTGCGTGCCGCCAGCCAGCCGACGACGACGCAGACCACCAGCACACCGATCAGCGCGGGACAACGCGCGGGCTGAACCGCTGACGCGGTGCCGCGCGGAGCTGCGGCCCGGCCGTTTGCAGGTCCTCGACCAGCGCATGCAGTTCCTGCAACGTTGTCGCGTTGACGGCGGCGCTCACCCGTTGCCGATGTTCTTCCACCGACAACTGACCCTCGGCAAAGGCGCTGTCGAGTAGCTGGCAGACGGCGGTGCGGTCGGCATCTCTCGCCCGGGTGCCGGGTCCCTGCCGCGTGGCCACGACGAGATCGTAGGCGGGCGGGCATGCGGTGGTGCGTGATTGCTACGCGCCGCGTGGGCCGAATTCGGTCAAGGCCGCGTCCAACTCCCGCAGCGTGTCGGCCAGATACGACTGATCGGTCCACGTGTCGTCGACCGAAAGGCAGGGGCCGAGTTCCTCGCGCAGATACAGCGACAGCTGGCCGCGGCCCTGGTTCAACAAGACCCGCACCCCGAGCGCGCCCTCGATGTGCTCGAGTGTCGCCTCACCGGACAGCGACGCGAGCACGTCGGCGAGTCGATCACGGAAGCCGACCAGCTCGTCGCGGCGCAGGCTGACCGCACGTCGGCCGCTGAAGTTTCCCGCGGTGAGCTCGGCGAAGGCGGCGATCCAGTCCGCGTCGGAGCCCGTCGCCCCTGGCCTCTCCCAGCGCTCCAAGAGCACCGTCATCGCGACGCGCTCGCCGTTGATGTGGATGGCCGCCCGGGAGTCAGCCATGTCGGTGATTCTATGAGCGACCCCGCATCGACCGATGTCAACGCGCCCGTCCTGGACCACCGAGGCTGCATCGAGACCCCGCCGAGGCTGCATCGAGACCGCGCCACGGCGGCCCCGCCGACACGGTCACGCCTCCGCGGTCGTGTAGCCGACGTACTCTGGTCAACGTGCGACTGCAGCGACAGGTGGTGGATTACGCGCTTCGGCGGCGGTCCCTGCTGGCCGAGGTGTATTCGGGACGCACCGGCGTCTCGGAGGTCTGCGACGCCAATCCCTACCTGCTGCGCGCCGCGAAGTTCCATGGCAAGCCGAGTTCGGTGATGTGCCCGATCTGCCGCAAGGAACAGCTGACTTTGGTGTCGTGGGTGTTTGGCGATCACCTCGGCGCGGTATCCGGTTCAGCGCGGACTGCCGAAGAGCTGGTGATGTTGGCGTCCCGTTACGACGAGTTCTCCGTACACGTGGTGGAGGTATGCCGCACCTGCAGCTGGAATCACTTGGTGAAGTCGTACGTGCTCGGCGCGGTCCGGCCGTCAGGCCCGTCCCGCGGATCACGTACGACCCGGGCCGCGCGCAACGGCGCGCGGACGGCCAGTGAATAGCGAAGGGCGCCAGAACCGGTCAGCCAACGATGTCCGTCCAGGACAGAGAGCTGATGGTTCGGGCCCGCCTCCGCCCCCGCCTCGGCAGACCAACCGGCCTGCCCAGTCCCGTCGGCCCGCGCACTTCGACGACCGCCGCACGGCCGTCATCCCGCCAGTCCGCGACGACACCGAGCCACTGCGCGACCCGATCGAGGCGGTCAAGGCGGCGCTGGACGGCAGGCCGACGGCCAAGCCGCCATCACCACCGGGACCGCCCAAGCCGCCGCGCCGCACGGGCGGTGGCGGCGGTGGCGGTGGCCAACCGCCGCGCCGGCTGCCCGCGATGGAGCAGATCAACTGGAAGTGGGTGCGCCGCGGGCTCTACGTGACGCTGGCGGTGCTGATCATGCTGCCGATGATCACCTTCGGCATGGCCTACATGATCGTCGACGTGCCCAAACCGGGCGATATCCGCACCAACCAGGTGTCGACGATCCTGGCCAGCGACGGCAGCGAACTGGCGAAAATCGTTCCGCCGGAAGGCAACCGCGTCGACGTCAACATCGACCAGATCCCGGTGCACGTGCGTGACGCGGTGATGGCCGCCGAAGACCGCGACTTCTATTCCAACCCCGGCTTCTCGTTCACCGGGTTCGCCCGCGCGGCCAAGAACAACATCTTCGGCGGTGACGTGCAGGGCGGCTCGACCATCACCCAGCAGTACGTCAAGAACGCGTTAGTGGGTTCGCAACGGTCCGGTGTGGGTGGCCTGATCCGCAAGGCCAAGGAGCTGGTCATCTCGACGAAGATGTCCGGCGAGTGGTCCAAAGACCAAGTACTGCAGTCGTATCTGAACATCATCTACTTCGGGCGCGGCACCTATGGCGTGGCCGCCGCGTCCAGGGCGTACTTCGACAAGCCGGTCGAGGATCTCACCGTTGCCGACGGCGCGCTGCTGGCCGCGCTGATCCAGCAGCCCTCCGCGTTGGACCCCGCGGTCAACCCCGACGGCGCGTTGGCGCGGTGGAACTGGGTGCTCGACGGCATGGTCGAGATCGGCGCGTTGTCGCCGGAAGACCGCGCCAAGCAACAGTTCCCGCAGACCGTGCCGCCGGATCTGGCCAGAAACCAGAACCAGACGACGGGCCCGAACGGGCTGATCGAACGTCAGGTGCAGAAGGAACTGCTCGACCTGTTCGACATCAGCGAGCAGACGCTGAACACCGAGGGCCTGCAGGTGACCACGACGATCGACCCGAAGGCCCAAGCCGCCGCGGAGGAGGCCGTCAACGAGGCGCTCGACGGCCAGGATCCCGACATGCGCGCGGCGGTGGTGTCGATCGACCCGAAAACCGGCGGCGTGAAGGCCTACTACGGCGGCAGCGACGCGCAGGGCTTCGACTTCGCCCAGGCCGGGTTGCCGACGGGCTCGGCGTTCAAGGTCTTCGCGTTGGTGGCCGCGCTCGAGCAGGGCATCGGGCTGGGCTATCAGGTCGACAGCTCCCCGCTGGAAGTCAACGGCATCAAGATCACCAACGTCGAGGGCAACAGCTGCGGCACGTGCAACATCGCCGAGGCGTTGAAGCGGTCACTGAACACCAGCTACTACCGGCTGATGCTGAAGCTGAAGAACGGGCCGTCCGATGTCGCCGAGGCGGCTCACAAGGCCGGCATCGCCGAGAGCTTCCCCGGTGTCGAGCACACCCTGTCTGAAGACGGTAAGGGCGGTCCGCCGAACAACGGAATCGTGTTGGGCCAGTATCAATCTCGGGTGATCGACATGGCCTCTGCGTACGCGACGCTTGCCGCATCGGGTGTCTACCGCAGGCCGCACTTCGTGCAGAAGGTGGTCAACGCCGACGGCCAGGTGCTGTTCGACGCGGCCAACGAGGACAACTCCGGCGAGCAGCGCATCGACAAGGCCGTCGCCGACAATGTCACCGCCGCGATGCAGCCGATCGCCGCGTACTCGAACGGCCACGCGCTGGCGGGCGGACGTCCGTCGGCGGCCAAGACCGGCACCAATCAGCTCGGCGACACCGGCGACAACCGCGACGCCTGGATGGTGGGCTTCACCCCGTCGTTGTCGACGGCGGTCTGGGTCGGCACCGTCGACGGCACCAAGCCGCTGGAGAACAAGTGGGGGTCGCCGATCTATGGGTCGGGCCTGCCGTCGGACATCTGGAAGCAGACGATGGACGGCGCGCTTGAGGGCACGGAGAAGGAATCGTTCCCGAAGCCGGCCGAGATCGGCGGGTATGCGGGTCCGCCTGCGCCGCCGCCTCCCCCGACGACCACCACGCCGTCGGAGACGGTGATCCAGCCGACGATCGAGGTCGCACCCGGTATCACCATTCCGTTCGGGCCGCCGACGACGGTGCCCGTCGGGCCGCCTGGTCAGCCGGCATCGCCCGGACCGTTCGGGTCGCCGGCCGGGCCGGAACAACAGGTACCTGCTGAACAACCCGGCCTGCCGGGGCAGCCCGTGGCACCGGGCCTGCCGGCTCCGGCACCCGGTCCGCAACCGCCGTTCCCACCGCCACCCCCGTGACCGATAGCGGCGACACCGAACACACCCACGGAGCGGCGCGCGAGGCGAGCCGCTCCGTGGTGTCGCCGCAGCCGTTGGCGGCGGATCTGCGCAGCGCCGACGACCGCGACCTGCCCAGCCGCACCGACACTTTGGGCGCCGCGCTGTCGCAGGTGATCGGCGGGCCCGTCGGCAGGCACGCGTTGATCGGCCGCGCGCGCTTCTTCACACCGCTGCGCGCGATGTTTTTGATCGCGGTGGTGTTTCTCGCGTTGGGCTACTCATCCAAGGCCGCGTGTCTGGTGACCACTGGGACGGGCACCGCGGACCAGAAGGTCGCCAACTGGCAGAACCAGCGGGCCTACTACGAGCTCTGCTACTCCGACACCGTTCCGCTCTACACCGCTGAGCTTTTGAACCTCGGCAAGTTCCCGTACAAGTCGAGCTGGATCGAGACCGACAGCCAAGGCAGGCCGCAGAAGCAGTTCGACGGCAATCCCGCCGTGCGGTACATGGAGTATCCGGTCATCACCGGCCTCTACCAGTACTTGTCGATGTCGTTGGCGAAGAGCTACTCGGCGTTGAGCAAGCTGGTGCCGATCCCGTCGATCGCGGAAGTCGTGATGTTCTTCAACATCTCCGCCTTCGGTCTGGCGTTGGCGTGGTTGGCCACCGTGTGGGCGACGTCGCAACTCGCAGGCCGGCGCATCTGGGATGCCGCACTGGTGGCCGGTTCGCCGATCCTGATCTTTCAGATCTTCACCAATTTCGACGCGCTGGCAACGGCTTTGGCCACCGGCGCGATTCTGGCGTGGGCGCGGCGAAAACCGGTGCTAGCGGGTGCGCTGATCGGCTTGGGTGTGGCGGCCAAGCTGTATCCGATCCTGCTGTTGATCCCGCTGGCGCTGCTCGGATTGCGCGCGGGACGGCTGCGCGAGGTCGGCAAGACGGCCCTGGCGGCGTTCGTGGCGTGGCTGGTGGTGAACCTGCCGATCATGGTGATGTTCCCGCGCGGGTGGTCGGAGTTCTTCCGGCTCAACGCCCGTCGCGGCGACGACATGGACTCGTTGTACAACGTGGTGAAGTCGTATACCGGCTGGCGGGGTTTCGACACCAATCTCGGCCTTTGGGAGCCGCCAACCATCCTGAACACCGTCGTGATGGTGCTGTTCGTATTGTGTTGTGCGGGAGTGGCTTACATTGTGCTGACGGCGCCGCGACGGCCCCGGCTCGCGCAGGTGGCGTTTCTGGTCGTCGCGCTGTTCCTGTTGACGAACAAGGTGTGGAGCCCGCAGTTCTCGCTGTGGCTGGTGCCGCTGGCGGTGCTGGCGCTGCCGCACCGACGAATCCTGTTGGCGTGGATGACAATCGATGCGCTGGTGTGGATTCCGCGGATGCTGTTCTTGTACGGCGAGGAGAACAAGGGCCTGCCCGAGCAGTGGTTCACGACAACCGTGCTGCTGCGCGATATCGCGGTCATCACTTTGTGCGCGTTGGTGATTCGCCAGATCTACCGGCCGGAGCTCGACCTGGTGCGCAACAGAGGCAGGCTCGACGACCCGTCGGGCGGGCTGTTCGACCGCGCCCCCGACCGCCCGCCGGCCTGGTTGCCGCAGTGGTTACGCCCGAGAGATTCCGTCATCAGCGTCCCCGAGGACCGGCCCGCCGCCGTCCTCAACGCATGACCTCCTGGTTTGTGGACACCTTCTCTGCGCGCCTTGGCACCTTTCCCGCGCCACCTTTCCCTGCGCGAGCAGACGCTAATGCCCGCAAAAGCCCAGGCGATTTCTGGGGGTGATTGCAACAGCCACCTTGTTGGAGGTTGTTGTGTATCTGAAGGCTTATCCCTGGATTATG